>NZ_JAKZGB010000001.1:0-1056498 GCF_022549545.1 Acinetobacter sp. ANC 3882 | reverse complement strand
TGTCCTGCGGTGCCGAAACCACCAATCATGATGGTTGCTCCATCTTTGATTTGTGATAGCGCCTCGGTTAATGAGAGCTTGCTTTTATCAATCATAAGGCCAACCTTTTATCCATGTTTTTAAATTTCTATACATGCCTCTTTTGCTGGGTATGTATAGAAATTTAAAAACTGTGAGCTAACAAATAGCTCACAGTAAATCTTTTGCTTTAAGCACCAACGCGACGACGTTCAACTTCTGAACTTGGTGCACCCGCTGTTTCTTTGACTAATTCAACATTAAAAGTAATGTGTTTGAATGGTTTATCGACACCGCGACGTGCAATTTCAGTTGCATCAGTGACATCGACTGCTGTTGCGACAAGACCTTCACGTGTTGCGAAGGCAAAGTCATCCCAGAGGTATTGATCACCTTCAATATTGAATTGTGTCGTTAGCTTGCGGTAGCCCGGTGCAGATACGAAGTAATGTACATGAGAAGGACGATTACCATGACGACCCAACTGATTGAGTAGGGCTTGTGTGGTTCCTTCAGGAGGGCAGCCGTAGCCCACAGGCATCGTGGTTTGTGCAATATATTGACCATTTGCATCAGACAAGATGGTGCGACGTAAGTTAAAGTCTGATTGTGATTTGTCAAAGAATGAATAATTGCCTAAGCTGTTGGCGTGCCAAACTTCGACTTTGGCACCTTCGATAATATTGCCATTCTGGTCAGTAACAATCCCTTCAATAAACAGCGTATCTACTTTGTCTGACTCAGTTCCATCATCCATACGTGCAAAACCGACAGATTCTGGTGCGCCTGCAACGTAAAGTGGACCCTCAATAGTACGTGGCGTACCACCAGTGATCCCGGCTTTAGCATCTGCTTCATCTGCACGCAAATCTAGATAGTGTTCCAAGCCGAGACCAGCCGCCAATAACCCAAGCTCATTGGCCTGACCCGCATCGGTAAGATACTCTAAACCTTTCCATAGCTCGCTTTGAGAAATATCCAGATCTTCAATTGCCTGAAAAAGATCTTCAACAAGACGTACTACGATTTGTTGTACGCGTGGGTTTACTTCACCCGTTGCTGTGTCAACATTCATTTGTTTTACGAGAGTGTTAATTTCTTGGCGGTTCATACGTATTCTCCTGAAGTATGATCGTTTTTTTGTGGCTTGCGAACTTGCGCTTTAGCTGGTTCTTTGGCTTGCCACATTCCTTGTTCAATTTCTGTGTGTTTAACTGATCTAGCTTTGTCGATGATGGCTGCTTAGCTATCGTCTTCACGGATGGCAGAGGGGTGTCGGTTCAGGGGCATCACTTCAATATTCATATAAGGATATAAAGGTAATCCCTGTAAAATATTGTGCAGTTCCTCATTACTTTCTACATCAAAAATACTGATGTTTGAGTACTGACCGGTGATGCGCCAGATATGACGCCATTTGCCTTGACGCTGTAAGTCCTGTGAATATGCTTTTTCAACAGCTTTAATTTCATTGGCTTTTTCAACTGGCATATCCAGAGGGATGTTTACATCCATTCGTACGTGGAAAAGCATGTCAACTCCTTGAATTATTGACGACGTAGGTTGTCGATTTTGTCTTCATCCAGCTCAATGCCGAGACCTGGACCAGTTGGAATTTTGAGTTCAAAATTGCCATATTGAAGTGGTGTTTTTAAAATTTCTTCCGTGAGCAGTAGGGGGCCGAACAGTTCAGTTCCTGCTGCTAAATTACTAAATGTTGAGAATGCATGTGCAGAGGCAATTGTTCCAACAGGGCCTTCAAGCATGGTGCCACCGTAGAGGTCTATACCTGCGAGATTGGCAATTTTTGCCACTTCACATGCTTCAATCAGGCCACCTGATTGTGCAATCTTTACCGCAAAGACCGAAGCGGCATTCGACTTTGCCAATTCATAGGCACTTTGTGGACCAGCTAATGATTCATCCGCCATGATTGCAATATCAAACTTACGGGTCAGACGTTGCATGGCATCGGTATTCTGAATTGCACAAGGCTGCTCAATCAGATCAACGCCACCATCTTGCAGCATCTGAATCCCTTTAATGGCAGTGAGTTCTGACCAAGCACGGTTAACATCTACACGAATTGAAATTTCACTACCCAATGCTTTTTTGATGGCTAAAACATGTTCTACATCTTGTTCGACTGGACGTGAACCAATTTTCAGCTTGAAAACATTGTGACGTTTCAATGCAATCATTTTCTGCGCTTCAGCAATATCTTTTTCTGTGTTGCCTGAAGCAAGAACCCAAAGTACAGGCACGCTATCGCGTAAGCGCCCACCTAAAACCTCACTCAATGGCAAGCCTAAACGCTGCGCTTGGATATCAAGTAAAGCTGTTTGTATGGCACATTTGGCGAAACGGTTGCCATTGATGCATCGGTGAATATGCTGTAGCGTTTGTGCCACATTAAAACTGTCCAAAGTTTTTAACAATGGCGAAAAGTAATGCTCTATATTGGTTTTGACGCTTTCAGGACTTTCTTCACCATAACCTAAACCACCAATCGTCGTTGCTTCGCCCCAACCAATAAAACCATCCTCTGTGGTGACTTTAATCAGTACCAAGGTTTGGGTTTGCATGGTTGCGACAGCCATCTTATGTGGGCGGATGGTCGGGATCTCGATTAGTAGGGTTTCTATGGATTTATACATCTTTCATCTTTCTTCAGTTTTCACCTATTTACATACCCTAAATTAATGTAATATTTAGAACTAGGCAGAATTTGGTATTTTTAGATACTTAAAAGGTATATTAAATGGAATTAAGACATCTTCGTTATTTTGTGACGGTGGTAGAGGAACAGAGTATTACCAAAGCTGCAGAAAAGTTATGTATTGCTCAGCCACCTTTGAGTCGTCAAATACAAAAACTGGAAGAAGAACTGGGCATTTTATTGTTTGAACGAGGCTCACGTCCCGTAAAAACCACTGAGGCTGGACAGTTCTTTTATCAGCATGCCGTGCAAATTTTGACTCATACTGCACAAGCAGCTTCGATGGCGAAACGGATTAGCTCAGTCAACACCATTGTTCGAATTGGTTATGTCAGTTCATTACTGTATGCATTATTACCCCAAGTGATTTATTTATTCCGCCAAAATCATCCTGATATTCAGGTGGAATTGCTTGAATACGGAACCAAAGATCAAATTGAAGCATTGAAGCTCGGAAAAATAGATCTGGGGTTTGGTCGTTTAAGAATTAGTGATCCTTCAATAAAGCGGATTTTATTGCGTAAAGAAAAATTGAAATTAGCGATTCATAAAAACCATCATTTAACGCGCTATATGGACAAAGGGATTTATCTATCTCAAATTATCAATGAACCGATTTTTTCTTATCCTGCGACGCAAAAGCCGAATTTTTCAACTTTGATTCAGTCGATTTTTACTGAGTTGGGACTCGTTCCGAAAGATATGGTTGAGGTTCGCGAGATTCACATGGCTTTAGGCTTGGTTTCATCTGGAGAAGGGATCTGTATCATTCCAGAAAGTGCCAGTGATATCGGGATGAAAAATCTAGTCTATATTCCGATTCTGGATTTAGAGGCTTATAGTCCGATTTCCTTGGCTGTTCGCAATATGGATCAAAGTCCTTATCTGCCGCAGATTTTAGAGTGTATTAAACAGGTCTTTGAAGAGGAAGGAATTCCAATCCAACTAGACAGCGATTAAGCCCGCTCATGTTTGAAAGATAAAACGCTCAAACATATAGATTTTATTTTCATTGTAGCTTTAAAAGCGGTCTACGAGCCGCTTTATTTCCAATACTCAAAATCACTAAAGAATAAAAGTAGACCTAAAAGGTATAACTATATACTTCATTATCTATGGAAAAATACATTAATAATTCAAATAATAAGCTGTGACCAATTGTTATCTTTAAATATATCCAAATGAACTTGATCATATTTTAAAGAGGCATGAAAGATTGGTCTTTCCAATGGGTTAGGTATCAACTCATCAATTGCACCAACAATAATTTCAAAACTTCGGAAAGGATTTCCCATGTTAAAACCAAATACGCTTTATAAGGCGCAGCGGGTTGCTTTTTATACAATTTTTGGCTGCTTAAATGTGAATGCTGCTTATGCTGATTTCTTGGAAGATAGCCAAAAAAGCCTGTATTTACGTAACTTTTATGTTGAACGTGACTATGAAAATACCGATAAAGATCTAGGCAGTTGGTCGCAAGGCTTTACCGGACGCTTTGAATCAGGATATACCGATACACCTGTGCAGGTTGGGTTAGATTTAGGTTTTCAATATGCGCTGCGGTTGACGGACCGCTATGACGAACGTCTTGATACCGCTTTTAAATATGATACGCAGGCAGGTCGGCAAGAGCGTGATTATTTAAAACTGGGTGCAACGCTCAAATTGAAATATCAAAATACAGAGCTTAAAGTTGGTGAGCTTTTTCCAAAAACACCGGTCTTATTCATTGATGACTCTCGACAATTGGTCACCACTTATGCGGGGGCAATGTTAGAAAACAAAGATATTAAAAATTTAAAAGTATCTGCTGGGCGTTTTACCCACGTCAATGCACGTGATAATGATGAGTATGAAAAAATAACCTTAGGTGCATCGACTGATCCAAGTAAGAATAGTGATGGGCTTAATTTTATTGGGCTTGACTACGCCATGACGCCTAAATTTTCGACAGCGTATTGGTTTGGGCAATTAGAAGATATTTATCAACAACACTATGTTGGTGCGAGTTATGCCGAGCAAATTGATAAAACCAAAGTTAAAGTGGATGCACGGTACTTTAATTATAAAGAAGATGGCGATGCCTATTTTGGTGATATCAATGCTAAATCTTTAGGCTTACAAGCAAGTGCGCAAAATGGACCGCATACCGTTGTAGCTGGGATACAGAAACAGACAGGGGATCATAATATTCCGCTGTTAAATGGTTATGTTCCTCAGCTTTATTTGCAAAGCTGGTCTGCATTAGCATTCTATAAAGCCAGAGAATTCACTTGGCATGCTTTATACAGTTACGATTTTACCAATGCTGGTGTGCCAGGGCTGAAGTTGACCTTACGTTATTTGAATGGTAGTGAAATCTATCGTCCAGGTTTAAAAGACAATAAGGAAACCGAGACGGATGTTATTGTTAATTATGTGATTCCAGAAGGGAAACTCAAAGGTTTAGGATTTGAATGGCGTCATATCCGTGCCAATATTGAATATGGTGCTGGCAATAATCCGGGGACTGATTACGTTGAAAATCGTATCATGACCATGTACACCTTTAAGTTTTAATCTCTTTTATATAAGCATCCCAGCCCAAGCTGGTGATGCTTTTCTGATGATTTAACCTTTAAAAATAAGCTTTAGCAACAGCATCTATCGTTGAGCAAATACAAAACTGAATAATCACAGTAAAACTAAATTTGGAAAAATAATTTTAAAACGCAAAATATTATAATTAATATAAAACAATGTTTTATGATTTTTTTTGATTGCAGTAGTCTTATTTAAAATTTTCTCACTCACAGAAAGCATACTTAAATAGTATAAAGTTATACCTATTTATTCTTAAATTTACATGTAAAATTAAACTATAGATTAAGTTAATCTTAATATTTAATGTAGGTAAAATAATGAAAAATATTAAAGATTTTATAGAAAAAATTGAAGAAATTGCAGTAATACAAGATGTCGGACTTTGTGTCTCATTACTTGATGATAAGGGAGAGCAAATCTTTTTCATAAAAATTGGGCCTGCAATTCCGCTTAGTACTGAATTTAGTCAGCTTAAGGCAAAAACCTCCTATTTATTCCAAGCGGATAATCATGACGTCTATGCCTCAATCAAAGACTTAGGGCAAGTCGCTCTATTTGACCAAAATTATTGTTTTATTGATGGTGGAAAGGTGGTTGCCAATCCATCAGGTAAAAAACAATACCTCGGTGTTTCATCTACTGCTCCTCTTAAAGACAAAGAAATAGCAGAACAACTTGGACAATTCTTAGTGAGAAAGGTGTAAAAATGCAAAAAGTATTAGTGACTGGCGCTGGAAGTGGTTTTGGTAAATTATTCAGTTTGGAGCTGGCAAAACGCGGTTATATTGTTAATGCGGGTGTTGAAGTAACCAATCAAATTACTTCACTGCAAGAAGAAGCAAAAAAACAAAATGTACACATTAATATTTTCAAACTTGATATCACTAACGAGTTTGATCGTGAGTACGCGACCAAATTAGATATTGATATCTTAGTCAACAATGCAGGAATAGGTCAGGGTGGGGCGATTGTTGATATCCCATTGCGTGTGTTGAGACAGCAATTTGAAGTCAACTTTTTTGCGACAATCGCTTTAACACAAGCATTCTTGCATATTTTCCATAAACGTAAATCTGGACGAGTTATTTTCATTTCGTCGATCGCAGGCTTAATCACTGCTGAGCAAAATGGTGCGTACTGTGCGTCAAAACATGCCTTGGAAGCAACTGCTGAATCATTAAGAATGGAAATGATTCCTTTTGGAATTAGTATTGCAACGATCAATCCTGGGCCATATTTAACGGGGTTTAACGATCGATTAATTGAAGCTTCACGCGAATGGTATGAACCTGAAAAGAATATTTTCGATCATAGTAATTTATCATTCCCGATTGAACAGTCACCAGCCGATGTACATGTGAAAGATATGGTAGATGTGATTGTTGACCCACATTCAAATTTCAGAAATATTTTCCCTAAAGAGTTTGTTGATTTTGCTAAAGATTATCAGAAAAACTTATGGGATATGAAGTCTGACCAGTAATAAAAATAATAATAATTAAAGGCGCAAAATTAAGGCTTGCAAGATTGAGTATGCTTGCAAGCTTTTTTTTATTTTAATAATCACGACTTACATTGAACCCGTTCATTCATTGTTAACACAGAATATTCATTTAGATCTATAAAAATATGTATTGATAATAATTCTCATTATTATTGTTATTTTTGTTGCTTTTGTGTATTATTCACGAAATTTTTAATAATGAATTAAGGTTCTTACATGTCAGAACACAATTTAACTCCCAAATCATCAAAATTTATTAGAACAACATTGTGTACTTCTGTTTTATTGGTGTTGGCTTCTCCACAGCTCTTTGCACAAGACAATACCGATAAAGCCTCGACGCTGCCGACTATTGCTGTAACAGCAAGCAAATCAGAGGTCGCATATAAATCGGGCAATATGGATATTCCCCGTACTGAAGATGATGTACAAGCCTATACTATGATTGAGCGCGATGAGATTGAGCGTTCAGGTACAACCACAGTGACGGAGTTATTGTCTAAAGTATTGCCAATGGCAACGTCAACCAATAACTCGAGTTATTTCTCTGGTACATCGAGTCAAATTAATTTACGTGGACTTGGAACCAGCCAAACATTGGTATTGATTAATGGCCGCCGTAGTGCGGGAACAGGGAATCGTGGCACATCAGAATCTACCGATCAACCGAATTTAAATAATATTCCATTGGCTGCCATTGAGCGGATTGAGGTATTACCAACATCAGCCGCTGCAATTTATGGAAGTGGTGCGATTGGTGGCGTGATCAATGTGATTTTACGTAAAGACTATGTCGGCACGGAAGTGAACGTGCGCTATAGCGATACGGTTGATAATCAGCAACCTGCCAAAGCTTTCAACTTGGTGTCGGGCTTTTCTTTAGAAGATGGTCGTACTCATGTCATGTTGACTGCATCGAAAAAGGATCAAGATAGCTTATTGGCGAGTGAACGTGACTGGAAAAGTAAATCACGTCAAAATATTTTGAAGAACAATCCGAATAGTCTTATTGGGGATAAGGTCAATCCGCCTGCGGGTAATTTGACCAATATTCGCAGCAAAGATGGTTCAGAGTTGATGCCAGGTTGGGGATCATCTATGGCTCACATTCCAAAAGGTTGGAATGGGAATACCAGTCAACTGGGTCAAGGCTATGCATTAGGTTTATCCGATGGGGTGAGTGCTTGGTCAGGCAAAGAAGCCTTGCTTTACGATACCAAGACGGAAGCATTTGGTTTGTCTTTAAATCGAGATTTTACCGACCGGCTGAATGTCTTTCTTGAAGCAGGTTACGAAAAAGAAGAGGGTTGGTCATTTAATACCTCACCGCACGGTTATAACGTGGTAACAGTGAGTAAAGATAGTCCGCATAATCCTTTTGGCAAGGATATTCTGGTGAATTATCCAATGCGTTTGGATAGCCTAGGTGCCTTTGCCAAGGACACCTTTGAAACCACCCAGAAGAAAGTTGCGACGGGCTTTACCTTTGACCTTACACCAGAATGGATACTCTCGGCAGATTATGCATGGAGTAAATCGGATATTCGTCAACGTTATACACGTCAGGGTGGCAAGAATCCAAAAGCCAGTGCATGGAATAAAGATACAGCCAATAATTCAATTGATTTTTTGCAAGATTTCACCACGACACCAACCGATCTGATTTCAAAATACTGGAACTATCCAAAAAATAATACACAGCAGACCTTAAATGATTTCTCGATTCGAGCCACGGGTCCAATTGCAAAATGGTATGCAGGCGATATTCGATTGGCCACGGGGATCGAGCATCGCCGTTATGAAAGTGAAGGCTTTGCGGATCATCAACATGTCGACAATCCTTGGGTGAAGCCGACTGAACGTAAGAGCAATGCATCCAGTGTTTACACGGAATTTAACATTCCAGTGATTTCACCTGAGCTGAATTTACCTTTCGCCAAATTACTGGATGTGCAATTGGCTGCACGTTATGAGGATTTTAATGTCCAAGCCAAAATTCCACAATATGACAGTAAAATTGATCCTGCTACGGGCTATCGTTCTAAATTTTTAAACTATAGTGATTCTGGTAAATCAAAATTTGATGCAATTACGCCAACAGTGGGTTTCCGCTTTGCACCGAATGACCAATTGATGTTCCGTGCTTCTTATAGTGAAGGCTTTGTGACGCCATCGGTTTCGCAGATTTCTCAACCGACGTCGACCCAAGTGACGGGAGCGACATTAACAGATCCAGCAACGGGTAAAATTATTAGCACTTATGAACGTATTTCTGACGGCAATCCTGATCTAACCCCAGAAAGCTCAAAGAGTATTAATGCGGGTATTGTACTAACACCTGAAGCTATTCCTGATTTACGTTTATCGGTTGATTATTACAACATTAAAAAAACCAATAATATCAGTTCGATCGATGCCCAATATATTTTAGACAATCAAAGTAAATATGGCAGCCGCATTAAACGTAACCAAGCTGGGGATGTGGTCTCAATTGATACCACGCCATTCAACGCTTTAAACCTTAAAACCAGTGGGATTGATACCAATTTAAATTACCGCTTTGATAGCATGATTGGAGAAACCACATTTAATCTGGGCTATACCCATGTCAACGAATATCGACAAAAACATAATCTGATTGACCCAGAAAAGAATTTTGTCAGCCTTGTTGGTGGTGCGGTATCAGATGCACCATTAAAACATCGTGCCAATGCCTCTATTTATCTCCAGGCCAATGACAATTGGGGCTTTGGTTGGGCAAGCCAATATTATGGTTCTTATGACATGGTTAATGCGACTGCGATTTTGAATCAAACGGGTCGTGCCGATAAAAAATTGAAAATCGAAGATCAAATCTACCATGACATTTTTGCCAAAGTGAAATTACCGACCAGTAAGTTAATCAAACAGAGTTCAAGTGAGCTAAGTTTTGGTATCCAGAATTTATTCAACGATTATACGGTTGATATGTATGGGACACAGTCCTATCTGAGTAAATATAGTGATGTTCGTGGTCGCCAATATTATCTAAACCTTAAGTTTTCTTTCTAATCTTCCTTAAATAGTGGTGACGATTATTTTGCATCATCGTCACCTTGTTGGGTGTTTTTATGAATATTGAAGCGTCTGTGCCTTTGGGATCAGCCAAAAGGGTCACAAAAAAGAAGGTGGAACAATCATCATTGATTAAATATCGATTGATGATTTTTTCACGTTTTATCTTGGCAATTTTTGGTGGCTATTACTTTGCTTCGATAGCGGCAATGTTGATGGGGGCTTTTTTTTCAGCAGAACCCTTAAAGGCGAATGCTGTTTTTGGCGCAACCATGTTGGCTTTCGTGATCCATTGTGCCGTGTTTATTTGGGTATTTCTGGTCAATTCAACGCTGAAAGTGTGGTTGGGCGTTATTGTTCCGAGTGTCTTAATGACTGTGATGTATTGGTTTTTAAAAGGGTAATGTAATGCGTGTTGATGGTAAGAATGAAGGCCCACGCCAATCCATGTCATGGTTGCATACATGGACCAGCTTACTCCTAGGATGGCTGCTTTATGCGGTTTTTGTCACGGGTACGCTTAGTTTTTTCCAAAATGAAATTACGGTTTGGATGAAACCTGAATTGCACCAGTCTGTGAATACGACTTCACAACAGCAGCAATTAGGTTATGCATTACAGTATTTAAGTCAAAACGGGCAACCCGCTGAAAGCTGGAATATTCGTTTTGCCAATGAACGCCAACCAGCTATTATGCTGAATGTCCGTAAGCCTGGTGAAGGTCGTCGCCGTGGTGGTGAAATCTATTTAGATGCACAAACGGGTCAGGAAATTAAAGCACGTGAAACGCGTGGAGGGGGGTTCCTATATCGCTTCCATTTTGAACTCTATGGTATGCCACGTATTTGGGGACGTTGGATTGTCGGAGTTGCGACGTTATTCATGTTTGTGGCAATTATTAGTGGCATCATTACCCATAAAAAGATTTTCAAGGATTTCTTTACTTTCCGTCCAGCCAAAGGCCAACGTTCATGGTTAGATGCGCATAATGCAACAGCGGTATTTGCCTTGCCATTCCATATCATGATTACCTTTAGTGGTTTGTTACTATTGATGTTTATGTTTATGCCATGGGCGATGAACAGCCATTACGGCAGCGGTCAAAATTTCTATCAAATACTGAATGAACCTGTTGCTAAAACACCTGAACAGGCACGCTTATTGGCAGAACAAAAACGCAAAGAAGCAGCAGAAGAAGGACGCGGTAATCGAGGTGGTGGCCGTGGTGAATCCAAACAAGAAATGCCTGTGATTACAGCTGCACCGATGGTGAACCTGATCGCATTGAGCCAACAAGTTCAACAAGGCTGGGGTGATAATCCAATTTCCTCTATTCGAGTGAATAAACCGAACACCATTGAAGCTGATGTTCAATTCAATGCAACACGCACGACGACATTACTTGATCGTGAGAGTATTCCTTCGGTTAAGTTTAATGCGGTCACAGGACAATTGATTGACGAAGCCAAGCCAGTTAACTCGACTCCAAAGGCCATTTATACCTTAGTGACATGGCTGCATATGGCACATGGTGTGGATTCGGTGTTACGTTGGTTGTTATTTTTATCGGGTATATTGGGCACCATGATGGTGGCTTCTGGTTTGATCTTATGGGTGGTAAAACGCATTCCAGATGTACAAAAATTAGGTTATAAGCCCTTTGGTCATCGTGTAGTTGAGGTCCTGAATATTGCTGCCATTACAGGCTTGCCAATTGCCTGTGCAGCCTATTTTATTGCCAATCGTTTTATCCCTGCACAACTCGCTGAACGTTCTCCACATGAAATTAATGTGTTCTTTATCGCATGGCTTGTGTGCTTAATTCATGCGGCTATTCGAGCTCATCGTCCTGCATGGTTGGAGCAACTGGCTTTAGCAGCAGTATTATTCTTGTTTATGCCAATTCTGAATTTCCTTACGGGTGGTCAAGCGCTATGGGTGAGTATCTATCATGGGCAATGGATGATCGCCAGTTTTGATTTGGTTTGTCTTATTTTAGGTCTGATTTTTATCTATTCTTACTACAAATTAAAGCGTTACCAAGGTTTACCAGTTAAGCAGAAAAAACAGCCTAAGGTCCAAGCTGTACAGGAGCAAGCATAATGGCAGCATTGATGTTGTGGTGTGTTGCAGTGGTGGCCTTGTCGAGTTTGGCTTGTGGAATGAGTAAGCATCAGCGCGATATTTTTACTGTTCAAATCTCTGTTAAAAATAGTCGATGTTTTGAAATTGCAGGCTGGGTGATTCTGCTCATTTCGGCGGTGGTTACGATTTACTTTAAAGGTGCTTCGATTGGTCTATCTGAATGGTTGGGGTGTATCACCTTTGCCGCTTTGGCAGTCGGGTTATTATTAACTTATCAGCCAAAAAAACTATTGCAGGCCAATGTGATTGTGACTGTTTTATTCGGATTGCTGTTGATCGTGAGTTTGATTTAAGACTTGGCTGCATCGTAGTGAAATAAAAAGAGGAAACAAAAGTTTCCTCTTTTTATTTGTGAATGGAAGATAAGACTAGTTGGTTTTACCAGTCATATTTCAAACCCACGCGGAAATTGGTTGGGGCACCATAATAGCTATTGGTGGTCGCCAAGTGGTATTTTTCATTAAATAGATTATTTAAATTGAAATTCACCAACAGGTTTTCATTGATTTTATAACGTGCCATTAAGTCGACTAAAGCATAGCTGTCTTGTGTGAAGCGAGCGCCATTTGGTCCACCATCTTGATAAATTTCACTTTGCCAACGAAGGCCACCGCCAATTGTTAGTGCTTCATCGAGATATGGTAGGGTATAAGTGGTAAATAGTTTGGCTGTATTATTCGGGATGCTGGTATTTAAGTTTTTGCCCTTGTTGTCTTGAGAGAGATTACGTGAAAAGCTTGCAGAAACTTGCCATAGATCTGTCAGTTTTCCTGTACTTTCGATTTCAAAACCACGGCTTTTTGTTCCAGATTCGGTACGATAGGCTTGTACTTCACTGCCACTTGGACCGATAATTTTTACTTTATTACCTTCTGCATCAATGATTTCTACCGCTTTGTTATCTTCCTGAGTTTGATAAATGGCAGCACCAATATTTAACTGATTGTCAAAGAAAGCACCTTTAATCCCAAGTTCTGTACTATTCCCGATTAAGGGCTCTAAATAGTTTGCATGAATATCTAGTTTATCTTGTGGAGAGAAAATGGTGGTATAGCTGGCATAGCCTGTCCATTGGTCTGTTATGTCGTAAGTAATACCGAAGTATGGAATGACCTCACCGTTTTCTTGTTGTTTTTTATATGATGTGACCTTATCAGTGGTATTAAAGTTGCGCGTAACGCGTTCCCAGTTTTCTACGCGAGTGCCTAAAATCACAGCCAGTGGATCAGTAAGTTTCAGACGTATTGCACCAAATACGGATTGGCTCTGATCATCACCACTGTAAGCACCATCAATCATGGTCGCTGGCCGAGTCGGATTATGCCCATCCCATGCAAAGATATTATCTAGTTTGCCTTCCCAATCCATACCATTGTTCCAGCCAGAATAGGTTGGACGTTTATTTTTACTTTTAGCGTAGGTTGTACCTAAAACGACTTCATGTGTTTGGCTAAATAAGTCAAAAGAACCATTTAATGTTAAGTTAAATAGATCTTGAGTTGGTTTATAATCCCAACGGGTGGCATAAATCATAGCGCCGGCCCCGGTTTGTTTATCAATCCCATTCGAGTAGATATAACCGACTACTTCGTCCGATGCTGTAATTGTTCTTGAGGCAGTACCTTTGAGTTTCCAGCGGTTGTTAAATTCGTGCTCTACATCTGCAAAATATGCGGTCGTGGTCCGATCTGAATAGGTCCAGTCAGCAGCATTCGAGTCTGAACGCGACCAATCGATTAGACTGCCATCTGTGTAAAATGAAGGTAAACCACCACGGGCAATACCTGAAATATCCATTTTTTGATAGCTGACTCCTAAACTGGCTTTGGTTCTTTCTGTGAGGTCTGCTTCAACAACACCATAGGCAATTTTTCGTTCTTCACTATAGCGATCTAAATAGGAGTCACCTGTTTGATAGGCTAAAACGGTACGACCCCGAACGCTGCCCGAGGCATTTAAGGGGCTGGAAACATCAATATCGGTGCGATAAGTATCCCATGAGCCTGCACTTGTACTCACAGAGGCTTTGAAATCTTGCAACGGTTTTTTGCGAACCATATTGATACTGGCACTTGCAGAACCAGCACCTGTCATTAAACCATTGGCACCACGTACCACTTCAACACGGTCAAATAAAGCAGTATCCTGACTTTGAAAAATAGCAGTATATGAACTCATAAGCTTTACGCCATCGAGTAAATAGTTATCAACCGTTTGACCGCGTGCATAAACAGGCGAGTTATCACTGCCGATGTTTCCCGTTTGGTTAATGGTTAAACCTGCGGCTTGTGAAATGACATCGGTCAGTTGCGTCAGGTTTTGGTCTTTCATTTGCTGATTGGTAATCACGCTGACCAATTGAGGTGTTTCTTTTAGGGTTAAAGCCAAGCCAGTTGAGGCGGTTGTTGCCTTGGCAGTATAGGAGCCAGAACCTTCTGTGGTGAGGTTTTTTCCTTTATCTGCACTCAGATGAATCGTCGCTAATTGTGCTACACCAGTTTCGCTACTTTGATTTGCTCCAGCCATTGCATTTGCTTTGGTACGAATCGCTTCTAACTTAACGACTTTAGGTTCAATCGCTGCTACAGCTGCTTTGGCTTGAATGCTATATCCCGCATTGGCGACTTTGACTGCTTCAAATGCATGTGGTTTGAGCAAAACGTCTAAAGCAGTTTCTACTGAATAATTTCCTTTCAGTGCAGTACTTTTTATTTTAGAGAGTGTGGCCGAATCATAGCTGATGGTGGTGCCTGTTTGAATCGCTAGCTGTTTAAGTGCTTGATCGAGTGTGGTTGAGCTAATCGAAATCTGATAAACATTTGCAGCATAGGCAGACGTTGTTGCGATGCTGACAACGCTGAGTGGCATGCCCCATAAGATTGCGCGTACAGCCAACGCCAAGGTACTTTTCGCCTGATAATCCTTCATGTGGTCTTCTCGAGTGGGAGTGTATTTCTCTATAAGTCGGATCAGATCAAAAAAAGGATCAAATTTTTATCTTTTTTTTATTTTTAATAAGTACGGACTGTAATAGTTGAGCTCTAGTTGATGGGTGTAGGCCAGTGTATCGAGACTCTGTTGAGGATTTTGCAATGAAAATACCCCAGAAATCGGGATGTTTTTCAGTTCAGTATCGATAAGATAGGTCCCTTTTTTATAACGATACAATTCATCCAGTACTTTCTGTAAAGGCCATTGTTCTACCACCAGCAATTGTTGTGTCCAATAGGGTTGCTCGTTATTCAATGGCAACGGTTTAGAGATCTGTTGATTGTCGAAATATGCACGTTGGCCTTGTTTTAAAATCTGACGTTGCCCAGAATCCAGAGGCTGTAGCGCGACCGCATGTTGATAGACTTTGACCCGAGTCTGATCATGATGTTCTTGGCGAACCGTAAACTGCGTACCTAAGGCTTCAATTGCACCATCTTTGGTCTTCACCATAAATGGACGATGCTGTGGATCTTTTGCCGTCTGGATATAAATTTCACCTTCGATCAGTTGAATTTGTCGGATCTGTTCAGAAAAATCCACGTTGATATAACTATCACTGGCCAATATCAAGCTGGAGCCATCTTTCAGTGAAACGGTTTTAATTTCACCCACCTGAGTATGATAATCAGATTGCCATTTTGCCCAAGGCATTAAATAAGTCGCACAACCGAGAACCAGCAATCCTGAAAGGCTTAACAGCATATTTCGTTTTGCTGTCAGATTAAATTTTTGATTGGACTGCACTAAAGATTCTGAAGGGAAGTGGTTGGATAATCCTGTTAAGCCGTGTGTAAATCTATTGATGTGTTGAATGGCTAAGGCGTGTTCTTTTTTTTCTGCCTGCCATAGTTCAAATTGTTGCTGCTGTAGCTCAGTCATTTCACCTGAATGTAATAGCACGAGCCAATCGGTGGCTTCATCCAACACATGGTCAGGAATTTTAGGGATTTGAGACATGGCAGAAAAGCAAATTCAGCAAATTAATCGGTCTGATTATAAAGACTAACACAGGCCAAGAAAGCCTGTTTCATATCTCTTTTGACCGTTGCTTCAGAAATATCCAGTTTTTCACTAATGGCACGATAAGTTAGTCCATCCAATTGTGATAATAAAAACACCTGTGCAGTACGTTGGGGCAGTTTTTCTAACATTAAATGAACTTGATAAAGCGTTTCTCGAATACAGACTTCGTATTCGGCCGATGGATAGTAATCTTCGGGAAGTTGTGCAAGTGCGTCTAAATACAGGTGTTCTACATGCTGATGTCGCCAATAATCAATAATTACATGCTTGGCGATGCCCATTAACCATGCCTGAGGTTCTTTAATCTTTTCAAAGCAATAGTCACTTTTCAAAGCACGGTAGAACACTTCCTGACTCAAATCTTCCGATTGATGGTGGTGCTGTAGCTTGTGCTTAAACCATGACAACAACGAGCTTTGTTGTGATTGATAAACGTGGCTAAACCATAACTGTTTTTCTACGTTCAGGTTCATAGCAAGGAGTCCACAAATGAGCAGGGAGATGCACAGTTAAAGGCGGATGGAAAAAATATTTTCAAATAGTAATGATAATTGTTCTTAATATCAATAAAATTGTATACATACTTTTACAGAAAAAATTGAGCTGATTTTGAATCTCGTTCGACTAAACCAATGCAGGGGAACATTTTGTGTTTTCTTCGTCTCCCATATTTTTAATGAATTTTATTTGAATAAGTAGAGTATGTCATGAGTGAACAACAGATTGATTTAAAACCACAACAGCATTCTCGATCAAATAAAATCAAATGGTTGATTGGCTTTATTGTGCTTTTGCTCTTGGTGATATGGGGCTGGAACTATTGGAAAAAGTCGCAAGCCAATAAACAAGAGTCGTTTAGCCAATGGAGCAAACCCGTGCCTGTTCGTGTGGTGGGGGTACAACGTGGAGACTTGCAATTACAAATTAAGGCGATTGGTACGGTCGTGCCTACCAATACTGTGAATGTGCAAAGTCAGGTGTCTGGTGTGCTGCAAAAGCTGTATTTCCAAGAGGGGCAATACATCAAGAAAGGGCAATTGTTAGCACAAATTGATCCGACACCATTTCAAGTCGCATTGGCACAGGCACAAGGGACACAGCAACAAAATTTAGCGCAGTTGCAAAATGCACAAACTGAATTGAATCGCTATCAGTTGCTGTATAAGCAAGACTCGATTGCCAAGCAACAGGTCGATCAACAGCAAGCCTTAGTCAATCAACTCAAAGGACAGATGCAAGCCAATCAAGCACAGGTTGATGCGGCAAAGTTACAGCTGTCTTATACCAAAATATATGCACCGATTGATGGACGTGTTGGTTTTCGCCTCAAAGATGCAGGCAATTTAATTCAGGCCAATGAAGCAACGGGCCTATTGAGTATTACTCAAATCCATCCAGTGTATATACAGTTTGCCGTTGCGGAAAACTATTTAGACATCGTACGCCAAGCCACTAAAAATAAACAAAGCATTCAGGTGAGTGCTTGGGATCGTGCAGAACAAAAACAATTGGCAACAGGCTCAGTTCAAGCACTGGATAACCAGATTGATCTGAATACAGGCACACTTAAAGTTAAAGCTGTTTTTGCCAATCTGGATGATGCTTTATTTCCGAATCAATTTGTCAATGTTCGTTTAAATGCCAAGACCTTGCAAAATGCAGTGCATCTACCAAGTGACGCCATCCAACATGGCGCAAAAGGAACTTATGTTTATATTGTCAATAAAGAACATAAAACCGAAGTGCGTCTGTTAAAACTGGGTGTGGTTTCACAAGGACAGACTGAAATTGTTGAAGGTCTTCAGGGCAATGAACGTGTTGTTTTAGAGGGGATTGATCGACTTTCAGAAGGGCAAGAAGTACAAGTCATTCAGGATGATGTTTCTAAGCCAATACCCGCAAAAACTGTAGCTGGGTAAGCGTATGAATATTTCTAGATTCTTTATTATACGACCCGTCGCCACTACTTTGTTGATGTTGGCGCTATTTTTTAGTGGCCTGTTGGTGTGGCGTTTATTACCTGTATCGGCATTACCGCAGGTTGATTATCCGATTATTCAGATTTACACCTTTCAGCCGGGTGCAAATCCAGATACGGTGCAGCGAACTATCAGTTCACCTTTAGAACGGGAGATGGGCAAGATTGCAGGTTTGAAGCAAATGTCTTCGAATAGCTCGGTCGGTGCTTCGGTGATCACCCTGCAATTTGAGTTATCTGCCGAACTGGGCATTGTGGAGCAAGAAGTACAATCGGCCTTGAGTACTGCCAGCAGTAAATTGCCGAATGATTTACCCACGCCACCCATCTATCGCAAAGTGAATCCTGCCGATGTACCCGTGATAACCCTTGCGATTAGTTCTGAGAGTTTGCCACTGACCACGGTCTATGACATGGTTGATACGCGAGTGGCGCAAAAACTGTCGCAGCTTTCTGGGGTGGGGATGGTAAGTCTGGCAGGGGGACAACGTCCCGCCATTCGTGTGCAGATGAACCCAGCTGCCTTGGCAGCGTTTAAGCTCAGTGCTGAAGATGTGCGTGCTGCGATTGCTGCTGCCAATGCCAATCAACCAAAAGGGAGTTTTGATGGGCCTTTTCGATCGACCATGCTCGATGCCAACGATCAGATGCGTTCGATTTCTGATTATGAAAACCTGATTTTACGTTGGAACAATGGCGCACCGATTCGTCTAAAAGATGTCGCACAAGTGCTTGAGGGCAGTGAAGATCGTTATATGGCAGCGTGGGCGGATAGCCAATCTGCTATTTTGGTGAATATTCAGCGACAACCCAATGCCAATGTGATTGAGGTGGCAGATCAAATCAAAAAAATCCTACCTGAGTTACAACAAAACCTGCCTGAAAATGTTCACATTCGCGTATTAACTGATCGAACGGAGAGTATTCGGAGCTCGATTAAAGATGTGCAAAAAGAATTGGTCTTCGCCGTGTGTCTGGTGGTGTTGGTCACCTTCCTGTTTCTACGTAATTTTGCTGCGACCCTGATTCCAAGTATTGCCGTACCGCTGTCGATTATCGGCACTTTTGTACTGATGTATTTCCTTGGTTTCTCGGTCAATAACCTGACTTTAATGGCATTAACCATTGCCACAGGCTTCGTCGTAGATGATGCCATCGTGATGCTTGAAAATATTGCACGACACCGCGAGTCAGGTGAAAGCATGTTGCAAGCAGCGCTGAAAGGATCAAAAGAAATTGGCTTTACCCTCATTTCTTTGACGATTTCTCTGATTGCAGTTTTGATTCCTTTGTTGTTCATGGGGGATGTCGTTGGGCGGCTGTTCCATGAGTTTGCCGTGACACTGGCAGCAGCCATTGCACTGTCTTTGGTGGTGTCTCTGACCTTGACCCCAATGATGTGTGCCTATTTACTCAAAGATGCACCGAAGCATGCAGAGCAACCAAGTCGATGGAGTCTGGATCGAGTCATTCAGCATTATGCGAAGTTGTTGCAATGGGTACTTCGACACCAAGTACTGACCTTGATGGTGATGTTGGCAACAGTGGTACTGGCGGGACTGTTGTATTGGTCGATTCCGAAAGGCTTTTTCCCAGTACAGGACAATGGTGTCATTCAGGTGGTCACTGAAGCCCCTGACCAGATTTCATTTCAGGCCATGAGCGAACGCCAACAAGCTTTGGCAGCAGTAATTGCAAAAGATCCAGCGGTTGCCAGTCTGTCTTCTTTTATTGGTGTGGATGCCAATAATCCCAAGTTAAGCAATGGACGTATTCTGGTCAATTTAAAATCCCATGCTGAACGTGAACCCGCAACGGATGTGATGGCGCGGCTGAGTGAAAACTTTGCACAGGTACATGGTATTAAAGGCTGGATGCAACCTGTACAAGAGTTAAGTATTGAGGACAAAATTAGCCGTACTCAATACCAACTGAGTGTGACTGCACCGAAAAATCAATTGGTAGAGCAGTGGACACCTGAGCTGGTTCAGGCATTGCGTCAGCAGCCTGCATTTGCAGCAGTAACCAGTGAAGATGCAGGGCAGGGCTTACAGGCCTATATCGATGTCAATCGTGATGCGGCAGCACGTTTAGGTTTGAGCGTTGAAGACATTAGTTTGGCTTTGCAGAATCTATTTGCGCAGCGGCAAATTGCAACTTTATATACTCAATCCAATCAGTATCGCATCGTTTTAGAGTTAGATCCTAAACTGACGCAGGGTATTGAGGCTTTAAACCAAACCTATATACATAATAATCAGGGACAGCCGATTTTATTGAGTTCCGTTGCCACCATTGTCGAAAAACATGCACCGATTCTTTTACAGCAACAGTCGCAATTTCCTGCAGTTGGGATTTCCTTTAATTTAGCCAAAGATGTCTCTTTAGGGGAAGCCATTGCTGCGATTGAGCAGGTTAAGCAGAGCCTCGATTTACCGCCAGAGCTACAGGTCCAATTGCAAGGGGCTGCGGCCGCTTTTGAAAATTCGCAGCAACATACCTTTTGGTTGGTTATTGCTGCGATTGTGACCATGTATATTGTGCTGGGCATGCTGTACGAGAGTTTTATTCATCCAGTTACTATTCTTTCAACCTTACCTTCTGCTGCAATTGGGGCTTTATTGGCCTTATTTATGGTGGGGCGGCCGTTGGACATGATTGCGCTGATTGGGATTATTTTACTGATCGGTTTGGTCAAGAAAAACGGCATCATGATGGTTGATTTTGCGCTTGCCGCTCAACGTCATCAGGGCTTATCGGCTGAGCAGGCCATTTATCAGGCTGCTTTATTACGCTTCCGCCCGATTCTGATGACCACACTGGCTGCAGTGGTCGGCGCCATTCCCCTCATGTTGGCCTCTGGTTCTGGAGCCGAATTACGACAACCTTTAGGTTTGGTCATGGTAGGCGGTTTATTGGTGAGTCAGGTTCTCACCTTATTCACCACACCCGTGGTGTATTTATTTTTTGATCGACTGCAATCAAAGCCAAGTACGCAGTTGACACTCTCTGAACAAACAGGGGCAACTGAATGACGTTGTTGTCTGTGTTTGTGCAACGGCCTGTTGCCAGCGTGTTGTTGGGTGTAGCCATCGTTCTGCTCGGTATATTGGCCTATTTACGCCTACCAGTTGCCGCATTACCGCAAGCGGATATTCCGACCATTGTCGTCAGGGCGAATTTGCCTGGTGCCAGTCCAGAAAGTATGTCTGCAACTGTAGCAACACCTTTAGAACGCGCCATGATGGGGGTATCGGGTGTTAAAGCGATTAACTCGTCCAGTAATCAAAGTTCGACACAGGTGGTTTTACACTTTGATTTGAATACTGATATCAATGAAGCTGCGCGTGAGGTTCAGGCTGCCATCAATGCTGCGATGTCACAGTTACCTGCAGGTATGCCGAGTCCACCCGAATATTTCAAAATCAACCCAAGTCAAAGTCCGATTTTCTATTTGGCACTGAGTTCTAATCAGCTTTCTGCTGCAAAGCTATATGAAATTGCATCTCAACAATTACAACCCAATTTGGCCCAGATCAGCGGGGTGGGTGAAGTTGCGATTGATGGTGCTTCCATGCCGGCTGTACGTATCACCATCAATCCAAGTGCTTTAGTTTCAACGGGGATGTCTCTAGAGCAAGTGCGGCAGGCGGTCGCGAAAAGTAATGTGGTACAGGCCTTGGGTGTGGTTGAGCAACAGCAATTACGTTGGCAAGTGACCTTATCAACAGAACTAAAAACTGCCCAAGATTTTGCGGATCTGATTATCCGACACACTGATCAAGGGGTGATCCGCTTAAAAGATATTGCCACGGTCAGTGATTCGGTTGAAAACCGTTATGTCAGTGGTTTTCATAATGGGCAACCTGCGGTGATATTAAAGATTAGCCGACAGCCCAATGCCAATACCGTAGCGACCATTGATCTGATCAAAGCAAAATTGCCTGCTTTGCGTGAGCTAATGCCACGTGATGCACAGTTAACTGTGGTGATGGATGGTTCAAATATTGTCCGTAACAGTTTAGAGGAAGCACGGGATACCTTGTTTTTATCCATGTTACTGGTGGTGATTGTGGTGGTGCTGATGTTGGGGCGCTTGCAGAGTGCTGTGATTCCCGCAATGGCACTGTTGGTCACTTTAATTGGTGTATGTGGTCTGATTTATTTGGCTGGCTTTTCGCTGAATAACCTGTCGATTATGGCGATCATTGTTGCGATTGGTTTAGTGGTTGATGATGCCATCGTCGTACTGGAAAATATTGAGCGTTATATTGAACAAGGCGATTCACCTGCGCAAGCGGCTGTGAAAGGAATTCAGGAAGTTGGTTTTACCTTAATAGCCATGAATCTGGCTTTAATCGTGATTTTTCTCTCGGTTCTGTTTATGGGCGGAGTAATTGAACGCTTGTTTCGAGAGTTTTCGCTCACGCTGGTTTTTGTGGTGCTGTTATCGGTTTTTGTTTCATTAATCTTAACGCCAAGTTTATCGGCACGTTGTTTAAAACCTTTATCCTTGACCCAACCTCCGCGGTTGTATCGTTATAGTCATCGTTTGATTCAGGGGCTGACCCAGTCTTATATTCGGTCTCTCTATTGGGTATTAAAACATGCTTATTTGATTGTGGTAGTTTGGTTGGCTGCAATAATGGCTTCTGTCTATATCTACAATTTATTGCCCAAACGCGTTTTACCTGAACAAGATACTGGACGAGTCGGTGCTTTTATCCGTGGTGATGATGGTTTTTCTTTTCAAATCATGCAACCAAAGATTGCCGCGTTTAATCAAGCCCTACTCAAGGATCCTGCGGTACAAGATGTGGTCGGTACTTCTGGTGGTGGTGGAGGCATGACCAACTCATTTTTGATGGTGAGTTTAAAGCCAAAGGCTGAACGTGACGGTTTAACTTCCAAAGAGGTGGTCGAGCGTTTAAAGAAAAATGCACCTTGGCAGGCGGGGGCCGTGTTCTCAGCAGATGTCGAACAAGATTTGGAATTGGACGATCCTTTTTCCAGTGGCAATGCCCAAGAATATTTATTGTTATTGCAATCTGACAATGTGAGTCTGTTACGTGAATGGGCACCCAAAGTTGCCGAGGCCATGCGCAAACTGCCTGAGTTTGAAGAGGTAGAAACGCAAGGCGATGAAGGTGCTCAACACGTCACTTTAGATATTGACCGCGAAGCAGCAAAACGTTTAGGTGTTGATATTGAAAATATTTCCAGTGTTTTAAATAACTCATTTTCACAACGCCAGATTTCAACAATTCATGATCGAAATGACCAGTTCTATGTGGTGATGGAGGTTGATCAACGCTTTACCGAGCATCCTGAAGCTTTGGCAGATGTCAAAATACCGAATCAACAAGGGGCATATGTGCCTTTAAGCAATTTCGCCACATGGACCTATGGAATCAGCAATGATCGGGTGCATCGCCGTAATCAATATGCAGCGATGGGTGTGGGCTACGTGGTCAAGAAAGGTTATAGCTATGAACAAGCGGATGCTGCAATTCGTCAGGTTTTGCCAGAGATCATGCTGCCAAAAGAAATTTTTGTCATGACAGATCGCGATGTTGAAAGTGAAAGTTTACAGGCGGGAATCAGTACACCCGCTTTGATTGCGGCAGTGATTGTGCTGATTTTTATTGTATTGGGAATTACATATGAAAGTATTGTGCATCCGTTTACCATTTTATCCACTATTCCGACAGCCGCTTTGGGGGCTTTACTCAGTTTGCGGCTATTTCAGATTCCCTTTAGTTTGATTGCCTTGTTGGGCATATTTTTGCTGATTGGGATTGTGGTGAAAAATGCCATCTTGCTGATTGATTTTACTTTGCAGCAACGGCGTCAAGGTCACACCGCTTTCGAGTCGGTTATTACCGCAGCGACATTGCGTTTTAGACCGATTTTAATGACCAATACTGCCGCTTTATTGGGTGCGATTCCACTGGCACTGAGTTGGGGGGAAGGCTCGGAAATGCGTCAACCTTTGGGGATTGCCATTGTAGGTGGATTGGCTTTAGGTCAATTATTAACCTTATATACTACGCCTGTGATGTATCTCATGTTTGAAAAAATCGCTCAAGGCTTAAATAAATTTAGGTTGCAGTTGAATGTGCTCCGTTGGAATAAATAGGAAGTCTCTATGAAAAAAACAGTCTTCACACTTTCTATCAGTGTTGCTGCTGCAATGTCTTTGATGGCTTGCCAATCTAATACGTTCAAGCCTGCAAGCTATCAGCAACCTGAGATTCAGAGCCCTGCACAGTATAAGTATGCAGGTATAGCATGGATTGAAACTTCTCAAATCAGTACCAAACCACAGCAATGGTGGGAGATTTATCATGATCCGATTTTGTCCACACTGATTCAACAACTGGATCAGGACAATTTGAGTATTCAACAAGTACAAGCCAAGTATCGGCAGGCGATTGCTTTATTGGCTCAACAACGTGCTAATTATGCACCAAGCTTGAATATGGGAGGAAGTGCTCATCATAACGAGGCAAAAAATCTGGCAACAAGCCGTCAATTTAGTGCCAATTTAACTGCTAGCTGGATTCCAGATTTATGGGGGAGAGTTGCAAAAGCGGTTGAGGGCCAACAGGCCAATGTACAAGCTTCTGTGGCAGATCTTGCTGCAATTAAACTCAGTCAACAATTGATGGCGGCAGAGGCATATTGGAGCATTCGTTTATTTGATGCCAAACTGGACGTTCTTCAGCAAACGCAACACAGTTATCAACGTTCGGTAGGTATTTTACAACAGCAATATCAAGCGGGAATGATTGCCCGTGCAGATGTGATTCAGGCCGAAACCCAACTGAAACAAGTCGCTGTGCAATTGTTAGAACTGCAACGCAGCCGAGATTTACAGGAAAATATTTTAGCGCTCTTAGTCGGGCAGAATGTTGCTGACTTTAATTTAAACAAAAGTCCTTATCAATTTAGTACTCCCCAGATTCCGACCCAAATTCCAAGCCGCCTTTTAGCACAACGCCCTGATGTGATTCGTCGTGAGCGAGAACTTGCAACCACGCATGCACAACTGGGTTTAGCGCAAACCGCATGGCTGCCGGATCTTACCATTAGCGTGGAGAGCAGTGTGAATAGCCCAGTGTTCCATACGCTATTGCAATCCCCGAATACAGCATGGTCAGTTGGGGCAAAAGTCCTAGGCACAGTGTTTGATGGTGGAAAGCGGCGTGCTGATATTCAACAGGCGCAAGCCAATTATGATGAAAAACTTGCTGCCTATAAGCATTCAGTTTTGACAGGTTGGAAAGAAGTTGAGGATGGTTTATTGCAAGCGTCACTGTTCCAAAAACAGATGATAGAGCAACAACAGCTTCTCAAGCTATCTACTGAAAATGAACGGGTTGCTTCACAGCGTTATCAAGCGGGTTTGGTGAGCTATCTTGAGGTTGCCACAGCGCAAAATCTGCGTTTGGCTGCGGAAGAACGGTTGTTGGAATTACAACAATTACATCTCAAGAATTCAGCACAATTGGTGGCTGCCTTAGGTGGTGGGATGAATTCTTCATCTTAAAGTGAGAGGCGTTATCCGTCATTACAGCGATCCATCTTCAATTTAAATAGAATTGGGATCGCTGTACTTTCTGCATGCATGATAAACATAATGTTTGGGTGATTATTTTTGCCTGATGGCGTTAAACAAGAATAAGAATTGATGATTTTATTTTTGGAGTTTTGAGGGCAAAGATTCCAATTTTTTAGAGCAGTATTTTATTCAACCCATGATTTTCATTTTTCAGTGTCATCTGAATGCCTTTGTGTAAATTTTAGTAGTTAATCAAGCAAATAGCGCTTCAATATGTAGAATAAAAAATAGCCATTTGTTTATTAAAGAATGACTTTAAATCAAAAATTAATTTAGATCTTTCTCATTTCATCTTCATCCCAATCTGAGATAACGGAGCAAATATGATTGTATTATTGATATTGCTTGGCCTATTGATTCAGTTAGTTGTGGTATGGGCTGTTTTTTATTTTGAAGCTACGCGAACTGTTGGTTGTGTAGTGGCGATTGTCGCAGCTATTCTGTGTAGTGTGTTGATCACGCCGTGGAGTCTGTTACTCGGTGTACCGATTATTCTCGCCAGTGTGATTGTTTTGATTGCACCTTTACGTGATGCTTTGGTGAGTCGGCCTGCTTTTAATATTCTCTCAAAAGCAATGCCGAGTATGAGTATCACGGAAAGAGAAGCGCTAGAGGCGGGCACCAGTTGGTGGGAAAAAGAACTGTTTATGGGGGCACCTGATTGGGAAAAATTTGATCAATATCCTTATCCGACTTTATCAACAGAAGAACAGGCATTTTTAGATAATGAAGTACAACAACTCTGTTCAATGTTGGATGAATGGCAGATTCATCATCAAGAAAAAGACCTACCGCCTGAGGTTTGGCAATTTATTAAGGACAATGGCTTTCTCGGTTTGATTATTCCAAAATCATTTGGTGGTAAGCAATTTACGCCTTTTGCGCAAAGTCGAATTATGAGCAAGATTGCTTCCCGTTCACTAACTGCTGCGGTGAGCTGTATGGTCCCGAATTCGCTTGGGCCAGGTGAGTTGCTGCTGCACTATGGTACAGAAGAACAGAAACAACGTTATTTACCCGGTCTTGCAAACGGTACAGAAGTCCCTTGTTTTGGTTTGACCAGTCCTGAGGCAGGTTCAGATGCAGGTGCGATTCCTGATACAGGTGTAGTGTGTTATGGACAGTACCAAGGCCAAGAAGTACTGGGTTTAAAAATGAATTTCTCTAAGCGTTGGATTACGCTGGCACCGATTGCAACCGTGATTGGTTTGGCCTTTAAACTTTATGATCCAGATGGTTTATTGGGTGATAAAAGCAAAGTGGAATATGGCATTACCTGTGCCTTGATTCCTGCTGAGCATGACGGTATTCAGATTGGTCCGAGACATAATCCAGGTGCACCATTTATGAATGGTACAGTCGAGGGGAGTGATGTGTTTATTCCTTTGGACTGGATCATCGGTGGGCAGCAAAATGCAGGTAAAGGCTGGCGTATGCTGATGGAATGTCTCGGTGTGGGGCGTGGTATTTCGTTACCTGCTCTGGCAACCGCGGCTGGGGAAATGAGTTACCTACTGGTGGGCGCATTTGCCAGTGTGCGCCAACAATTCAAAATCTCGGTTGGACATTTTGAAGGGGTGCAAGAGGCGACCAGTGATATTGCCAGTGATGCCTATATGTTGGAGTCATTCCGTTATCTAGTGACTTGTGGTTTGAACCAAGGTGGAACGCCTGCGGTGATGACCGCGATGGCAAAATACTATGCGACTGAAACCATGCGCAAAGTGGTCAATCACGGTATGGATGTCGTTGGTGGACGTGCAATTCAGCTAGGCCCACGTAATTTCCTTGCATTGACTTATCAATCGATTCCAGTGGCAATTACGGTAGAAGGGGCAAATATTCTGACCCGTTCTTTGATGATTTTTGGTCAAGGTTCAATGCGTTGCCATCCTTATTTATTTGAAGAATTACAGCTGTTGCAATCGGAAGATAAAGCCGCTGCTTTTAAGGAATTTTCGCCATTATTGTTTAAACATTTAGCCTATACCTTCAATCGTGCAGCCAAAGCAGCAGCATTTTCGATTACGGGTGGTTCAGATGATGGCTCTAAACAAGCTGATGATTTTTCCAAAGGCTATTACAGCAAGATTAATCGTTTCAGTGCTGATTTTGCATTAACGGCGGATATGGCACTTGGGATTTTGGCGGGTGATTTAAAACGCAAAGAAATGCTGTCTGGTCGTTTAGCCGATATCCATGCGCATTTATTTATCGCTACTGCGATCTTGAAATACTATGAACAGGGTCAGAGAACTGAGGAAGAACAGAAGCATGCGGAATTAGCGCTGAATAAAGCCTTATATCAGGTGCAAGAAGCGTTCTTTAGCTTCTATGATAATTTCCCAATGAAACTTGCTGCCTGTATGGTGAAATTACTTTGCTTCCCATTTGGCCGTCCAATCGCAGCGCCATCGGATCAATTGAAGCAAGAAGTGGCACAACTCATCATGCAAGAGCATGCGTTCCGTGATCAGCTGAAACAGCACGTTTATTATACGACAGATGCTAATGATGTTATGGGGCGGATGGAATCTACCTTCCAGAGCCTATTAAAGCTACAACCGTTATGGAATAAATTTAAAAAAGCAGAGTCAAAAGATCAGTTCACAGGGCTAAGCTTTGAGGAGCACATTGCCAATGCGATTGAGACAGGTTTTATTAGTACTGCTGAGGCAGAGGCACTTTTACAATACAACGCCAAACGCTATGACAGTATGTTGACTGATATTTTTGATGAGCATTTAGCCCATGATTTACCGCTTGAAAATCCTCATCTTAAAACCTGATTGTTGAACATCTTAAAGCTGTATAGAGCAGTCCTGAATGTGTCAGAGATGAGGTGATGTTTCCTCATACTTTCATCATATTCAGGGCTATTTTCATAACAGTTCTAATTTTTTATACCTATCTGTTATATTTTTTTTGAAAAATTCTGTGTCTTTTTTTCTTCTGTATCTTCCTGCACTATAACAACATGAATTGAGCAAAGCCAAAGGTGCCGATATGAGTTTTTTGAAAAAAAAGAATAATGCCAGTTTTGTATTCTTCATTATTACACTGTATGCATTTTTAGGGTTTGGTTTGGGCTACATTATCTGGGAATACGTGCTCTAAGCAGCGATTCCAATCAGGTTCAAAGTGTTCGCCAAATCTACCGCAAGATTAAAAATGGCCTATGGGGAATAGAGTAATTCCCCACATGCCGAAACCCATGATTTATTTTGCAAGAAATGCCACAGCTTCAGTAATCAAGGCTGAGATTTCTTTCGGATGAGAAGCCAGCGAGGCGTGGCTTGCATTTAAAGAAATCACTTTTTTTGCATTTAAACGATCTGACATAACGGCTTGATTTTCTGGGCTGATCATTCGATCTTGAGTTGAAATTTGATACCAAGACGGTTTGGTTTTCCATGCTGGCGTAGAAATGGTATCGCCAAAGGTGCTGGCTAATGGCGCCTTTTGGGTAACGCCCATTGCAAAACCGTCATCTTTACTCAGGTCCTGACAAAAGCTCTCATGGAATTTATCTAATTTTAGCCAGAGATAACCATCACTGTCAGGTTCTAGATTGGGGGCAGCAACAGGTAAATGTTGTTGGGTAATTGCGCCAGGACTCTCGTTGCTATCTGGTGCAAATGCAGCAATATAAACCAGACCGACCACATTCGGTTGATTGCCAACTTCTGTTATGACCGCACCGCCGTAAGAATGACCGACTAACAAAACATCGCCATTCACTTGGGCAATCATTTTTCGAGTGCGTTCAACGTCATCAGCAAGAGAGGTCAATGGAAGCTCGACAGCACGTAGTGCGCTATAGCCTTGATGAGAGAGTTCAGTAATGACTTTATTCCAATGGGCAGCGCCGCCCCAAAAACCGTGTACAAATATAATGGTAGGTTGAGTACTCATGTTTGTCTCCTAGCTGAACGCTATTGTATTGAATTTTATAAGCTTAAGAAGGGAAGGTTGACTGTATAAGAATGAGAAAGAAGTTGGGCGATTTTTATACTAGCGAAATCTTCTGAAAAAGATTATTGATGATTTGTTCGGCTTGTACAATAACTGAAACGCCAATGTTTTTGCAGAAACACTTTTAAGGACAGACGAGCAAAATGAGTGATGAGCATGTTTTAACAGATATCTTTTTTGATATTTATCGATTTGCTGAAATATCGGGTGAGATCTTCTGTCTGGAAAATTTTTCACAGCAGAAAAAGCTGAGCTTTCATGCTCAACATGCCTATATCCATATTATTCAACATGCGCCCTGCAGACTTAAAGTTCAACGACTTCATCTTGATCTGATCTTACAGGCTGGCGATATTGTTGTATTGCCAACTAAGCTTGAGCATTCGATTGAAATCGTGGACGAGTCAATACTGGAAGCATCGGTGATTAGTTGTGTTTTTCAGTTGAAAGGGATTTATGGCGAAGCGATTGCGGAAGGGTTACCCACATATATTCATGTGCCATCCCATCATGATGCAGAAAAAATTGCAGAATGGGTACCGATGACCGTTGCTGCAATCAAGCTTGAACTTGAACATCCAACACTCGGTAGCAAGGTCATGTTGTCCCGAATTATTGATTTGCTATTGGTTTGGTCAATACGTTTTTGGCTGGCAACAGAGACGATAGAGCATAAAAGCTGGATTTCTGCATTACGTGATCCCATGATGAGTAAAGCATTATCGTTAATGCATGCTCAACCTGCCTATGAATGGGATGTTGAATCATTGGCTCGACTTACCAAGCAGTCTCGCTCTAGTTTTTCTAAAAAATTTGTTGAATTGGTTGGGACTTCACCGATACTTTATTTAAAAAACTGGCGTATGAAATTAGCCTGTCAATTGCTTACAGAAACAGATAAAAATATTGCGCAAGTTTCGGAACTGGTTGGTTATTCCTCACAAGCAGCATTCACACGTATTTTACACAGAATTTTGGCTGTTCACCCAAAGTATTTAGAAGTCGATTGATCTCATCTTCATTGGACTAAACAAGGGGGATTAAGTTGCTTGAGTTAAATGAATAAGATTCATATTTGAATATTTAAATAAATCATTTTATTCATAATGATTTGTTGAGTAGGCTAAAACAACACTGGTATTTACAACAATTAGAGATCGCCATGGATGAGCAGTATTTAAAACTTGATGTCTTTATCCTATTTTGAGTATAACAATGACACGATTAGATTTTGCAATTATTGATCCGCATATCCATCAATGGGATCCGTACCATACACCTCACTCTGCTGCATTGTTGGTCAAAGCTTTGGGCAAATATCCTGTTGTCATGGATCGAGTGGTCAGGTTGGTCAAGCCTAAGCCTTTATTGGATACTTTAGGCTTAACAGAATATGCATTGCGTCCTTATTTACCTGAGCATTATCAGGTAGACATTTCGCCATTCTCAGTCGAGAGTGTGGTTCATGTGGAAGCGAATTGGCATCACCACAAAGGTTTTGGGGTGGTTGAAGAAACCACTTGGCTTCAGCAATTAGATTTTAACTCACAAGATTTAAAGTTAGGCGCAATCGTCGCAACAGCAGATCCTCGAGACCGAAAATTTAAAGATATTCTCAAAGCACACCAGGATGCGAGTCCGAAATTTTGTGGTATTCGCAAAATGGCTGCTTGGCATCAAGATCGTGGCATTTATCGTTGGTGTGATCGACCACATTTATATCAAGATGCTCAGTTTCTCAAAGGCTTTGAACAATTGGCAAAAATGGGTTTGTCTTTTGATGCTTGGGGCTATTCTACTCAATTAAATGAAATTACTGCGTTGGCTCAGCATTTTCCTGATATTCCAATCGTGGTTGATCATCTGGCTACCCCAGTCGGGTTATTTGGGGCAGTTGGCAAAAAAACAGGCAAAACACTGGCGCAAAGAAATGCCATCTTTAAACAATGGCAAGAAGATATTGCACAGTTAGCCGAGCAGAAAAATGTCCATGCCAAAATTTCAGGTTTAATGATGCCTGTGCTCGGACATACATATTACAAACAGCATCGAACGGCGACCATTGCGGAGATGGTGAATATATTAACACCCTTAATACAACATGCCATTCAGGTGTTTGGTCTGGATCGAGTGATGTTTGCTTCAAATTTTCCTATGGATAAACCAAATACGACCTTAAATGATTTAATCCATGCCTATATTCAAATGATTGCACCCTATGGTGAGCAGGCTTTGTATTCAGTATTTAAACAAAATGCTGCCAATTTTTATCAACTTCCTTTAGAGCCATAATATGAAAAGTTTTAATCAAAAAGTCGCTGCAATTACAGGCGCAGGGTCGGGCATTGGTCAACAGCTCGCAATTTTATTGGCCCAACAAGGTGCGCATTTAGCTTTAAGCGATATTAATGAACAGGGTTTGGCGGAAACACAGGTTTTGCTTCAGCAATATCCTGTCAAGATTACACTGACAAAACTAGATGTATCAGATCAGACTGCAGTACGTGAATGGGCTGCAGATAGTTTTAAAGCGCACGGCAAGATTAACTTGATTTTTAATAATGCAGGTGTGGCTTTGGCGAGTACCGTAGAGGGGATGAATTATGATGAATTGGAATGGATTTTAAATATTAACTTTTGGGGTGTTGTATATGGAACTAAAGAGTTTTTGCCGTATTTAAAGCAAAGTGATGAAGGGCATATTATTAATATTTCCAGTCTTTTTGGTTTAACCGCTCAGCCGACGCAAAGTGCCTATAATGCTACAAAATTTGCAGTCCGTGGTTTTACAGAGGCTTTACGCCAAGAGTTAAAAATACAAAATAATGGTTTAAGTGCAACCTGTGTGCATCCAGGTGGAATCCGCACCAATATTGCCAACAGCGCAAGAATGAGTGAGAGCATTCGTAGCTTGGGGATGAACCCAGCCAAAGCCAGTCAGGCATTTAACAAGGTGTTAAAAACCCCACCTGAGCAAGCTGCTAAAATTATTCTGAATGCAGTCAAAGCCGATAAAGCACGTATCCTGATTGGGAACGATGCCAAAATGCTAGATTTGATTCAACGCATCACACCAACGCATTATGGACATGCACTTAGCTTTTTCACGAAGAAAAGTAAGAAAAAGAAAGCGTAATGATCTTTAACAAAAGGATGTTAATGGTGCTTGTTGCTTTAAAACAGGCATCATTTTTTAGATTTTATGGGTGCATGAAAAGCATGTGCAACGATATCACTACAATAATAGATCAGCGCTGGTGCAAAAATAATTCAAAATATTGCAGTGCAGCATGAAAAATGATCTAAAAAAGGGACTACTATTTATTTCCTAAATAATGATTCACTTTACATGTAACTAGATTATTCGGTTTCTCACTTGGTTTGGTGTAAATTATTGTCCATGCCAAAGTTCTTTTTTGAAAGAATTTCAGCGAATAAATTTTTTTGTACATTTGAGAGAGAGTCTAAAGAGTAAAGTATGTCTGTGAACCCTAGTAAAATCAAAAAACCTTTATATATTCACTATGCTGGAAACGCTCTTTTAGAACTACCTCTGTTAAATAAAGGCTCTGCTTTTTCTGAAGAAGAACGAGAGAATTTTAACTTGCATGGCCTAGTTCCTTACAATATTGAGAATATTGAAGAGCAGACCCAACGTTCATATCAACAGTATCTTTCATTTGATAACGACTTGAATAAGCATATTTATTTGCGAAATATTCAAGATACCAATGAAACACTGTTCTATAATTTATTGAGTCAGCATTTAGATGAAATGCTGCCGATTATTTATACCCCGACGGTTGGAGAAGCATGTCAGCGTTTCTCAGACATCTATCGTCGTCATCGCGGTATCTTTATTTCTTATCCTGAACGTCAGTACATCGACCAAATTATTCATAACGTAAACAAGAAAAACGTTAAAGTGATTGTGATTACAGATGGCGAGCGTATTTTAGGCCTGGGTGATCAGGGTATTGGTGGCATGGGCATTCCAATTGGTAAATTGTCGCTTTATACCGCATGTGGTGGTATCAGCCCTGCCTATACCTTACCGATTACCATTGATGTTGGAACCAACAACCAAGAATTGCTTGATGATCCAATTTATATGGGCTGGAAACAGCCACGTATTCGTGGTGAGCAATATTATGAGTTTGTTGAGCAAATTATTACGGCAGTGCGCCAGCGTTGGCCAGATGTACTGATTCAATTTGAAGATTTTGCGCAAACCAATGCCATGCCATTATTGACGCAGTATCGCGATAAGATTTGTTGTTTTAATGATGATATTCAAGGGACAGCTGCGGTCACTGTTGCGACCTTAATTGCTGCGTCAAGAGCGCAAGGTAAACAACTGAAAGATCAGACCGTTACCTTTGTCGGTGCAGGCTCGGCGGGGTGTGGTATCGCAGAACAGATCGTCAGACAAATGATGGATGAAGGTTTGAGCGATCATGAAGCGCGCTCACGTATCTTCATGGTAGATCGTTTTGGTTTGATGACTGATCAACAACCGAATTTGCTTGATTTCCAACAAAAACTTGCAACTCCCGTGGACGCGATTCGCACTTGGGAATATACAGGCGACAATGTTGCTTTATTAGATGTCGTGAAAAATGCCAAACCAAGCATCTTGATTGGTGTGTCAGGGCAGGCAGGTTTATTTAGTGAAGACGTGATTAAAACGCTGGCTAAATATTATAAGCATCCGATTGTATTACCATTGTCGAACCCGACGTCACAAGTGGAAGCTCAGCCGAAAGATATTATTGAGTGGACGCAAGGCGCTGCAATTGTGGCAACAGGTAGCCCTTTTGCACCAGTTTATTTCCAAGGCAAGGTGTATAGCATTGCACAATGCAATAACTCCTATATCTTCCCTGGAATTGGGCTGGGTGTAATTGCTTGTGGCGCAACTCATATCAGTGATTCGATGTTGATGGCTGCGAGTACCGCTTTGGCAGACTGTTCACCACGTCTGAAAAATGCTGCGGCAGATTTATTGCCGAATATCAATGACATTCAACAAGTGTCTAAGTTCATTGCATTTAAAGTAGCAAAAGCAGCGATGGCAGATGGATTGGCAGTGCCATTAAGCAATGATGTACTTAAACAGGCAATTGAAGATAATTTCTGGACGCCAGAATATCGTAATTATCGCCGTGTTGGCTACTGAGCCATTTCATTAAAAAAGACTCTACGGAGTCCTTTTTTAGGTTTTATAAGTAGAGAGCAGAATACTGGTCTCACTATTGTAGATCCCTGAAATATTTCGAATTCGTTCCAAGGCTTTATCGAAGTTTTCCAAACTGTCAGATTGCAATTCCACCAGAATATCCCATTTGCCATTGGTGGTATGCAGACGTTCAACGGCAGACTCTAAGCGCAGCTCCCGAATCACTGCCTGTGCACGCGTACCTTCCACCATAATATTCATCCATGCGCGAATAATATTTTTTTCAGCATTGGGGCGAAAACGCACGGTGTATCCCGTGATCACGCCAGTAGATTCCATATATTCGATTCGTTTCTGCACTGTGGCACGAGAAACACGTGTTTTTGCTGCCAAATCTGTAATGGACATCCGTGCATTGTCTTTGAGCAAGCCTAATATAATATGATCGATATTGTTCATTTTGGTATTTACTATGCGCAAATTGATAAAAATTAATTCATTTTAATCATTAAAACGAATTTTGTGAATCAATTTGATTCTTAATAATAGTGAATATACAAAGCCCCAAGCATTTCTACTTCGGCACTAAAGAAGCGAAATGCAGTTCAGGGAGGATGGGGTAGGACGCCCTTAAAAAAGGGAATCTGTGAATAACAGGGACAATTGATTAATTAAGGAATAGATGATGTCTTTATCATATGCGGCTCAAAATGGCAGTGCTTGGCAAACCTTTCTCACTCAAGTAGATCGCGTAGCACCTTATTTGGATGCCGACCTCAGCAACTTTGTGAATACGCTGAAAACACCAAAACGTACTCTGATTGTTGATGTGCCAATCGTGATGGACGATGGTTCAATTCGTCATTTTGAAGGTTACCGCGTACAACACAATTTATCACGTGGTCCAGGTAAAGGTGGTATCCGTTATCACCAAGATGTTGAATTAAATGAAGTCATGGCATTGTCTGCATGGATGACCATTAAAACGGCAGTATTGAATTTGCCATTTGGTGGTGCTAAAGGCGGTATTCGTGTTAATCCAAAAGAATTGTCACCACGTGAATTAGAGCGTTTAACGCGCCGTTTTACCAGTGAAATCAGCCCAATTATTGGTCCACAAATTGATATTCCTGCGCCAGATGTCGGTACCAATGCCAACATTATGGGCTGGATGATGGACACATACTCAAGTATCAAAGGTCATACTGTGACTGGTGTAGTAACGGGTAAGCCAGTTCATTTAGGTGGTTCACTCGGCCGTGTTCGTGCCACAGGTCGCGGTGTATTTGTAACTGGTATGCAGGTAGCAGAACGTATCAAATTACCAGTCGAAGGTAGCAAAGTTGCTGTGCAAGGCTTTGGTAATGTGGGTAATGAAGCGGCTTATTTATTTAGCCATGCAGGCGCAAAAATTGTTGCGGTACAAGACCACACGGGCACGATTTTCAATGCAGAAGGGTTGGATGTCAAAGCACTGCAAAAGCATGTGGTGGAAACAGGCGGTGTGATGGGCTTTTCTGATTCAACTGTGATTTCAGATGAAGAATTCTGGACAGTTGATATGGATATTCTGATCCCAGCGGCATTGGAAGGTCAGATTACCGTTGAACGCGCGCAAAAATTAAAAGCCAAAATTGTACTCGAAGGTGCGAATGGTCCAACTTATCCAGAAGCAGATGATGTATTTGTCAGCCGTGATATTACCGTTGTCCCTGATGTAATCTGTAACGCAGGTGGTGTAACAGTCAGTTATTTTGAATGGGTTCAAGATATGGCGAGTTACTTCTGGACCGAGGACGAAATCAACGAGCGTCTAGACAAATTGATGATCCAAGCGATTGCCGATGTTTGGAATACTGCGGCACAAAAAGAATGTAGCTTGCGTACAGCCGCTTATATTTTGGCGTGTGAACGTATTCTGAAAGCGCGTAAAGAGCGCGGTATTTTCCCAGGCTAATCAACTAGTCAAAAATAGTGTAAAGGGTCTGCTGATCATTCAACAGACCTGAAGATCAAAAACAGGAAGTGAGTAAATAAAATGAGCGAAGTCGCAATTACACGTAGCAATTTTAATGATTGGATGGTTCCAGTTTTTGCCCCAGCAAATTTCATTTTAGTACGTGGTGAAGGTTCTCGTCTGTGGGATCAAAACGATAAAGAGTATATTGATTTTGCAGGTGGGATCGCGGTAAACGCTTTGGGTCATGCACATCCTGTGGCAGTAAAAGCCTTAACTGAACAAGCACAAAAGCTGTGGCACATTGGCAATGGTTATACCAACGAGCCTGTATTACGCCTTGCCAAGCAATTGGTGGATAGCACTTTTGCAGACAAAGTCTTTTTCTGTAACTCTGGTGCAGAAGCCAATGAAGCGGCGTTGAAACTGGCACGTAAAGTCGGTTTGCTCAGTGGCAATGCAAACAAGAACCAGATTGTTGCGTTTAAAAATGCCTTCCATGGTCGTACTTTGTTTACCGTAACAGCAGGTGGCCAGCCAAAATATTCTCAAGACTTTGCACCTTTACCGGGTGGGATTGAACATACTGCATTTAATGATCTTGAAGCAGCAAAAGCAGCTATTACCGAAAATACTTGTGCGGTGATTGTTGAACCGATCCAAGGTGAAGGTGGTGTTCTGCCAGCAGATATCGAATTCTTAAAAGGCTTACGCGCACTCTGCGATGAAAAAGGTGCAGTTCTAATTTTTGATGAAGTGCAAACTGGGGTAGGTCGTACAGGATCATTGTATGCTTATATGAATACAGGGGTAACGCCTGACATTTTAACCACCGCAAAAGCATTGGGTGGTGGCTTCCCGATTGGTGCAATGATCACTACAGATCATTATGCCAACATGTATGCAGTAGGCGATCACGGTACCACTTATGGTGGTAACCCATTGGCCTGTGCGGTTGCTGGCGCAGTATTTGAATTCATCAACACACCAGAAGTATTAGACGGTGTAAAACAACGTCATCAATATTTTATTGATGCCTTAAACAAGATCAACGCTGAATATGGTCTGTTCAAAGAAATTCGTGGTCAAGGTTTATTAATCGGCTGTGTATTGAAAGATGAGCATGCAGGGAAAGCCAAAAATATCGTGACCTTAGCGGGTGAAGAGGGGTTATTGGCTTTAGTCGCAGGTACCGATGTCGTTCGTTTTACCCCTTCATTGATCATTCCTCAACACGATATTGATGAAGGTCTAAGCCGTTTTGTTCGTGCATTAGCACGCCTCTAAGTTTGTTGTGAGCATCTAACCATGATGATTGTTAGACATGCAGCGCATCGGGACTTAGATGATATTTATCGTTTAGCGCAACGAGCAGGGGAGTCTGGCATTGGCTTGACTTCCTTGCCACAAAATAAAGACATCTTGGCTGAACGTATTACACGCACCACTCGCACTTTGGATGGCTCTGTCGAGAAGTGTGAGGCAAGTTATCTGTTTGTACTGGAAGACACCACTATTCACAAAATTGTGGGTGTAAGTGCAATCGAAGTTGCAGTCGGACTGAATGAACCGTTTTACAACTTCCGTGTGGCAAAACAGGTGCACGCCTCTAAAGCTTTAAATGTGTATAAGACTTTAGACACTTTGTTTTTAAGTAATGACCATACCGGTTGTAGTGAACTCTGCACTTTATTTCTTGATCCTGAATATCGCAAAAACCAAAACGGCAAATTTTTATCCAAAGTTCGTTTTCTGTTTATTGCCGCGTTCCGCTCTTTTTTCGAAGAAAGATTGATTGCAGAAATGCGAGGTTTTTCAGATCACAATGGACGGTCACCTTTTTGGGATTCGCTCGGTTATCTGTTTTTCAATATGGATTTTGCTGCAGCGGATTATCTGAGTGGTGTGGGGCAAAAAGCCTTTATTGCGGAGTTGATGCCTAGATTTCCAGTCTACGTCGACTTACTGACTTCAGAGGCACGTGAGGTGATTGCAGAAGTGCATCCGCATACGCTACCAGCGGCAAAGGTATTGATGTCAGAAGGCCTTAAATATCAGGGATATGTCGATATTTTTGATGCGGGGCCAACACTGGAAGCCAATACTGCTGAGTTACGGGCAGTGAAAGAGAGCCGCTTGCTTAAAGTCAAACTCATTGAGCAAGTTGAAAGTTCAGAGACGCATTTTTTGGTTGCCAATGACCAATACCAAGATTACGCCGTGTTGCTGATCAATAACAAAGTCGATGAAAGCGAGACTTTGCATTTAACGGCAGCACAAGCACAGGCACTGAATATTGCTGAACACGATGAAGTACGTGTTTTAGCATTAGAAAAAATGGAGAAGAACTAATGTCACAAGGTGCATTATTAATTGATGGTGCTTGGATTCAAGGACAAGGGACTGCGTTCACTAAAACAAATCCGGTGAGCAATGCGCAAATTTGGGCAGGGCATGAAGCAAGTCAGGCTGATGTTGAACAGGCATGCCATGCAGCGCGTCAGGCATTTCCAGCTTGGGCACGTTTAGCGTTAGAAGAGCGTATTGCAATTATTGAGCGGTTTGCGGGCTTGCTGGAACAGAATAAAACCCAATTGGCTGAAGTGATTAGTCAGGAAACCAGTAAACCGCTTTGGGAAACTTTAACCGAAGTACAATCGATGATCGGTAAAGTAGCGATTTCGATTCGTGCTTATCATCAACGTACAGGGTTTAGCGAAACTGAAATGCCAGATGGTGTGGCTTCGTTACGTCATCGTCCACATGGCGTTCTCGCTGTATTCGGTCCGTATAACTTCCCTGGTCATTTGCCAAATGGTCATATTGTTCCTGCACTTATTGCAGGTAATACCGTGGTATTTAAGCCAAGTGAACTCACGCCTTGGACTGCGGAAGAAACTGCAAAATTATGGCAACAGGCAGGTCTACCAAAGGGTGTATTGAATATCGTACAAGGTGGACGCAGCACAGGTGAAGCACTTGCTGCGACTGAGCAGATTGACGGTTTGCTGTTCACGGGCAGTGCCAATACGGGTTATCACTTGCATAAACAAATGGCAGGTGCACCTGAAAAAATCCTTGCGTTAGAAATGGGCGGCAATAATGCCTTGATCATTGATGAAGCCAGCGATATCGATGCTGTAGTGAATCTCGCCATTCAATCTGCTTTCGTTTCTGCGGGGCAACGTTGTACCTGTGCACGCCGAATTATTGTCAAGCAGGGTGCCAGTGGAGATGCCTTCATTCAACGTTTTGTTGAAGTGGCGAAGAACTTGGTGGTTGGTGCGTGGAATGCTGAACCGCAACCGTTTATGGGCGGTGTCATCTCTACACACGCAGCGGAACAGATGTTGGCAGCGCAAAGTAAACTGATTGCTTTAGGCGCAAAACCATTGTTAGAAATGACGCATCCACAAGCTGAGAGTTCATTGCTCACAGCGGGTATTTTAGATGTCACTCAGGTTGCCGATATCCCTGATGATGAATACTTTGGTCCATTGACCACGATTTATCGTTATAACACTTTCGATGAAGCCTTAAACATTGCCAATAACACCCGCTTTGGTTTGGCGGTGGGTCTGGTGTCACCTGACCGTGATTTATTTGATCGTGTGTTGATTGAAGCGCGAGCAGGCATTGTGAACTGGAACAAGCCATTAACAGGTGCATCAAGTGCAGCGCCATTTGGTGGTGTTGGGGCATCAGGTAACCACCGTGCCAGTGCCTTCTATGCAGCGGATTATAGTGCATGGCCAATGGCTTCACTGGAAAGTGACAGCGTTACTTTACCTTCAAAATTATCACCGGGCATTGTGCTGTAAGTCGGCTCGTATAGGGACACAGGGAGAAAAAAATGTCAGGTTATGAAATTAATTTTGATGGTTTAGTGGGGCCGACCCATCATTATGCAGGTTTATCCTTTGGTAATGTTGCATCAACCAAGAACCGCAATAATGCGTCCAATCCTAAGTTGGCGGCAAAACAAGGCTTGAAGAAAATGAAGGCCCTTGCGGATTTGGGACTCAAACAAGGTGTCTTTGCGCCACAAGAGCGTCCGCATGTACCAACGCTACGCCGTTTAGGTTTTACCGGCAGTGATATTGATGTCATTACTCAAGCCATGCGTACTGCACCAGCACTGTTGTCATCGCTCAGTTCAGCATCATCTATGTGGACTGCAAACTCGTGTACGGTGTCGCCATCGGCGGATAGCGCGGACGGTCGCATGCATTTTACTGCAGCAAACCTGAATAATAAGTTCCATCGATCAATTGAGCATCATACGACCACACGTATCCTTCAAGCGATGTTCAAGAATGATGTATATTTCGCGCACCATGAAGCATTACCCGAAGCAGCTTTATTTGGTGATGAAGGGGCTGCCAATCATAACCGCCTTGGTGGTGCATATGATCAGACTGGTGTACAAGTCTTTGTTTATGGTCAGCAACAGTTCGGTGGAACCGTTGCACCACAGAAATTCCCTGCACGGCAAACCCGTGAGGCGAGTGAAGCGATTGCACGTTTACATCGTTTAGATGCGAAACGCACGGTGTTCATTCAGCAAAACCCAGATGTTATTGATCAGGGTGTATTCCATAACGATGTCATTGCGGTGAGTAATCAGCAAGTCTTGTTTCATCATCAGCAGGCTTTTTTAAATCAAGCTGATGCATTGCATGAAATCCGTCAAAAAATGGCGGGGATTGGGCAGGAATTTGTGTCGATTGAAGTGCCTGAAAGTCGAGTCAGTGTGGATGATGCGGTATCGACTTACTTGTTCAATAGCCAGATTCTGACCCGTGCTGATGGTGGCATGAGTATTGTAGTACCAGAAGAATCTCGTCAAAACAAAGCGGTATGGAGCTATTTAAGCGACATGATTCAAATGGACACGCCAATTGATGACATTAAGGTATTCGATTTGCGTGAAAGTATGCGCAATGGCGGTGGTCCAGCATGTCTGCGCTTACGTGTCGCGGTGAATGAGGCTGAACTTGCTGCTGTGAATCCAAACCTGTTTATGAACGATGCGCTGTTCAAAACCCTGAATCAGTGGGTGGATCAGCATTATCGTGACGAGTTAACGCAGGACGATTTGGCCGATCCAAGTTTATTGATCGAAAGCCGTACCGCGTTGGATGAACTCACCAAAATTTTGGCTTTAGGTTCGGTTTATCACTTCCAAAGATAAACAGTAAACAACGGCTTTTAAGGATGAAAGTACATGGTTGATCTATTAACGTTGACTTTAGAACAACGAGTTCCTGTGCAAATGCAAGGGGAAACTGCTGGATTTACATGGCAATGGCTTGGTGAAGGGCTATTACAATGTACGCCTAAGACAAGTTATAGAAAAACCATGGTGCTTTCTGCAGGTATTCATGGCAATGAAACTGCACCGATCGAATTGTTGGCAAATATTATCAATGATGTATTTGCAGAACGGTTAAATCTGGCAGTACGGGTACTTTTTGTGTTCGGTAACCCCGAAGCCATTCGTCATGGTGTTCGTTATCTTGAAAATGATATGAACCGTATGTTCTGTGGTACCTATCAAGATTTAATTCAAGACCAAGAAACTGAGCGGGCAGCACATTTAGAGCAGGTGACAGCACAGTTTTTTGCAGATAGCTCGGCAGAAGCACAGCGTTATCACTATGATTTACATACCGCCATTCGTGCATCGCTCCTGCCTGTGTTCGCCTTATTCCCTTATCAGACAGCGCCTTACGATGACTTTCTGATCCATAGTTTAAAGGCTGCCGATTTGGATGCCTTGGTGTATCACAATGCGGCTGGGAAAACCTTTACTCATTTCACCACTGAACGTTTTCAGGCAGCCAGCAGTACTTTGGAATTAGGCAAGGCTAAGCCTTTTGGTGAAAATGACTTAGCTGAGTTTGCCACTACTGACCAGATGTTGCGCGCCGTACTTTCAGATCAGGCTTTGCCCATCAGACAGAAAGCAGATATTCGCCAGTTTAAGGTGGTGGATTCAATTTTAAAGCAAAGTGAAAATTTTCAACTGAATCTCAGTGCCAATGCACCGAATTTTTCTACTTTCCAGCAGGGCGAGGTGATCGCGACTCAGCAAGCTGGAAATTATGTCGCGCATGATCAGCAAGTCTGGATTTTATTCCCAAATCCGAATGTGAAAACAGGACTTAGAGCTGGATTGATATTAAAAGAAATGAATTAAGATACCGCCAATGAAGTGGTGAGATGTCGTTATTGGATGGAAATACATGGAGTTTGAATATGGATGTTCAATAGAACAAAACGTGTCAAAGAATATCGTCTAGATATTCGTTTTTATGAAAGTGAAACAGCAAGGACAGGTTGTCATAAGAATATAGTTGGAGTGACCGTGTATGAGTAACAATAACGAAAAGACATTTCCATCAGGCGAAGCCCTGAGTGGGCAATATGTGCCACAGCAGGATGTTGCCAGTTTATCGGGAACTTCTAGTGCAGAGATTGAAGTAGGTAAACCATTGAAACGTGCCATGACCAAGCGTCATCTGGTGATGATTTCTTTGGGTGGTGCAATTGGTACAGGGCTATTTTTAGGCTCTGGCGATGTCATTTCTCAGGCTGGTCCAGTCGGTGCGATTCTCTCTTACCTACTGGGTGGTGTGATTGCATACATGGTGATGTTGTGTCTCGGTGAACTCGCGGTACAGATGCCCGTTTCAGGTTCTTTTGGTGAATATGCCAGAACTTATATTGGTCCCGGAACAGGTTATATGATTACCTGGTTGTATTGGCTGACGTGGACGGCAACGTTAGGCACAGAATTTACCGCTGCGGCTTTACTGATGCAGGAATGGTTTCCTTCTATTTCCATGTGGACGTGGACTTTATTATTTGCAGGGTTGGTTTTCACTCTGAATGTCAGTTCTACACGGCTCTTTGCTGAATCCGAATTCTGGTTGTCTTTGGTCAAAGTCTTGACCATTATCTGCTTTATTGGATTGGGTTTAGCGGCTATTTTTGGCCTTATTTCCTATCATGGGCATGAGTCGGCACCATTGTTTAGCAAGTTGACGGAACATGGTTGGTTTCCAAACGGTATTTTCCCAATTTTCGCGACCATGTTGATTGTGAACTTTGCATTCTCGGGTACAGAGTTGATTGGTGTCGCGGCAGGTGAAGCAGAAGAACCAGCCAAGACAGTGCCAAAAGCAATCAATGCGGCAATTTGGCGCTTATTGATTTTCTTTGTTGGTACCATTGTGGTGATCTGTGCATTACTGCCTTATGAAATGGCAGGTCTAAATGCCAATAGTGTCAGCAATAGTCCATTCGTTACGGTATTTAATTACATTGGTATTCCATACGCAGAAGACATTATTCGTTTTGTGATCATTACCGCGCTTTTGTCTGCTGCAAACTCAGGTTTATTTGCTGCATCGCGAATGATGTGGTCATTGTCTGAGAAGAAGCAGTTACCGAAAGTATTTTCAAAATTGACTCGTTCAGGTACACCGATTATTGCGATTATTGTGACGATGTTTGGCGCAATTCCAGGATTATTATCGGAACATTTTGCACCTGAAACGATTTTCAAAAATCTACTTGGCGTTGCTGCATTTACCATGGTGGTGGTATGGATTTCAATTTGTGTCTCCCAATTTAACTTCCGCAGACAATGGATCAAATCGGGTAAAACAGTCAAAGACCTGAAATTTGCTGCACCATTATTCCCACTGACACCGATTTTAGGCGGTGTATTCTGTGTGATCACCTGTATCAGTATGGTGACTGATCCATCAATGCAAGTAGGCTTCGTCTGTTGCGTTCTGTTTATTATCGCCTGCTATGCGAGCTACAATATTTTTTATAAAAACAAAGCCGTTTAAATAACTTTCTTATTCAAACCTAATAACATAGACGGATAGGTTGTAGACATGAGCTGCAACCTATCCGTCTTTTTTATGCATGATAGGGCCGCCGTATCGAGGGTGATAGATTAACCGTTTTAACTTGTACTGGAGCTAAAATAGTCCTGATTGCGCATGTATAAGCCATGAACTTTTATCATCGATAATGCTTTTAGATGATGATTTGTTTACATATTGTGTAAGAAATACAGTCCTTAGTTGTGATTGTAGAAATACAAGGTATAAATGGGTTGAGTCGATTTTTTAAACAACAAAGTATCTAGGTGATGAGTTTGACTTTATGGCGAATAAAAATAATCCATCCTTAGCGATTGGTCAGCAAATCATATTAACTGAATTGGCGGGTTGCGAAGAATGCGATGCAATATATCGCAGGGTTGAGCTTGCATCAGGCGAACGGGCGTATTGCACCTGTTGTGGCGCAGAGTTGTATCGTAGAAGTCGTTCTTTTTCGTCTTTGCTAGCCTTGGTCATTACCGCATTGATTGTCTTTGTGATTGCTAATAGTTTCCCCATCGTCATTGTTGAGCTACAGGGCAATACTTCACAGACCACTTTAATTGGTGCTGCATGGACCATGTTTCATATTGATCGTGCATTGGTCGGGGTATTGATTCTGATTACAACATTTATTGTTCCTTTGGTTGAGTTGTTATTGCTGAGCTATGTGCTTTTTTTTATTAGTGTATTGAAGATCAGACCGCAATTTTTGACCTTGGCATTGAGAGCACTTTTTCTGTTTCGGACATGGGGAATGGTTGAGGTTTTTCTAATTGGTGTACTGGTGACTTTGGTCAAGCTTGTGGGAATGGTTACCGTCATTCCTGGGGTTGCACTGTGGGCGTTTACATTATTAAGCGTGCTTTTGGTCTATATTGCTTCGGTAAAGATTAAAGATATCTGGGATGAAGTTGATCGGAGTTTGGGATGAAGCAAAAGCATGACACCGAGATCAGTTCAATTGTAGAACATCTTTCCGATGTTGATTTACAGATTAAAAATTATGTCAGAGCAAAACAGGTTGGGCTGATCCAATGTCATTGTTGCGGATTACTTAATTCTGTAACGAGTCATGCAGATCAACAAAATCATGCTCAATGTTCTCGATGTAAAAGTACTTTGCATTCGCGAAAACCACAAAGTTTAAACCGTACTTTTGCCTTGGTGATTGCTGCTGCTATTTTATATATTCCAGCGAATGTGCTACCAATGACAGTAACAGATTCTCTATTGGGGCGTCAGCAAGACACCATTATCAGTGGCGTGATCTATTTTTGGCAAAATAGTGATTACTTGGTGTCTGTGGTCATTTTCATGGCCAGTATTTTTATCCCGATTTTAAAACTATTGATCCTGATGTTCTTGTTAATTTCAGTGTATATGCAGTCATCCTCCAGATGGCATTTTTCACCTGAACACTGTGCGCTGATGTATCGGATTGTTGAATTTATTGGCCGTTGGTCGATGATTGATGTCTTCGTCGTGGCATTATTGACGGCACTGATACAGATTCAGTCGCTTGCAACCATATTGGCTGGACCAGGTGCAGTGGCTTTTGGTGCTGTGGTGGTGTTGACCATGTTTGCTTCACTGAGTTTTGATCCAAGAATTATTTGGGATAATTATTTCAAGGCGCATCAAGCAAATGCGCAACAATCAAATCATTTGAAAGGAACGGCGATTCATCAATTAAAAAGTTAAGATTGAAGATGAACCTTATTTTTGACCTATAAAAGAAAGATCACTATGTCAGAAAATACCCCGAATAGCCAAGATTCTGAAGAAAACACCACGGTGTTAACTCAGAATGAACCAGTCTTCGATGAACCTGAAAAAAAGAAGGGGCGTTGGCGACCTGCGCTCATTTGGCTAGTTCCATTTATTGCGCTTTTAATCGCAATTTCGCTTGCTGCAAAAGCCGTGCTGGATACAGGCCCAACCATTGAAGTGTCTTTCCGAACAGCGGAGGGCTTGGTGGCTGGGAAAACGACAGTACGTTATAAACAGGTCGATATTGGTTTGGTTCGTCAGATTGATCTTTCGGATGACCGCTCCCATGTCATTGCCAAAATTGAATTACGCAAAGATGCCAGTAATTTTGCAGCAAAAGATTCACGCTTTTGGGTGGTAAGGCCCAGAGTCGGAACAGGCGGTATTTCTGGGATAGATACTTTATTATCGGGTGCTTATATTGAAGTTGATGGGGGGAAGGCTGAGCAAAAGCAGGAGAATTTTACTGGGCTTGAAGTACCGCCCGTCGTGTCTTCTGATATACCAGGTAAGGTCTTTTTCTTAAAAGCACAGGATTTGGGATCACTGGATATTGGTGTGCCCATTTACTATCGCAGAATTAATGTCGGGCAGATTACTGCATATAAATTGGCAGCTGATGGTAAAAGTGTAGAACTACAAACCTTTATTCAATCACCCTACGATAAATTCGTGACCACAGATGCACGTTTTTGGCAGGCCAGCGGCGTAGATGTAACCCTAAATGCGTCTGGATTTAATCTAGATACACAATCGCTTGCCAGTATTGTGGCCGGTGGTATTGCATTTGGCTACCCAGAAAATTCGGCTGGCGGTATTGCACCGAACCACAGTTATTTTACTTTGTCGGACTCTCGAAAAGAGGCCATGAAAGAACCAGATGGCAAACCACGACCAATTATTATGTACTTTGATCATTCTTTACGTGGTTTAACGGCAGGTGCACCCATTGATTTTATGGGGATCGAAATTGGAAATGTTAAAGCAATTAACGTTGAATTTGATCAGTCTTATACTCATTTAAGAATGCGCGTGGATGCCGTGATTTATCCTTCTCGTTTGGCACATGGTAAAGAGCTTGATCCAGATGGCGAAATTTTTAAATACTTTATCGAGAAGGGCTGGCGTGCGCAGATGCGGACTGGCAATTTATTAACAGGTCAGAACTACATTGCCTTTGATAAGTTTCCAAAAGCCAAAGCAGCTTCTTTAATCACGAGACCAGATGGACGTGTTGAAGTACCAACCACGGCAACAGAGTTGAGCGGCTTACAGGCACAAGTTTCACAAATTGCCGATAAAGTCAGCAAGTTCCCACTCGAAGAAATTGGCCAAGATGTTCGTAAAACATTAAATAATATGAATACCACGATTGAGTCGACAGATAAGTTGGTGAAACAGCTGGATGGCAAAGTTGCACCAGGACTACAAGCAACGCTCAATGATGTCCGTAAAACCATGCAATCTAGTGAGTCCATTTTATCGAGTGATGCACCAATGCAGCAGGATGTGCGTAAAGCATTGCAGCAAATGACTCGAGCTGCGGCATCATTACAATTAATGGCGGATTATATTGAACAACATCCTGAATCGTTGATTCGGGGCAAAAAAGCAGAGGCAAATAAATGATAACAACAATGATCGCTAAACCTTCATTCGATGCACGATGGCTTATCAGCAGTGTGAGCATCTTATCGGTTGCTTTGCTGCTCACAGCCTGTTCGGGTTCACCCACGCCGAATTATTATACCTTGGCAACTAAAGTTTCTCCCTTAGCTAGCTCAAAGGTGAGGGTCATCGAAGTATTGCCTGTTGGATTACCTGACCGTATTAATCGAGCACCGATCGTCATACAGGATGCAGCGGGTAAATCCAAAATCATGGAAAATGAGCGTTGGACGTCCACGCTCGGGGCTGAATTAAGAGATAACCTGTCTGCTGGTTTACAGCAAAAGCTTGGTGCTGTTGATCGATACAGCAGTGGCATGGTCGGCGGTAAAGTGTCTTATCGTGTTGCGACTGACTTTTCACATTTTGATATTGTCAATGCGAGTGATGCCGCAAAGAAAAATGTCGAAGTATCAGTTGCTTGGATCATTAAGCGCAATGATCCCACCGTTGCTTTGGATCAGAATCCTGTGCAAAACCAGCAGCTGGCATGTCGTATGAGTTTTAGCCAGCCGATTTCAGGAAATACGGAGCAATTACAGAATATTGTCAGTGCGGCAAGTGGTTCGTTAAATCGAGTGGTCGATGCCATTGCACTGTCGATAGTGGCATCGGATTCAAAAACTCCGATTAACCTAAATGGGGTGATTTGTTCTTAATCTTGCTGAAATATGGTCATATTGATCACATTTGTTCAATTCCAGTTTTATTCTTTATCTGAGCATAAAGCTTTAATATTGTTTTAAGTTGCTCTCTTTACTTTACCAGCTAATACAAATACCTCATTTCGTATTAGCTGGATCAGAACATTAAAGAGAGTATAAAAATGAACCAATGTGTGATGAGCGCAAAAAATATTATTCGTGGTAAGCACCACCCAGAATTTTTACAGCATGAAGTCCTTGCCGATATTTTTATTCAAACGGCACAAACATTTCCAGAAAAAATCGCCTTAATTGAAGCTGAGCAAGAGCTGAGCTATGGCGAGTTGTATCAACAAGCTTTGGTTATGGCGCAACACTTGACTTTGAAGGGCGTAAAAGCAGGGGATATCGTTGGCTTATGGCTGCCACGCGGCATTGAGTTATTAAAATCTCAGTTGGCGATTTGCCTGAGTGGTGCAGCTTGGTTGCCGTTTGATATGGATACCCCAGCAGATCGTATAGCGGTTTGCCTTGAAGATGCCGAAGCGGTCGGTATGATTACCAGTGATGAATGGTATGAACATGTGTATGATGTTCGACAAAGCAAATGGACCAATAGTGAGTTACAACGCCTCCTAAATGAGCCTGTTGCTTTAGCACAAACTTCGCCTGAGCAGCCTGCCTATATTATTTATACTTCTGGCTCTACGGGTAAACCGAAAGGCATCGTGATTACCCAGAAGAATATTTGTCATTTCCTGCGCAGTGAAAATAGTATTTTAGGTATTCAAGCGCAAGACAAGGTCTATCAAGGGTTCTCTGTGGCATTTGATATGTCTTTTGAAGAGATTTGGCTATCGTATTTGGTCGGAGCAAGTTTATGGATTGCGCCAAAAACACTGGTCAGTGATCCAGAACGTTTATGCAAAACCTTGCAGCAACAACAGATTACGGTATTACATGCCGTACCGACATTACTTGCCTTATTTCCTGAGGACGTCCCGAATTTACGGATCATCAATCTCGGTGGCGAGATGTGCCCGGATTCTTTAGTTGAGCGTTGGGCATTGGCACATCATCAAATGTTTAATACCTATGGACCAACAGAAACCACGGTATCCGCAAGCTTAGAGTTATTGCAACGTGGCAAGCCCGTCACGATTGGTAAGCCATTACCCAACTATGGCATGTTGGTGATTAATGCTGAAAGAGAATTATTGGCACAAGGTGAAACAGGCGAACTCTGTATTTTTGGACCAAGTGTCGCAGAAGGTTATTTAGGACGAGCTGATTTAACCGCAGATAAATTTATTCAAAACCCTTGGGCGAATAATGAGGATGAAATCAGCCTGTATCGTACAGGCGATTTGGCCAAGATTGATGAATTTGGTCAGGTGCATTGCCTAGGACGTGCTGACGACCAAGTCAAAATCCGTGGCTTCCGTGTGGAGTTAGGCGAAATCGAAGCTGCTTTATGCGATCTTGACGGGATTGGAACCGCAGCAGTGATTTTGAGAGCAGAAGATGGCATTGATCAGCTGATCGCTTTTATTGCTCCTGAAATTGATGCCAAGCAAGCGATCGAAATTAAACAACTTCGCCATCATCTCAGTCAGCGCCTGCCGCCGTATATGGTGCCTAATCGCTTTGAAATTATCGAAGAAGTGCCACGTTTATTGTCAGGAAAAATTGACCGTAAGGCATTGAAAGCGAGAACTTTAATCAGCGTGATTGATCGGAGTGAATCAGATCAACCACAGAATCAAGATGAAGAAGTTTTATTCGAGATTTTAAATCGTCTATTTCCGAATATCCCAATTAAATTGGGCTCAGATTTTTTTGATGATCTAGGTGGCCATTCACTTTTAGCTGCGGTATTGATTTCAAACTTACGTGAACATGCTGCATATAGTCATCTGACTATTCAAAGTTTATATCAGGCAAGAAAGGTCGGGGCGATCGCTGCATTGATGTTGGAGCAACCTGAACCTTCGGCATTTGATCGCCAGCTTGGGCAAGATAATCCACGTAATCAAACCTATAAATGGCTATGTGGTCTCGCACAGGCGATAACGATTCCTGTACTGATCTCAGTAAATATTTTGCAATGGTTGGCACCATTCTTTACCTATCATTATTTTACGGGTGGGGCACGAGACAGTATTCCCTATGCAATCGTGCTGTCATTATTGGTCTATATCAGCGTTATTATTGCCAGTTTCGCAGTTTCAATTACGGTGAAACGGTTATTGATGCTGGGTGTTGAGGCAGGTCGTTACCCACTCTGGGGGATGACTTATTTCCGTTGGTGGTTAGCTGATCGGATCACCAGTATTTCACCTGTTTATCTACTTTCTGGCTCGACCTTGCTGAATTTATATCTCAAAGCACTTGGGGCGAAAATTGGACATGATGTCACGATTAGTTCTGTACATATCCGTATGCCATCACTGCTCAGTATTGAAGAGGGCGTCAGTATTGGTTCTAACGTCAATCTAGAGAATGCCAAAGTGGAACACGGGCATTTGGTTTTGGGTTCAATCCAACTCAAACAAGACAGTTATGTGGGTTCGTATGCCGTATTGGAAGAAAATACGGTGTTAGCGCCGCAAGCACATGTTAATGCATTAACCTCAATCGAATATGGAACAACGGTACCTGCAGGTGAAATCTGGGATGGTACGCCTGCTAAAAAAATTGGTCATGTTGATGCGTTAGCAGCATCAGCAGCACGTCCAAAATTGTCCTTACTGCGCAAATTTTCAGAGTATGGATATTACACCGTTAGTGCGTTAATCATTGCCTGTATCTTCTTTATTCCTATTTTCCCAAGTTTTATTTTGGTCGATTGGTTAGATGTCAATGTCTTTAATATCGACCCAAATAACCATATTCAAACGGCACTGTATTATTTCTTTCTGGCAATCCCCGCCAGTGCAATGATGATGGTAATGACGTCTTTAATTTCCTCAGCTTTACGTAAGGTGGTACAGCCTCGTTTGGAGACTGGACGTTATGCGGTACATGGTGGCGTGTATTATCGTAAATGGTTTGCGGCTCAGATTTTAGAAACCAGTTTGCAAACTTTACATGGCTTGTTTGCGACTATTTATGCACCGACTTGGTTCCGTATGTTAGGCGCGAAAGTGGGTAAGAATACGGAGATTTCTACGGCAACAGGTGTGATTCCTGAGATGCTGACTTTGGGTGAGGAAAGTTTTATAGCCGATGCGGTGATGTTAGGTGATGAAGAGATTAAAGGCGGTTGGATGACCTTAAAGTCGACCCAAATTGGCAACCGCAGTTTTGTCGGAAATAGTGCCTATATCGCAGATGGGACAGTGTTACCTGACAATGTATTGATTGGTGTTCAGTCTAAAACCCCAAGCAATGAAGAAATGCATTCTGGTCAAACATGGTTTGGCTCACCCGCTTTATTGTTACCTGCACGAGAGGCTACTGCACATTATCCAGATCATTTAACCTTTAAACCGAGTGTAAAGCGTCGTTTGATGCGTGCTGTGATTGAAGGTCTACGCATTGTATCGCCAACGGCTTTGGCGATTGGTGTGGGTTATATGATTGTGTTAGAAGTGATCGAGGTGATTAATCACTATAGTGTGGCTATGGGCTTATTGGCCTTAACTTTGGCAGGGCTGTTATATGGTATCGGTTGCTTTATCATTGTCACTATTTTGAAATGGGCTTTGATTGGACGCTATCAACCGCGTTCAGCGCCGATGTGGACCATGTTTGTCTGGCTCAGCGAAGGGATTACCAGTTTATATGAATCTGTTGCGATTCCGAACTTCTTAAACTATTTAAGAGGCACGCCAATGTTACCTTTCTTTTTGCGTCTTTTAGGCGTGGGGATTGGTAAAGATGTCTATCTGGATACTGCCGATATCACAGAATTTGACTGTGTGAAGATTGGAGATCGTGCTGAGTTTAATAGCTTTTCAGGGCCGCAAACGCATTTATTTGAAGACCGTATCATGAAAATTGGTCAGGTAAATGTCGGCAATGATGTGGTGGTAAATTCGCGCAGTATCATTTTATATAATGCCAATGTCAGTGATCACGCAGTATTGGGTCCACTCACATTGGTGATGAAAGGGGAGAATATTCCCGCAAAATCAGCATGGATTGGTTCACCAGCAGTGCCTTGGAAACATTCATAAACTTTGATGAGAAGCGTATCAAAGCGGAGGGATAGCAGGACAGTTTTCTTGTTACCCTCTCTTATGATTCAGCGCTTTGAAGAAAGTACAACACCGATTTATAATCTATCGATAATTATAAAATTTAATTTTAATTTAAGGATGTTTTTATAATATTTTTTTATATAAAGTCATCATGGAACGATTGACAATGTCAATTGAAACGATAGATATCCTTCTATTTCATTGGATTAATTCGGCTGCAACTCAGAATCCTATTTTGGATAAAATTGCTTTATTTGCATCGCATAATTTAATCGCAGTATTATTTGTTTTCCTCATCTGTTCTCTATTTTTTAAGAATAAAAAATATAGAGGGCAATTTGTCAAAACTTTAATGACAGTGCTGGTTTCTTTATTAGTCACCCAATTGATTCATGCCGTCTATTATCATCCACGACCTTTTGATCTTGGCATTGGACATATCTTGACGGGGCATGGCTCGTCGTCCTCTTTTCCAAGTCAGCATACGCTGACCGTTGCAACGATTGCATTTTCATATCTCCTTTCAGGTTATCGAAAGATTGGGAGTGCAGCACTGCTACTCGGCTTCATTGTTGGCTGGTCAAGGGTTTATATTGGGGTTCATTTCCCGTTTGATGTGATCGGTTCATTTATGATTGCTTTTATTCTTGTATTGGGCATGAAAGAGATTTTCAAAATATTTATTTTAAGCGTGAAAAAGCCGATTTTGATTTCAGTGGTTGAAGAGGAAATTATTTAATCCATATTTTTAATTTTAGATTTGAGTGATCTTTATATCTAGCTCTTTAACAATGCGATCAAACCGATGCCTATAATTTGAATGCATCGGTTTGGTGTCTTTGGTGATGTACAGGAAATCTAAGATTCATCTGCTCTTGCCGTGAGTTGTCCTTCTGCAGTTAACTGTTCAGCCATTTCTTTGGTTTTTCTTAGGCCTGGCATGCGATATTCGGTATGACCATAGTCTTTGATTGATTTCCAGCGACCACCCCAAGTCAATCCAACAGACTCGGCAACTTGACCATACAGTTCATAACCTCGCATTGCCCAAGGATCGCGCTCAGTAATGACCACTTTACCATTACGCTTAAAGGCAACATCTGCTGCTAAACCAAACTGATGATAGCTTTGATAGCCTTTGGCACGGGTTGTATTTGGATTACCCGCTAACATATTCTGGCGATTTGGGCTACGATAGCCTTCAAGTAGAACCAGCTCATAACCATGTTGTTCTTTCATGATCTTGAACACCATGAGCAGACGTTGTTTATAGCGCGGGTTAATTTTGTCCCACTTACGATCGACCAAAGATGAATCTAAGCTGCCATGTGAATGGGTTATTGGAATCTCAATTTGAGAAGCATCAATGCTTGGGTCGGTAGGGTGTTGAGCCTGATAAGCTTGCTCTAAACGTGTTGCTTCTACAATTGCATCTTGAATCAGGGTCGCGTCAACTTCTGGTGGCGGGCTGAGCATTTCACCATTTAGTAAGCTATAAATCTGTGGATCGGTCTCTTTTAAATATTCAGCTTCAATTCGTGTGGAATTGATCGGGCGTGTAAACGCAAAAACCATAATACTGGCAAATAAAAAGAATCCAGCAATTAAAATCCACCATTGCTGCAAGTGCCAATGGGACTGTAATTTTTCTGGCGAAGCTGCCTGATGCATGTTCTCAGCGAACTGCATGGCGTTGACGATTTTCTTTTTGCCGCTAGGGAGCAGTGATTGCAATAATTGCTTGGACTTATGACGAAGCTCATAAGACATCAGCAACGTCAATCCAATCGCAACTGCAACGAAGCAGAAGAAGATAAACCAAATCATTTTTTATTTGAGGTCATTTACAGCAAAAGGCTTTTGGGTCACTTTAATTTGTACCGTTGCTTCGGGCGCCTCAACTTCAGCTTCTGGTGTTTTTGCTGGAGCAGCTTTGCTTGGTTGAGGGGCAGGTTTTACGGTGGTTTTATTTGTTACCGCAGGCACTGCTTCATTTTTCCCTGCTGGTAATTTTGCAGGAACGACCTTTTGTGGTGGCTTGGCATTTGGCTCATTGGCAAAAGGTGAAGCATGCTGTCCCGTTGGAGCAGGTGCAGCTGTTGGTGGTGTTCGTTGGAAGAATTTGTTTAAATCATTACTGCCAGGCTGAGCAATGTTATTTTCTTCTACCGGGTCTGTTGTTTCGTGTTGAACAGTTGCAACTTCATCCGTGTTTTGAGTTGTTGCTTTTGCATTCGGCAGCACAGTATTGGTTTCGGTTTCTTCATCTGTTTGCTCTTGCTGTGGCCTCGTTGTATCGGCAATGCTTGAGCTCTGAACAAAAACAAAGAAAATCAGTGAGGAGAAAATTACCCCTGAAATAAATCCAATAATTATATAAATTACAGGTGATAACGTTTTTTTCTTATTTGTCTGTAATATGCGTAAAGAAGTTGTTCTTTCCTGATTCATACGTCATCAACTAAGGCAAATGAATGGTGATATGTGCTTCTTCTGCTGGCGCAGAAATCACATTTTGATAAGGGTTTAAAGCAGCCTGATTTTGTTTTGACAGCATGAACTTTAAACCGGCAAAAGTGAGCGCTGCAAACATGAGCAAGAAGATAAGAATCCAGAAAAAAGGCAACTCATGGTGAATGATATGTTTAATCTGGTCTGGGATGGCTGCAAACGGAGAAAATGCTGCTTTTTTGCCTTTGAGATAATCTATCTCATCCCCAACACGAGCGACCAGATGGTTTAAGCTCTCAACCGATTCCAGTCGATATTTGCCTTGAAAACCAAGCAATAAACAGTAATGGAACACTTCAAGCGAAGCCAAACGCTCTTTGCCACGACTGCGTAGTTGTTCGAGTATTTCAAAAAAGCGATAACCCGCGAGTTGAGATCCGAATAGACTCAATTGTAGCGGACTGATCAACCAAGTATTTTGCAAATTAAAATAAGCAGGATCTTGTTGAGTCGCAATGGTTTCATCAATCAGTGCACAGAATGCATATTTTGAATCATGAATATCATCGGCAGAAAATTGTAATCGTTTGGCCTGTTGCTCAAAACGATTTAATAAATCCAGAATTTTTTCACGAAAGTCATTCGGATTGGCAGGAATATAACGATTACGTATTAAGAAAACCAGATAAAACCCATCATGTAATAGGTCAATCAAATTGGTCACTTGTGCTTTATTCTGTGGTTGATCAGCGCTAGGGAGACCTGAACCGATTTTTCCATCATCAAATAAAGAAGGGATGCCTGTAGGTTGAGTCATTGTTGTTCTCTTAGCTATTCATTACAGCAATCAGTTCAATACTAATATCTTGGAAGCCAGCAGGCACATAGATACAGATGGATTCTGACTCAAGCATACGTTGATAAAGCTCGTGATGTGGTTCAATCTCAAAATAGCTCACACCTGAACGCACTGGAATGGCTGTTGGCACTTGCATTAAATGATGAAGTGGAACAGCTGGAAGGGCTGCAATTACACGTTGTTCGACGTCAATAGTACTACCCACTTTAAAACGTAACGGAACGATCTGGATCAGTTCGTGAGTTTGCATCATGCTGCTTGAAACAGCTACGTAAAGACGCGTATCGCGAGTAATCTTGTCGGACTCGAGACTACCCACCCAATAAGAAGGTCGAATTTCTTTCAAGGCAATACTGAAATAGCGACTTGAAATAATGGTATCTAATAAATCTCTTAAAATCAGATCAAGCTGCTGAAAACTGTCTTGTAATTGGTGATGCTTATAGTGAGGTAAATGATCAACATCATACGCCGTAGAGAAGGTCAGTAATGATCCTGTTAAACGTAACAATTCTGAGAATAAACGTTCTGGGTGAATCAATGGATACTGCAGCAGGTGGTTCAAGCCCGCATAGGCCGTATTTAAAGCATTAATCAGCCAGAAGGAAACGATATCACCTGAACGGAACTCAATCAATTTCTGTTCATTTTCACGATTATTGCTTTGAATGGTTTTAATTTTTGCCTTAATCACGTTAAGCGTACGCTTTAAGTTATTAATTAAAGATTCCGAAGCTGCAATATGTAAGATGGGCGGAATAAATTTATTGTCCAGTTCAAAATGGCCTGAGCTTTGACGTTTAATTTTACCGACTGGGATATATAAAAAGCCATCTAGGTTTTGACTGGGTTGAATATGCTGTTCTAATAATTTGAATTCGGCACGACGACGTAACAGATTCAGCTCAGCAGGACTGGCATCGGTAAACAGATCATGCGTTTCTGTCAAATAATTATGATAACGGCTAGACACTGAACGTGTTTCATCGGCAATATTTTTCTTATTGGCCTGCAATATTGGCAGGGCCAAATAAACTGTCATTTCACCTTGTAGGTTTAAATCATCTAACAATAATGGCTCAGGTAACAGGTCTTGCGCAGGCGCATGATAAATCTCACCATCTTGCCAAATAATTTCGACTTCTTGCAAAGCCAAAATATGGGTAGAAAGCTGAACTTCATCAAATTTTAATTTCTGTACGCCGTAAGCATGAGGGATCATCGCTTGAATGGTGTGATTTAAGCGTTGTTCATGGTAGGTATCTTGAATCTGGAAATGCTGAGGACGTAAAAATAAGCCTTCACCCCAAAGAATCTTTTCTGCTTTAAACATATTTATTTACCAACAATTATTCATATTCATTCTTTGGCTGAACACCAAGAGTGTCCTGTAGCATTTGTAAAGGATGTTCTTCCTTAATGACCTGAGTCAACCATTCATGTAGCGGCATTTGACTCCATTTAATGGTTTTTTGCAGCATATAGCTGACAGGACTATGTGGTTCATTTTTCTGAAAATAAGTGGCAATTTCTTGCAGTACACGCATTGCGTGTTCGCGATTTTCAACATGTGATTGAACTTGTGGCTGAAAAGACAGCTGGTTTTGAGGTGCAGAAGATTGTGTCGTCACGGGTTGTACCATCGGCGTTGTCGATGTTTCGACTTCTGTAATGACTGCTTGAGTTGTTTGCTCAAACAAATCGGTCTTATAAATCTTTTTCAGCGTGATATGAATGGTGTCTAAACCTGAATCGATCGCGGCAAAACTTGGTGAATCCAAGCCGAGTAGGCCATCTAGAACCTGCTTGAGTGTCGCCCATTGTTGCAAGATTTCATTAAAGCTTTGATAATTTTGACGTTGAAAAGATTTATCGGTATTCGCTAAAGCCTGTTCAAACTGCTCTAATTCTGTTGGACTGTTTGATCCTTCATAATCATCACTCTGTTTACGACGAACGTTCTCATGATAGAGGAAGTTGTCATAGTCAAGTAAATGATAAAAAGGAGCTTGGTTCATCAATGAGACTTTTTTGATGAGCAGCGGCAGTTGATTGATCAGACCTTGTAATAAACCAATACGTTGGTCTAGATCATCATCTTCGACCTCAGGGTGTAGCGTGAGCCAATATTGTTCTAATATGCGATGGCTTAACTCAAGACTTTTGGCAACACCTTCAAATCCATAAAGATTTGCCCAAGCTTCTGACAGCCAAGTGAGCAAGCGGATATCTTTACTTTTTGATTGAAGTAGATCAATCGATGTGGCTGCGACAAAATCCCAGTCGGCCTGTTTAGGTTCAGTGACCCAATCGCCTTGATCAAGCAGTACATCATCTTGGGTTTTTGCTTTTTTAATGGCATGAAACTCATTTGAAAATGAGTAATCTTCACCGCAAGGTGACTGCTCATTGATCGGCGTTAATAAAGATAAAATATCCATATGCATCACAAATTTGGCTCTATCTTAAAAATTTAAACTTCAGCTTTGGCTTTTTTAGTTGAACGTTTTTTAGTTGCCTTTTCAACTGGATCTAATTGATAGGTGATTTCATCATCTTTGGTATCAATCACAATCAGTTTCGGTAATTTATGCTCAGCTAACGCAACTAAAATTTCAGTTGCCAAAGCAGGCAAGACGGTAGAGTTGAGAATGTTGTCTACATTCCGCGCACCACTATCCACTTCAGTACAACGGCTTAATAACAATTCGATTAAATCATCTGAATATTGAACCTTGGTTGCATATTGCTTTTCAATACGAGCCACGATTTTCCCAAGCTTATGCTTGATGATACGAACCAGCAGTTCATCATGCAGTGGGAAATAAGGCACGATACGCATACGACCAATAAATGCAGGTTTAAATTGTTTATATAAGCTTGGTTTTAGATGTTCGATTAAATCTTCTGCGTGTGGCCAATCTTCTACAGGTTGATTTAAACACGCCTGCATAATTGCACTTGAACCTGTATTTGAGGTCAATAGGATGGTGGTGTTTTTGAAGTCAATCACACGACCTTCACCATCTTCGAGCATGCCTTTATCAAACACTTGATAGAATAATTCTTGCACATCGCTATGCGCTTTTTCGATTTCATCTAACAGCACGACACTATAAGGGTTACGACGAACTGCCTCTGTCAGAACACCACCTTGACCATACCCAACATAGCCTGGAGGAGCACCTTTTAATGAAGAAACGGTATGTGCTTCCTGATATTCAGACATATTGATGGTAATTAGATGTTGTTCACCGCCGTAAAGTTCATTGGCTAAGGCAAGGGCAGTTTCTGTTTTACCCACACCACTTGGACCAATCAGAATGAATACGCCTTGTGGTTTATTCGGATCTTCTAATTTGGCTTTGGAGGTTTTAATGCCTTGGACTAATTGGGCAAGTGCATAATCTTGGCCCATGACACGCTCGCCCAGTTTATCTTCAAGCGTTAGAATTTGTTTGATTTCATCATTGACCATATTTCCAACAGGAATACCAGTCCAGTCTGAAATAATTTCATTGACGATTTGCGCATTAACACGTTCAAACACCAAAGGCGTTTGACCCTGTAATTGTGCTAACTCTGCTCTTAGCGAGGCAATCTGTGCTTTATTATCCGTTTCAGTTTGCGTATTCAACTGCTGAATTTGTTTAACTAAGCCAAGCTCTTGCTGCCATTTAGTTTCAGTTTCCTGAATTTCTGTTTCTAGGCTTGAGAGCTGTTGATTAAGATCATCTAGGCGCTGGTGGTGAACAGGGAACTGTTGATGCTCATGCGTGAGGATCTGATGTTCTAATTTCAGATTATGTTGTTGTGCTTTCAGTTGATCTAAAATAACGGGTTGCGCATTTTGAGTCAGCGCAACACGGGCAGAAGCGGTATCCAATACACTCACGGCCTTATCTGGAAGTTGGCGACCGCTAATGTAACGATGCGAGGCTTGAACGGCAGTAATAATTGCTTGGTCATCGATATGCAAATTGAAATGACTTTGCATCACAGGAATCATGGCACGTAACATATCAATTGCCACTTCTTCAGTCGGTTCTTCGATCTTAACCACCTGAAAACGACGGCTGAGTGCTGCATCTTTTTCAAAGTATTGTTTATACTCGGCCCAAGTGGTCGCAGCAATGGTTCTTAATTCACCACGTGCCAATGCAGGTTTGAGTAAGTTAGCGGCATCATTTTGCCCAGCTTGACCACCCGCACCAATCAAGGTATGTGCTTCATCAATAAACAGGATAATAGGATGAGCCGATGCTTGGACTTCTTGAATGACTTGTTTTAAACGGTTTTCAAACTCACCTTTAACACTTGCACCTGCTTGTAACAAGCCCATATCCAATACATGTAACTGCACATTTTTGAGTGCTTCTGGAACTAGACCTTGAGCGATCTTTAATGCAAGGCCTTCAACCACTGCTGTCTTACCCACACCAGGCTCGCCCGTCAAAATAGGATTGTTCTGACGACGGCGCATCAAAATATCCAACATCAGACGAATTTCAAACTCGCGACCAATCACTGGATCAATACCACCATTCTTGGCTTTTTCAGTCAGGTTAATGGTGTATTGGTCAAGGGCAGGTGTTTTAGCGGCAGTAATCGTTGATTGAATCTCGGTGGGTTCTACTGTTGAAGCAGTTGTATTTTCTGCCTGTGGTTGTTCACTGCTTTTCCCACAAATATCGAGAAACTTATGTTTCATGGTATCGATTGGGAAAAGCTCAAATAAACTTGATGCTCTAAATGCAATTTGTTGTAAATCGGGCGCAGTTAACAAAGCAATCAATAAATGACTACTGCGAATTAAAGGCGTTTGTTCCGCTGAGGCAAGCAACCAGGCCTGTTCAAATAATCGAACAATTGATTTTGCAAAGATCGGAGTACGGGTATTTCCCTTAGGTAAAGAAGCGATTGTTTCTTTTAAATCAGTAATTAACGCATCTGGAGAGATATTATTTTTTTTTAATAAAATATGTAAATCATTGACTGTATTTTGATTTAATAATTCAACGAATAGATGTTCAATTTCAATCTCATAATTCAATTGGTTAATACAGAAATTTGCAGATTTTTCTAATGCAGTACGAGTAGGAGGTGATAGTTTTGTGATTAAAACCTTTAAGTTACTCATTTATTACTCACAATAATTTTTAAATACCAAGTCCTATTCGCGAAGTTCTAACTTGATATGGTTGTTTTTGCTAGAAATATTTTTTGAATAAAATCAAAAACTTAATATAACTCTACACGAGTATACAGATTATTCTACAACAAAAAGTGTCACTTTTAAACAAAAATTGCACGGGATTAAAGTTTTTTTTTACAAGAATGTCTGTCATGAAAATTTAATAATGTTAATAAACGTAACTAGTATTGACTTTATATGTGTTTTTTTTGTTAAATTCGCGGAAATGATGTAAATGTACAAAAATTGACGAGTAAGAGGGTTTTTTAACAATAATTGTCAGCTCTTCAATTATAAGTTAAATAATACGAGGCATATTTTGAAAAAAGGTATTGTAATTTCAATTCTTTGTATAACAGCGAGTTTAATAGGTAATTCAGTTTATGCTGATGATAAAGAAATAAAACCAATTAAATTAAAAAGTAAATGCATAAAACAATATCCGTTGGCTGCAAACCAAACGGATCATGCTTTATTGGATCTTTATCAACAAGCTTGTGATAAAGATAATGCTTCACGTCTAAATGATTTATTGGCCCAAGCCGCAATGCGTATGTATGAATTAAAGCAACCGATGAATGCTTTAAAACTGGCAACGCAATTACAAGAGCAAAACGTACGAGGCGCAACTTTAACGGATGTTACTTTTTTAGCCAGTGTTGAAGTGGCCAATGAAGCATTACAGCACATGCGTTCAAGTGAAATGCGTTATTTGAGCAATGAACTCACGTATCCACCAGCAAAACAGCTGAGTGACAGTATCCGTGCTGCTGTACCTGCCCCAGATACTTCAACCAGTAAGGCAATCACTGACGAGTCAGTGAAGAAAGAAGTTCGAAATACTTCGACCAATAACACAACGCGACGTACAACAAACAGAAAAGTACGTACAACGCAACCGACACGTAGTACTGTAAATCAGACAACTGCACCCGCTAAACGTCAAACGGCGGTAGCACCGACAGTTACTAAACAACCAAATACTGTTCAAAAGACAGGTTCGAATCCATTCGATTCGTTGAAATAATAATCAAGGGTGAAAAGTTATGGCAAAGAGAGAAAGCGTACAGAAAAAACTGCAACGCATACGTCCGCCTCGTGTACAGCTGACATACGATGTCGAAGTTGGTGATGGTAAAGAGTCAAAAGAACTCCCTTTTGTTGTTGGTGTAATGGGTGATTTCTCAGCTGCATCTGAGTTGGAAAAAACCAAATTAAAAGACAAAAAGTTCATCAATGTCGATTTAGATAATATTGATGAAGTGATGGAATCTTTGGCACCGCGTGCAGCTTTCCAAGTTGAAAATACCTTGACGGAAGAAGGCGGACGCATGTCTGTTGATTTAACGTTTAACTCAATGGAAGATTTCCGTCCTGAACAAGTGGTTCAGCAAGTTGATCCATTACGTAAACTGGTTGCAGCGCGTGAGCGTTTGACTGATTTACGTAATAAAATTTCAAACAGCGAACGTTTAGAAGATTTGCTGGATGAGGTGTTAAAAAATACCGATCAAGTTCGTCAATTGAGTGCGGAGGCTGAAAATGAGTAATTTACAAGCAGCCGCAGCAGCAAGTGTAGAAGCCGAATCAGCAAATTTGCTGGATTCAATTGTTGAGCAAAGCCGCATTGCACGTAATGACGATGAACATGTTCGTGCAAAAAGTTTGATTGGTGAGCTAGCAAAAGAAGTTATGGCAGGAACGATTACAGTTTCTGAAAATATGACTTTGTCGATTGATAAACGTATTGCTGAAATTGATGCGCTCATTTCAAATCAATTGAGTGAAATTATACATCACGAACAATTTCAAAAAATCGAATCAACTTGGCGTGGACTTTACTATTTCTGCCAAGAAACACCATCTAACTCAATGATCAAAATTCGTATGTTAAATACGACTAAAAAAGAGTTGGTGAAAGACTTCCAAGGCGCAACTGATTTTGATCAAAGCACCTTGTTTAAAAAGATTTATGAAGAAGAATACGGTTCATTTGGTGGTGCACCATATGCAGCTTTGATTGGTGATTTCGAGTTTGATCGTACACCATCAGATATGTATTTATTGGAGCAAATCTCTCATGTTGCTGCTGCAGCGCATGCGCCATTTGTTTCAGCAGCAAGCCCAAGCATTTTAGGCCTAGAGTCGTTTACGGATATTGACCGTCCACGTGATGTTTCAAAAATCTTTGAAACAGCAGAATACGTACAATGGCGCTCTTTCCGTGACAGCGAAGACTCTCGCTATGTTGCATTGACCATGCCACACGTTTTAGGTCGTTTACCGTATCACCCGAAAGAAGGGACTGCGACTGAAGGTTTCAACTTCATCGAAGATGTCTCGGGTGAAAACCACGATGATTATTTGTGGATGAATGCGGCATATGCATTTGGTACCCGTTTAACCAACGCATTTGATATGCATGGTTGGTGTGCTGCGATTCGTGGTGTAGAGGGTGGTGGTTTAGTTGAAGGCTTGCCAGTACATACATTTAAAACTTCGGATGGTGAAGTTGTATTTAAGTGCCCAACTGAAATTGCAATTACAGACCGTCGCGAAAAAGAACTCAGTGATCTTGGTTTTATCCCATTAGTTCACTGTAAAAATACCGATTATGCTGCTTTCTTTGGTGCTCAATCTGCACAAAAACCGAAGAAGTATGACAGTGATACGGCGAATGCGAACTCAGCACTTTCAAGTCAAATCCAATACATCATGGCGGTATCGCGCATTGCTCATTACTTGAAAGCAATGATGCGTGACAAAGTGGGTAGTTTTGCATCTGCAGGCAATGTTGAAGCATTTTTAAATGAATGGCTTTCTCAATATGTCTTGCTAGATGATGGTGCATCTCAAGAAGCAAAAGCACAATATCCGCTTCGTGAGGCATCTGTAAAAGTTGTAGAAGATCCAGCTCAACCGGGTCACTACAAGTCTGTGGTTTTCTTAAGACCGCATTTCCAGCTGGACGAGTTATCTGTTTCTTTACGACTCGTGACTGAACTACCTCAGTCCTCAAATTAATAATGAGATCAGCTAGATAATAACTTTAAATAAAATAGAGGTAAATTTTAAATGAAAGATATATATGTTGAGTTTCGTGGTAAGTACAAGGTAGACGGAGAATCTCGCGATTCTGAACACAAAGGTTGGCTTGAAGTTAACTCTTGGGCTCATAACATTCGTCAACCAAAATCTGCGACTTCAAGTAGCGTTGGTGGCCACACTGCTGAACGTGTTGAACACTCAGACATGATTTTCGTTAAAGATTTGGACGCAACTAGTCCAAAACTTTGGGAAGCTTGTTCTGCGGGTTATACATTTGACGAAGTACAAATCGATTATTACCGTGCAAATGGTGACAAGCGTATCAAGTACTTACAAATCAAATTGAAACACGTACTTGTATCTAGCGTTACACCAACTGTAAATGAAGAAGGTGTACCAACAGAAACATTTGGTTTGAAATACGCTGCTGTTGAGTGGACTTATAACCAACAAGACATTAACGGTACTGCGAAAGGTGCTGTTACTAAGAAATGGTCACTTTCTAATAACACAGCTTCATACGCTGCGTAATTGGTATTGTGATTTTCTAATAGAGGTTAATAGTTGCCTATTAGCCTCTATTTTTTCCAAATTTTTGTTCTTATAAAAATGAATTTAGATCATTTATATCCATACGGATTCAGATCAACATTATTTGATCGTTTAGTACCAGAGCAAGAAGATTATTTAAGAGGGATGTCGATTCAGCAATTACGAGAGTCCGTTGCTCGTGATTTGGAAGACTTGCTGAATAGTCGAATTGCACAGTTTGACCGAGATATGGATGAATTCCCACTGGCAAAAAAATCGATTTTGCAGTTTGGAATCATTGATTTTGTTGGCTTGTCTACCGCTAACCCACTCGATCGGGACAAGATTTGTCAATCGATCGAACAGTCTATTGCAGCGCATGAACCAAGATTGCGGCAGATCAAAGTTGAGATGCTCTTGGACGGTCATAATATGGGATCACTGTGTTTAAGTATTCAGGCTTACTTAAATATTCACCCACTCTATGAACCTGTTTTTTTTGACGCTTTACTCAAACCAACAACACAACAATATGTTATTTCTGCCAGAACTTAGTGTGAGCGAACTGTGATAGAGCAACTTTTACCGTATTATGAAAAACAACTACAAGAATTCGGTCAACAATCTCGAGAGTTTGCGCAGAAATATCCGAAGATTGCGCAACGCCTCTCTTTAAATCAAGAACAAATTGATGACCCACATATTGAACGGTTGATTCAGGCTTTTTCACTGATTGCTGCACGTATCGATAAAAAGTTAGCAGACAGTTATGACCTGTTTACTCACTCTCTATTTGAGGTCATGTTTCCTCAATATCTACGTCATTTCCCAGCCTGCACCGTCGTCAGCTTTGAAGATATCAATAAGCTCAAACAACTCACCGCTGCACATATCATTCCGCAGAAAACGGCCTTGAAATCTCGTAGCTTTAAAGGGGTTCAATGTGAGTTTAATACCAGTAATGAAGTACGCTTGTTACCGATTACATTGACCAATCTTGAATTTCAGACGTCGCCAAGTACACATATGCATTTGAATCAGAATGCGACTTTGAGTCTGAAATTTGAAATTTTTAATGATGCTCAACAATGGCTTTTGGACGAAAAACTGCCGATCTATTTGGATGCGATTTCAAATTTTCCTTTGCAGGTTTTGGACAGTATTTTCCGTAAAGAAACGGGCTTTTCGATTCGCGTCGGACAACGTGTGGTTGAAATTGCCAATCCATTTGCCGTGATGGGGTTTAGTGAGCAGGAAAGTCTATTACCGATTGATCAGCATACTCATCATGCTTACCGCTTGTTGATGGAATACTTTTGTTTTCCTGAAAAATTCAACTATTTGAACTTTGACTTAAGTGTTTTAAAAGGTCTGCTGCAACAGCAGAATAGTTTTGAAGTCTTGATTCACCTCAAACTAAATTTGAATGACCAAGCCATTGTGCGTAATTATTCAGAGCTGAATATTGCCAACTTTAAATTATTTACTACGCCTGCAATCAATCTGTTTGAAAAGCAGGCCGAACCCCAAAAGATTTCACATACGCAACTGCAATATCCATTGGTTACGGATGCGCATCATCCTGAGTTGTATCAAGTTTATTCAATTATTGAAATGAACATGGTACGTGAAAAAACCAATCAGGAACAAACTCATCTTGCTGTTTTACCTTTTTTTGCGATGAGTCATTATCACAATGATAAGGTTCAATTTTTCTATTCTTTAAATTATTTGCCGACACAAACCAAAACCATGCAGATGGGGTATTCAATTGTTTCTAAGCATTTGAAGCCGTATGAAATTAAGTCTGATTTTATAAGTACCAGATTACTTTGTTCAAATGGTGATTTGCCGCATGAGGCATTAAGCCAAAGCAATAATATTCTTAATTTAAATGATAGTAGCCTGGCGAGACGTGCTTTGATTTTAAAACGTCCGACTTCTCCTTATCATTTTGATAAAAACAGCAACGAGCAGTGGCGCATTATTTCTCATCTTTCACTCAATACCTTGGCACTGATGAAAGGTGATGCATTGAGCCATGTAAAGGAACTGTTGGCTTTATATAATTTACCGCACTCTAAAGAAAATATTTTATTGATTGATGCTTTGAAGCAGTTGAATTTTTCAACCACCAACAAGCTGATGAATGCGAAGCCTTTTCCCATGTTTATTCGTGGTGTAAAAGCAGAATTGGCCGTGAATAAGAGTGTATTTAGAGGTCATAGTTTATATATTTTTAGTCAATTATTGAGTCATATTTTTAATCTGAAAGTTCAAATTAACAGTTTTGTTGATGTGGTCGTCAAAGATAGTCTTAACCAACAGGAGATATACCAATGCGTGCAGAACGTTGGTGGCAAGACTCTTCTGTAGTCGATCAAGTCTTTAAAAAATCAGGATCGTTTGAGTTTGTTCAATCGACGCGGTTGTTGCGCCATCATGCAGAAGCAGCACAGCAACAGGATTGGTCTGACGATTTTAAATTTGGCACATCTTTTAGTTTAAGTTTTCCTGCGACAGAGATTGAAGAGCTGAGCTTTCAAGATCAGCGGATTCATTTGACCAATTTAGTGGTCGGCTTAACCGGTACACAAGGTGCACTTCCTTATACCTATACCAATAAATTAAAACAAAGTACGCGTCAGCAACGACTTGAGATTAAAGAGTTTCTAGGCCTATTTAACCATAAGCTTACAGCCAAATATGTCGATGCCAGCTTGACTTATAATCTGGCAGTTCGATATGAAATCGAACAAGATAATCATTATCTAGATATTTTGCATGCGTTAAATGGTTATGTTCGTGCTCAGCATGAACAACATGATTTAGATGAATATTTTGCAGAATTTTCTGGTTTGATGCAGGGTCAGAACAACACTGCACATGCTCTAAAAACGGTTTTGTCTTGTGTGTTCAATGAGCAAGTGCAAATACAAGAATTTGTAAAAGAAAAGTTTAAGCTGGGTGATGAACAAAAGACCAGTTTGGGTGGTAATAATCCGAGTTTGCTTGGGGTGAATACCTTTTGTGGTGATACGGTTCAGCAAATTGATGGAAAAATCGAGATTCAAATTGGACCTTTGTGTCGTGAACAGTATTTAGCATTTTTACCTGATCAGCCCTTAAATAAAAAGTTAAAACATTTAATCCAAACGTGGTGCAGTCCAACGTTATTTATTGATGTGCGTTTAATTTTAGATAAGACCGAAGTTGCGCCAATTCGCTTGGATTCAGGACATGAAATCGGTTTGGGACAGGGGGCATTTTTAATGCCATCGGCACAATTACAACATAACAGCGAGACTCGTTATGCACTTTTAGGAGCAGCATAATGATAAAGAAAATTCTGGCAACGCTGATCAGCTGTTTTATTTTGGTTGGGTTGATTGTGATCTATTATTGGCGAGATATTCAATATCAACCTGAATCTGCTGATCTGATTAATTATTTCCTGATCTTACCTGTTGCAATTACGTTCATTTTGCTTTCACCTTGGTTGATTTATAAAGCGTACAAACATCATCAAGAGAAAAAGCAACAAGCCGAGCTGGCTGCACAAAATCAGGAAGCTGGATCAACTGAAGCTCAACCCATTGCTCAAGACAGTAAATGGTTAAAGTTAAACTTATATGCGGCGAGTGCTTACAGTGCTTTAGGTGAAAATGATTCAATTATTGACGGCATTAAACAGTTTAGCAGTCCACAGTTAGATCGCAATCTGGTGAACTTTCATGGTGTTCCCATTCTTTCTTATCGAATTGAAGACTTAGATCCACAGCTTCAAAGTGAGGATGAGGAGGCGTTGCAGTTTTTACCCGTTCGACAGCAGCGCATCATGGCATTGATTCAACATCAACTGGAACAGCATACCGAACTTTTAGTGTCGATTTCAGATCACTTAAAGCAGTCTAGTTTGTTTTATGAAAGTCAAAACCTGCATGAATATCGGATGCATCCCGCATGGATTGATCCAAGTTTTTCGGGAGAGGATGAGGGTGAAGGTGAAGCGATTCAGGTTGAACAAGTCTATCGATTAGACAAGCTGAACCTACATATTCTGTTATCTGAAGATGTGGTGCATACCTGGAATGATGCAAGTAGTAATGAAGCGATCCAAAGCATTTTTTATGATTTAGGCATCATTCCGCAAAAATTTCATATTGAATATCATTATCTCAGTGCTGCATCGACAGAGCAGCTTTTGGTTGAGTTATTTGAACGGATTCAGAATCAACCACATGAAATTTCACTCATTCTTGCCAGTGATTCAGAAATTGATCAAGACATTATTGATGAAAAATCTTGGGGAGCCAGTGCTTATATTCCTGCTGAATTTATTAGCAGTAGTTGTTTGGCACATCCAGCAGTTCAACTCGCGCAGTTGCAGCCAGAAAAGACATTTAATCTTGTCGTCAATCAAAATAATTTAAAGCAGATATTCCAACAGTTAGAGATTAATGATCTACCACAATATCAAGTGGAAGAACCTTTTGTATTGGTCGTTGAAGATGGTTCAGATATTAAAGTGGTGAAAAAATTAGAGCAGTTCTTTACCCAAAGTCCAGTAGAACCGCACCATTATTTATATTGCAAACCTATTTTTGGACACACCCAAAACGTGGCAAAACTTTTTGGATTGATGTTGGGGGCACATCTTCCTGAGCAACAAGTTGCCTTTGTTTATGGACAAAATTTACAAGCATTTATTCAAGCGTTTCCTGAGGTCGAACCAGATCAGGACAGCGTAGCAATTGCTAATTGATTAACTTTATTAAGAATTCGAGAACTCAATGTATATCATTTTAGGTTATCTTTGGCAGTACATCACGAATCCTAAAGCAATTATTGCTTTGTCTTTATTCGTGGCACTGATTTCTTCATATTCGTCCATTCCACGCCATATTTTTTGGGCATTGGCAGCAACATATGCACTGGGCTTAATTGTCTACGGCATTTATTGGCTCATTCAAAGAAAACGCCACGCGGAACAAGGTGAGGAACTTGCCAATGCAATTGAGCAAGATAGCCAAGCTGAATATGGTCAACACAAAGATAAGGCCGAGTTACAGTTAATCCAGCAGCAGATGAAAGAATCGATTCAACTGATTCGTAAATCTAAATTGGGGGATAAAAAAGGCAATGCAGCCTTATACGAATTGCCGTGGTATATGGTGATTGGTAATCCCGCAGCTGGTAAAAGTTCTGCAATTTATAATTCTGGTTTGAAATTTCCATTTGAAGAAACCCATCAAAAGATGGTTTCAGCAGGTTTAAGCGGTACACGTAACTGTGACTGGTTTTTTTCTACTGAAGGGATTTTACTTGATACCGCAGGTCGTTATTCGGTTTATTCAGAAGATCATACCGAGTGGTTAGGTTTTTTAAATATTTTGAAGAAAAACCGCTCTAAAGCCCCAGTCAATGGTTTGATTCTGATTGTCAGTATTGCTGAGTTAATTAGCCAAAGCCCTGAAAACTCATTGAAATTGGCGAAAAATCTACGTGCCCGTATTCAAGATCTAACTGAAAAACTTGAAGTGGTTGTACCTGTGTATTTGGTCTTTTCGAAAATGGATTTGATTGCAGGCTTTACCGAGTTCTTCGATTGTTATGAATCACAAGAATATAATCAGGCATGGGGTGCAACACTGCCTTATGAGCAAAACTCTTCTCAAAACGCAGTAGAGTTATTCGATAAACATTACAGCTTGCTTTATGACGGCTTAAAGAGTGTGAGTACCACGCATTTGAGTCGTCGCCATTCGCAGAATATTTCTCCGAGTGTAATGACATTCCCATTGGAATTTAAAACATTAAAACCAGCCTTAAAAAGCTTTATTGGTACATTGTTTGAAGACAATCCATATCAGTTCCAACCTGTTTTCCGTGGTTTTTATTTTACCAGTGCATTGCAGGAAGGCGTGATTGAAAGCCCAATGACGGAAAATATTGCCCAAGAATTCCAGCTTCAGCAAATTCAAGGCAATGGACCAGATGGGACTGCGCAATCGCTTGCACCGAATCATGGTTATTTCTTGCAAGGTCTATTCTCTAATGTGATTTTGCGAGATAAGGATCTGGTCAAACAACACATCAACCCTGCGAAAAAGCGTCAGCGATATATCGCATTTATTGCTGCTTTGGTGGGGGTTTCTTTGGTATTGGGTGTCTGGGTCTGGTCATATCGTAACAATCAGCAATTAATTGCAGATGTTCAGGCTGACTTAGATAAAGTGGTGCACTTGGAGAAAACTTCAGGCCAACAATTATCGACCCAACTTGAAGCATTGTTGATTTTACAAGAACGTTTACAACAGCTGGATGAGTTTGATGACAATCGTCCGCTTAAATTCAGCTTTGGTCTCTATCAAGGTAATCAATTACGTGAAAGCTTAAAAGCTGAGTATCTCAAAGGGATTAAGCAAATCGTTTTGACCCCGACACAACAGAATATTGCGCAATATTTGCAACGTGTGAAAAACAATGAAGCGACCTTGAAAGCCAATCATGTCAATGTCGAAATCAAGCAAGTCGCGAAGACACAACAATATTTAGAACCTTCAGACAGCAATCCACAAGATGCCTATAACGCATTAAAAGCCTATTTAATGATGAGTAATCCTGAATATATGGATACCAGTCATTTAAGTGATCAGGTTTCACGTTTCTGGCGCTCTTGGTTGGATGCCAATCGCGGACAAATGCCTCGTGGTGAAATGATTCAGGATGCGGAAAAGATCCTGTCTTATGCCATGACTTTGGCGAATCAAGAGGGTTTCCCTGTATTAGAAACCGACGCACAAGTGGTTGATCAGACCCGCCAAGTTTTATTGTCTGTGATTCGTGGTATGCCTGCGCGCGATCGTGTTTATAACGAAATCAAAATGCGTGCTGCCGTACGTTTTCCAGCGGTAACGGTAGGACAGATCGTGGGTGAACAAAACCGTGCCATTGTGTTAGGCAGCTATGCTTTACCGGGTGTGTTTACCCAAAAAGCATGGGATGAGTATGTTGAAAAAGCGATTGATGAAGCTGCGAATAAACCAACAGACAGTAAAGATTGGGTATTAAACAGTCGCCAATCAGATGATTTAACTTTCTCGGGTAGCCCAGAGCAAATTCGTAAGCAACTGGTGGCATTGTATAAACAAGAATATGTCATGGAATGGAAAAAATTCCTGAACGGTATTTATTATGCCAAAAATGATCAATTCGCTCAGCAAGTCAAGACGATTGATCTTTTAGGCGAGCCACAAAATTCACCAATTCGTACGTTATTACAACGCATTGCGATTGAGACCAACTGGGATAACCCAATTGTACAAGCTGAACTGGCTGTGCCAGAAAAAGGCTTTGTGGCATGGTTCAAACGTAAAGTCTTGAATAATTCAGATGATAAAGCTGCAGCTCAGGCGGTGAATAAAGCACAAGGTGCAATTTCACAAGAATATCAAATGTTCTATCAGTTGGTACGTAAGCGTGATGATTTACAAGATAAATCATTATTTGATGAGTACATGAACAATCTTGCGCAAGTGCGTAGTAAGTTTAATGATCTGAAAACAGCAGGCGAGATTGGTCCAAGTGCAATGGCCTTGGTCAAACAAACCATCAATGATCAAACGTCTGTATTCAATCTTACCCAGAAATATGTGGATGAGAAGATGATGGTCGGACTGAAAGATACCGATCAGCAGTTGCTACAAAAATTGTTGATGACGCCACTGACACAATCATTTTCAAGCTTAATTTTACCGACTCAAGATGAATTGAATAAATTGTGGAGCATTCAAGCCTATCAACCATTCAAGACCAATTTAAGTCAGAAATATCCATTTAATTCGAGTGTGACTTTACAGGCGACCAGTAATGAAATTGGTCAGATCTTTGGTGAAACAGGTAGCATTGCACGCTTTGTGAAAGAAGCCTTGGATCCATTTGTGATTCGTCGTGGTTATGTCCTGACTTCGAAAACATGGAAAGACTTAGGTATTAGCTTGAACCCTCAGTTTGTGATGGCATTCCAGCAATATGTCGCGCCAATCAATGGTATGGCGACAGGAAGTTTAGATCAGCCTGCGGCAGCACCCGTATCGAATCAATCGAACTTCCAGTTCTATCCATTACCGAATCCACAATACCTGTCGTACACCATTGATATTGATGGTCAACGTATGGTGTTTGAAAATGGTATTCAACAATGGGTGAACTTCGTTTGGCCGAACCAAGGGGCTATTCCAGGTGCACGTATTACTGCAGTTGATTTGGAAGGTAAAACCCATACCATTTTCGAAGAACCTGGTGAATATGGTATTAACCGTTTGATCGATGCGGCACAGCGTAAAGAGCAAAATGGTAGCTTTGAAATGACTTGGACCAGTAAAACTGAGCCATCGTTAACCTTAAAAGTGAATTTCCGACTGATTAGTGGCAATAGCTCAGGCAGTATTGGCTCGAGCCGTGGTTATGCGGGCTTACAGTTGGTGGATAAAGTTGTTACAGAAAAGGCGGTACGCGTGGTTTCTGCACAAGCAACGCCAGCAGGTGCTGCACCACAAGCACAACCAGCTGCGCCTGCACAGGCCGGGGTAGCGCCGTAATGTTAAGGATAATCACGGAACAGCAGGAGGTGCTTGGATGCAACAAGTAAAAACGACACCTTTGTATTATGGGAAGTCACCCGCGCGAGGAGACTTTCTAAAATCCAAAGGACAATATGCGTTGATTCAGGTGCTTGATCAGTGGATTACTGAGGCACTGGAACATGCCATGCGCGCGCCTGATTTTAAGCAACGTTATGAGTCTTTACCTGCATTGGATTTCTTTATTGCCAATCCAGCCGAGTCGATGTTTTTGGCTGCCAATCTAATTGCCAGTCAAGACAGCTCAGGCCGAGCATTTCCGATGGTCTTAAGTCAATTGCTTGAAGTGGAACAGCCGTATCAAAATCTATTGTTGGCACCGTTTTACTATAAGTCGGTATTGGTTGATCTGTTCCAGAGAAATCGGGTGCTTCGTAGTATTCGTGATACCAATATCATGCTGGAAAAACTCAATAACCTACCTAATTCAGTACAGATATTCACGGCAACAGAATGTAATGGTTTCTATGAAAATCATACGATGCATTCTTTTGCACAATTGATGAAAATCAATGTCTATGAATTGGCACAGAGCATGATTGGGCTTGGATTGTTATTACAACCCATCTTAAAAAATGGCACCAGCCGTTTAAATAAAGTGTTGATTCTACCCATCAATAATCACATGTATTGTTATGAAATCGCGGCTTTCTGGGTCGGTATGATCGGGCGATTCTTAGGGATTAACAATACTGAGATTCTGATTGGTATTTTACATCGCGATGAGCCAATTCTATTCATCGGTTTTCAAGGTGCCGATATCATGGCACTCAGCGATATTTTTACTCAAAACATGCAGAGTGAGCATTGGGTGTCATTGATCCAAGCACAATGGATTGATGCTTATCTTGAGCAAAATGCAGGTCTTGCCACATTAGAACAATCACTTTGTCAGCGTCAGTTGAGCCTTAATCAGGGTTTAAAGCTGTTCAGACAAACTTTTTTAGATGAATGAATATGAGAAATAATCCGAAATCTATCTGGGCAAGTTTACTGTTTGGCTTATGTGTTTTAGGTCAAACTCATCTTGCCAGCGCAGCACCAATCGTGGTGGAAGGTGTTGTTCCAAATGATGCGAGTAAGCAAGCAATCTTGGCCAAGATGCAGTCTGTCTATGGTGCAGATCAAGTGGTCGATAAAATTCAGGTTCGTCCAGTTTCAGCTCCGAATGGCTGGAGTGATTCTGTGACTCGTGTCATTACCCCAGATCTGAAAAAGATTTCACAAGGTCAGTTAAAGGTGAGAGGGACTCAGGTTGATTTAACTGGAAAAATGACAGATCCAAGTCAAATTCAACCGACTACAACCAGTTTTCAATCCTTAGTGCAGCAGCCTTATCGCTTTAACGCACAGCTGTCGGTAAATCAGGCTGAGCAAAAGATCATTGATGATGCACTAAAAAATCGAATTATTGAGTTTGAATCAGGTAGTGCCATTCTGACTGCGGCAGGACAACAGATTCTGGATGAAATGGCTGTGGCTTTAAATAAGGTTGGCGGTAAGAAAGTCAAAATTATTGGCCATACCGATAGCTCTGGTGATGCCAATAAGAATACGGTGTTAAGTCAGCAACGTGCCGCAGCTGTACAAAATTACTTAGTCAGTAAAAGTATTGCGGCTGATCGCTTAAGTACCGAAGGCAAAGGTTCAAGCCAGCCTGTTGCAGATAATACAACGGCAGATGGACGTAAGAAAAATCGTCGAATTGAGTTTGAAGTGCTTTAATCATTTAGGCACTTTTTGCGGAGGGATTGGATTATGGCAACACCTTATATTGTGATTGGTTGTCCTACAACTGGCGGTGGGCAGGTGATTACTGGAAACAGTAGCTTTCTAATAGAAGGCATCCCGATTGCCTGTGTGGGCGATAAGGCAACTTGCCCTAAGCATAAAACGGTTGCCACCATTATTGCTGGTGATCCGAATATGCAGGTGATGGGGAAAGCCGCGGCAAGAGTCAATGATGCATTGTCTTGTGGTTGTAAGCTGTTACCGAAGCAGAATTTGGTTGTAAGGGGATAATCAATTTTAAAGCCCTCTGATGAATCATAGGGCTTTATTTTTGCTATATCTTAACTGAGGAATATAGCTTGTGATGGTCGAATAATGGGCTAAGGTATTTATTGAGTATCTCTTCATTGGTAGATCGCTAGATGCTTCACATTTCATTTTGGAAAAGCTTTTTGTTGTGTTGAAACTCATTTCGATAAGCTTATTACTCACTTTTTTGTCAGCTTGTAAAGAAAAGAAGGTGGTAGATTTTAACTACGAGTTCTCTGGGAGTAAGCTTTGTGCTCTAAAAACTAGTGATATGATCGCAGCTAATGATTTTGGGTTATTAGATAGTTCATTTAAGTACAAAGAAAATGTTTTTGACGAAAAATTATCAATTGATATACATCAACAAAGTTTAAAAAATTTATATAATAAACAGACTAACTATATTTTTTGTTTTGATCCTTTAAAAGCGAAATATAACGGTTTGGAAACACAAATTAGATTAGAGATTAAAAAAGGTAAATATTTAAGACAGTATGAATTTATAAACTATTCATGTCTGTCGGGAAATAACTCTAAGTTGAATGTATCAAAAAATGAAATTGTTAAATGTAATTAAAGTGAAGAGAGTTCTGATAGATGTTAATTTTTTTTAGATTTTAAAGATGAGTAAGTATAATTTATTTGTTCTTGCTATTATTTTTTGTGCATACTTAACTGGATGTAATCCTCAAAGTAAGGATCTTGAGGTGAAAATAAAATATGATCATCTATGTGTATTTACGGACAATCCTAAAACACGTTATGGGTTTGATAATAGTATTATAATTTCTACGGGTAAAATAGATCATACAAGAGAATTTAAATGTAACTATGAGCAGCTTTACAAGAATGGGTTACTTCCTGTAGATGAACAAAGTTGTATCAAGATACCTATAAATATTTTTGAGAAAAATGTTGTATACGAAATAACTCTAGAAATAAATAAAATCTATCATAGAAGTATTTGTGTAGTTGATAGTAAGAAGAATTTAGTTATTAAATATATTGATCCTGGGAAATCCAAATGTGATTAACTAATGATCTGTGAACAAAAGTCTGAATCCAATCCTAGAATAGGTAAAATTGATCCAATGAAATAGGGGTGAAAAATGAAAACTGATATGTTATTTATTTTTTTAACAGTTAGTTTTTGTCTGTTTTTAATTGGATGTAAACCTAAAATTAAGAATCTTGAAGTGAAAATTAACTACGATCACTTATGTGTATTTACTAATAATTCTAAAACCTATTATGGCCTTGATAATACATTCCTTATTTATTTAGGAAAGATAGATTACACTAAAGAGTTTAAAAGTACATATGAGAAACTATATACTAATGTTCCTCTCCCTATAGACGAAAAAAATTGTGTCTCAATCCCTTTAAAAGAAATTGAAAAGAATGTTGCTTACGAAATTATTTTAGATACAAATAAAAGTTTTCATGCAAGTATTTGTGTCATAAATAAAAGTAATGAGCTAGAAGTTAGATATATTGAGCCAGGGAAATCAACTTGTGGTTAACTAATAATCTATCCCAATCAAAATTCTCCTTTTGATCACTAAACTGGTGAAATTGATCTAATGAAATATTTGTGAGGCTGAGATAAGTGAAAAAATTATTGATTAAGGCATTACATTGCTATGTACAAGAAAATTACGGTAGTTCTATTACTTACTTTTTTGTCAGCTTGCAAAGAAAAGAAGGTGGTAGATTTTAACTACGAGTTCTCTGGGAGTAAGCTTTGTGCTCTAAAAACAAGTGATATGAACGCTGCTCACGAGTTTGGACAATTAGATAGTTCATTTAAATATAAGCACGATCTTTTTGATGAAAAGTTATCTATTGATATCTATGAACAAAGTTTAAAAAATTTATCGAATAAACAGACTAAATATATTTTCTGTTTTGACCCCTTAAAAACAAAATATCGTCACTTAGAGACGCAAATTAGATTAGAGATTAAACACGGGAAATATCTTAGACAATATGAATTTATAAATCATTCATGTCTATCCGCCTATGATTCAAAATTAAACTTATCCAAGTCTAAAATGATGCAAATATGTGGTTAAGCTGGGGCATCTCTACAACGCATAATTGAGCTTTATTTTCTAATATGAATGCAAACTTGTATGAGTAGGAGTGAAGACAGTACTTCTAATAGTTTTCCATCCATTCAGTATAAAAACTGGCAGACTTAGCAAATTGCAAGCTGTTTTAGTTCCACAAACACTCTCTAAATTTAGAGCAATTCCTTGGTTTCTTTTTCACTTTTGAGGTCTTTTTTAGCCTGATGAACTGGCCGAGCGAATAAAATTATTGTAAATAAAAATGTAATTGATTATGATTCGCATTTATTAAATCTGTGTATATTTGTAATTGATGCTATTCATGGCTGTTTAGTGTTGGTGAATCCATAAAAATACTCATTTTTAATGATTATCAATATCATTTGAAAAGGCTCCCGTATGAATCGTAATCCTGTTGAGCTATACAGCCCAATGAAGTCCGATATGACTGTTTTAAAACCACGTTATTTGTCTGTATGTTTGGTTGCACTTATGGGTGCAGGGGTGAGTTCGGGGAGCTTTGCAGAAGAGAGTAAACAGGAAAAAGTATATACCTCATTATCAACAATTACGGTATATGCTGAACATGAAAATGAGTCACCCGTCTCTCGTACCAGCATTAATCGCGAAAATATGGATAAAACTGGCGTAACCGATATGGCCAGTATTGTGAAATATTTACCACTGGTCAACGCGCCATTTTCGGTTGCAGGTAGTGGAACGTTTTTTGATGGAACGGGCACAAGTAGCTATAACATTCGTGGTATTGATGCAAACCGAATTGGTTTAGATGTCGATGGGGTCGATCTTGCTGATGCAACAGTCAGTACTTATATTCCACCGAAAAGTATGGGCAAGCGTGGAGCAGGCCGAGATTATATTGAACCTGAAATGTTCAGTACAGTTGATATTGTTTCAGGTACAACAGATGTTTCAACCGACGGTATTGGTGGTCGAGTTTCTTTTAAAAACAAATCACCAGAAGATTACTTAGTCGATGGGAAGACCGTTGCAGGTACACTGAAAACGGGTTATAGCTCTGCTGATCAGGCTTGGTTAGGATCTGTTACAGGCGCAATTGGAAATGATGATCTAAAAGCATTGGTTGCTTATGCACATCGTGATGGCCAAGAGACAAAACCCAATTCTAAAACTGCTGCTTTTCCCGCAGATTGGAGCTCTGACGCGGTTTTAACCCGTATCTTGTGGGCGTTATCAGATCAGCATCAATTGAATTTCACTGCGGATTATTATAAGAAAAAGTCGGATACCAAGGATATTGCAGCCAATCTATTTAGCAATTATAAAAGTGATGCGAAGCAGCATCAGGACATTGACCGTACACAATTCAGTATCCAACATATCTATAAGCCAAACGATTTCTTACTTTTTGATAAGTTGAATAGTAAAATCTGGTATCAAGAATCCAATAACGATACTGATACTTCATTTATGAACAGTGCGACAGTGGCACGTGACTTTTCAACAACCTATAAAGAGAAAAATGTAGGCATAAAAATTGATGCAAGCAAAGCAATCAAAAATCATACCCTCAAATATGGTCTGACTGCAGACCAGAAAGAATTCTCCAGTACCAAAGTCGATCTGCGTAATGGGGCACCACTTACGACGATCTACCAAGGTGCTTATTTATTAGACTCTGAATTGAAACGCTATTCAGCATTTGTGTCTGATGATATTCGTTTAGATGTTTTTGGGCGAAACCTAACTTTAACCCCATCGGTACGTTTAGAACGTCAAGAATTTAGACCAGACATTACCACTTATAATGATGTGCAGGCCAAAGACTTTAATTATGTCTCTCCAAGTTTTTCAGCAAGCTATCAGTTTAGTCCGGCTAACTACAGCTATTTAAAATATTCAAAAGGGAATCGTATTCCTTCACCAACGGAAATGGGCGGGATTTATCAAACTACGCCAGGTAATCCAAGTTATATTGTGATTGGTAATTCCAACCTGAAAAAAGAAAGCAGTGATGCATTCGAGATTGGATTGAGAAATACTTCGATTGATGGAATCAAGTTTGATATCACAGGGTTTTATACACAATATAAAGATTTTATCGATTACTACAATTACGGTACAACACCGCAATATCCATATGGTTATTACCGAGCTGAAAACTTAGCAGATGCACAAATCTGGGGTGGAGAATTATCTACTCGCATCGATTTAGGCCAGTTTATTCCAAATTCAGATGGCTTTAGCCTTGCATTGGTTGCAGGAAAAACCAAAGGAACAGCAAAAAATAAAAATGGTGCGAAGAGTGGCGTCAATTCAGTTCAACCAGAAAAAGGCAGCTTAACCTTTGCCTATGATGATCCTAATAAAGTATTTGGCTTAGGTATGACCGCAACTGCTGTAGGTGACAGAGTCGCAACACAAGATGTGAGTTCTTATCAAGAAAATACGCAATACCAACGTGTGGCAGGTTATACCGTATTTGATTTATCCGCTTATTGGAATGTCACTAAGTTTGCCAAACTCAATGTTGCTTTTAATAACATCTTTGACAAAACCTATTGGGACTATGCAGCTGTAGGAACAATTAACGGTACCAATCAGGCTAGCTTAATTGATCGTGCGGCTGAACCAGGTCGTAATGTTGTCGCAAGTATCGAATTTAAATATTAATTTTATTTTAGTAGCAAGATAGAAAAAAGGTTTTCGATCTAGCAAATGTTTACATTTAAGGAAATGAACATGAAAAAATTGGCTTTAATGATTGCAGGTTTAACTGCAATGGCGACTTCTGTGACCTCTGCTGCGGAAACGGTTGATCAGTCAAGTGCGTATCAGCAAGCTTATGCATTGTATGTGCTTTATCATCCAAATAATAAAGAGCAGAGCAGTGCGGCTTTATTAAAGCAGTATACTCAAGACTATGCGGCATTATTCAAAAACAATAAAAAAGTCAATCAACAGCAGTTTGTACAATATGAGCAAACACGCTTAGAGCCATTATTAAAACAGCGCCGTGACATGTCAGAGAAGCAGGCACATGTACGCTATGGCATTTTGGACAGTAATAAAGATCAGAAGCTCACTTTAAAAGAGTTTCAGGAAACAGGCTTAAAAACATTTAATGAATTCGATAAAAATCAGGATGGTCTAATTAACGGGGAAGATGCAAAACTATCTGAGAATAGTACCGCAACCCATGATGGCTTCCGTGTCAAACTTCCAATATCGATGCCAATGCCAAGTAATATCAATGAGTTCATCACACAATATGGCCAAGGAAAGGCATATGTGACACTTGGTGATTATTTGACTGCGCGAGATAAACAATTCTTTGAAACCGATGCCAATGGCGATCATATTGTGACTGAAAAAGAATATGTTGATGAGTTTATGGGGCGCTTTGATCGTAATATTGCATCTGGCAAAATTAAGATGCAGGAAATGGCTGCACAGCAATTCCAAGCGATCAGCGAAGGTAAATCTACGATCCAAAGCAGCGATCTTCAAAAGTTTGTAAAGAAGATTGATCAAGCCATTAGTCAATAAATCTTGATTTAAATTTTGAGTGCCAGCAAAGAAAACAGTCTTTTGAGGTGGCACATCTTTTGCTAAAACAAAAATAAGATCGCTTTACTAGCTATCGTTGAGTAATAGACAAAGGCGTCTATTCAGCATCATTTAATTGGTGTTTGAGTAGGCGCTTTTTTATTTTGGGAAACCTGATACGGTCAATCGCTATATTTTCGATAAATAACGATTGATGAAGAGCATATTTGATCTAGATGATGTGGTGTATAGCTCATTCTAAAAACGTATGAAGTGATGCACTGAATTGGTGTGAAAATGATTTTTTGCACTAAATGTTATTCATCAATGATCAAATGATGCTCATTGAATACATGTAAACAGGTGATTTATTAAAGATGACAAGACTGGCGTATTGTTATTTTTAGTGTATCTTTATTAAGCGATATATTTTTAAAAACATATCGAAATTTGAGGACAGAATAATGTCAATAATGATGAAAAAAACCTATCAATGCTGTGCAGTTTTAGCAGCCAGTTTATGTATTCATACGCATGTATTTGCGGGGGATGCCATTACGGTTTATGCCGCTGCCAGCTTAACCAATGCAGTGAATGAACTCGATACACTCTATGAACAGAAAAATAAAACTGAGGTCAAAACCTCGTATGCAGGTTCTTCTACCTTAGCCAAACAAATAGAAGCGGGTGCACCCGCTGACGTGTTTATGTCGGCAGATGTGCAATGGATGGATTATCTACAAAATAAACAGTTGGTTACGCCAACGGATCGCATTAATTTATTAGGCAATCGTTTAGTCGTAATTACACCTAAGGATCGTCCAATTCAATTAAAAATGGATAAAAACTTTGATCCAGCCAAGGCGATTCAAGGCAAGCTGTGTACTGGGGATACTAAGAGTGTGCCTGTCGGAAAATATGCAAAACAGGCTTTAACCTCACTGGGTTGGTGGGACAAAGTTGAATCAAAACTGGTTGAAACTGAAGATGTCCGCGCCGCATTAAACTTTGTCGCCCGTGGTGAATGTCAGGTTGGGATTGTCTATGCGACAGATGCCGCAATCAGTAAAGATGTGGTCGTAGCGGGTGTCTTCCCTGAAAACACTCATCCACCGATTATTTACCCTGTTGGCCTCACCAAGAAAAATGCCGATTCAATCAAGTTCTATAAATTTCTACAAAGTGGGCAGGCAAAAACCGTGTTTAAAAAATATGGTTTTACTGTGTTGCAGTAACTGAACGATGATCCTAAGTCCTGAAGAAATCGAAGTTCTCAAGCTGTCATGCAAAGTGGCAGCAACCTGTTTGGCGTTTAGCTTAATTCCAGCGACGTTGGTCGCTTGGGTTTTGGCTCGAAAAGAGTTTTGGGGAAAATCACTGTTTGAGACTTTGGTATTTTTACCGTTGGTCTTGCCGCCTGTTGTTCCAGGGTATTTATTACTCCAACTGTTTGGTAATCGTGGGTTATTGGGTCAGTATCTTGCGCCGCTTGGTTTAGAGTTTGCCTTTAATTGGAAAGGGGCAGTATTGGCATCAGCTGTGATGGGATTCCCTTTGTTAGTACAATCGATTCGACTGGCCATTGAGTTGGTCGATCAACGTTTGGAAATGGCTGCGAAGACTTTGGGTGCTTCCTCCTTTGGGGCGTTTATGCAAGTGACTCTACCACTCGCCAGTAGTGGGATTTTGGTGGGTGGGATTTTATGTTTTTGCCGAAGTTTAGGGGAGTTCGGCGCAACCATTACTTTCGTGGGTAATATTGCCAGTGAAACACGAACCTTACCTTTGGCAATGTATAGCTTGATGCAGCAACCTGATACCGAAGCAGCGGTGTGGCGATTGATTATCCTATCCTTGTCTGTGGCTTTCTTTGCACTATGGTTTGCGCAGTGGTTCAATCGTTATCAAAAAAACAAGCGTGGGTATTCAGCATGATTGATTGTCATATACAGTTGCAACAAGGGCAATTTTGTCTGGATCAACGCTTTCAATCGGATCAGCCTTTGATTGGTTTATTTGGTGCGTCTGGCTCTGGAAAAACCACGATTTTACATAGCATAGCAGGTTTAATTCGACCACAAGCCGGCTGGATTAAAATCCAAAATCAGACTTGGTTTAATCAGGCAGAGAATATTTATCTCAGTACACAACAGCGTCGAGTAGGCTTGGTCTTTCAGGATGCACAGCTGTTCCCACATAAAAATGTTAAACAGAATTTACTGTTTGGTTTTAAGCATATTGCACCAGAACAACGTCAATTTGAGCCTGACTATATCATTGAGCTGCTCAAATTGGGACATTTGATTGAACGTATGCCGATTAAGCTGTCAGGGGGAGAAAAACAACGGGTGGCTTTGGGACGTGCCTTGTTGTACTCACCACAATTACTGCTTTTAGATGAACCACTTTCTGCGCTGGACACGGCACATAAAGCAGAGATTATTCCTTTTTTCCAACGTATTAAGCAGGAGATCAAGATTCCAATGCTGTATGTGAGTCATGATCATTCAGAGATAGAACAACTGAGTGACGCCATTTGGTATTTATAAATAGCGTTGTAATAAGGTGAAAAACTTTTCTACTTCTTCCTCATCCACATGTTCAGCACCTTTTAATACATGTTCTTTTAAGTGTTGTTCGATCAATTGGTTCATTAAACCATTCACTGCTCCTTTGACTGCGGCAACCTGCTGTAGAACTTCTATACAAGAACTTTCAGGATTCGAAAGTGATTTTTCGACAGCGGTGACTTGTCCTTGAATCCGTTTAACGCGATTTAAAATTTTCTTATCTTGATGAAGGTGAGACATACTTTTTTTCCTAAAAAAATATATACTAGGGGGAGTATATTAAAAGACTGAAATAAATGCAGCATAGTAACCTAGAACGACGTCATTCTCATCAGTTTGATCAAGGAAATCCCTTAGCTCAAAAAAGAATTTTAATTGCCACTATCTTGACTGCTGTGATGATGGTCTTGGAAATTCTAGGCGGCTGGTTTTTTAATTCGATGGCTTTGCTCGCCGATGGTTGGCATATGAGTTCGCATATGTTGGCATTGGGACTTGCGTATTTTGCCTATCGCATGGCGCGACATTATGCCCAAGATCAACGCTTTAGTTTCGGCACGTGGAAAATTGAAATCTTGGCAGGCTATAGCAGCGCGATTTTATTGATGGTCGTAGCACTGCTGATGGGGATTCAGTCACTCGAGCGTTTATTTAACCCTGTCACCATTCATTTTAATGAAGCGATTCCAATTGCGATTATTGGCCTTATTGTAAATCTGATTTGTGCATGGTTGTTACATGATGGAGGACATGATCATCTCCATCACTCGCATAGTCATCATCATGATGAGACACATCATCACGGCCACGATCATCACCATGATTTGAATCAAAAAGCAGCATTTTTACATGTGGTTGCTGATGCAGTTACGTCAGTTCTGGCAATTATTGCCTTATTTGCAGCCAAGTATTTTGGCTGGAATTTCCTAGATGCATTGCTTGGAATCGTCGGCGCATTACTGGTTGCGAAATGGTCTTGGGGACTGATGCAGCAAACAGGGAAAACTTTATTGGATGCGGAAATGGGGCATCCTGTGGTTGAAGAAATACGTGAGGTGATTGCCCAGTTTTCACAAGTTGAAATTACCGATCTACACGTATGGAAGGTAGGGAAAGGCAAGTTCTCTTGTATTTTAGGATTGGAAACCACAATGACTGATCTTAATCCTGATCAGGTTAAAGCTGAATTGGCGATTCATGAGGAAATTGTGCATGCCTCAGTGGAAATTCATCATATTTAATATAGAACTTCATCGAGTATCATTTTGATCTACTCGATGAGCCCGATTAAGCACCGATATATAAGATGAGGCCACAAAAGGCTGAAGCAAAAATCACATACAATACGTTGAGCTGAAATTTGAATAAGGCAATCAGCGCACCTACTGTAATCAAGGCTGCTTCGTAATTAAAAGCATGATCAAAACCCTTTGGCCACAACACATGATAACTAAAGAACAAGGCCAGATTTAAAATAACGCCAACCACTGCCGCAGTAATCGCAGTGAGTGGTGCAGTAAATTTCAGTTCATTATGTGTGGACTCAATCATTGGTGCGCCCGCTAAAATAAATACAAAGGAAAATAAAAAGGTAAACCAAGTGACAATCACCGCACCAATTGCACCTGCTAAAAATAGCTGATCAGCGCCTAATAATGTATGGTTATAAGCTCCCAAAAAGCCCACGAAAGCAACCACCATAATCAGTGGGCCTGGGGTACTTTCACCAAGTGCCAAGCCATCAATCATTTGGGTAGGGCTGAGCCAAGCATAATGATTGACTGCACCTTGGTAGACATAAGGCAGAACAGCATAAGCACCACCAAAGGTCAGTAAGGCAGCTTTGGTAAAGAACCATGCCATTTGCGTATAGCTATGTTGCCAACCGAGGCTTAGGGTTAAAAGCGTGATTGGAATCAACCAGAGCAAGGCTGCAATGACCAGGATTTTAATCAGGTTTGTCCAACGAAAAATTGCATGGGCAGGCGTAGGCGTATCATCATTAATCAATGCCGTGCCATAATTTTTTTGATTATTTTGATGCGCAGCTTGATGGGCAAATAAATCTGGTTTTTTCTTGCTCAGTAAATATCCTGTAAGCGCGGCAGCAAATACGATCAAAGGGAAAGGAACATTAAAAACAAAGATAGCAATAAAGGCTGCTGCTGCAATTAACCAAAGAAATGAATTTTTGAGCGTTCGGCTACCTATACGATAGGTTGCATGGAATACAATGGCTGTGACCGCTGGTTTGATCCCATAAAACAGTCCTGCAATGATGGGGACGTCTCCAAATTTCACGTAAATCCATGACAGCGCAATTAAGATAAATAAAGAGGGAAGCACAAATAGAATCCCTGCAATCAAACCACCCTTGGTTCGATGCATGAGCCAGCCAATATAAGTCGCGAGTTGTTGTGCTTCGGGACCTGGAAGTAGCATGCAGTAATTCAGTGCATGCAAGAATCTTTTCTCAGAAATCCAGCGTTTTTGTTCCACCAGTTCCTGATGCATCACTGCAATTTGACCGGCAGGGCCACCAAAGCTAATAAATCCTAATTTCAACCAGAACAGAAAAGCTTGCCAAAATGGAACTGATTGAATTGGGGGCGTTATATCAGATTGTGGCATGATGGTTCCAAAGTGTTTTATTTTTATCGTTGTATCATAGGGGATGATTACAATTGAGCTTAGCTAATTTAGTGGCTTAATAATTCAAAATGATGAAAGCATGCGATGTATAGATCGATTTCATCATTTTGAAAGTTTTTTAACCATGTAATTCTTTTAAAAAAGCCCAAGGGAAAATCCCTTTATCATGTCCATCATCAAAACAAATTTGAATCCCATAACCTTGGGAATAGATGGCTGAGATTGCAACATGATCTGGATAATGAACCTCTTGTTGTCGTAGACGTTTAGCTCGACAAAAACCGCAAGGACAGCTAGCTCTGAGGTGAGCATGGCTAAAGTCCTTTTGTGTACCGTCATCCCACATCAGAAACAGGCGTTGTTGCTCGGTATCAACTTTGAGCTGATTGGGTTCAAGCGGCATAGCGTTTCTCCTGAATCAACGCCAGTCCAATACGAATCGATTTACGGACTTCTGGATCAGGGTCTTCCGCATGCTGTAATAAAATATTTTGAGCTGATTCCCCACCAATTTCACCTAAGGCAATGGCAACTTCTTTGCGTAAGTTGCTGATGTCATGCTGGAAATTTTCTTGGAGTTTTACAATTGCTGCTTTGGATTTGAGTAAACCTAAACTGCGAGTAACCGCAATTCGAACTTGCCAATAAGCGTCATCCAGTTGCTGCAAAAGAGGCTGTTCTAGTTCAACGGCTTTTAATTTACCGATGGTCAAGGCGGCTTCGACACGAAGTTGCCATGCCTCGGCTGTGAGAGAACTGTGTAAGGCAGATAAAATTTCGGGTGTTATAGCTTGGCTAGCCGCTAAAGCACCTGTCGCGATACGACGAATTTCTGTATCAACATCATGCTGTGCGATCTGTGCCAGTGTTGCCAAGCCTTCCTGTTTCTGCAACCAACTTAGGGTGCTCACAGCTTCTTTACGTACGAGGGGATTGGCATGTTGAACATGCTTAAGGATGGCACCAAATAATGGTTCAGCGCGCAACTCTTTAAGTGCTCTTAAGATGGAGGCAATCACAAAGTCATCGTGATGTTGCAAGTAGCTTGCCAGATGATCAGCAGATTCAGTATGTTTAATCTCACTAAGACTTTGTGCTGCAGCGATACGCACATTTTCATGTTGATCATCTAAAGCTTGAGCCAATGTATGTAAAGAAGTTGCATCCTCCCAACCTTCTAAACGAGTGGCAGCTCGCTCGCGTACTTTGCTTGCGGGATCATGTAAAACGGCGTGCTGCAACCAAGGCAATAATTCTGTTTGTTCTTCATCGGCAATATTCATAATTGCGACAAAGCGGATATTTTCGTCGTCCTGATTCAGTTGACGGAGATAATCAGCATAATCCTCATCAATCTCCGCAAGGATTGGGTAATTTAGACTCATATTTTATTATTCCTAAACAGCGACTTTCTGATTTAAACCGAGTGGATTCAATCGACTCAGTTCAGCTTGGGTGGCTTGTTTTAATACTTGAATGCAATGTTTTTTAATTTGGGTAAATTCAGTCGAGGTGACCAGATCGACATGTCTTGGGCGAGGGAAATCCAGTTTGATTTCTTCAATAATACGTCCTGGGCGATGGCTCATGATCAAGACCCGATCTGCCAGAAATAAAGCTTCATCAATATCGTGGGTAATGAATAGCACTGAAGTTTGAATGCTTTGCCAGATTTCAAGCAGCAGTTCCTGCATCTTTAAACGGGTTTGGGCATCCAGTGCACCAAAAGGCTCATCCATCAGCAATACACGAGGTTGATTGATCAGCACGCGTGCAATTTCAACCCGTTGTTGCATTCCACCTGACAATTCAGCGGGATATTTATGTTCAAAACCTTTTAAGCCGACCAGCTCAATCATTTGCTGGGCTTGAACTAAGCGTTGTGCTTTAGAGATACCTTTCATTTTTAAGCCAAAGCAAACATTCTCTAGCACACTTTTCCATGGAAATAGGGTGTGTTGCTGAAATACTAAACCACGATCAGATGAGGGTTTCTCAATGGCTTTTTGATCCAGCAACATGGTGCCTGAGCTAATTGGCAAATGGCCTGCCAGTGCGCCAAGCAGTGTTGATTTGCCACAACCAGAAGGCCCGAGCAAACAGACAAATTCACCTGCTTGAATATCAAAAGAGACATGATCTAAGGCCTGAAAACGTTGTTTGTCTTGCCCAAGGTGCAGATTGATATTGTGTAAATGGATATGACCGAACTGACTCATATTATGCCTTCCTTAACTGATACCAAGGGGTAAGTTTTTTACCGAGATAGCGCAGAAAAGCACTGCTGAACATGCCTAATGCCCCGATCAATAACATGCCTACAATAATGTCGGCATAGTTTTGCAAGGTGAAGGATTCCCATGTGAAATAGCCAATCCCTAACTGACCAGAGATCATTTCAGCCGTTACCAGACAGAACCAGCAAGTCCCCATGCCAATGGCTAAACCAGTGGTAATACTCGGTAAAGAACCTGGAATAATCACTTCGCGTAAAATAGCAAATTGGCCTGCACCTAGACTTTTTGCAGATGCAATCAGACGTTGGTCAACAGCCTCAACACCGTGAATGGTATTGAGCAAGATTGGAAATAGTGCGCCTAAAAAAGTAATGAAAATCATCGATGCTTCTGAGGAGGGGAACATCAAAATGGCTAAGGGAATCCATGCCACCGCAGGAATCGGACGCAAGATTTCTAGGGGGGGCATAAACAGAGCTGCCAGCGTTTTGGAATAACCAATCAATAATCCTAAAACAACGCCGATCACTGATGCGAGTAAAAAACCAATCAGAACGCGAGTAATACTGGCTTTGACATGGGCAAGTGCGGTATCAAGTTCAGCAAAAGCGAGCAACGATTGAATAACATCTCGTGGCGAAGGTACATTGGCGAAGTTGATCAGTCCTAAATTTAAATGGTACTGCGAGGCCAATTGCCAGAACATAAGACTGAGTAGCAGTGATATCACACTTAATAAATACGAAATCACACGACTTTTTGAAAATATAAACACAGGGCGGATTGCCTTGGGGGAGATGACTTGGGTGTCCGCTAAACTATTCATATTGTTTTCTCCTGAATTTCTTAAAATTAACCTCTCCCTAACCCTCTCCTAAAGAAGAGGGAACGCCGCGAAATAATGAAGTCTTTAAATTCGTGGCCTTGCGAAGATTCGCTTCTCACCCTTTGAAAAGGTGGTTTTAGGGGGGTTATCAGATTACTTCACCAGCTTTTGTGCATTATTAAAGTCATAGACTTTGCCACCATTTGCTTTGGCCCAATTGTTGGCATCTCCACGCAGTAAGAATGCATTGATCTGACCGTTTTTATCGGTGGCATACCAAGCTAGATTCGCGAGTAATTTGATTTTTAAATTATGGTCTTGGTTGTACACCACGCGGATATTTTTACCGTTTTTCTTTAATTTATTTAAATCTGCAAAGGCCGTTTCAGGTGTGGCATAACTACGTACCTTGGCTTCACCTTTCACCCAAATCTGTGTAACCCGATCAAAACTCTGAATTGGTTTTTGAGTCAGGGCATCTTTGGCAATAAGAGGAGACTGAGCATAGTTTTTTAGTTGTTGTGCATAATTCAGTCCTGCACTTTGGAACGCTTTTTTGATGTATTGATCGTCAATGAATTGATTTACATTGATATCAACATCATCTCGTCCCAAATATTTCAAAGTATCGACCGCAGTTTGCGTGGCTTGTTTATATTCAGGTTTCCACGTCAGGTCACGGGTTTGTACGCCGAGTGGTCCATGGAATAAATACACGACTTCGGCAGGAATCCCTGTTTTGGCTGCAATCAGTTCACTATATTTTTCAGGTTCTTTACGAATCAGTTGATCGGCTTCAATCATCGCGCGTAAATAGGCCTGAATAATTTCAGGATATTGTTGTGCATAGGATTTATTGGCTAAAGAACCATGGAAGGTTGGGGTTTTAGCCTGCGCACCGTCATAGATTTTTCGGGCAAAACCTTGGTAAGGAAATAATTCTGCAAAAGGGACGAAGTCAGCATGCGCATCAATTTTATTACTTTTCAGCGCTGGGCCTGCCACTTCAGGGGCTTGGGCAATAATTTTGACATCCTTTTTCGGGTCCCAACCTTGTGCTGCAATCGCCCGTAGTAATAGACCATGTGCAGTTGAAGCAAAAGGTACAGAAATGGTTTTACCTTTTAAATCTTGGATAGAGTTAACCTCAGAATCCAGCGGAACCACAATGCCGTTACCACTGCCAGTGGTACTGCCAGAGAGCACACTCAGGAAAATACTTTCTTTGCCTGTCTTTTTAAACGCGACATTGTTATTGACTGCTGGGAAGTCTGCCATGGCGCCAATATCTAAACGACCAGCCACCATTTCACTGGTCAATGGTGCGCCAGAAGTAAAGTTTTTCCAGACAATATCGTATTTAGCATCTTTATATTTGCCTGTTTTGGGTAAATATTTAGGTAATAAATTTAATTCGCGAATCAGTAAGCCACCTGTGGCACAGTTGATGGTCGTGTCTTGAGTACCAATCGCAATACGAATATTTTCTGCCTGCGCTGTGCTAAATACCGACAGTAAGCTACCGCCCAGAATTAGGCTTTTGGCCAAGTTGTTGAATCTCATGTTGTTCCCCTCATTTAAGTAAATATGGAATGTTGACCTGAATGGCATCGGTCGGGCAGTCCTTCTCGCATGGCATGCAATACCAGCATTCATCAAACTGCATATAGGCTTTGTTGCTGGTCGGATGAATCGCCAATAAGTCCATTGGACAAACATCGACACAGACGGTACAGCCTTTGTCCGCAATACATTTGTCTTCATCCACCAACACGGGTGCAGCAGTGCGGTGGGAAATTTCTTTAAAAATAAACGCCATGTGATGTTCCTTATTCGACTGCTTCAGCGACTAATTTCTTTTGAATTCGCAATAAGTTGTAAGCATTGGCTTCATCTTCCTCGATTGGAATGAAATAAGGCTCAACCGCTTTTTTAAAGCTAACCATATTGCCGTGCTGATCTTTTTTCAGATGGGCATGACAAAACCAGTCCCGATCATTTTTTTCTGGACAATCCGCGCGATAGTGATACAGGCCCCAACGACTTTCTTCACGAAATAGCGAAGCACGTGCCGCCATTTCAGCACAGTCCCGAATCACAGCGACTTCAGCAACGCGCATCAATTCATGTGGATGGCTGGCATTGATCTGCTCAATATCAGTTTTAATTTCTTCGAAGCGCTTTAGCGCTATTTCAATTTTTTGTCGGGTTTTCGGGGGCTGTAAATAGTCGTTGACCATACGGCGTAATTTGTATTCCACTTGTTCCGATGACAATCCTTCTGGACGTTGTAAGGGCGCAAAAATACGGGCTTTTTCGGCCTCTATTTCATAAGCATTCAGTTCTGAGTCGGCCTGTTCTACAACATATTCAGCGGAATTGACCCCAGCAAACCAGCCATAGGTAAAGGCACCCAGCATATAGTTATGTGGAACGGCTGCCATATCACCTGCGCTATATAAACCCTTGACGGAGGTTTCTGCTTTTTCATTGACCCAGACCCCGGATGCACTGTGCCCACTACAGAAGCCAATTTCTGAAATCTGCATTTCCACCATATCTTGGCGGTAATCTGTGCCACGTCCTTCATGGAAACGCCCACGACTTGGACGTTCATTGGTATGTAGAATCTCTTCAATGGTTTGAATGGTTTCTTCCGCCAAATGATCCATTTTCAGGAACACTGGGCCATTGCCACTTTGCAGTTCCTGATAAAATTCCCACATCATTTGGCCTGACCAGTAGTCACACTCAATAAAGCGTTCACCTTTGCTGTTGGCGGTATAACCACCCAAAGGACCTGTCACATAAGCACAGGCAGGGCCGTTATAATCTTTAATCAGTGGATTGATCTGGAAACATTCCAGATTTGAAAGCTCAGCACCTGCGTGGTAAGCCATGGCATAGCCATCACCCGCATTGGTTGGGTTTTCATACGTTCCCATGAGATAGCCAGATGCAGGCAAGCCCAGACGTCCAGCGGCCCCACAACATAAAATCGCAGCCTTGGTTTTGATCACATAGAAGTCACCATTGCGACAGTCAAAACCCAGTACGCCGTTGATGGCACCTTCTGCATTTTTCAGCAGACGAGTGGTGACGATGCGGTTATTAATTTTGACCTGAGCACGTTTCAGTTGGCGATACAGAACTTTTTTAATGTCATGACCTTCAGGCATTGGCAGCACATAAGCACCCATGTGATGGACCTTTTTGACCGCATATTCACCCGTTTCATCCTTTTCAAATTTTACTCCCCATTGATCCAGCTGTTGAATGGTGGTGAAACTATGTTTGGCATAGGCATAGACCGTGGCTTGGTTAACAATGCCATCATTGGCAATGGTAATTTCCTTGGTATATTGCTCAGGCGTGGCATAGCCTGGAATCACGGCATTATTCAGACCATCCATGCCCATTGAAATTGCGCCGCTGCGTTTCACATTGGCTTTTTCAATCAATAAAACTCTCAGGTTGGGGTTGGCTGTTTTGGCTTTGATGGCTGCCATTGGGCCAGCCGTCCCCCCACCGATGACGACAATGTCATAGTCCAGTGTAATCGTATTCATGTTGTGCCTTTTCGAGTGAGTCTTAACTCACAAAGTAATGGTCGTTAGGTATTTCGCTTTCGATCTACTCTTAAACGGTATTGGAAGGTCTCTCCTGAAAAATAGAGATATTCGAAATCGATTGGATGTCCTGCATGATCATGAGTTAGTCGCTCTACTCTTAACAGTGGCGCATTGATATCGACTTGCAAAAGCTCACTGAGTTCTTCATCAGCTAGCGTGGCATCAATGTTTAAATCGGCATGTCCCAAGGCAATCGATAAATCCTCTTCAATCGCTAAAAATACATCGCGAGTTGATAGGTTGATCTGTTGTTGCAAAGCAGTTCCAATCGCTTCGGGTAAATAGGTCAGTTCAAATGAAACCGGTTTACGATTGAGTAAGCGAATCCGTTTAATCTCCACCACAGTGCTATTGATTGAAAGTTTTAATTTCGATGCAATTTGCGGTGTAGCTGGAATAAAGCGAAACTCTTTTACAACGTTAAATACCTCATGTCCCATATTGGTCATAGCTTCTGCAAAGCCTTGTAATTGTGAAATATTTTGAAAGGTTTTCGGTGCGCTAACGAAAGTGCCTTTGCCTTGAATTTTGTAAACCAAGTGTTCGAGCTGAAGTTGATTGAGTGCCTGACGAATGGTGATGCGACTGACATTAAATAATTCACTCAATTCTTTTTCAGACGGCAGTTGCTGATGAATATGATAGGTTCCATCAACGATCTGCTGTAGCAGGGCCTGATAGACTTGATCATACAACGGGCGTTCGCCGTTCACTTTATTCACAATGGGTTGGTTCATTGAACTTAAACTTGTTATAACAACTTGGTTGTTAGATTAGCGATTATGCAAAATGAAGAAAAATAACTTATGCTGAAAAAAATATCTGTTTTTGTGCATTACCTTCTGCGTAGGATGAAAAATAAAGATGCTTTTTATTGTTTTATCTATCTATATTTTTTAAGAGTAAATCATTAAAAATAAATAATTTAGAATTTTATAAATCATCCTATTGTTTGCTATTGTCGCTAGATTTATAAATGAAAGTGATCGTTTTAGCTTGGGTTATTTTGCTGAAACAGGACCGGTTCTGCGGCTAATTTTTCAGCCAGATATTGAATGAACACACTGAGTTTTGGTGGAACATGTCGTGTTGGCGGGTAGAGTAACCATGCGCCACCGCTGTAGTAGGTTTTAAAATGCCAATCAGGTAAGACCTGAACCAGTGTGCCTTGTTCTAAAGCATGTCGAGCCACGAAGTAAGGCAAACTGGCAATGCCTAAATGTTGTAAGGCTGCACTCAGACGCACGCCTGTATGATTCGCAGCATAACGACCGCGGACAGCAACAGTAATGGATTTCTGTTCTTGCTGGAATTTCCATTTAGAATCATTCGGTTGTTCGCCCAAATAGATACATTGATGCTGTTTTAAGTCGTGTGGATGCTGTGGTATGCCATTTTTCTGCAAATATTCAGGCGTGGCACAAATCAAATGATCAATCTCAATCAGTTTACGTCCCATCAATCCACCTGGCGGTTGTTCGGTAATGCGAATCGCTAGATCTACACCATCATCGATCAAGTCGATGTAACGGTCTTCCAATAGTAGCTGAATATCAATTTTGGGATACAAGGCCAAAAATTCAGGTAAGTGCGGATGCAGCATAAAATGCCCAACGGCCTTTGGCACACTGATTCGGATAATGCCTTGCGGTTCAATATGAAATTGTCCTGAACTTTCCATTACTGCTTGTGCTGCATTGACCAGATCCACGCAGCGCTCATAGACCTGTTGACCACTTTCACTTAAGCGTAGTTTACGGGTGGTGCGATGCAGCAAACGTGTGCCTAGAGCACGTTCTAAACGGGCAATGGCACGACTGACTGCAGAAGGGGTTGAGCCGAGCTGACGTGCAGTTTCAGAAAAACTTTCCGTTTCGACAACTTTGACAAAAGTTGCCATTTCATTTAACAGAACCAGACTTTGATTTGTGCTCATGAGGCAAAAGTTATTTGGATTTTGATTGGATTATCGCGCTTTGAAAATCGCAATACAATCTTTTTCCTGTAGTCATGATGTGGAGATAAATGAAATGTGGCAGTTGTATGGACATGAGTTTCTAGCCTTGGCATTGATCCATTTTATGGCAGTCATTTTACCGGGACCTGATTTTATTATTACCGTAAGACAGAGTGTTCGCTATGGCTATTTGATTGGCTGTATCACCGCGATCGGTATTGGCGTTGGCATCTCTGTGCATGTGTTTTATACCTTGGTGGGTGTTGGGGTATTGATTCAGCAAAGTGTCTGGTTAATGTCGTTACTACGCGTTGCAGGTGCAGCTTATTTGATTTACTTGGGCTGGCAATGTTTGCGCAGTCAGCCAAATACCAATCTGGATATTTTGGCAGGTGAGGTGATGGGCAAACCGAGTTTAATCCAAGCCTTTAATATGGGTTTTTTAACCAATGCGCTGAACCCCAAAGCGACAATCTTCTTTCTGGCGATTTTTACTACTATTGTTAGTCCTACTACACCGTTAAAGGTTCAAATTGGTTATGGGCTTTGGATGTGTCTAGTCAATGCCTTGTGGTTTATCTTGGTCAGTATCATGTTTGCTCAACCGATTGTACGGAAACGATTCTTAGAGTTTGGTGTGTATTTTGAACGCGTGATGGGAATTATTTTGAGTGCAGTTGCATTACGCTTGATTTGGAGTGTTGCATTTTCCTGAATAGAAAAAAGACTGCGCTGAGGCAGTCTTTTTATTAACGTAGATTTAACTACTTCGCTTATTTCTTGAAAGTTGATGTAAGACGGATACCAACAAATCAATTTCTTCTGTAGTGTTATAAAACGCCAAAGATGGACGTACAGTCTGTTCTACACCAAAACGACGTAGGATCGGTTGAGCGCAATGATGTCCCGAACGTACTGCAATGCCATGTTGATTGAGTGCTTTACCCACTTGTTCAGTGGAATAACCTTCAAGGGTAAAGGACATCACACTGGCCTTGTTTCGGGCTGTACCAATGGGTCTTAAGCCTGAAACCGTACTCAATGCATGCTGACCATACTCTAGTAAGTCATGTTCATAACGGGCAATATTATGAATGCCAAGGCGTTCAACATATTCTAAAGCAGCACCTAAACCCACCGCATCAGCAATATTACCTGTCCCTGCCTCAAACTTATTTGGGGCAGGTTGGTAAATGACTTGTTCAAAGGTCACATCTTGGATCATATTGCCGCCGCCTTCCCAAACGGGCATGGTCTCCAGAATTTCAGGTTTGGCATAAACTGCACCAATGCCTGTCGGTCCAAATACTTTATGCCCCGAGAACACAAAGAAATCAGCATCAATCGCTTGGACATCAGTTGGCATATGCGAAACAGATTGAGCACCATCGACCAAGACGCGGACACCTTTGGCATGGGCAATTTTGATCACTTCTGCCACAGGTGTGACCGTACCAAGAGCATTGGACACTTGGGTAATCGAAATCAGTTTGGTACGCTCATTAATCAGTTTTGGCAGTTCTTCCAAAATGATTTGCCCTGTATCATCCACAGGAATGACACGCAGTTTGGCACCGACTTTTTTGGTCAACTGGAACCACGGTACGATATTGGCGTGATGTTCAAGATGCGAAACAATAATCTCATCACCCTCACCAATATTCTGTTCACCCCATGTCTTGGCAATCAGGTTGATGCCTTCGGTGGTGCCACGAACAAAAATAATTTCTTTTGATGATTTTGCCCCAATAAAACGTGCCACCACATTACGAGCGTGTTCATAAGCATCGGTTGCTCGTGCTGCCAGTTCATGTGCAGCACGATGAATATTGGAATTTTCGTGCTGATAAAAATAGGCAATACGATCAATCACGCTTTGTGGTTTCTGTGTCGTTGCAGCATTGTCAAACCAGACCAAAGGACGACCATTGACGCGTTCTTGCAGAATGGGGAAGTCACGACGGATCGCTTGAATATCCAAGGGCTGAGCGGCATTGGCAACAAACTGTGGCTGTGAAGGTTGATAATTGCCGTAACCCGCATTGTGTTGCGGCAGATCCAAAAAATAAAAACCTGAAGAGGCATTATTTTTTGCTTGAGTTGAAGCTTGAGAATCTTGCTGCAACAAACTTTTTAATGCATCACCATGAGGCAATTGAAATGATTGTGCTGTGGCAAAATTGGCAGCATCAAATTCAGAACTTGACGAACTCGGTGCTGTAAAATCATTTAAAAAATAAAAGGGTGAAGCATCGTTTGTTGAAGGACGAGATGGTTCAACTAAAGGTATATTCGGCGCACTATGAACCGCTTGTGGAAAATTAGGTTCAATCGGTGGACGTGGTAAATTGGCACCCCCCACGACTGGCGCAGAAGCGATTGCACGACGTTCAGGATAGTCAGGATAGTTTGGAATATGCTCAGGATATTCAGGGTTTAAACTTTTTTCATAAGCAATATTGGGCGCACGACCACTGAGTGCCGCCAGAGGTTCAGCGGGCTGTGGTTGATGAGGTGGCGTACCGACATTGGGCAAGTCCAAATTCAAACCAGAAGAATGACCACTGCCAGAATTTGGCAAGGCTGCAAAAAATTCAGAGGCAATCCGTGAAAGTGTTGCTTCATCTGGGAAGTTGGACGGTGGGCTAACACCGACCACTTCAGAACCCGTTGGACTACCGTGTAAATTACTTGTAGTTAACTGGGTAGTCATGATACTTGTCCACCTCCACATCTTCGAGCACAGCCAATGCATCCTCGGTCAATACCGCCAATGAGCAGTACAGTGAGATCAGGTAAGACGCAATTGCATTGCGGTTGATGCCCATGAAGCGTACGGAAAGACCAGGAGATTGCTCACCAGCCAAGCCCGGCTGGAATAAGCCAACCACACCTTGGCGTTTTTCACCCACACGCAATAACAAAATTTTGGTTTTACCATCTTCCACAGGAATCTTATTCGACGGAATCAGTGGAACACCGCGCCATGTGATGAACTGTGAACCGAATAAACTTACGGTTGGTGGTGGAACACCACGACGGGTACATTCACGACCGAAAGCAGCAATGGCATCTGGATGTGCAAGGAAGAAACCTGGTTCTTTCCAGACTTTACGGAGTAAATCGTCAAAGTCATCGGGTGTTGGTGGACCATTCAACGTAGAAATCCGTTGGTCATCTGCCACGCTTGCCAATAAACCATATTCAGGGTTATTGATCAGCTCACTTTCTTGACGCTCTTTAATGGTTTCAATGGTTAAGCGTAATTGTTCTTTAATTTGATCATGCGGGCTGCTGTAGAGATCGGCAACACGGGTATGGATATCTAAAACAGTTGAAACACCATTTAAGAAATATTCACGTGGTTGCGCATCATAATCCACAAAAGTTTGTGGCAAAGTCGCTTCATCACGTTGTGTGCACGCGACTTGGATATCGTCGGTATTGCTGACACGGTTAACGCGATAAATACCTGCTTCAACAGGAATCCATTGCAATAAATGCGTGAGCCAACGAGGGGTAATGGTCGAAAGTTGTGGAACGGTCTTGGTGGCATTTGCAAGCTGTCTAGCTGCATGATCCCCAAGCGCAAGTTGGACTTTATCTGTGGTTTTTGCCATGAATAAATTTTCCTGTTGTCTTTGGCTTTGTTAATAAAATTGGTTTTATTGCAATTAATGTTGAATTATTTATTTAGCTAGACTAGAGACTATTTAGTATTTTTAAAAATATTATTATGAGATAAATAATCGTGAATTATTTGCTTATTACTCATAAGAATATATTTATAAAAAATAAATATAAGTATTGAATATACGTTTATTTATTCTAAAAACTATTTAAATACTTCATTCATTTAAACTTTACTATTATGTAATGACTCACTGGGTGACTGTAAAATCTGGCTGCCTGCTGCAACACTATGGGTGAGCCATACATTACCGCCAATAATTGAGCCTTCGCCAATGGTGATACAACCTAGAATTGTCGCACCTGCATAAATCACCACATGGTCTTCAACAATCGGGTGACGGGCATAATCTTTTTTCAAGGCGCCATCTTCATTCAGTTCGAAGCGTTTCGCACCGAGGGTAACAGCCTGATAAATACGCACATATTCACCGATCACCGAGGTCTCACCAATCACCACACCTGTACCATGATCGATAAAGAAACCTTTACCAATTTGCGCACCTGGATGGATATCAATTCCTGTCGCGGAATGCGCCAATTCAGAAATAATCCGTGAGAGCAGCGGAACACTGTGATAGAGCTGATGTGCTACTCGATGATGGATGATTGCCAAAATCCCTGGATAGCAGAGCAGCACTTCGTCGACACTATGTGCGGCTGGATCACCTTCATAAGCAGCACAGACATCTGCATCCAACAAGCGACGGATATCAGGCAAAGTATTGGCAAAGTCTTGTACGATGGTTTGGGCCAAGGCAACTTGTTGTTCGTAGAGCAGACGATCATTGCTGGAAACAGGGATTTGTTTGACTCGACTTTTGGCTTCATAATTTAAAGCCAATTTTACCTGTGAAAATAATTCATTGAGTACACGGTCAAGGGTATAAGCAATATAGTAATCTTCTGTTTCTTGACGCAGATCACTGGGGCCAAGTCGCATCGGAAACAGAATTCCGCACAGGTCATCTAAAATTGATTTGAGTGCTTCTTTGGAAGGGAGTTCGCGTCCACCAAATTCTTTGATGCGATGTTGACGCTCTCTCCATTCGTGCCGCGCTTGTTGCAAGCCTTCAACGACAGGCTGTATTTTCCATTGGCTCACGTGAATTCCTTGCAAATCGAGGTATTGAATAAATCGTAAATTAACTGATTAAAAAAGCAGCGCTAATCTTGTAACCAAGGTAACTGATGTGTGCGCCAGCCATTGTTTTGATTACGCTGCTGCAGTTCATTTAAATCACCTTCAAAACCTTCCAGCACATTATAGACTTGTGCAAAACCTGCACTAAACGCTGCTGTTGCTGCTAAAGCAGAACGTTTACCGCTACGGCATAACAATAAAATGGGCTTATCTTTGCCGACTTTGCTATCCAGTTCTTTTAAAAAGCGTGGGTTACGGTTAAAGGATGTACCAGTTGCCCATGCAACATGAATACTTTCAGGCACATAGCCGACAAACTTACGTTCTTCATTGGTACGTACATCGACGAGAACCGCATGACCTTGTTCAACCAAATACCAAGCTTCGGTCGGTGGTACACTGCCCGTGAAATCAAGTTCATTTTCTTCAGCATATTGCTGGGCACGTTGCAAGATTTCTTGTGGATTGGTAGATAAACCGTGAATCGTAGATGTCGATTCTGCTATGTCAGTAGAATCAAATTGAGCATTCATTTTTATAACCTTTTCATACATCAGCGGGATGATGTTTTTATCTTAGGACTGTTTTTATATTCAGGAAAATAAGCAAAATTTATTTATATATCTATTTTTGATAAATAATAGCTTTTTATTAACTTATTCGGAATATAGTTTGAAACTGTGTTTTAAAATGAATGTGCTTATTGAATTTAAAGATGAAATTATCAATATTAAATATTTTACTTTTCAAATAACGAGAATCATAAATATTAAAAAGGCAACTTTGGAATTTTAATAAGATACAACTCAAAAATTAGATCTGATGATAAAAGCAGCAAGTAATGATCAACTCTTATTCTTATCTAATAATGGAATAAGTAACTCACTTTTTCTTATTTTTAATCATAAAGCATGCCGCATACCATAAGCCTATATTGTTGAAAGATCATCTAATTATGGGCATCAAGAACTCCAAGCCGCTAATTGTTACTGCGATCGTCCTAGTGGCGATTGTTGCTTTTATTGTCTATCAAAATCAAAAAGATGCTGCACCAACCCAATCTAAAAATAATAAAGCAGTGGTGATTGCCTATCAAACAGGTGTTGATCCAACCAAGGTTGCGCAGGCAAATGGTGATTATGAACGTAATAGTAATCAAGCAATTCAATGGCGTAAGTTTGATGCAGGTTCTGATGTGGTCAATGCATTGGCTTCGGGCGATGTGGTGATTGGTAATATCGGTTCTAGTCCTTTGGCAGCAGCAGCAAGTCGTGATTTACCAATAGAAGTGTTTCTTGTGACGGCTAAATTAGGCGGTTCTGAAGCGTTGGTGGTCAGCAATAAATCTGGCATTCAAACACCGCAAGATTTGATTGGCAAAACCATTGCAGTGCCATTCGTTTCAACCACACATTACAGTTTATTGTCAGCTTTAAAGCATTGGAATATTGCAGATAACCAAGTCAAGATCATCAATTTACGTCCACCTGAAATTACTGCAGCTTGGGAACGCGGTGATATTGATGCGACTTATGTTTGGGAACCTGCTTTAAGCAAAGTCAAAGCCAGCGGTCATGTTTTAACTGACTCTAAACAAGTCGGTGAATGGGGGGCACCAACCTACGATCTTTGGGTGGTACGTAAGGACTTTGCCGAGAAAAATCCTGAGTTCTTAAAAGCATTCGTACAAACCAGCTTGAAACAGGTTGAGGCGTACCAGCAAGATCCAAAAGCATTTGAGCAGAATGCTGACAATATTCAGAAAATCGCACAATTGACAGGTTCAGATGTAAAAGACATTCCATTGTTGCTTTCAGGAAATATTTATCTGGATCGTCAGCAACAGCAAACGACATTGGCGGGTGAATTTGCCAAGAATATCTTTGATACGGCAAGGTTCTTAAAAAGTCAGGGTAAGGTCGATCAAGTGAAGCCTGATTATCAAGAGAATGTGACCACCCATTTCTTACAGCCATAGGAGATCGAAATGAGCGTATTAGCTGCCGAGCATCTTCATTTAACTTTTCCAAAGCAGACGGTGCCTGTCCTTCAAGATATTAATCTGAAGATTGAAGAAGGGACTTTGACTGTGATTTTGGGTGAGTCGGGTTGTGGGAAAACCACATTGCTAAATATTTTGGCCGGTTTCCAAAAACCGAGTTCAGGTCAGATTAAACTGGATCATGAAGTCGTGACTGTGCCTGACGCACGCCGTGCGGTGGTGTTTCAAGATCATGCTTTACTACCATGGTTAAATGTCTCTGAAAATATTGGTTTTGCTTTACAGCTCAAAGGTTTGAAAGCGCAAGAGATTCAGCAGCAAGTTGATGCAATCTTGAAAATTGTGGGTTTAAGCCATGTTGCTCAAGCCAATATTTGGGAATTGTCGGGTGGTATGAAACAACGTGTCGGTATTGCACGTGCTTTGATTAGCCATGCAGCTTTTATCCTATTGGATGAGCCTTTTGCAGCTTTAGACGCTTTTACTCGTGAAACCATGCAGCAGTTGGTTCTGGATTTGTGGATTGAGCAAAATAAATCGTTCTTTCTGATCACGCATGACATTGAAGAAGCTTTGTTACTGAGCAACCAATTGGTGTTGATGAGTGCTCGACCCGGCAAGATTGTCGAAACTTTAAAACTGGATTTTGCTGACCGTTATAAGCAGGGCGAATCGATTCGTACAATTAAATCAGATCCGAAATTTATTCAATTACGTGAACAATTGTTTGAACGTTTACGCGTGCAGAAACTGGTAGGGCATGAGGTGGCTGTATGACGGGGCAAGCGAAAAATACGGCCTATGAGCTAAGCAAGGTAGATGAGCATCAACAATCTGACAAGCCGTCAGGCTCAGTTGTAAATACAGTAGTGTCTTTTATTGCTCGACATCGTAGTTTGGTGTTGAGTTTATCGAGCGTATTGAGTGTCTTGATCATTTGGTACTTGATCACTGCATTAAAAATTGTCCCAAGTTTATTTCTGCCGAGCCCACAAGCGGTATGGCAAAAGTTCCTTGAAGTCAGCCAACAAGGCTTTATGAAAGCAACTTTATGGCAACACTTGGCGGCGAGTATTTCACGTGTTTTGCTGGCACTTGTTGCAGCGATCGCGATTGGTGTGCCTTTAGGTTTGTGGATGGGGCAGAATAAATGGGTCCGTGCGGTACTTGATCCATTGGTTGAATTATTGCGTCCGATTCCACCGTTAGCGTATTTGCCATTATTGGTGATCTGGTTCGGGATTGGTGAAACCACCAAAGTGCTTTTGATTTTCTTTTCCATCCTTGCACCAGTGATTATTAGCAGTACCCATGGTGTGCTTAGCCATCAGCTCAATCGTGAACGTGCAGCCTTATCATTAGGGGCGAGCCAGTCACAAGTATTTTGGCATGTGATTTTGCCGACTGCGTTACCGCATATTTTAACGGGGATTCGCATTGGTTTAGGTGTGGGTTGGTCAACATTGGTGGCTTCAGAATTAGTTGCGGCAGATCGTGGTATTGGTTTTATGGTGCAGTCAGCAGCCCAGTTCCTGATTACTGATACTGTAGTACTTGGTATTATTGTGATTGCGATTGTCGCAGTCAGTTTTGAATTATTCTTGCGTTGGTTACAGAAGCAATTATCTCCTTGGTATGGTCAACAGCTGTAAGTGCAAATGGTAAAGATGAGAGAGTTAGAGATGACGTTAAATATTGAAATGATTAAACCAACAATCGGTGCGGTTATTCACGATGTTGATTTAAACACGGCTGATGAACATACCGCACAACAGATTCAACAAGCGTTGCTTGATCACCATGTCATTTTTTTTCGCAATCAGCAACTTGCACCACACGCTCAAGCTGAACTAGCACGTGGCTTTGGTTCTTTGCATATCCATCCGATCTATCCATCAGTTGCCAATGTACCTGAAATCATTGTACTGGACAGCTGGAAACAGGATTTACGTGACAACGAGCTTTGGCATACCGATGTGACCTTTAGCCAAAAACCACCATTGGGCTGTGTATTGCAAGCGATTAAGATTCCGCCTGTAGGTGGTGATACGTTGTGGTCGAGTGGGGCAGCTGCATTTGCTGCGCTAGATCAAGACTTACAGAAGAAGTTAAAAGGCTTAACCGCAACGCATGATATTCGTCAGTCTTTCCCGATTGAGCGTTTTGCGCATAATGATGTTGAGCGTCAAAAACTGGAAGAAACCTTTAAGCGGAATCCACCTGTTATTCACCCTGTGGTGAGAACGCATCCAGTCACAGGTCAGCCAATTTTGTTTGTGAGCGAAGGGTTTACCACGCGTATTAATGAGTTGGATGAGACGGAAAGCACTGAGTTGTTGCAATATTTATTTGCACATGCCACCAATGAGCAGTTCCATTTGCGTTGGCAGTGGCAAGCGGGTGATGTGGCAATTTGGGATAATCGTTGCACACAGCACAAGGCTTTATTTGATTATGGGGATGCGCATCGAATTATGCATCGTGCCACGATTAATGGTGATGTGCCGTTTTATCAAGCAGCAAGTTAATATTTAGTTTTAGATCAAAAGCTTGGGTAAAACCCTGAGCTTTTTTGTTTTTGGGGCTGAGGTTATTTCCAGTATTTGATACTCGGTAATCTCATCCACAACCTGCGCGGTTTTTATAAAGTTTAGTTTCTGCGAAAGATTTAAAAAGATTACAAGAAGTGGACAGGTTTTGTGGATGAGGATGCTTTTGGTTACTTTGGGCGAAACCAAAGTAACTCCAGCTGAAGGCTTATCCTTAAATTAGATGAGAGCACGGCACGACTCCGTTAAAGTCTATCCTTCAATAAATTAACTTAATATTTTAAACGGACTTTAGTGGCCGATTTCACAGGTCTGCTTATAAACCGAAGGCGCTTGTCCCGTCCAACGTTTAAAGGCACGTCTGAATTCACGTAATTCACTAAAACCCAATTGCAGGCTGATCTCACTCATGGATAGGTTTTGTTCAAGGAGTTGCTTTGCTTTACGTTCCAGTACATTTTGCCGAATTTGTTGAAAACTCAGACCTTCCAATAATAATTGCCGTCTTAGATGGCGCTCACTGATACGTAAATGCTCAGCAGCTTGCTGCATCTCGAAACGTTCAGGTAATTGCTGTTCAATTAAATGGTCGAGTAAATGCACATAACCCACCTGATTGAGCTGATCAATTTCTTTTAGGGCCTGCTCACAGATTTGGATGGCAGTTGCATAGTTGGCTGGGCTGTAATTCTTTAAGCCACGTTGCAACATGCTGGTATTAAAGCGGATGATATTTTTAGAACTGTTAAATTGAATCGGGCAGCCAAAGATAGTTTTATATTGTTCTTGGTATTGGTTGGGGAAATAGCTGAGCTCAAGACTGATCACATCATCATGATCGCCCAGCATCGCGTTTAGACAAGTGATGATGCTGCTAAATAATTCATCATAAAAGAAGGCTTTCAAATCTGCACATGGATGAGACTCAGTCACTTCCAGCTCACAGATATCTGTTTGGAGACTAAAGTTGATATTGAGCACGCTGCCAGAAATACGATGGTAACGCAGCGCAATGTCTAAAGCATCAGCCACGGTTTTGCATGATTGCATGGCAAAACCTAAAATTCCCATTGAAATCAAACCTTCACTGCTGCCAAGTTTTAAGCCGAGGTCGGGTTGTTGATAGGCCGCAATGGCTTGACGCAAGACATCGCAAAGCTGTGGGAAACGAACAACGCCTTGGGTTTGCCGAATCTGAGTGATATCCAGACCAGAATCCTGAAACCAGACGGCATATTCCCAATGCTGTTGTTCAGCGTAGTGGATCAGACTGGCTAAAATCGTGGGTGGAATAAACTGTTGTTGGTCATTTTTATAGATACTGTGTTTAGGCATAAGTCCGTTTTGCCCCCCAAATAAAAGTTCCTTTAACCCTGTTGGGTATCGCATAATTTTGATTAACTTTCAACATGCTTTAACACAGTTAGAAAAAGAATTGGAAAAGGAAAGCACCAATGTATCAGGTGGGTTGGGATAAACAGCAAATTAAAATAACACCGAAAGGCTATGCCATGTTTGGTTATGGGCAATGGTCTCATCGTGCCTATGAGCAGCGCACGGCATTATTTGCCCGGAGTGTGAGCATTGTCGATCAACACGGCAATCGACTACTGATCTGTTGTCTTGATTTAGGCTGTATTACGCATGCTATGCGTAGCCAAACAGTCGCGCAATTAACTGAACGATTAGGCTCGACATTTGATGAAAATCAATTGGTGTTAACGGCAACGCACACCCATTCAGGGCCAGGCGGCTGCGCGCATGAGGCTTTGTATAATATGCCGACACCAGGTTTTGTACCTGAACATTTAAATGCCATTGTTGAAGCGATTGTACTGAGCATTGAACATGCGATTGCGGTAGAGCAAGATACTGAAATTTTTACCAGCACACAGCATTTTCCTGAACAAACACCTGTTGCATGGAATCGCTCAATTAAAGCCTATAACCGAAATCCAGAGGTGCGAATACATTCCGTAGCTGAAACGCATTTGGCATTAAACCGAGAAATGCAACTGATTGGTTTTTATCGTGAACAGAAATTACAGTCCTTTATTTCTTTCTTTGGCGTACATGCCACCTGTTTGGGAAACACTTTAAAAGCTTATGATGGCGATAATAAAGGTTATGCGGCTGCATTTTCAGAGCAGGCTTTAATCCAACAAGGCATTCAAAATCCTGTAGCAATTTTTGCCCAAGCCACCGCGGGGGATGTATCGCCGCATTTTCATGGTAAAGACCAGCTTAAGCTTCGTCATCAGATTAAAGGTGAGCAGGAGTATCAATACGCACAACAAAATGGACGTTATCAAAGTGAATTGGCTTTGATGGCTTTACAGCAGGATATTTCTAAAAATCTGAAAAAAGTTGAAGGCAAGATAGATGCGGTTTTGTCCTATGTTGATTTGAGTAATATTGAGATTCCTGCTGAATTTGCCTATGGACAGCATGATGCAAAAACCAGTCTTCCTTGTCACGGCACTGCATTTTTTGCAGGTACGCCTGTGGATGGTTTAGGTGCGCCCAAACCATTCATTATGGGGATGCAATTTATAGCAGATCAACTGCGTAAACATAAACTTAAAAATTCAAATTCAGCCGATTTTATTGCAGATCAGCAGCTGTATGCTTCACAAGGACCAAAGCAAATTGTATTGGAAGCTGGTGCTAAAAAGATTTTAGGCCAACCGATTGGCTTTCCACCCAGTATTCTTGATCCATTGATTGCCGAGATGAATCGACAAGTCAAAGCAGGCGCGATTCAGGACAGTCCTTTAGTGCCGAACGTTGTTCCCTTACAAATTGTGCGATTAGGGTCTTTGGCACTGATATGTTGTCCGGGAGAATTTACTACGATTGCTGGGCAACGTGTTGTGGCTACAGTGAAACAGACGCTTGCTGCACAGACTTCAATTGAAAAAGTTTGGTTCGCTTCATATTGCAATGATTATATGGGTTATGTCACCACCTATGAAGAATATCAAGAACAGGCCTATGAGGGTGGACATACCTTATTCGGGCAATGGACCTTGGCCGCTTGTCAAAGCAAATTCAAAGATTTAGCAGAACAATTATTATTAGAAAAACATAAACGTCATTACGATGAAATGACACGACCGCAACCCATTCCAAAACAAGAACTCGCAAAACGCAGTAATCATGGCAATTTAAAAACTGCCGTCGTCCAAGGAGAGGCAGTATGAGCGATCTAAAACAAGGGATTTGGTCAAACTGGTCTGGCTTTCAAAAAGCCAAGCCGCAACAGATTCTTCGACCTGCCCATATTCAAGAACTACAGAACATTGTGCGAGAACATCAAAAAATACGGGTGGTGGGTGCAGGACATTCATTTACGCCGTTGGTCTGTACTGATGCCACCTTATTGTCTCTGGATCATATTGCCGGAATTGCATCGACTGATATTGATCGATGTCAAAGCAGTATCTATGCAGGCACACGTTTGTATGATTTAGATCAACATTTAAAACAGCAGCAAATTGACCAAGCCCTGATGAATCAGGGCGATATTGATCAGCAAAGTCTAGCGGGTGCGGTGTCTACGGGCACACATGGGACTGGGGCAGATTTGCATTGTATTTCGGCCTATGTTGAAGCTTTCGAGTTACTGACAGCTTCAGGTGAAATCCTAAAATGCAGTCGTACTGAACATGCTGAAATTTTTGCTGCTGGACGGGTGTCTTTGGGGAGTTTGGGGATATTGACTCAGATCACCATGCAGAATCGCCCACGCTATAAGTTAAAAGAACATATTGAACTTTGTCCTGTAGAGGACATGATGCAGCATATTCAGCAATGGAAGCATCAGCATCGGCATATTGAGTGCTTTGTATTTTCCTATGAAAAGCAGTTGATGTTAAAAACATTGGACGAGACCGATGAGGAAATTCTGCCACGGAAGGAGAATTTCCCTTCCGATGATACCTTGCTGACATTATGTTCTGAGCTGACCAAAAACTTTCCTTCATTAAATCCGTATTTACAGAAGCTGTTGGGAATCTTTGTTAAACCGACGACCTATGTGGATTGGTCGAGCACAATCTTCCCAACGCCTCGTAATACCAAGTTCAATGAAATGGAATATCAGATTCCAGTTGATCGTGGAATTGAATGTTTGGATGAAGTATTGCATGCGTTAAGAGCCAATAAGGTTGCGACTTTTTTTCCACTCGAATTTCGCTTTGTGAAGGGGGATGATATTTGGCTCAGTCCTTTTTATCAGCAGGATTCGATTTCGATCTCGGTGCATCAATACTATAAACAAGATCCGCGTTTGATTTTTGATGTGGTTGAACCGATATTGCAGAAATATCAGGGTCGTCCGCATTGGGGTAAAATGCATCATATGACCACGACACAGCTTCGTGCTTTATATCCAAAGTGGGATGATTTTATGGCTTTGCGTCAGCAGCTTGACCCAGAAGCCAAGTTTTTAAATCCCTATCTGGAAAAGTTGTTTTTAGGTTAAAAGAATTTTTTATGCGTTGAAAGTGCTTAACGGAGTCATATCGAGTTCTCATCCAATTAAGAGTAAAGCTTTCAACTGGACTGACTTTGGTTCCGCCCTGAGAAGCGTATCAAATTGTATGTAAATTTTCTTGGATTGAAAAAAGGTATCGCCATGTTGGATCATTATTTTAAGCAATTCACTTTCGACCTGAAAAAACAGGGGATTGCTACACCACAACTGATCGTCGATGAAGCGGCTTTAAAACAAAATATCCAGCATGTTCAAATTCGTCTTGCTCATGCCAAACACTTAAAAGCACGCTTGGTGGTAAAGTCTTTAGCCAGTCTAGATTTACTCAAGTTATTATCTGAACAGATCAATACACAACGCTTTATGGTGTTCCATCAACCGCATATTATTTCAATCTTAGAAAATTTTGCCGAAGCCGATATCCTATTAGGCAAACCGATGCCTGCCCAAGCGGTTCGTCAATTTTTTGAACAGCATGCAGAATGGTCAAATGCCAACATTCAGTGGCTGATTGATACCAAACAACGCTTACAGCAATATTTGGACATTGCTCAGCTTTATTCTCTATGTTTGCATGTGAATATTGAGATTGATGTTGGTTTACATCGTGGTGGGGTGCAATCGAAAGCGCAACTGACTGAAATATTAAAGCCGATTCAACAATATCCGCAGTATTTAAAACTCTCAGGTTTGATGGGCTATGATGCGCATGTCAGTAAAATTCCTGCCATCATTAAAAAACCTGAACTGGCTTATCAAAGCTCACAGCAGACTTATGCCAATTACCAAAAGTTGATTCAAAAACAGTTCCCAACGTTATGGAATGATGAACTTTGTTTTAATGGTGGTGGTAGCCCAACCTTTAGTTTTCATACGACTGAAAGTGTCTGTAATGATTTGTCTTTTGGTTCAATGTTGCTCAAACCGAGTGATTTTGACAGTGATTTTTTAAGGGCATTACAACCTGCTTTATGGATCGCAGCACCTGTGTTAAAAATCCTGCCGTTTACTCAGCTTCCTTCGATGTCTTTACTGGATAAATTGCCGCATAAATGCAAAGCGCTGTTTATTTATGGTGGCTATTGGCTGGCTGATTATGTCTATCCTGCCCAAGCACATACGCATGCGTTGTATGGACGTAGCAGTAATCAGGAGTTGGTCAATGTGCCTAAGGATTGTGATATTCAGGTCGATGATTTTGTATTTTTAAGACCCACACAAAGTGAAGCGATTATTCCTCAGTTTTCCGAGTTAAAGCTGTATAGCAACCATGCTTTTGAGTCATGGCAAACTTTTAGTGAGTGATTGAGCATTACTCATCAACATTCAACCTAAAAGCCTGCCGTGTATTTTGAGTTTTAAAATAAATCGCTCAAATGACAGCTTTTCGCCTCAGTCAGATTGTCAATGGAATCGACCAGTAAAACATTGGTGTCTTCTTCGCTTTTATAAGCCGCAATCACTTCTGCATAAATCGGCTGTTTGAGTTTTGTCGCTTTAGATAGAAAGCGTGATACCGCCTTTTCCTGAGACCAGTCTGCATCTTTGAGAACGTATTCATTTGCTGCAATATCACATCGTGTCAAAATGGCTTTTTTATCTTTTATGCTTAAGGTGCCAATAAAAATATCCATGCTTTCTTGGGGATCAGTTGAATTGGCGAAAGCCGCTACAGGCAGGAATAGGCTCAATATAAGCAAAGAAAAGGTAAGCAATGTTTTTTTCATTGGTTTTTCCTAGAGATCAAATGGGTTATAAGAATAATGCTGCTGAGATTCTAATCTAATCCGTGTATTTGATACTAGGAGATAGCCATGTGGGAACAGTGTATGTTCCTACATGGCTGAATATTTGATTGAAGCTATGCTTTAAAAACGATAACCAATTTTCAAACCATAGCCGATGGCGCTGTTATCTTTAAAGTCGGCCTGTTCAGCAATCGGTTTAATCCCTGGTACAGGAATGTAATAGGTACCATCTTCTGCAACGACATCACCGAGCCAGAAGTATTTAATCCCGCCTGCAATAAAGTAGTTGGGTGCTGGATTGAACTGAATACCTACGCCCACGCCCCAAGAGCCTTGAGTCGGATTTAAGGTGGATGCAGGATCGCCTGTGCCAGAGTCCCAACTCACTTCCGTGGATGCACTCCATTTTTCGGTAAACTGATGTCCAAGCCCGACATTCACCGTCCACTGATCTTTTTGATAGCTGTCCAAATCAAAGCCACCAGTATAGGTACCTTCACTGATTAGGCCTGTGAGGTATTCTGTAACAGCACCAAATTGAGTAGGGCGAATATGGAAATCTTTCCAGTTGACCCAACGGAGATTGGCATAGGCGAGCGTGTCCTTATACACACCTGTTTGAAAATCAAGATTCACGGATTGTGGGGTCGAAATTTTGGTTTTACTTGGTGTTGTTACTTCTAAGGGTTGCCCAAACATGGTCTCTGTCACTTGCATGTCGTGGTCGATTTTGGAGCGATAGGTGACTGCGGCTTTTAACGCAATATCTGGAATCAGATAACTCAGACCTGCTAACCAACCCACAGCATGATCTTGTTTAAATTTGGCATCATAACCATTAAAGGCTTCGCTATAAGAATTACCACGCAGAGCCACATCACCTTTGACGGATTGATAGACTGCGCCGCCATACAGTTGAAAATTGCTAAAAGGGCTTATACCAAAGATCATGCTGATACTTTCGGTGTCGACATTGACCGATGTGCCTTGCTGAGTAAACTCATTGTCTGAAAAGGTATTATTCGACTGCATCGGATAAGTAATATCGGCACCAAAAGGCTGGTCATAGAGTAGACCAAAGCTGATTCGGTCGGTCAGTTGCAGCTTGAGCGCGGCAGCATAATATTGAAAGCTATTGCCCATATTGCCTGAGTTGAGATTTTGCGGATCATTGACCAGTTCTGGGCGGTTTCGAATTTTCCCCGAAATGTCAGGATCAACGGCTGTGGCACTGACTTCGACATAGTTACCATTTTCCAGAAAAGGCAATATGGATTGTCCTGACTGGTCCAGTGCGGCAGCATGGTTAAACGTGCTGGCACATATTCCACATATACCGATCAAAATTCGATTGAGTTTCATATTTATCATCCTTGCAAAACGTCGTCTTATTCTTAAAAGCGCTCTTTTTATTGATGGTCATTTTCTCGCTTTCTTTGGAAAGTGAGTGCAATGCCTATGCTTGAGTGAAGCATCTTTTGCAGGTGTGGAATAGGGTTGGAGATGTTCAATATGGGGGGCGAAACGGTCACATCCTTAATTATAGGCAATAAAAAAACCTTGTGCCGTGACACAAGGTTTTTTGAATTAAAGCAAGCGGTTATTGCTTCACAATCAGCACAGGAATATGTGATTCGGTTAAAACGGCACGGGCAACACTACCCAGTAATAAACGTTTTACCCCTGTACGCCCATGAGAACCCATGACAATCAAATCTGCACCGACTTCATCGGCAACAAAGATAATACCTTCACTGGCTACGCCATGATGAATTTTGGTTGTCACTTGAATGCCATCACGTACGAAAGATTGGGCAATATCTTGAAGCTGGGTTTTGGCATGTGCTTCGGCCTGCATAAAATGATCGGTGATCGCAGGTGCGACTTGGTAAAAATCTACGCCAACAAATGGGTCGACTGCAACCACGCTGAGAATGGTCACTTTTGCCCCTGATAATTTTGCTAGGGAAAGTGCATGTTCGACTGCGGCATAGGAAATTGGAGAATCATCAACAGGGACTAAAATATTTTGATAAGACATGTTTACTCCTTATAGTTTATCGTTGTAAAAAATATAAAGCATAACAAGTTGATAACATATTGAGTCTGGTCTAGCAAATCAGCGCATCCAAAAAAGCGATGATAAAACTGAAAATAATGTAGAAAAACAGCAGATTCCTCAGCAAAATAGAGAGATAAGAAAATCACTGTATTTTTGTAATTCGGCTTAAGATTAACTTTAGATCAAACCATGAAATTTAAGCTGTATTTGAATGAATAAGGAAACTTTGTGTTATTGAGTTTAGAGGCATTTAAACAACAAAAATTTGATCAGATGGCAGCTAAGATCATGGCTGATCCAGAACATTATCTGGCGTTTGACTCTGTCTCCGATTTTTACAAAGCCGCGTGGTTAGATGAGTTTCCTCAAGGGACGACATGGTCAGCAACAGGGTTGGATGATGGGGCAGAACAATTTTATGCGGTGATTGAATATGGTAATCATTATCTGTATATCAGCCGAACCGAACGCGTCACGGTCAAATTAGGCATGCGACATCATTACAATCAAAATAACTAATCCGAGCAGTCATCCATTTTTGCCTGATCAGATTTTGAGATGTAAATGAGAATGCTATACTTTTGTACAATGATGAAATCCTAATAAAACGAAATGGACATTTAAAAATGGCACATCAATTTACGGTTAATGAAACAATTCATGGTGTTTCAATTGAAGACTTTTCAAGACTGGTAGCGGATACTTCATTGCATGAAGCAGTGTGTAAACGCATTCCGGGTGAGAACTTGGAAATTATCGAGTCGAATATTAAGGGTGATATTTATACCTTACGTCGTGAATATAATCTGGATGTGAATATTCCAGAGGTGGCAAAAAAATTATTAAAGAATGCATTCCGCTTAAAACGTGCTGATGTGACGCATTTGAAAAACTTAACCTCTACGGTTGAATTGGGTGCAAACCTGCCTTTGGAAGCGAAGGGTGAGCGTAGCGTGACAGGCGATAGTGAAAAAGTGAATATCTCTTTAACATGGACGGTTAAAGTCAAAGTACCATTAATTGGCGGTATGTTAGAGAAGCATGCTGAAGGTGAAATCCGTAAATTCAGCACACTTGAAATCGAGATCGTAGCAGATGAATTAAAGAAACACCTTTAATTTTTCAATAAATAAAAGACTCTCCATTTGGGGAGTTTTTTATTTTTAGAAGCGCAGAAAATATGGAACAACTGAAAGAATGACACCAATAATACTGATCATCGCCGTGCTATCGATAAAATAGGTAAAGAGCATCAAGACCAAGCCACAGACCAAAGGTACCGTCATTTTCTGCTTCTTGCCATATAGAAAATAGCCTAAGCCAATCGAACTAAAAATGACACCTAAAAATAGTTGGGTTGCATTCATTGTGGTTTGCCGTCGTTATTTTTTTCGCAAATATATTATGACAAGATTCTTAAATGAAAATTATGGTAACCCGATAAAATATCCAATACGATGATATTCACTATTTGGTCAAAATAACGATAAGGGCGTGGGATGAGTGTAATTCTACCTGTAGCACAACGTGGTGAAGAAATTTTAAACATTAAAGCGGCTACGGTCGCGAACGGGGAATTTAACAGTGAATGGCTATTGCAACTGGCTTCTGCCATGCATGCGACCATGCTGGAACGGAATGGGGTCGGGATTGCAGCACCACAGGTCTATATTTCAAAGCGATTAATTATTGTGGCATCTCGTCCCAATCCACGTTATCCCGATGCACCTGAAATGGATGCTGTGGTGATGGTTAATCCAGAGATTTTGGCGTTTTCTCAAGAGTCTTGTTTCGGCGAGGAGGGTTGTTTAAGTGTGCCCGATGAGCGTGGACAGGTAGAACGGGCGCAAGCAATCAAAGTACGTTATTACACTTTACAGGGTGAAGTCATTGAAACGGCTTTTGAAGGTTTTCCTGCACGGATTGTTCAGCATGAAGTCGATCATTTGGATGGGATTCTATTTGTCGAGCGAGTCGCTTAATTTTTATAATAAGTGAGCACTTCGTTTTGGTTTTAGCAATGCACCATGACTCTAAATCATTACAAAAGCTATAATTTTAATATGATTCCTACTCTGTACTATAAGACTTATCTAAATTAAAACTTGAAACATTCAAAGGCTAGATGACCATGAAAACTCCACTTCCTGATTATTTGGCACATGTGATCGATGCCTGTGATATCGATAACAGTGGGCATCTCGCTGATTATATTCCTGAGTTAGCCAATGCCAATCCGAATCGATTGGCGTTGGCACTCTCCACCGTCGATGGTGAAATCTATTCCGTTGGGGATGATGAGATTGAATTCACCATTCAATCGATGTCTAAGCCGTTTACTTATGCCTATGTGCTACAACAACTTGGTATTGATGCGGTATTAGAAAAAGTCGGTGTTGAACCTTCGGGTGAGGCCTTTAATGAAATTTCACTGGGCAAAGACCGCCGTCCTAAAAATCCGATGATTAATTCGGGTGCAATTACCACACATTCATTGATCCCAAGTAAAGATGATCTATCAGGCGCAGAAATTTTACGTCGATTTATGAGTGAATTGGCAGGACGTGAACTACAATTTGATCATGCGGTGTATGAATCTGAGGTGAAAACGGCTTATCGCAATCTCTCGATCGGTTATATGTTGCGTACCGTGGGGATTCTGGAATCTGATCCTGTCGATATTGTGAATGGTTATATTCGTCAATGCTCCATCTTGGTGACGGTCAAAGATCTGGTACGGATGGGCAGTGTTTTTGCCAATGGCGGGGTTGATCCTAAAACTGGAAAACGCTTATTAAATCGTGCGGTGGTACGACAAGTTCTGAGCGTGATGATGAGCTGTGGCATGTACGATGCAGCGGGGGATTGGCTGACGACGGTTGGCATTCCTGCTAAAAGTGGTGTCGCAGGTGGAATCTTGGGTGTGTTACCCGGTCAGGTGAGCATTGCGGCTTTTTCTCCTCGACTCGATGAACATGGCAACAGTGTACGCGGCATTGATATCTTGGAAAGACTCTCCCGTGACATGGGCTTGCATTTGATGGAAGGGACACCTTCTGCACAAACCATTGTGCAGAGTCATTATCGAGCTGGTAAAGATGCTTCTTTGAGTGTGTATGTGCTTCGCGGAGTATTGAAATTTACTGAAGCGGAAATGTTGTTACGGACATTGCAATGTGAGCCAGACGATAACAGTAGCATCGTGATTGATTTATCCCAGATTTCCCTAATTCATGATGTCGGAAAACGCATGTTTTTAGAAGGCATTGATCGTTTGATTGATGATGGTCATAGTTTGCTGTTGGTTGATCCTGAGCAGCGTTTGGATAACGCGCGAACGCATAAAGATAGGGTCTTGCATGTTTATCAGAATCTTGAAGATTTGATTGAGAAGCATAAAGAGCTGTAGGAGAAGAGAGCCTATATTGAAATGATATAGGTTCTAAATTAGTGCGATGTTTTTCCGATGTAAGGTTTAAACATCGCACTCAATATAGTCGGATGGAGTAGTATTTTTATAGTGTGGCTATCTATTTAAAGTAATAAATTTATATGCAAATATGATTCCGTATACTAGTGACTGGATTTGTATCATATTTGCATAAACTATATAATTTATTTTAGAGCCTTTTAGTTAACTATTCCAAATAAATTGCACTTGCCTTGGTTGCTTTGCCATCAGCCTTCTCATTACTAATTTGAATGAAAACTTCTTCCCCTGTACTTAATTGACACCAGTCTTTCCATTTTCCATTTTTGAAGCTCTCGAAATGTAAAAAATAATCTTCTCCGAAAATATCTTTTGCAAATAAAAAACTAGCCTTATCTTTTGGACGATTAGTTATTTTTACTAAAATTTTATCTACTTTATTACTATATGTATCAGTAGCTGCTTCATTGAATTCTCTATAGCTTTTACTGTTGCGAAATAAGTTATTAGGTATATTAAGATCAGAAAATTTATTGATAATCTCATCTAATAGTGGTGTTTGTTTGATTTGATAAATTTCGAAAATGTTATCAAATGCAAAACGAATAAGTTCTTCACATGCTTCTGGGAACTTTTGATAATAGATTGGTCGAGAAAGACAATAATCGATTTCTTCAAAAATTTTAATAGCTTGCTTATTTGCAGTTCTAGAGTAACCATCATTTTTAAAAACATCCTGTAATATTCTAGATGCTCTCAATAATGCATCAATTGTAATTTCTGGGTCTTCATCAACTAAACTTTCTATTTTTCTTTTCCATGCTCCCGCTCTATATGTTCCTAATGTTGCTCTATAAGGACCAGCTTCTTTCCAATGCTTTGTTTTCTCGAAAACTGCATCATATTGCCCTGTGAATAAAAGTGCTAAGAAGTAACCTGAGTAAATTGACTTTCCCAGAGGAACAATGGAGGATTCATTATTTACCCAGCCCATTTCTATAAGTTTCTCATATGTCTTTTCGGCTAAATCAAATCTATTTGTAGTGTGAAAAAGCCTGGCAAGTAAGTAATGTGCAGATGGGTGATCTGGATTATATTGAATTGCTAAATTATATTGCTCTTCAGCTGATTTATAGTCTTTTAGAACCTCTAAAACTCTTCCATATGCTCTATGGAAAATATCATAACCTTCATAAATGAATTTAGAGTCTCTTAGTTTTCTAAATAGTGTGGCAGCAATTTCAATATTCTTTAGGCTCTTTCTCAAATCATTGTTTACTTGAGTGATAAGTATTTTTAAAGTTTGATTAGTTTCGTTTGGAATAAAATCTGAATGCCACTCAGGAGTATCCTTCTTATTCTGCTTGATATCAATTTCATTAACTAAATTTCTTCTTTTTAAGATTACATCTTGAACATATCGTCTAACTTCTAGATTCTTAGGAGATACTAAAAGAAGATCACGAACAGAATCACTCAATTTATATGATTCACCTTGTTCTGAAGATATTCGGTTAATAAGGCTAGTCTTTGATAATTCACCTACGGCAGAAGAGATTTCATCAAGTGATTTATTCAAAAGCTCACATAATGAAAGCCTTGTGGATACATCTTCGGCAAAGATAGCCTCTAATACTTCGATAGCATTTTTACTTAGTACATTTATTAAATTATTATATGAAAATTCAGCAATTTCTTTGTTTGCAACATTAATAGAATCGGGGAGGTCCTTGCCTGTTACAATTAGATCAATAGTCAAACGTATAGCTAAAGGGTTGAAAAAGCATGCTTTAGTTAGTTGTAGGTAAATAGAATCCTCTAGGGCAGATCCACCTCTTTTAGAAAGATAAGTTCTTGCAAGATGTATTGCAGAACTTTCTTTTAAAGCATCCAGGCTTAATATCGTAGCATTAGAAACTGAAATTCGACTTGTTACAAAAACTTGCCAAGACTGTGGCAATTGATAATTTAGCTCATCAAAAGATTCAGGATGTTCTCTTAGCAAAGTTTCTAAATTATCTATACAAAGTAATACTTTTTCATTTTCTTTGCTTGAAATTACTTCTTCAAAGGTCTTAAAATTTTCGTCGTAAATATTGTTTAATGAAACTAAAATATTATTTTTCAGTTCTTCAATAGTTTGAATTGAATTCAGGCTAATAACACCATTTGATGTAAGCTTTTCTGTTTTCATTGTGATGAAAACAACACAGTCTAGTGTTTTAGAGAAGCTAGGTGTTGATACTATGCTATTTAATAGGTCTAGTGCTAAAGCTGTTTTTCCTGCTCCACCTGGTGCAACAAGTGCTACAGTATTAATTCTAGGATTCGATATATACTTTTTTAGTTCGTTGAGTTCTTTAGAGCGGCCGATTAATCCAGTTAATCCATGATCAAATTGTTCAGGTAAATTATTAGGTATTTGCCAAATAATTTTATTTACCCAATCATCGGGAGGATCAGTAATTATGCCTTTTTCAATACATTCTAGAGCAGTTTTAACCTCTGAAAGACCTAAAATTTCATTAACTGGGTCACTCGCTATACTTGCTACTCGATACCAGTAGCAGTCCCAAAATGGTCTATTAGGATGAGAGATTGCATTTCTTATTTCATAAATATCAAGATGATGAAATAGAGAGTAAAGGTAGTTAATTGAATCAATTAAACTACTATCTCTAGCAATATCTAAAGCAAAACCAAATAGTTCATCTAGATATGTAGCTTCGACAACATCTTTAATGGATTTCTTATTAAAAACTCTTCCTTTATCAACTTCTCTTTTATGAATGTTTTCAAGAGAGTCTATGTTTAGATAATTAATATCCCCATTATTTAATACGAAATTTCCTAATGCTTCTTCTATTTGGTGTAAAAGCATAGTTGTCTTTCTTTTTACTTCGTTGCTCATTTATTAAAATCCCCAAAGTCTTTTCTGAAATTTATATTTATTAATAAAATAATGCAATAAAAAACCCTCAGGTGAGGGATTTTTATTGCATTATTTTAGAAGGACGGGAGATTCTAACTTAACCAATCGAATCATCTAAATTCGGTGCTAACCAACGCTTCGCTTCATCCAGTGTCCAACCTTTACGCTTTGCATAATCCTCAAGCTGATCTTGAGAAATCTTACCCACGTTAAAGTATTCACTTTCAGGGTGTGAGTAATAGAAACCACTCACAGAAGAAGGCGGCATCATCGCAAAGTGTTCAGTCAACTTAGTACCAATCTTCGCTTCCGAACCTAACCAATCAAATAACACCGCTTTTTCAGAATGCTCTGGGCAAGCAGGGTAACCTGGTGCAGGACGAATACCGACATATTTCTCTTTGATCAATTCTTCATTGCCCAAAGTCTCATCGGCTTTATAGCCCCAGAATTCTTTACGGATACGTTCATGCAAGTGCTCAGCAAATGCTTCGGCAAAACGATCAGCCAAAGACTGAACCAAGATTGCTGAATAATCATCACCTTTGGCTTTATATTCATTTGCTAATTCTTCTGCACCAAAGATCGATACAGTGAAACCACCGAGATAATCGGTATTCTCTTTAGAAGTACTAATAAAGTCCGCTAAAGATAAATTCGGTTTGCCTGTGACTTTGTCAGATTGCTGACGAATATGCTCAAAAGTATGCGTAACTTTTTGACCAGCTTCATCAAACACGCTGACCGTATCCGCAGCTGTACGTTGTGCAGGGTATAGACCAAATACAGCACGCGCATCGAAACGGTTATTCTCGATAATGTCTTTCAGCATCGCTTGTGCTTGGTTATACAAATCAGTTGCCGCTTCACCGACCACTTCATCTGTCAGGATTTTCGGGAATTTACCCGCCAAGCTCCAAGAGATAAAGAATGGTGTCCAGTCAAAATATTCAACCAAGGTCGCCAATGGATAATTGGTAATCACTTGCGTACCTAAACTATTTGGAATTGGTGGCACATAGTTGTCATCCACCTTAAAACCATTTTCAATTGATTCGGCATAGCTGAGTTTGGCTGCTTTCGGTTGCTTGTTGGCTAAGCGTTCACGAATCTTGGCATATTCAGCGCGATGTTCTGCAATAAAGTTGCCACGCATTTCTTTAGAGAGCAGTGTAGTTGCCACACCGACCGCACGCGAGGCATCGGCCACATAGATCACAGCATCATTTTGATACTGAGGATCAATCTTCACCGCAGTATGTGCTTTTGAGGTGGTTGCGCCGCCAATCAACAATGGAATGTCAAAGCCTTTACGTTGCATTTCTTTGGCAACAAATACCATTTCATCTAAAGACGGAGTGATCAAACCAGATAAACCGATGATGTCACATTTCTCATCAATCGCGGTTTGTAGAATTTTTTCCGCAGGTACCATCACGCCAAGGTCAACGATGTCATAACCGTTACAACCCAACACCACACCTACGATATTTTTACCAATATCGTGTACGTCACCTTTTACGGTCGCCATCAAAACACGACCTTTAGATTGCGCATTGCCTTTTTCAGCTTCGATATACGGGTTTAACCACGCCACGGCTTGCTTCATCACACGCGCAGATTTCACTACCTGTGGCAAGAACATTTTACCTGAGCCGAACAGGTCACCGACCACGTTCATACCATCCATCAATGCGCCTTCAATCACATCAAGTGGACGTTTGGACTTTAAGCGTGCTTCTTCGGTATCTTCATCGATATACGTAGTGATACCTTTGACTAAGGCATATTCAAGACGCTTTTCAACCGACTCATTACGCCATTCTAGATTTTCCGCTTCGCGTTGTGCACCCGTATGACCACGGAATTTTTCTGCCACTTCAAGCAGTTTCTCTGTCGCGTTTTGACCTGATTCACCTTGGTTCTGATTTAGAACAACATCTTCAACCGCTTCTTTCAGTTCTTTTGGAATATCATCATAAATCGCCATTTGACCTGCGTTCACGATCCCCATAGTCATGCCTTGTTTGATGGCATGGTAAAGGAATACCGAGTGAATCGCTTCACGCACAGGCTCATTACCACGGAAGGAGAAGGAAACGTTCGATACACCACCTGAGATCATCGCATGCGGCAAGTTCTGTTTGATCCAGCCTGTAGCTTCAATAAAATCGACGCCATAGTTATTGTGTTCTTCAATCCCTGTTGCCACGGCAAACACGTTCGGGTCAAAAATAATATCTTCAGCAGGGAAGCCGACATCATTGACTAAAACATCATAAGAACGTTTACAGATTTCACGTTTACGTGCAGCGGTATCTGCCTGACCCGTTTCATCAAAGGCCATCACAATAATCGCAGCACCATACTGGCGGCATAAACGTGCTTTTTCGACAAACTCGTCATAACCTTCTTTTAAGGAAATTGAATTGACGACGGGTTTACCTTGTACACATTTTAAGCCTGCTTCAATGATTTCCCATTTCGATGAGTCAATCATGATCGGCACACGAGAGATATCTGGTTCAGATGCGACGAGGTTGAGGAAGTGCACCATCGCATTTTGCGAATCGAGCATCCCTTCATCCATGTTGATATCGATGATCTGTGCACCTGCTTCAACTTGTTGCTGAGCCACTTCTAGAGCTTCGGCAAATTTTTCTTCACGGATGAGGCGTAGGAATTTTTTTGAACCCGTCACGTTGGTACGTTCACCGACATTCACGAATAGTGAATCATCATAAATGTTAAATGGTTCTAAGCCACTTAAACGACAGGCAGTTTTGGTTTCAGGGATTTGACGCGGCTTGATATCTTTAACTGCGTTATAAATCGCACGGATATGATCTGGCGTGGTACCACAACAACCACCCGTGATATTGATGAGACCGCTTTCGGCAAACTCTTTAATGAATTCCGCTGTTTGTTCTGGGGTTTCGTCATATTCACCAAATGCATTTGGTAAACCTGCGTTTGGATGGGCAGAAATAAAAGTATCGGCAACATCAGAAATCGTTTTAACGTGTGGACGCATCGCGTCTGCACCCAAGGCACAGTTAAAACCAATTGAGAGTAAATCACCGTGGCGAACCGAGTTCCAAAACGCTTCTGCGGTTTGACCGGTTAAGGTACGACCTGATGCATCGGTGATGGTGCCTGAAATCATCAACGGCAATTCATGACCAATTTGCTTGAAGACTTCTTTGACCGCAAAAATCGCTGCTTTACAGTTTAAGGTATCGAATACTGTTTCGATCAATAGAATGTCTGCACCACCTTCAATCAAAGCATGAGTTGCTTCAATATAGTTTTCTTTGAGCTCATCAAAGCTAATATTACGGAAGGCAGGGTCATTTACATTCGGTGAAATCGAACAGGTACGTGAGGTCGGGCCAAGTACACCTGCAACAAAACGTGGTTTGTCTGGAGTTGAGTATTTGTCACATGCTGCACGCGCTAAACGAGCTGCTTCACGGTTGATCTCTGGTACGAGGTCTTCCATGTGATAGTCCGACATTGAAACACGTGTGCCGTTAAAGCTGTTGGTTTCAATGATGTCAGCACCTGCATCCAAGTACGCTTCATGAATGCCTTGGATAATCTGTGGCTGAGTTAACACCAATAAATCGTTATTGCCTTTTAGGTCTGAGGCCCAGTCTGCAAAGCGTTCACCACGATAATCTTCTTCTTCTAATTTATGGCGTTGAATCATGGTTCCCATTGCGCCATCAATAATCAGGATACGTTGGGCAAGAAGTGATTTTAGGGTGGCAAGCGTGGACATGAAGGAACCCCAGTCAATGATGTAGATAAAAAGCAGGGGCATTGTAACAGAAGCGAGATCAAAGCGTGTATTTTCAACAAGCCGCAGCAGTGATTCATCAGTTCACGCAATGAATGTCATAAAAGCTTCATTCAATTGTCATAATTGAATTGGATAATGCTTAAAAAGAAAACATCCTGTTCGAAATATGACAGTTCGATGTCATATTTCGTAGCATTTGTTGCAAAATCAGACAAACAGTTCTATCGCTGTTTTGTTTTTTATAATTCATTGTTTTTTATTGATTAAAATAAAGAATAGGGTGCGTTTATTGCCGAAAAATACAAAAAAATGTGATGAAAATATGAAATTTTGGCTTTATGTGACAGTCCTTTGTCATATAATTGTCATAATTTAATTAAACAATACAGGGGATTTTATTATCCTCTAACCGTCTACATGAATTCTAATCTTCCTCCTGTTTCGGATTCACCGCTTGCCAGCTCTCAGGCAAAATCGACGAATGTACATGTACCAACACCGAAATTCTTTATGCCGGTGTTTTTGACAATTATTGTTGCAACACTGATTTATATCGGTTTTCAGTTAAGTGCTGATTTGGCACATGTACCGCCTTTAAGTTTATATTCAGTTATTCTTTTATCGACGGCACTTTTCATTGCTTTAGGCTTTGAATTTGTAAATGGTTTTCACGATACGGCAAACGCTGTAGCGACGGTTATTTATACCAATGCATTACCTGCTCCAGCGGCAGTGATGTGGGCTGGCTTCTGTAACTTCCTTGGGGTTATGGTGGCGAGTGGTGCAGTTGCATACGGTATTATTGCATTACTCCCTGTAGAAATGATCATGAATGTCGGCAGCGGTGCTGGCTTTGCGATGGTTTTTGCACTATTAATCGCGGCGATTCTCTGGAATTTAGGCACGTGGTTTTTGGGGATTCCTGCATCAAGTTCACATACCTTAATCGGTTCGATTTTGGGTGTGGGCATCATGAACCATATCTTAAACGCGTCAGCTGGTGCGACCAGTAGCGGTATTGATATGGATCAGGTGATTAAAGTTGGTAAGGCATTATTATTCTCTCCACTGATCGGTTTTGCGTTTGCAGCAATCCTGTTCTTATTGGTGAAGAAAGTATTTAAACGCCAAATGGAGCTGTTTCAGCCACCAGAAGGCAATAAGCCACCACCACCAGTGATTCGTGCAATTCTTATTTTTACCTGTACAGGTGTAAGTTTTGCACATGGTTCAAACGATGGTCAAAAAGGCATGGGTTTAATCATGTTAATCTTGATCGGTTTAGTTCCATTGGCTTATTCATTGAACAAAAATTTAGATGCACAGCATTTACAGTCATTCGAACAGCTTTCTGCGCAGACGGCAACCGTTTTAAATGTGAATCAAAACGAGCTGACCGATGAGAAAGCGCGTGATGTATTAACCAAATATATCCAAACCAAAGAACAAACTGCTGAGGTTGTGCCTGCGCTTGCAAGCATGACGGCACATATTGGTACACGCGTTGCAGGTTATGGTGATCTCAAGTTAATTCCTGAGGCTGCTGTGAGTGAAATTCGTAATGACATGTACTTAAGCACCACAACGTTTAAGCGTTTAGATAAAGCTGAAGCTTTGCCAGAAATGGATAAAGACCAAGCCAAACTTGTGAAAGAATACCGTAGTAGTTTAGATTCATTCCTTCAGTACATTCCAAACTGGGTGAAAGTTGCAGTTGCACTTGCGCTTGGTCTAGGCACCATGGTGGGTTGGAAGCGTATCGTTGTGACTGTGGGTGAGCGTATTGGTAAGAACCATATGACTTATGGTCAGGGGATGTCTGCTGAGCTTGTCGCGATGAGTACGATTGCTGCGGCAGATGGTCTTGGTATGCCAGTTTCGACAACGCATGTTTTAAACAGTGCGGTTGCAGGTACCATGGTTGCAAATAAATCAGGTTTAAACTTCGCAACAGTTCGAACGATTCTTTCTGCGTGGATCTTTACGTTACCAGCAACGATTACCTTGTCTGGTGGTCTATATTGGTTGTTCCTACAGTTTGTTTCATGATCCTGAATAGTTAAACTGAAAATCAGATGTAAAGGCTTTGCTTCGGCAAAGCCTTTTTTATGTGCTTCAATTTATGTACCACCATCAGTCGAGTCTGATTTCATTGCTAAGGTTGTCGTTGTTTATGGTGTAGGGGGGAAGTCTTTAAGTCTATCTTTAACCTGCTGAGAGCGATTTTTAGAGGCTTATTCAAGGTGTGATAGGCCCTCCAGAAGAGAGGGCTTGAACGTTATGGAAATGGCCTGAAGAAAATTGCATTTATTCCCCAAAAGAGGAATAGTTTTTCCATGAACTTATCCGTTAGTATCAATAGACAGATCGTGCTAGGTTGTGTTGTTTCATTATTATAATAAGTGTCAAGCGTTGTTCTATTTACACTCCGCCATTCTCCGATATAGAGAGTGGCTTTTTTTAGCTTTGCTCAAAGCCAAGCCATAAAAAAAGAGCTGTCGAAACAGCTCTTTTATTCAATCAACGTAATTAAGCTTGTTGAATACCCGCAACAACCCAATCTTGCTGTGAGCCAGCAGGCTTAACAAAATGCCAGATTTCAGCAAATGGCTGAGGCAAGCTGTTTAAGTCTTCACTCACGGTACCTGTAAAGCGTACGCTCACGACGTATTGACCATTTTCAGTAGAGCTTTCGACAACCATTGCATTGAGGTTGCTAAATTCAGCCACGTCTTGATCTTGGTTCGCCATAATATCGCTATACATTGAGTTATAAAGCTCAGGTGTTAAATAACGACGAATTTCTTCGACATTGCTCGCACTGTTCACCGATTGAATGTGGTTAAAACGTTGGCGTGCAATGCGTAAGAACGCAGCAGGTTCAGTACCATCTGGTAATTGGTTGCCACTACTCATTGATGCAGCACCAAATGGCGCTTGTGGCGCAGCAGTACCACCACCTACAGATTGACCAAAAATATTGGTATTGTCAGTTGCTGCTTGACGTGCAGCAGGCTGCGGTGGTGTTTGACGGCCAAAGTTGTTTTGACCGCCATTGTTTGGTGCGTATGGATTATTGGCTGCTAATTTTTTTTTTGCGCCTAATTTGCGGAAAACAAAGAAGGCGATCGCTGCAGCAAGAAGAACCCAAAGCCAGCTAGGAACGCCACCTTTTTCTTCCTGTTGCTGCGCTTGAGCATTGGCTTGTTGCTCAGTTGCTGTTGGATTTTGTTGCTTGTCATCTGCCAATGCGTTTGCAGCAACTGCACCCACTGCAGCACCTGCGACACCTGCAGCAACCATCGTACCTACACCTGGACCAGATTTCTGTGGTGCAGTTTGTTGTTGAGGTGCTGGAGTTGCTTGACGAGATGGCTGGTAAGATTGGCTAGATGAACTAGATCTGCTCATGCCGTGGCTTTTACCGCCACCTGCACGCTTTGCTTCCGCAAGCGGTGCAGCAACCAAAGTTGCCATTAAAAGAGCTGCCATCAAGCCACGCTGATGTACTTGCATCGAAAATTCCTATTTAAATTCAATTTGTAAATGTATTTATGCAGGTATTTCGATGTAATTTCAACTAGAAAAGTATGTTTTTTTATGTCAAGGCATCATAGCAACTCATCACTCAACTGCATGGCTTCGGTCAAGGCTTCATGTAAACGGGCAACTGCAATGATTTGCACGCCTTCAATAGCTTTTTGCGGTGCGTTGCCTCTGGGTAAAATCACATATTTAAAGCCATGTTTTGCCGCTTCTTTCAGGCGTTCTTGGCCATTGGGTACGGGACGAATTTCCCCAGATAAACCAACTTCACCAAACACCGCTAATTGTTGCGGTAGGGCTTTGCCTCTCAAGCTTGAGGCACAGGCAAGCAAAACAGCTAAGTCAGAGCCTGTTTCAGTAATCTTTAAACCACCCACTACATTGACATAGACGTCTTGCCCTGAAGTTTGCACACCACCGTGTCGGTGCATCACTGCAAGCAACATGTTTAAACGGTTTTGCTCCAAACCCAATGCCACTCGACGGGGTTGTCCGTGTGCATCATCCACCAGCGCCTGAACTTCAACCAACAGTGGGCGAGTTCCTTCACGGCTAATCATCACGATTGAACCTGGAATAGCTTCATCATAGCGACTCAGGAAAATAGCAGATGGATTGGCAACCTCGCGTAGACCTTTATCGGTCATCGCAAATACGCCCAATTCATTGACTGCACCAAAACGGTTCTTGACGGCACGGATCATGCGATAACGGGAGTCGGATTGACCTTCAAAATAAAGTACACAATCGACCATATGTTCTAAAACACGTGGACCTGCCAATGCACCTTCTTTGGTGACATGACCGACAAGGAATAAAGCTGTGCCACTATTTTTGGCAAACCGAGTGAGCAGGGCAGCAGACTCACGGATTTGTGAGACGCCACCTGGTGCCGATTGCAGTGTTTCGGTATATAAGGTTTGAATTGAGTCCAAAATTGCAACAGCAGGACGTTCTTGTGCAAGTACTTCACAAATGCGCTCGACACAAGTTTCCGCCATGACTTTAAGTGAGTCTGTAGGGAGATCTAAACGTTGTGCACGCAAGGCGACTTGTGAAAGTGATTCCTCACCAGTCACATAAAGCGCTGAGCTTTTTTTACTGGCCATGTGTGTTGCGGTTTGCAGCAGGATGGTTGATTTACCAATACCTGGATCACCGCCAATCAGTACCACAGAGCCTGTGACCAAGCCGCCACCCAATACACGATCAAACTCACTGATTCCCGTTTGCAAACGGGTTTCGTGCGAGACCGAGATTTGATTGAGTGTAGTGATATTGGCTACTTGTCCAGCATAACCACCCACTTTCGGGCGAGCTCGATGGGTGGTGGTGGTTTCTAAACGAACCTCAGTCAGACTGTTCCATTCACCACATTCTGAACATTGACCTGCCCATTTCGGATGGTCTGCGCCACATTGTTCGCAACGATAAACGCTTTTAACTTTGCTCATATTCGGTGATAGATCAATAAAATTGTTGAAAATGTAACAATAGCCAATCGGAAATACAAATTTTATCTATAACTGTCGCAAAAGTTGATTTTGGCACGTAAACTGCTACTTACATGGAAATGTGTACAGAGGTTTATAAAACGGGAAAAGATGATTAAAAATGAAGCTAAAAGCTGTTGAAATTTTAAAATTGTGAAGAAAAGCCGAAAAAACTTTTTCTATTGTTAAGTTTTTAGGCTAATTTTGTGACATAAAACTTGAGAGTTGAATATAACAATGTCAAATGAATTCCTTGGTTCATCTAATGAAAATGGAGAACTGCACCGTAGTCTGTCCAATCGACATTTACAGTTGATCGCGATTGGTGGTGCAATCGGAACAGGATTGTTCATGGGATCTGGTAAAACAATTAGTTTAGCTGGACCATCAATTCTGTTTATTTACATGACAATTGGTTTGATGGTGTTCTTTGTAATGCGCGCATTAGGGGAATTATTACTATCAAACTTAAACTATAAATCTTTTATCGATTTATCGACGGATTTAATTGGTCCTTGGGCTGGCTATTTTGTTGGTTGGACCTACTGGCTCTGCTGGGTCACAATTGGTATCGCAGATTTATCCGCTATTATTTATTATCTCGAATTCTTTAATGGTGGTGAATCCTTCAGTGCGGCTGGTGGTTTACTGATTAGTACCGTCGCTATTCTATTCGTACTTGGCTTGAACTTGGTCACCGTAAAGCTGTTTGGTGAAATGGAGTTCTGGTTTGCAATGGTGAAGATCACGGCGATTATTGTCTTGATTGCTGTTGGTTTATGGATGATCTTTACTGGATTTACCAGCACTACAGGTACCGTTGCTAGTGTATCTAACTTATGGACACATGGTGGCATGTTCCCTAAAGGCTTGGATGGTTTCTTGGCTGGTTTCCAGATTGCGATTTTCGCCTTTGTTGGTGTGGAATTGGTAGGTACAACTGCTGCTGAAACACAAGATCCAAAACGCAATTTACCAAAAGCGATTAACTCGATTCCAATTCGTATCATTATTTTCTATGTATTGGCATTGTTCGTGGTGATGTGTGTGACACCTTGGGATCAAATTAATCCTAAAGTAAGTCCATTCGTCAATATCTTCTCGCAAGCGGGAATTGCATCTGCTGCGATCATTATGAACTTGGTGGTGTTGTCTTCGGTCATGTCATCAATGAACAGTGGTGTCTTCTCGACCAGTCGTATGTTGTTTGGTTTATCTGGAGATAATCAAGCACCTAAACTATTCGGAAAGCTGTCTAAATCTGCGGTACCTGCAAAAGCATTGATTTTCTCGTCAATCTGTATCTTTATCGGTGCATTTGTACAGTTTGTTTATAAATTACAAACGGGTACCAATGACGAAGTTACAGCGTTTACTTTAGCGACGACGTTATCAACGATTCTGTTCATCTGTGTATGGATCATTATCATGTGGAGTTATATTAACTACCGCAAAAATCGTCCTGAACTACATGCACAGTCTACATTTAAATTGCCTGGCGGCGTGTTTACATGTTGGGTTGTGATTTTATTCTTCCTTGCAACAATTTACTTCCTAGCGTTGGATGAAACGACTTTAGAATCATTAAAAGTCAGTCCAATCTGGTTCGTGATTTTGGCCATTGGTTATTTCTTCTATAAGAAAAAGTAAGCTTTTAGCCAATGAATGATGAAAACGTCGACTTGAGGGTCGGCGTTTTTTATGCTTAATTGTTTTATTCATTGAAGTTTAGACTTTAGCCAATCTGATGATCACGCTATACTGCTCCGAATTGTAAAAGTTAGGTGCTCAGATGCTTAAAGTCATTTGTTCAATCAGTTTATTGCTCAGCAGTGTGGTTTTAACTGCATGTGGTCAGTCAGGTGCATTGCAATTGCCATCTGATCCAAACTACGACAACCGTGCAAAATATCTGCTTTATAAAAATGAAGCATCTCAGGCGAAAGCATCGTCAGCAAGCAAAGCAGATGATGTAAAAATGGAAAGCCCAGCGACGTCTTCAACGACTCAATCACAGACCATCTCACCTTAAGTTTGTAAATAAGGACATCTTCATGAGTTTCACTCGCATTAATGGAGTATTGCATGCTGAGCAATGTTCACTGGATCAGCTCGCACAGCAATACGGCACGCCTTTGTATGTTTATTCAAAAGCAACTTTTGAAAAGCATTACTTGGATATGCACCGTGCTTTTGATTTTATTGATCATCAAATCTGTTATGCAGTGAAGTCAAACTCAAATTTGGCTGTGTTGAATGTATTGGCGAAAGTAGGTGCAGGCTTTGACATCGTGACCGGTGGAGAGTTAGCACGCGTATTGGCGGCAGGGGGTGATCCTGCAAAAATCGTATTCTCTGGTTTGGGCAAATCTGAAGCAGATATTGAAAAAGCCTTGAATGTTGGGATTGCATGCTTCAATGTGGAGTCACATGCTGAGCTAGATCGCATTCAAAAAGTAGCAGCGAAATTAGGCAAAAAAGCACCGATTTCTTTACGTGTAAACCCAGATGTTGATGCAAAAACGCATCCTTATATCTCGACTGGGTTGAAAGAAAACAAGTTTGGTATTCCAAGCGATACGGTTGATGAAACTTATCAATATGCAGCTTCATTGCCAAATCTTGAGATTGTTGGGATTGATTGTCATATTGGGTCGCAGTTGACTGAAACCAAACCATTTGTCGATGCACTTGATCGTGTCATTTTGATGATTGAGCAATTGAAAAACTTAGGTATCAACCTCAAACATATTGATATCGGTGGTGGTTTAGGTGTGCGTTATAAAGATGAAACGCCACCAAGCGTTGAAGAATATGCCAATGCGATGCGTCCCGCTTTAGAGAAGCTTGGCTTGAAAGTCTATATGGAACCAGGGCGTAGTATTTCGGCGAATGCAGGTGCATTATTAACCAAAGTTGATCTATTAAAACCAACCAATCACCGCAACTTTGCCATTATTGATGCAGCGATGAATGATTTAATTCGTCCCGCTTTATATGAAGCTTGGATGGATATTCAATCGGTGAACCCGAATGCTGATGTTGAAGTGAAAACTTGGGATTTGGTCGGTGCCATCTGCGAAACAGGTGATTTCTTGGGTAAAGAGCGTGACTTGGCCCTTCAGGAAAATGATGTGTTGGCAGTACTCGGTGCAGGTGCATACGGGTTTGTGATGAGCTCGAACTATAACACTCGTGGCCGTGCTGCTGAAGTTATGGTCAGTGGTGATCAAGCCTATTTAATTCGTGAACGTGAAACCATAGAATCACTTTGGGAAAAAGAGCGTTTGTTGCCTGAGGAGTAAATTGAGATGTATTTAGAATTTACCAAAATGCATGGTTTGGGCAATGATTTTATGGTCGTTGACCTCGTTACCCAGCGAGCTTATTTAGATACAGTGACGATTCAGCGATTAGCTGATCGTCATTTTGGTGTGGGCTTTGATCAACTACTGATCGTTGAACCACCTGATTTGCCAGATGTTGATTTTAAATATCGAATCTTTAATGCTGATGGCTCAGAAGTAGAGCAGTGTGGTAATGGCGTGCGTTGTTTCGCTCGTTTTGTACATGAGCGTCAACTCACGACCAAAACCAAGATTCGTGTGCAAACCAAAGCAGGTATCGTTGAGCCTGAATTGGGTGCCAATGGTTGGGTGCGCGTCAATATGGGGCAACCGAAGTTTCTTCCAGAAGAAATTCCATTTGTGACCCAAGAGCATGAAGATATCGAAGGCTTATATGGATTGGCACTCGCTGACAATCAAAGCATTAATATTGATGTGGTGAACATGGGAAATCCGCATGCGGTCACCATTGTTCCTGATGTATTGACTGCGGATGTTGAGCGCATTGGACCACAAGTGGAATCACATGCACGTTTTCCTGCACGTGTGAATGCAGGGTTTATGCAAATCATCGATGAAAAGCATATCCGTTTACGTGTGTTCGAACGTGGTGTAGGGGAAACCCTAGCGTGCGGTACAGGTGCTTGTGCAGCCGCTGTCAGTGGCATGCGTCAGGGTTTGTTAGCCAATGAAGTTGAAGTTCAACTTGCAGGTGGTAAGTTACATATCGCTTGGCGTGAAGGTGATGTGGTCTGGATGACAGGTCCAACCACACATGTTTATGATGCCCGTTTGGATTTAAGATATTTCCAAGGCTAATGATCTAAGATTTAAAAAAGCGCGTTTTAATCAACGCGCTTTTTATTGTTTATCGTTTGCTGAATGCCAGTTTCAATGCAAACAGGATAAAAATACTGCCAGTGATGCGATCCATATATTTAATGAATTTTGGCCGTTTTAAATAGCCAGAAATGGACTGCATCGCGGAGATCAGGAAAATGGACCAAATAAAGCCAATCAGCACATGAATCATCACTAAACCCATGGTCCAAATGACTGGTGAGGAAGACTGTGGAATGAACTGCGGTAAAAATGAGATATAAAAAATACCGACTTTCGGGTTGAGTAAATTGCCCCAGAAGCCTTTAATAAACCAGTTCTGCGTTGCGGTCGTTTCATTGATATTTGCAAGTTGGGTGCGTGGTTTTAACAGCAGATTTAAACCTAACCATGTCAAATAAATTGCGCCCATCCACTTTAAGGCATTGAAAGCAAGGTCGGAGGTCATCAATAAAGCCCCTAAACCACAGGCTACAATCACACCCCAGACGATACAGCCCAAATTAATACCCAATGCAGCTTGGAATGCTTTCGCTTTACCTTCTAATGTTGCTGTACGAATGATAAGCGTGGTATCAAGGCCAGGCGTAAGTGTCAGCAAGGTAATGGCGATCAGATAAGGAATAAGGGTTGTGAACATGATAAGAGCTGCTATTTCATACTGATATAAGAATTGTAGTACAGCAATAGATCTGCTTCGAGACTTGTTTAGCTTGATTTGGAAAAAAATTTGTTAGACTGTAGTTGTTAATATTTGCATAACTTTGGAGAGCGATTTGGAAAGCCCAGAAAAACTGCTGTCCATGTGGTTAAAAGAACGAATGATTCAAAATCAATCTGAACATACGATTGCGGCCTATCAACGTGATTTAACCGATTTCTTTCAGTTTTGCGAATATAAACAATTACAACTGCAAGATATTGAAGCATCGGATTTGAGAGAGTATCTGGCTAATCGGGTTGAACGAGATCAACTGAGTAGTAGTAGCTTGCAGCGTCATTTGACTTCAATTCGTCAATTTATGAAGTGGGCAGAACAAGGCCAATATCTAGAGCAGAATCCATCTGAAGATTTTAAATTAAAACGTCAGCCACGACCTTTACCGGGGATGATTGACATTGAAACTGTACATCAAATCTTAGATCAAATGGCTCCCGAGAAGCCGCTTGAACAACAACTATGGTTACGTGATAAAGCGATGCTTGAATTGTTATATTCAAGTGGTTTGCGTTTGGCTGAATTGCAGGGTTTAACGGTTAAAGATATTGATTTTAATCGACAGCTGCTACGTATTACAGGTAAAGGTAACAAAACTCGGATCGTTCCATTCGGGACTAAGGCCAAAGACAGTCTAGTGGAGTGGCTGAAAATCTATCGGATTTGGCAAGGTGGCTTTAATGCTGAGTCAGCAGTTTTTATTTCGCAACGGGGCAATGCCTTAACATCTCGACAGATTGAAAATCGAGTCAAACTACAGGCGCAACGCGCAGGCGTGAATGTCGATCTGCATCCACATTTATTGCGTCATTGTTTTGCCAGCCACATGCTTTCAGCCAGTGGTGATTTACGGTCTGTGCAGGAGATGCTGGGACACAGTAATCTATCGACCACCCAAATTTATACCCATGTTGACTTTGAGCAACTGGCCAAAGTTTATGATCAAACACATCCGCGCGCGCAAAAAAGCTAAATCTTGATATATTATGTTGCAAATTTGAGCGTTTAATCATCGATGACTTTTCCACTTTATTCGCAATATCTGTTGAATTGTTGTTCTTACTTAATTGCCACATTTTTGCAAAACCTTAAAGCCGTCAGTTTTTACTCGAAATGATCCGTTACAGTGCGCGTGGGCAAGATCGAAAAAGCCTGTTTTAGATCATTGAATTTTATAAAATATTAAAAAAATCAAAGTTTAATATCTATTATTCTTGTTAACTAAATTTATAAAATGGATAACTATTTTCAATATGTGAACTGAGCGTTTCATCTTTTTTATAGCTGTAGCGGAAATTGTGACTTGACCGAAATGCCAAATACATTGCAAGATAGGGCACCTAAAAAGTTTCGATCGAAGAGTTAGAATGCTCTTCATTACATTTACTTGCTTAGAACAGCCGAGGATTACATGAAGGCTCTTGTCGCTGTAAAACGTGTGGTTGATGCCAACGTTAAAGTTCGTGTTAAGCCGGACAATAGTGGGGTTGACCTTACCAACGTTAAGATGTCAATCAACCCATTTTGTGAAATCGCAGTGGAAGAAGCGGTTCGCTTAAAAGAAAAAGGAACAGTTTCTGAAATCGTTGTTGTTTCAGTGGGTTCTAAAGACGCTCAAGAACAAATTCGTTCTGCAATGGCTTTAGGTGCTGACCGCGGTATTTTAGTTGAAACTGCTGATGAAGTTGGCGCTTTAGAAGTTGCTAAAATCTTGAAAGGCGTTGTTGATGCTGAAAAACCAGAACTTATTCTTCTTGGTAAACAAGCAATTGATGATGACTCTAACCAAGTAGGTCAAATGCTTGGTGCTTTACTTGGTGCAGGTCAAGGTACTTTCGCATCTGAAGTTAAAGTTGATGGCGGTAAAGTTCAGGTAACTCGTGAAGTGGATGGTGGTTTGCAAACTGTTGAGCTTGCATTACCAGCAATCATCACCACTGACTTACGTTTGAATGAGCCACGTTATGCTGCTCTTCCAAACATCATGAAAGCGCGTAAAAAGCCACTTGATACTAAATCACCTGCTGATTATGGCGTTGCAACGGGTACTAAACTTAAAACAATTAAAGTTGAAGCACCTGCTGAACGTAAAGCTGGCGTACAAGTGAAGTCGGTAGACGAGCTTGTTGAAAAATTGAAAAACGAAGCGAAAGTGATCTAATACAGAAGGATAAAATCATGAGTATTTTAGTTATCGCTGATCACAACAACCAGACACTTAACGGTGCAACTTTAAACGTTGTTGCGGCAGCTCAAAAAATCGGTGGTGATATTACTGTATTAGTTGCTGGTTCTGGCGCTCAAGCAGTTGCAGACGCTGCTGCTAAAGTTGCTGGTGTGAGCAAAGTATTACTTGCTGACAATGCTGCTTATGCAAACCAATTGGCCGAAAACGTTGCTGGCTTAGTTGCTGACATCGCAAAAGGCGGATACAAATACGTATTAGCTGCTTCTACAACGACGGGTAAGAACATTCTTCCACGCGTTGCTGCACTTCTTGATGTAAGCATGATTTCAGATATTATTGCTGTTGAATCTGCGAATACCTTCAAGCGCCCAATTTATGCAGGTAATGCAATCGCGACTGTTCAATCTGATGAAGCAATCATCGTTGGTACAATTCGTGGTACAGCATTTGATGCTGTTGCTGCTGAAGGTGGTTCAGCTGCAGTTGAAGCGGTTGCAGAAGCGAAAGATGCTGGTATCTCTACGTTTGTAAGCGAAGAAATCGTGAAACTTGATCGTCCAGAGTTAACTGCTGCACGTATCGTTGTTTCTGGTGGTCGTGGTGTTGGTTCTGGTGAGAACTACCACAAAGTACTTGATCCATTAGCAGATAAGCTTGGCGCTGCTCAAGGTGCTTCACGTGCTGCGGTAGATGCTGGCTTCGTACCAAACGACTTCCAAGTAGGTCAAACAGGTAAAATCGTTGCTCCAGATCTTTATATGGCGATTGGTATCTCTGGTGCGATTCAGCACTTGGCAGGTATGAAAGATTCTAAAGTTATTGTTGCAATCAACAAAGACGAAGAAGCGCCAATCAACAGCGTTGCTGACTACTGGTTAGTTGGTGATTTGAATACTGTTGTTCCAGAATTGGTCAGCAAGTTGTAATTTACAGCCTGCTACTTATTCTAGAAAAGCCCTTGTGCTATAAATTGCACAAGGGCTTTTTTTATTTTCATGATTATGAATATTGATTCTTCTGTTTCCATTGATGCTGATGATTTGCATGGTTCACTTGTGAAATTAGCACGTGCAGATATGGCGCGGGATTATTTGTGTATTCGGGCGAAAAATCAGCATGGTCTGTCAAATATTCAAGTGAATCAATTGCACATGGGGATTATTCTACATGGGCAACAGCAGTTGAATGTTTATAACCACCAGATCGATCTCAATGTCGGTGATCTTTTTATCATCAAGCCAGATACCATTGCGGATACGTTCAATATCCCAGATCCAAACACAGGGGAATATTTGACGATTCTGGTACCAATGTGTGAAGAAGTGATTCATGCAGCACAAATGATTTGGGCTAAGCCAATTACTGATAAAACAGCAGCAATCTTACGATTTTCAATCCATGACTTTGCCGTCCATCTTTTTGAATGGCAAACAGCGCTATTTGAGCAGGACTTCGTAAAAGCGCGCTTATCGATTGCCGCGATACTGGTACAGTTATGTCAACAGCACTGTGCAGATGTCCTCATTCTCCCTCCACCAAAATTATCGAAACAAATTTACCAGTGGGTTATCGATGATCCGCAGCATCAATGGCAATCCAGTGAAATTGAAATGCGCTTGGGTTTGAGCAGTGCCACACTACGTCGTAAATTGAGTCATGAGCAGACTTCCTTGCGAGAGATCATTACCCATGCGCGGCTTGCTTATGCATTGGAATTGTTGTACTCAAACAAGCTACCGATGAAAACGATTGCAGCAAAATCAGGTTATCAATCTACAGCAACATTTCGTGAACGGTTTATGCAGCGCTATCAAGTCGATCCTGCCGTTTTATCTTTGGGCTGATTTAGAATGAGCGATTCACATAGATGATTGAGCGATTTTTATCACGAAAAATAGTTAGATTTAAATCAATCAAATATCAAGGTGATGAGTGTGAAATTATTAAAACCTATCCTAATCGCACTACTGTTTAGTGTTGGTACAACATATGCTGAATCAAAACCAAAGCGACAACAGGTCGATGGATATTTTTTACAGCCCGTTGGGAACCTGAAAGTCACGGCTTTATTTGATGGTGAACTGGGGCTGCCGCGCAGTGATTTGTTAGGTATCTCGTCAGAGAAAGCCAATCAGCTATTCGAAGAGAATTTTGTACCTGTCGATGAACACAATCAGATTGTGACTGATTTTTCAGCCTATCTGGTGCAAACACCAACACAAAATATTTTAATTGATGCAGGCACGGCAAAATGTTTTGGCCCAAGCTTGGGCCATGTCCCTGAAAATTTGAAAAAGGCGGGGGTACAACCAGAGCAAATTGATACCATTTTAATTACCCATGCGCACCCTGATCATTTATGTGGAATTACGCTGGATGGGAAAATGGTTTATCCAAATGCTAAAGTCTACTTAGCCAAAGAAGATGTGGATTACTGGACATCAGCCAAGAATGAAGCAAAAGCCACTAATTTCTTTAAACCTTTATTTAAAATGACCCGTGATGCATTGAAGCCTTATCAACAGGCAGGGCGGTTGGTTGCTTTTACCACAGCTTCGTTTAAAGTCCCGAATGTTGAATTGATCAGTACCCATGGTCATACCGAAGGTCATTCATCTTATTTGGTTGACGGACAGAATGGACAAAAGTTTCTGGGTTTGGGGGATGTGGTGCATTATGCAGCAGTGCAATTTCCCTATCCTGAAGCAAGTTATAAACCTGATACCAACTCTAAACATGCAATCGCTGTCCGTAAAAATATTTTTGAGCAAGCTTACCTGCATCAATGGTGGATTGGTGCCGCGCATGTCGCTTTTCCTGGAATTGGTCATATTGGTAAAAAAAACCTGACTTACCAATGGATTGCTACACAATATCGCCCATAAAAGTAAAGGCTAGATTTTTTAATTGCTGGGAAGAAGGGAGGGGTTTCCTGTCCTATATCTCGAAAACTTCAACTTTAATTCTATGGGTGCAGAGGAAAGGCTCGTGAAACAGAGCGTTTTATTTATGGAACAATTTTGTGCTTAAATAAGTGATTGATTTAAATTTAATTATTTTTTAATTTTTTTAATGAGTAATTTCAATTAAGCTTAAAGTGTACTCATTAGTACACTTTTGCTAATCTTTTGTTTTAGATCGTCTTTGTTGAATAATGAAATTTGATTTCCGTTTTAATATAATGGCATTGATCCTATTCTCCCTATTATTGATCACTGCATTTTTGGCAATAGCAGAAGGGCCATTGCTACTGACATGGAATGTGCATCTGATTGAAGATATTCAAGCGCTTGTACTTTTGGCCTGTGTTCCATTTACGTGGTTCTATATGAAGCCTAAAACACTCACAGAGCAAAAGAAATGGTTCTGGATGTGGGCAATCGCTTGGTGGTTTATGTTTTTTGGGCGCAGTATCAGTTGGGGGCGTGATTTCTTCCCAGAAGTTCCTCATATTTACTACCGCGTTATTTCTGTTTTTGTTATCGCTCCAGTCGTTCTGATGCTGTTTTCTTCTCATTTACGCGCTGAAATTGAGTATAAGTTTCACCAAGTGAAGTTTCCATTTTGGTATTTATTGATTGCAATCCTATCTTTATTTTTTGCTGATAGTGTTGAGCATCACCGCTTTATTTATACATGGTTATTCAGTGATGTTATGAATCAGGACATTGTAGAAGAGTTGTATGAAACCCCTTTTATTTTTGCCTTATTCTTCATGGCATTTTATTTCATGAAGAAAGATCGAGTAAAAGTGGCTGGGTTAGAACAGCTTTCAAATCAAGCCAAGTCGAGTTCCTAGTCTTAAATCATTGGATATGGCTCAGCTTAATTTTTGAGGTTGAGCCGAATTGAAATTCGTGCATTAAATTCATTACTTTTATCTCATCATTTGATGATCTTTTGCCCAAAATGGATGAGAATCTATTTTTATCTGTCGGTCTTGTATTTGATAATTTTAAGTTGTTAATTTATATATAATTTTTATTGTAAAAAAATGCTATTTTTCAAAGTTTAAACTCACAGTTAGTTTGTCCTTTATGCTATAATTTTTCGCTGTATTTTTTATTTTTAGTTCAAGCTCTTGAGCTAAATTTTTGCAAGATTGAAGACATAAAAACAGGTAGAACTCTCTATCTGTAAACAAGGAGTATGCATGAGCGTATCGGAAATCAGACCGATTGCCATTGAGGACGAACTCAAGCATTCATATCTAGATTACGCCATGAGCGTAATTGTATCTCGTGCATTGCCAGATGTTAGAGACGGTCTAAAACCTGTTCATCGTCGCGTTTTATTTGCGATGCACGAATTGGGCAATGATTATAACAAAGCGTACAAAAAGTCTGCTCGTGTTGTCGGGGACGTGATCGGTAAATATCACCCTCATGGTGACAGTGCAGTATACGAAACAATCGTTCGTATGGCGCAGAACTTCAGCTTACGTTATATGTTGGTTGATGGTCAGGGTAACTTCGGTTCTGTTGACGGTGATAGCGCAGCAGCAATGCGTTATACCGAAGTTCGTATGCAAAAGTTAACCCATGAAATTTTGGCAGACTTAGAAAAAGATACTGTTGATTGGGAAGATAACTACGACGGTTCTGAACGTATTCCACAAGTGATGCCGACACGTATTCCAAATCTTTTGATTAATGGTACGACGGGTATTGCGGTCGGTATGGCGACCAATATGGCGCCGCATAACATGACAGAAGTCGTGAATGCATGTTTGGCCTATGCCAATAACCCGAATATTTCTATCGAAGGTTTGATGGAGCATATCACGGGTCCAGATTTTCCTACAGGCGGTATTATTTACGGTAAGTCAGGCATTGTTGATGCCTATCGTACAGGTAAAGGTCGTTTGCATATTCGTGGTAAATATCACTTTGAAGAAGACCCGAAAACGGGTCGTACCACGATCGTATTTACTGAAATTCCTTATCAAGTCAACAAGGCAAAAACCATTGAGCGTATTGCCGAGTTAGTCAAAGAAAAGAAACTTGAAGGTATTTCAGAGCTTCGTGACGAGTCTGATAAAGACGGTATGCGTATCGCCATCGACTTGAAACGTGGCGAAAATGCAGAAGTGGCAGTGAATAACTTATTCCTGCATACACAACTACAAAATTCGTTCAGCATCAACATGGTTTGCCTAGACAATGGTCAGCCTAAGTTGATGAACCTGAAAGATATTATTGCGGCATTTATTCGTCATCGCCAAGAAGTGGTGACTCGCCGTACCATGTTTGAATTGCGTAAAGCACGTGAGCGTGGGCATATCTTAGAAGGTTTAACGGTTGCTTTGGCAAATATTGATGCCATTATTGAAACCATTAAAACCTCTGCAAACCCTGCTGAAGCTCGCGAGCGTTTACAGGCAGGTGAGTGGGCAGGCGGTGGTGTGGTTGCATTGCTTGAAAAAGCGGGTGCGATTTCTGTTCGTCCAGATGAGATTGAAGGTGAAGATCCTGCGCGTCCATTTGGTCTGGCTGGTGATATTTATCGCTTGTCACCTACGCAAGTTGCAGCAATCTTAGAATTACGTTTGCATCGTTTAACAGGTCTAGAACAAGACAAGTTACATGCAGAATATTCTGAAATCTTAGGTCAAATCGCTGAATTAACAGCAATTCTCAATGATTTTAATTTATTGATGAATGTGATCCGTGAAGAGCTTGCTTTAATCTTGCAGCAATATGGTGATGGACGTCGTACAGAAATTGTCGAGTCTGGTGTTGATTTCTGCCGTGAAGATTTGATTCCTGAAGAGCAGGTTGTATTGACTGTTTCTCAAACAGGCTATGCGAAAACGCAGCCACTTTCTGATTATCAAGCGCAGCGCCGTGGTGGTCGTGGTAAGTCAGCAACTTCAATGAAAGATGATGACATCATCCAACATTTAATTGTGGCATCCAACCATGCAACGGTCTTATGTTTTACTAACGTCGGTAAAGTGTATCGCTTAAGAGTATTTGAAGTCCCTCAAGCATCTCGTGGGGCAAAAGGTCGTCCAATTATTAATTTGCTTCCATTGGATGCAAATGAAACCGTAACCGCAATCTTACCGTTGACAGAATTCCCTGAAAACCACTATGTGTTTATGGCAACTGCATCAGGTACGGTAAAACGTGTTGAATTGAGTCAATTTAGCAACGTTCGTTCAAATGGTCTACGTGCGATCGAATTGAACGAAGAAGATACGCTTATTGGTGTTGCAATTACCGATGGCCAACAGCAAATCATGCTGTTCTCGAACGAAGGTAAAGCCATTCGTTTTGCTGAAACAGATGTTCGTGCAATGGGCCGTACTGCGAAAGGTGTACGTGGTATGCGTGTAAGCTTTGCAAGCAATACCATTGAAGCGGAAGATGCAGACGTTGAAAATGACGATACAGATGACAATGATGATTCATCAGATTCAAATGTTGTTAGCCGCATCGTTTCGCTGGTTGTCGTACCGGTAACGGGTGAAGTGCTTTGTGCTTGTGCCAATGGTTATGGTAAACGTACTCCTGTGGATGACTTCCCAACCAAGAAACGTGGTGGTAAGGGTGTGATTGCTATCAAGACCAGCGAACGTAATGGTGAGCTTGTCGGTGCTGTATCTATTGACGAAAGCAAAGAACTGATGCTGATTTCTGATGGTGGTACACTGGTACGTACCCGTGCTGCTGAAGTTGCAACCACAGGTCGTAATGCACAAGGTGTTCGTTTAATCCGTTTAAGCGATGCTGAAACTCTAGTTGGAGTTGTTTCGATTGAAGCTGTAGAAGATGACGAAGAGTTAGATGCTATAGAAGAAGTGGAAAATACCGAGACGGTTGAGGCTGTAACTTCTGAAGAAGTTGCCGTAGAACCAAAAGATGATACGCCAGAAGCGTAAATATTCTTATCATAAAAAAGGAAGCTAATCAGCTTCCTTTTTTATTGGTTGCATCATGACCAAGCGGTAATAAGACAGTGCCAATAAAATGGCAGCTACCGTCGCCAGATAAATCAGTTTTGGCATCACAATCGAGGTTGGTACACCCATCTGATTGAGTTGTACAAACATCTGTACGCCATTGGTTGAAGGGAAAATCCAAGCAAAGTATTGCATCCAGTGAGGCATAGCTTCATGTGGCCATGCGGTGCCTGTCAGCAAAAATAGGGGCACTGAAGTGACCACAATCAAATGACCCACTCGTTCAGGCATATCGACCAGAGAACCAACCAACATTCCTAAACCAATCAGACAACTGACATAGATCGGCACGGCAAGTAACATGCCCCAGAAGTTTCCTCCATGAGGATATTCATATAACCAAAAGGTAAAACCAAATAAATATAGGCAGCTTAAACAACCCGTAGTAAAAATTGCAGCAAAGATTGCCCAAAACTCGACTGGTTTTGCGGTCCATCCTTTTTCTCGGTAGCTGGCAATCAGCATTGCGAGTCCAAGCAGAATGGTTTGATGAACGATTAAACTGGCGACAGCAGGGAAGATATAACTGCCGTAACCTGACATGGTATTAAACAAAGGAATTTGGTGGATCGACAGTTCAGGTTCAAAAGACGATGCATTGCCAAACTTTTCTAAATGCTCTTTCAGGGTATATTCAATAGAACCCGCTAAACCCACGCCAACTTCTTTGGTACGAATGAAATACGCAGTGCTCAAGTACAGACCAATTCCACCCATCTCTCCACGTTTTAAACTATTGGTAAGATTTTCGGGGAGTAACAGAATGCCTTCAGCTTGTTGGTTCTGCACCATACGCTGTGCTTCCAAGAAGTTATCCGTCACAGTGGTAATTTTGATATGAGGGCTATTAGATGCTTGGCTAATGATTTTAGAGGTCAAAATGCTTTGTTCTTCATCCACAATGACAATCGGAATATCTTCAGCTGTTTGTGCTTTATAGGCGGTTGGATAGAAGAAGCTATAGACCAATGTTGCCGCAATCAATGTGGTAAAAACCGAATTATTGGCAAATATGTTTTTAAAGGTCTGTAAGTAATAAGCGAAAAATGACTTCATGAACAAAGCTCCTGAGTATTTTTCTTTAACAGACGCACGCTGAGTACAAAGAACAAGCAGGCAAAAATAACTAAAATGCCAAAAGGAATCATCGAAACATAGAGATCACTGCCAATAATCCACTGTTCAGTCTGTAGTTTGGCATAAGGGGTGTAAGGGATCAGCATTGACCAAAATTGAGTAAATGCAGGTGCATTATTCAAGGGAAGGGTAATACCTGAAAAACTTGGTGATGATCCACCATACAGTGCAATAAAACCGAAAGTCTTCGGTAAGTTTTGTGTGGCAAGAACAACAGTACTGCTGATCACTGCGTAGGAAAAATACAATAGAAATTGCGCGAACAAAATCAACGTCAGCGAACCCGCAATAAAATAACCGCGAATATGGGCGAGCCAGAACATCCAACACCACGTCCATGCACAGAAAATAAAGACATAGAGTAGAATTTTGCCGAGTAAGCTGGAAATCACCTGCTTAGAACTGACCCATTCACCGACAGTCTTTCGTTTAAATTCCTGACCTATGGCAAAAGCCACGCAGCAACAGAGCAATAAGTGTAAAACTGCTGGCACCATGAAGGGTTCCAGAAACAGTTCATAACTCATACTTGGGTTATACAAAGTTGAGATCTTGATGTGCGGTGTTGGCATATCCAAATAGGGGATGGTATTGGCCAAATAACTCTGCCCCATATATTCAGCCATTCCATTCAAGGTGCTAATCAACATGGCGGAGGAAATGGTATTGCCGATACTAAAAAATGACTGATTATAGGCAATACTGATCTGCGCATCTTGAGCTTTGACCAGGCGTTGTTCAGCACCTTCGGGGATCATCACAAAACCCCAAGCATCCGTTTTATTAATCAAGCGTTCAGCTTCATCTTGGCTGGCAGTAATGGTTTTTACTTTTAAGGTATGATTGATGCTAAGTGCATGAATCACTTTGCGACTCATCTCACTTTGATCTTGGTCAATCACAACGATGGGTAAGTGTTCTGCTTTACCTGCAGAAAACATACTGCCAAAGAGAAAAATCACCAGCAAAGGGGCGATCACCGCCATAAACAGATCAACTTTATGACGTTTTAAATAGCGCAATTCCCGCAGCATAACTGCAAACATCGCTTATTTTGCCTCTTCAATTTTAAACAGTACGCTCATTCCGACTTTCAAATCTGGGATTGATTGCTCAGGGACTAAATGAAATTTAAAGCTGCGAATATCATAGCCACCTGTTTGGCGCGTGGTTTTAATCGTTGCAAAGTCACCTTCGGCATCAATATTTTTTACTTTGAAGGTTTCTTTACGATTCAATGCAGGAATAAAGCCTTCAATGGTTTTCATTTTATAAACAGCGCTATACATGTCTTCGCGGACATTTAAGCTGATCCATAAATCATGGTCTTCAATGATACTTACGACGGGTATGCCCGTTGCGACTAGCTCAGTTGGTTTGCCGTATGTTTTAGACACAGTTCCATCTGTAGGCGAATACAGTTTGGTTTCTTCGGTCAATGCATTGGCTTCTTTGACAGCAGCTTGTGCCATGGCAACTTGTGCATCGGCAGTTGATTTTTGTTGTTCGGTACTACCACGTTTGGCACGTGCATACTGTTGATAGGTCGCTTCGGCTGTTTCTCGTGCAGAAGTTTGAGCAGCAAGCATTTCGTCACGACGTTGACGCGAAATTACGCCTTGTTGATAAAGCGTTTCTCCACGTTTATAAGTGGTTGCTGCCAATTCTGCTTGGGTTTTCATTGCTTGCCAGTTGGCATATAAGGTCTCAATATTTTCTTGTTGAGCACCACGATATACGGTTGAATGGAAGGCAGTTGCACTTTGTAGGGCCGCTTGTGCTTGTTCTTTTTTCGCCTCTAGTTCAGGACTGACAAAACGAACCAACGCTTGACCTTTCTTGACGGCTTGTCCTTCAGATACATAAAACTCTTCAATACGACTTGGTACTTTGGTGCTGATATGCACCGTTTCTGACTCAACCCGACCTTGTAATTCAATGGCTTGAGGTTGATAAGCTTTCCATAAACCAAAGGCAATCAGACCTAACAGCAAGATCAGAATGATTAAACCGATGATTTTTGCTTTTCCTTTTTTAGGTGGCTCATTGGGTGGAGGAGGTGGCTGCTGTGTATTTGAAGTGCTTGCCTCTGATTTCGGTTCATCGAGTATTTGTGTAGATGCCATTTGCTCTTTAGACGATTCAGAAGCTGGTGATTCAGCTGTGTTAACCAGTTGATCTTTATCGCGTTCTGAATTGGATGATGATTGGTCTTGGCTCATAAAATTCTCCAATTAACGGATATAGTCAGTACGTGGTTGATTAACATAAAGCTTGAACTCATCAATCGAGCCATAGCTTTGCAATAAAGTCGCTAAAGATAAAATGTATTTATATGAATTAATGGCCATTTCACTTCTTAACGCACTGAGGGCATTTTGTGCATCAATGACTTGTGTGGCTGTGCCCATGCCTTCTTTAAATGAAAGCTGTTGAATACGTAAGTTTTCTTGTGCGGCTTTGGTATTCTGAGTAAGTAATTGATGACTGGTTTGCGATGAATTTAATTCGCTATAGGATTTATACAGTACATTTTCAACTTCTTGTTTGGTGCGTTCAGTCATGAGTTCGGCAGCATACTTTTTAAGTTCGGCAGCACGTATGTTTTTGTTGTTATCAATGCCCGAGAATAAATTGTATTTGGCCATCACACCGACAATCCAATTCTCTTTGCTGTCCAATCCATATTCACCAAATGCAAAAACACTGGGCTTCTTGGCGGATTGTTGAACTTTGACATTTTCATTGGCCAGTTGGGTATCCATTTGCAGCTTTTTAATCAAACTGGAGTTTTGATCATAGTTTGCAAGGAGTTTATCCAAAGAATGATTTTGGGCATTATTCACAAACAGTGGAGTAGTGAGATTTAAACTTTCTCTGGTTTTTAATAAATTTTGTAGGCTAAACTGACTGGCTTGTAAATTGGACTGGGCATTTTGATAGGTGCGTTCTGCATTATTGCGTGCGACTTCAAATTGCATGCGTTGGCCTTTATTAATGAAGCCTTGTTTTTCTAATTTAAGTGCATTGTTATAGTGTTCTTGCATCGCATTTAAATTAAACAGGCTGGCATTGAGTAATTGTTGTTGTAATTGCACATTAAAATACGATTGAATCATTTCAAAACGCTGTGAATCTTGTTGTTGTTTTTCACTGATGTTTGAGCGTTGTGCTTGAATCGTCGCAATCTGTTTGGCACTGCTAATCTTACCACCAGTATAAAGTGGCATAACCATTGAAATTGAAGTGCGAACATCATGGTCTTTTACCGTGACATCCAGATTGTTGGGAACCTGATTTAAACCTTCTTGCACGGTCTGATCAAAACCTTGGCTAACTTGATCAATCACTTCGGGAGGGAGTACATTTCCCCATTGCGACAATTTGTCATCAAAACCTCGTGTGAGGGAGTTTTCAAGCCGACGTTTACTCGATTCTAAAGGTACGCTGGTTTCGCTGTGAAATGAGTAAGCACGTGCATTTAAGTCGATGCGCGGTAAACCTAGATGTTTGACGGCTTCCATTTCGAGTTGCGAGGCTTGTTGTAGTGCTTGCTGTGCTTGTGTGCCATATGCATTTTCTACAACATATTGTTCAGCTTCGATATAACTAAAGCTTTGCGCAAATAAAGAAGTTGAAAATAAAACACAGCTGATCAAGCTTATACTTAAGCTTAACTGTTTGGGAAACCGTTTAACCTTAAAACTCGGTCGATCATGTCGTTTCAACATTAGGGTAAGTCGCAATTTAATAATATCCTGAGTTAGTCTAAATTCTTTTTATAAAATTAAAATAATATGTTTTTAATTAAATGGTTATATCACCTGATTTGGTGTAGTGAATTTGTAAAAAGTAGAGTTTTTAATCTAATTAAAATGTGTGAAATGGTGGTTTTTTGAACGAATAAATGTGAGTGGGTAATTCAACTTAAAATAAATGTAATGACAAAGACATGATTGAAAAATTAGACCTATTTTCTCAATCAAATTGAAATATTTACTGGATAAGCTGCTGCAAGCTTCGCCAATCTATGGTTAAATTCCCATTCCAATTTGTTCCACTTTAACAAGGGAAAACTCATGCGTGCTTATAATTTCTGCGCTGGTCCTGCTGCATTACCTACGGCTGTTTTAGAAAAAGCTCAACAAGAATTGTTGGATTGGCAAGGTAAGGGTCTGTCGATCATGGAAATGAGTCATCGTAGCAATGATTATGTTGCTGTGGCAGAAAAGGCTGAAGCTGATTTACGTAAGCTCATGAATATTCCTGAGAACTATAAAGTCTTGTTTTTACAAGGTGGTGCATCCTTGCAATTCTCAGCGATTCCACTCAACTTGCTGGGTAAAAATAACAAGGCAGATTATATCCATACGGGTATTTGGTCTGAGAAAGCACTAAAAGAAGCAAAACGCTATGGTGATATTAATATCGTTGAAGCGGGTACTTTAATTGATGGCAAACATGCGATTACTGAACAAAGCAGCTGGAATCTTTCAGCTGATGCTGCCTATGTGCATTATGCAGATAATGAAACGATTGGTGGCTTACAATTCGCAGGGATTCCAGAGGTAAATGCACCATTGGTTTGTGATTACTCATCTAGTATTTTGTCTGCGCCTTTAGATGTCAGCAAGTTTGGTTTGATTTATGCGGGTGCGCAAAAGAATATCGGTCCAGCAGGCTTAACTATTGTCATTATTCGTGATGATTTGTTAGACCAAGCAAAACCTGAGATTCCGAGCATCTTAAAATATGCCGATCAAGCCAAGAATGGTTCAATGGTGAATACGCCTGCAACCTATGCTTGGTATTTGTCTGGTTTGGTGTTTGAGTGGTTGCTTGAGCAGGGTGGGGTAGATGCAATCTACAAAATTAACCAAGAGAAGGCGAAACTTCTTTATGGTTATATCGATTCAAGCGACTTTTATAACAACCCAATTGCTGTTCCAAATCGTTCAATGATGAATGTACCGTTTACACTTGCAGATGAAGCACTTGAAAAGACCTTCCTAAAAGAAGCAGAGCAAAACCATTTGTTAAATTTAGCGGGTCACCGTTCTGTAGGCGGTATGCGTGCAAGTATTTACAATGCAGTTCCTTTAGCGGGTGTGCAAGCGCTGGTTGACTTTATGGATGAGTTTGCAAAACGTCATGGTTAAGCAATAAAGTATTGATAAAATAAAAGCCCTCAACATTGAGGGCTTTTATCTGTGAATAGGGTAGTGGTCAAAAATTTAAAAAAAGCCAATTTGATGAAACATGAGTGCTGCTAAAAACATACCAAGTAAAAAAAAGCAAAAAGCACCAACATCAAGTTTAAGACCTTGATCACTCGAGTGAATCAGACTGGTGGTCGTTTGTTCTGGTATAATTTTCATTAGAACGCCTAAAATGCCATTTATGTGATTTTTTGTCACTTATGTGCAGTTTTAGCATAAATATTCGCCTGAATCCATAGGTTACCGCGAATATATTGGCCAATGTTAAAGTTTTTATACAATTCACTCTTGGTTGCAATACGAATCAGGATTGCCGGTAAATCATCTTCTAATACCAGTGTCACATCATAAAGGGTATATTCATCCTGCATAAACTGCATTGAAGTTTTGCCTACGATATTACCTTGGAACCAAGCTTCATCTTCCTGACCTAATGTTTCACCAAATAAATAGGCCACCATTTTAGAAAAGTCGACAGTGACAGGTTCTTGATCTTCTGGCGTTTTTGGTTGCCAGTCATTAATCAATTCTTGTAAATTATCTGGAGCAATTCCATTATGTTCTGTCAAAATCGCATTTAATGCGCGGTGATGTTTAATTGAAGCAGGGTCATCAACAATGATTTTCTCATCTGCTGAAACTGTTTCTAATTCATATGCCCAAGCATTAAATTGAACTTGATAGGTTTGGTTTTTGTCATATTGACAGCTATTTACACTGAATAAATTATCGAAGGCATAAATAATAGTATTTTTATTTAAGTTCAGACGTAATACTGCCTGAGTTGAAGAATCACAGGTAATAATTCGCTCGATTTGCGCATCATATTTATATGGGCTATCAAAACTTGGAAATGCTGTTTTTAATGCACGTGGTTTTTGATCTTCAACCGCAATAATTTGATTAATCGAAACAGCTTCACCACTCGGACCTTGAATTAGCCAGAAGGATTGATCCATCTCATGTTCGTCTTGACAGAGGCCCATCGGCATTACGGGTGCATCAAGCGCCAATCCTAACCATTTGGGAACATCTGTTTCGGGAGTATCTGTCAATAAGTTCCAATGCTCGACATGATTACCGAAATTTTGATCTTGAATTTTAATGATTTCTGGACTGTTTTGATTTTTCATAAAGCGTAATGCTAAAAAGATTGAACTTACTCTATTAAATCGAGGGTAACTGTCATATTTCAAGTCTGAATCTGTAATTCTCTACAATTAATTTAGTTTTTAGTTCGAAATATCAATATGCTGCTCCAAGCGTGCTGAACTGAAACTGTCGATGCGAATAGTTGGATGATGTTCACTCTACTTTTCCAGTATCTGTTACACTATATTTTTACTTTCAGGAGCTTTTGCCAACGTGCTGCCATTTAAATTGTGGGTAGATGCTGATGCTTTGCCTAAAATTTTACGTGAAGTTATTCTACGCGCATCTGATCGTTATCAACTTGAAGTTATTTTTGTTGCCAATCAAAATGTGGGTATTACGCCGTCACTGCGGATTAAATCAATTCAGGTGATGAGTGGTGCAGATAAGGCCGACCAAGAAATTGTAGATCGAATGCAAGAAAATGACATTGTCATTACACAGGATATACCGCTTGCAGCACAAGTGATTGAAAAGGGTGGCATTGCGATTCATCCACGTGGCGAGATTTATACCACTGCAAATGTGAAAGCGCGTCTGCATTTGCGCGACTTTATGGATACTTTACGGGGTGCAGGTGTACAAACAGGTGGGCCTCCTCCAATCTCAGAGCGAGATAAGCGAGAGTTTTCAAGTTCACTGGATCAGACCATTTTAAAACAGAAACGTAAAACAGCTTCTTGAGTTGAATATGCCATCACGTATTAACTTAATATTCACTTATGGATTATTGGTATTCATTTGGGCAACCACGCCTTTAGCCATTGTGTGGAGTGTTTCTGATTTACATCCCATGTGGGCATTGTTGATTCGTTTTTTTATTGCCTTGCCTTTGGCTGTAACAGTTTTATTGCTGTTAAAAGTAAAATTCCCAACACATAAAATTGCCTTATTAAGTTATGCCGCGGGTTCATTAAGTCTGATCGGTTCGCAAATCTTTACTTATGCGGCAACGGCTTATCTCAGTTCTGGATTGATTGCGTTGATGTTTGGTTTGGCACCCATTATGGCAGGCCTGATTGGTCGATTTGGCTTCCAGCAAAAATTAGCGGGCTTACAGTGGTTTGGCATGGCGACATCCATTGTCGGATTAGCGATGATCTGTCTCAGTGGCAGTCAGAAACATGTGCAACCGCTGGGCATTGTTTTAATGCTGATCAGTGTTTTTTCATACTCACTCTCAATCTTTCTGGTGAAAAAGATTAATGCAGATCTTCCTGTAATGGCACAAGCGACAGGTTCAATCCTCGTTTCTACCATATTGGCAAGTCTGTTATTGCCGTGGATTTGGCAATATGCACCGACTCATATGCCATCTGCTAAATCGCTATTGGCACTGACCTATACCATTGTGATGGCATCTCTGATTGCGATGTTTTGTTACTTTAAACTGGTTCAAAATCTTCAAGCCACAACCTTGTCATTAACCACAGTGATGACACCAATGCTGGCAATCTTGATTGGGGCATACCTGAACCACGAGCAATTGTCAGTTCAGGTATTTGTTGGGGCAAGCATTATTCTCTTTGGTTTATTTCTCTATTTCTTTAGAGATTTACGTGCATATCGTCGATTAAAAGTATAAGACTTAAGTGGTCTCAGGCTGCTGGCTTTGTTGAACGCTAGCTGCCAATTTTGCACGATCTTGCGGGTTCAAGGTGATGAAATAGGCGCCGATACGGAACTTGCCTTGTTCTTCTGCACTACTGTGTGCCACTTGGGCGGTCGCTGCAATATGGAAGAAGTTTTCAGGGTGGCTCAAGGTAATATGAATATAAGTGCCTTCGTTAATATCTTGAGTGCTAAAGAAGCTTAATCCATTCTCCGAAAAGTTCACCTGTTCAGGGACTGGCAACAATGATTGCACGATATTGTCGTAAAAAGACCCTGTAATCAGATTCAATTTCTGGTTAAAAAGGGATAAGATGCGAGCAATTTGTTGATCTTTTTCATTTAATTGTTCTAATTCGTAGCGAAACGCGTGATCAAATTGATCTAATTCTGCAAGTAGTAGAAAATAGCGCGGTAATACGAAATGAGAGTCATAAGGATCATTCAGCGCAACATCATCTGGAATGATTTGATAGTTGATTCTCAACACGGCATCAATACGAGACATCACTCGACGTTCAGTGTTGTCGTCAACAAGATGATGTTGTGAATTTTCCATAATAAATCACCTCGGACTAGATGGTATGTTTAAGCCAATTTCGCTGTATATAGGGTTGAGATACACTCGTGCTCGGCGGAGTAATCATTTTATTTCTTTTATTGCCTTGGTTTCCATGATTGGTTTAACCCTCGGCGTTGCTGTCCTCATTACAGTATTATCTGTCATGAATGGTTTTGATCGCGAATTAAAAACTCGTGTTCTGGGAATGGTTCCACAAGCCACTGTTTCTTCTACTCAAATTCTAACAGATTGGCCTGAGCTTGTAAAAAAAGTTGAGCATCATCCGCATGTCACTGGGGTTGCACCATTTACCCAATTGCAGGGGATGCTAACTGCGCAAGGTCAAGTAGCAGGAATCATGGTCACTGGGATTGAACCTGAATATGAAAAGAAGGTTTCAATCATTCAAAACCACATGGTCTCAGGTGATTTAAATGCCTTGAAGAAAGGTGAGTTCGGTATTGTTCTTGGTAAGGACATGACTGATGCGCTGGGTCTGGGTTTAAATGACAACGTGACTTTGGTGTTGCCTGAAGCAACACCTTCTCCAGCAGGTGTGGTGCCACGTTTTAAACGTTTTAAAATCGTCGGTATCTTTAGTGTAGGTGCAGAAGTGGATTCAATGGTGGGTTATATCGCCTTGAATGATGCGTCTACCTTGCTACGTTTACCAGATGGTGCGCAAGGCGTTCGTTTGAAACTGGATGATATTTTTGCTGCACCAAAAGTGGCCAATGATATTGTCAGTCAGTTGCCAAGTAACTTCTATGCATCGAACTGGACCTATACCCATGGTAATTTGTTCAATGCGATCCAAATGGAAAAAACGCTCGTCGGCCTATTACTGGTACTGATTATTGTCGTTGCCGCATTTAATATCGTGTCATCACTGGTCATGGTGGTTACAGACAAAAAGTCTGATATTGCGATTTTGCGTACCTTAGGTGCTTCGCCTTCGATGATTACCAAAATTTTCATGGTGCAAGGTACGGTGATTGGGGTGATTGGTACCATTGCTGGTACGATTTTAGGTGTGACTCTGGCATTGACCATCAGCGATATTATTTCTTGGTTCAATACGGTCTTAGGTTTGAACCTATTTGATGCGTACTTTGTGCATTACTTACCTTCATATCTCAGATGGCAAGATGTGGTGGTGATTGTAACTGTATCTTTGATATTAAGTTTCTTGGCGACAGTTTATCCTGCTTTGCGTGCAGCCAAAGTTCAACCTGCTGAGGCGTTACGTTATGAGTAATATTGTCTTAGAAGCAAAAGATATCTATAAACATTTTGATGATGGAAAAAGCAAAGTTGAAGTGATTAAAGGTCTATCACTTCAAGTAAAAGCAGGCGAATTCGTTTCCATTGTTGGTTCAAGTGGTTCAGGTAAAAGTACGTTGTTACATGCATTGGGTGGCTTAGAACAGCCTTCGCAAGGGCAAGTATTTTTACAGGGGCAACGCTTTGATAATTTGGGCGAAGCTGAACGTGGCTATAAGCGTAACCAATATCTAGGTTTCGTTTATCAGTTCCATCATTTATTGCCTGAGTTTTCAGCACTGGAAAATGTGGCAATGCCATTAATGATACGTGGTGAAAGCAATTTTAAAGATGTGAAAAAACAGGTGGAATACCTGTTGGATCGTGTCGGCTTATCTCATCGTATGGACCATAAACCTGGTGAACTGTCTGGTGGTGAGCGTCAACGTGTGGCATTAGCACGTGCGTTGGTAACTAGACCTGCTGTGGTTTTAGCAGATGAACCAACGGGTAATTTAGATCGCAAAACAGCGCTCAGTATTTTTGAATTACTGACTGATTTGAAAAAAGAGCTCAACATGGCAATGTTAATAGTGACCCATGACGAGCAACTGGCGCAGTCAGCTGATTCTGTTTTACATATGCAAGATGGTTTATGGCTTGATCAATAATAAATATTTTGTTTAAGCACTTGTTAAAGCCCTGAAAACGGGCTTTAATTTTATCTTTAGAATAATTAAAAAATTAATTTAGTAGAATGTTAAAAATTATTTTATTAGGGTGGATTGCTGGGACTGCCTTTATGGGGCGGGAGCTCGCTTTTGTCTCTGCTACATGGTGGGTATGGTTGGCTTTAGCAGCTATAATTTTTGCCTTTAGCCTTTTCCAAAGACGATCTCATTTATATCGACCTATTTATAAAACGCTACTTTTAATCAGTGCAAGTTGGGCAATGTTTGCTACGGGCTATCATTATGCTGACTCAGCTTTAGCGCAGCGGCTCAAATTGAGAGAGGTTGAAGTTCAGCCGTTTGAAGCAATTGTTTATATTAAAAAAATAGATCAACTAACCGAAGATGGACAAAAACAAATTGCCGAGGTACTGAACCGACATGAGCAGCCGGTGGTTTGGTTTCTTTATTTGAATAAGGCAAAACAACAAGCGACTCCAGAACAGGTTTTAGAGTTGGGTCATTATTATCGTATTAATGGAACGATCAGACCTGCCCATAGTTATGCAGTTGCAGGCGCATTTGATCAGGAGAAATGGTTTTTACAACAAAATGTTATGTCGGCATTTTCTGTAAGACAGATTCAGCCATTGAGTCGCGATGAAATCTATCGCCAAGGTTATCAGCAGCATGTTAAGCAGCAACAAAGTCTTCAAGCAATATTGTTATTAAAAGTTGAGACCATGCGGTTGTTATTTCGACACATGTTTCAGGCTTCGGGTCTGCAACATAAAGGTTTACTTCTCGCATTACTTACAGGGGATGAAAGCCTGTTATCAAATCGTTTAAAGCAGCAATTTCAACAGTTGGGAATTTCACATCTTTTGGCGATTTCAGGTCCGCATGTGCTGATTTTTGCGTTGCTGCTGACATGGGTGTTGAAAAGTATGCTGCAACGTTATTATCCAAAATTATATTTATGGCAACCACGACAGATCTTGCTGCTATTGCCGTTTGTGGTCAGCGTATTGCTATATGTGACTTTTGTCGGTTTTGAAATTCCAGCGATAAGAACATTATTAACCGTCGTCATTGCGAGCCTTTTTCTATTATTTCGCCAGTCGATTCAGCCTTTAGGGTTACTGGTTTACAGCGCCAGTTTATTACTGATTTATGATCCATTTAGTATTCTTTCCGCTGCATTTTGGCTGTCTTATGGGGCATGTTTTATTCTGCTACGGATCTATCAAACCATTCAACAATTACCGCAACAATTGATTTTGACACCGACACAAAAACTGGTTTTGACCATCAATATTTTCATTGAATCGCAATGGAAAATCTTTATTGCTTTATTACCCTTGGTGGTTATTTTCTTTCAGCAAATTTCTTGGGCAGCACCATTTAGCAATCTGATTGCAATTCCCTTACTCGGTGGCTTGATTGTACCTTTGAATATCATTGCCGCTTGTATCTGGCTGCTAATCCCTGCATTTGGAAAGTTGTTATTTCAGTTGAATGATGTGTTGTTATCAGTACTGATGTGGCTGCTAAATATGCTCCAGCATCTTTCACCAAGCCTATATGGTGTGAGTTATACACCTTTGATGATGGTGAGTTTAATTGTTGGGTTGATTATTATATTTATGCCAAAAGGGACAATTCCAAAGCTTTGGGCGGGCATCTGTTTTTTGCCCATAGTTTTAGGCCTAAAAACTCAGCCTACTGTCCTGAATATTGTTGATGTGGGGCAAGGGCAAGCGATCTTTTTGCAACATCCACAGCAGACTTTAATGATCGATACAGGTGGCTCTTATGATGAAACCAAATTTAGTATAGGTGAACGCGTGGTTATCCCTTTCTTAAGGCAACAGGGCATCCGAGCATTGGATCACGTCATTCTATCTCACCTTGATCAAGATCATAGCGGTGCGTTTCCCTCGATTCAAAATGCGTTTGATATTACCCAAGTTCAATCCAATGAACGGAGTGACACTATGCCGTTTAAAGATAATTTTTCATTGTGTCAGCAAGGGCAAAATTGGTCTTATTCAAATCTAAAGATAGAAATTCTATCGCCTGATTTGGACGGTTTAGCACTTGCAAAGCATCAGCAAAATGAACAGTCCTGTGTCGTATATCTACAGTTCTCCAAGGCCCAGCCTTATCAAAACTTTTTGATTATGGGGGATGCAGGGTGGGAAACTGAATATAAGCTATTACGTCAGTATCCTGATTTAAAAGTGGATGTTTTGGTGCTTGGTCATCATGGCAGTAGAAATAGCTCTGCCTATGATTTTTTAGCTGCGTTAAAACCGAAACTGGCGATTGCTTCAGCAGGATTTAATAATCGTTATGGTCATCCAAGCCAAGAACTACAAAGTCGTCTTCAAGCCTTAAATATCCCTTTCCTGAATACCGCACAGACAGGCAGTCTGAGTTTTGTCTTTGAGCATGACACCGTAGAGTTAAAACAACAGAGGCAACAATTGAAGTGGTTGAAAAGAGAATAGCCTAAGTATTCTCTTTTTGCTGTGTTTGTAGACGAACTTCAGCAACTTTTGCGAGTGCTTCTTTTTCATCAATATCATAAATTTTCTTTAAATCAGGGTTAGCGCGAAAACGTTTATAACTCCAGTGATAATGTTCTGGATAACGTCGAATCAGCTGTTCCAAGGTTTGGTGAACAATCAAAGTTCCATCTTCAGCATTGCCTTCATAGATTTGAGGGCTGATCGGCTCGATATACATATCAAAGCCATCCTGATCATTTCTAATGGCATAAAATAATAAAGCCCGAGCCTTGGTTTTTTGAATGAGCTTGGCACTGAGACTGCTAGATGCTAATGGAATACCAAAATAATCGACCATATCTCCACCATGATCGGGGGTATGATCTGGAAGAATAACAGTGGTACCACCTTGTTTTAGTGCTTTAAAAATCTGTCGCACCCCGCTTTCATCGGTCGGTACTAAATTTGCCTGATTGCGGCTACGCGCATCACGAACAAAACGATCAGCATCAGGGTTTTTGACAGGTTTATATAGGATCGTCATTTGAGTATGTTGTGCCAACCATGCATTCATGACTTCCCAAGTCCCCAAATGAGGCATAATCAGAACGACGCCTTTTTTTTCTGCTAAAGCGTCATGGAAATAATGTTCACCATGAATATTTTGGATTCTTTGAATATTTTTGGCATCTGTTGAGCCCCAAATACTGAAAAATTCAAAATAAGAACTCAATTCATTTCGAATGGCTTGTTTGGTGATTTGTTGTCTATGCTGTTGATCCATCTCTGGGAAAGCAATTTGTATATTCAAACCAATTGTTTTGGAAAGCTTGGACAGCGGAAGAGTAGTGACTAAGGCTGCAACCATACGTGCAAAGAAGCGCCCTAATTGAATCGGCTGGCGACTAACAAACTGAATAAGACGATAACTTGTGCTGCTTGATTTAGGCTGAGTCATGTATCAATAATTAGAAAAAATTACAAAGGGAAGTATAAAGCAAAAAATAATTATAAGTTAAGACAAGTTATTTAAACAGTTTTGTTCAAATCCACGTATATAATGAAGTCACTTTAAAATATATTGGATTGGAATCTTATGTCCGATTGGCCACCAAAACCACAAAACGAATCTGCAAATAGTAATAATGTGACAGGCAAAGAATGGCAGATTTTAGAAAAAGCCGTGCTTGCTTCTGTTGAAGAACAACGTCGTAGCCGTCGTTGGGGTATTTTCTTCAAATGTTTGGGCTTTGCATATTTGCTGATCGTATTATTAGCAATGACCAAGAGCTGTACCACCTCATCCGATAAATCCACCACAAGTATTAGTAGTAATCACTTGGCTGTGGTCGATATTGTGGGCACCATCGATTCATCTGCAGGTCAGTCTACAGTGAATAGTGAAGATACCAATAAAGCTTTAAAACGTGCATTTGAAGCGAGTGGAAGTAAGGCCGTTGCTTTAAATATTAATTCACCAGGTGGTTCACCAGTACAGTCTGATGAAATCTGGCAAGAAATTCGCTATTTGAAAAAACAGCATCCAGATAAAAAAGTTTATGCAGTGATCGGTGATATGGGTGCATCAGGTGCGTACTATATTGCTTCTGCGGCAGATGAAATTATTGTGAATCCATCAAGCCTCGTGGGTTCAATTGGTGTGATCATGCCGAACTATGGTTTAAGTGGCTTAGCGCAAAAGCTGGGGATTGAAGACCGTACGCTTACTGCAGGTAGCAATAAAGACATTTTAAGTATGACCAAACCACTCGATCCAGCACAGAAACAATATGTGCAGTCAGTGCTTGATAATGTGCATACTCACTTTATTAATGCGGTTAAAGAAGGTCGTGGTAAACGTTTGAAGTCGAACGATCCAGCGATTTTCTCAGGTCTGTTCTGGACCGGTGAGCAAGCGGTGGCTTTAGGTGTGGCGGATCGTAACGGGAGTCTGACAACATTGATGCGTGATCTAAAAATCGAGCAAAAAGTGGACTATACGGTACAACGTAATCCATTAGAGTCTATTTTAGGACGTATGGGTGCACAGCTTGGCGCAGGAATTAGTAGTTCGCTTGCTGCTCAACTTGAGACTCAGCAGAACGCGAAAATACAGTAATATTTCAAAAAGGGTCGTGTCGATCACAGCCCTTTTTTTATTCTAAAAATAACTGGACAGTTATCCTTTTAATTTGCAATACATATGTAGAGCAGGATAATTGACCAATCAGTGAAAATAAAAGACAAGTTTATGAAACCTTTGATTCATTTTGCCCATGCCAATGGTGTTCCCTCTAAAGTTTATCAAAAGCTGTTTGATCAATTAAAAGATCAATACGACATTATTTACGTGGCAGAAATTGGAAACGATAAACGCTATCCGATTACCCATGGCTGGACGCATTTAGTTGATCAGATTATTGATAGTATTGTGCAGCAAGCGCAAGGTCGCAAGGTAATTGGTCTGGGGCATTCTTTGGGCTCCGTGTTGACTTTAATGGCAGCCTATCGCCGTCCTGAATTATTTTCACAAGTGATCATGCTAGATCCACCGTTAATCATTGGTAAGGCTTCTTTTGTTTTTCATCTTGCTAAAATGTTTAAACCTAAATTAGTAGATAAAATTACCCCAGCAGGTTTGTCGGTACGTCGACGTGATCATTGGGAGTCACGTGAACAAGCTGCTGAATTATTAGGTTCGAGAGGCTTTTATCAACATTTTGATCCTGATTGTTTCAAAGCTTATATTGAGCATGCTTTGACGGATGATCATCAAAATGGTGGAGTGACTTTAAGGATTCCTAAAGATGATGAAGTGGCTATGTTTAGAACCACTCCATCTATGTGGTGGTTACCAATGCCAAAACCACCTGTGCCTGTACATTTGGTTGTTGGGCAAGAGAGTGTTTTCTTGAAAGAGAAGTTTCCGCAAGTGGCGAAAAAGAAATTAGCTATTCCTTTTTCTGTGCTTGAGGGTGGTCATATGTTTCCATTAGAGCATCCTGTGGAAACGGTTGAGAAAATTAAAAGTTTGGTAATTTGAGTGCATAAAAAAACGCATCAAGAGATGCGTTTTTTTATTTTTAGAATTGTGCGAATTGAATCGGCCGTTCTAAAGGTTTCTGATTGAAATAGGCTTGACCGTTTTTCCAGGTCAGTTGACCTGTACAGAACCATTGTGCAACTTGAGGATAGATAAAATGCTCAAGTTGATGCACACGTTGCGCCAAGCTTGTTACAGAGTCATGCAAACTAACTTGAATTGCCGATTGTGCAATACTTTGTCCAGCATCGAGTTCGGCTGTGACAAAATGAACTGTACAACCATGTAAACGATCTCCTGTATTCAATACACGTTGATGCGTATGAACACCTTTATAGAAAGGCAGCAGAGAAGGATGGATGTTTAACATTTTGCCTTGCCATTTGCTAACAAAGCTCGGCGTTAAAATACGCATGAAACCCGCAAGAATCACCAGATCCACTTGCCATGCTAACAATTGTTGATGCATAGCGTCGTCAAAGCTTTCTCGATTGGGATAATCTTTATGTGAAATAACAGCGGTCGCAATATTGGTTTTCTCAGCACGTTGTAATGCGTAGGCATCAGCTTTGTTTGAGAGTACACCAATGATTTGCCCTGACAGATTTGCATCTATCAGGGCTTGTAAGTTGCTACCGTTGCCAGAGACAAGGACAGCAATTCTCATTATGCAAAGATCACGCGAATTTTTTCGTCTGCGCCTTCAACTGATTCAGCATTTTCTTGGATATAACCAATTTTCCATGCTTTTTCGCCTTGGGCATTTAAGAGCTCAATCGCCTTATCTGCTTCGCTTGCATCAACGGCAATTACCATACCAACGCCACAGTTAAATGTACGATACATTTCGAAGCGTTCTACGTTACCTTCACGTTGTAGCAGTTGGAATAATTCAGACCATTCCCAGCTAGATTCATCAATGACAGCTTGCGCGCCATTTGGAAGTACACGTGGCAGATTACCAGGTAAACCACCGCCAGTGATGTGAGCCATAGCATGAACATCAACTTGTTTGCAAAGCTCTAACACTGGTTTTACATAAATACGCGTTGGTTCCATTGCAACATCGGCAAGTGGACGACCATCTACGATTTGAGTTAAATCTACATTCTTAACATCTAGGATTTTACGCAGTAATGAGTAACCATTTGAGTGAGCGCCGCTTGATGCTACACCAAGAAGTACGTCACCAGACTTCACTTTCGTCCCATCAATGATTTTGCTGTGCTCAACAACACCCACTGCAAAACCAGCCAGATCGTAATCTTCGCCTTCGTACATGCCAGGCATTTCAGCAGTTTCACCGCCAACCAATGCACAACCAGCAAGTTCACAACCTTTACCGATACCTGTCACTACATCCGCTGCAACATCAACATTCAAATGACCAGTTGCATAATAGTCAAGAAAGAATAAAGGCTCTGCGCCACAAACAAGTAAGTCATTTACGCACATGGCAACAAGATCTTGACCAATTGTATCGTGACGATTGAGATTGAGTGCTAAACGTAATTTTGTGCCTACACCGTCAGTGCCTGAAACCAATACTGGTTCTTCATAACCTTTTGGAATTTTGCATAGGGCACCGAAACCACCTAGACCGCCCATGACTTCAGGACGAGTGGTACGTTTAGCGACAGATTTGATACGATCGACCAGTGCGTCGCCCGCTTCAATGTCGACCCCCGCATCTTTATAGCTTAAACCAGTATTTGGGGTAGAAGTTGAGTTGCTCATAGTGAAGTCTCCGCATTGGCGGCAGATTATAACCTGAATATACGAAACTCTTATGTTATTTATGCTCGAAAATGCTATCTTTAATTAAATTTTTTTTCTTTTATAACGATTAAACAAGAAAAGGCTAGATTTTATGCAAGATCAGGTACTACGTCGTATCTTTATCATCGCTGGGCTCGCATTATTCCTTTGGGTGCTCTATCTATTGAAGCCCATTGTGATTCCTTTTGTAGGTGCTTTTTTTATTGCCTACTTATTTAGCCCGCTTGTTGATGTTCTTGTAAAAATTAAATTACCGCGTTGGTTGGCCATTAGTGTGGTTTTTATAGGGATTGGTGTGACTTTAACCATGGTGTTATGGTTCCTTGTGCCACTGATCTGGAAACAATTGATGTATGCGCGGGACAGTATTCCTGCCGGTATTCATTGGATCAATGCGACCTTCTTACCATGGGTGTCACATACTTTTAATGTAGTGCCAATGGAAATTGATACTGAACAGATTTCCAAAGCATTGATGGATTATATTCAAACCAACTATAGTGCCGATAGCATTCAAACGATGGCATTACGAGTAGCCCAATCTGGCTTAAACTTTATCCAAATTGGTGGGGTGGTTGTACTTATTCCGATTATCTCTTTCTATTTCTTGTTGGATTGGGAAAGAATGTTGCAGAGCTTCAGACGCTTGATCCCACGTCCTTATGAAGCTTCAACTTTAACCATTGTTCGTGAATGTCATAGTGTGTTGGGTGCCTTTGTCAAAGGTCAATTCCTTGTCATGCTTTTATTAGGGATTGTCTATGCTGTTGGATTACAGCTGATTGGTTTAGAAGTTGGTTTAATCATTGGCATGATTGCAGGTTTGGCAAGTATCATTCCTTATTTAGGTTTTGGTGTTGGCATTATCGCTGCCGTGATCGCAACATTGTTCCAGTTTGGCTTGGATTGGACACAGCTACTTCTTGTCGGTGTGGTATTTATGATTGGACAAATGGTCGAAGGCTATATTCTTCAACCATTCTTATTAGGTGATAAAATTGGATTATCTCCTGTAGCGGTTGTTTTTGCTGTATTGGCAGGCGCACAATTGGGTGGTTTCCTCGGTATGTTGATCGCATTGCCTGTAGCCGCTGTCATTGTTGTGTTATTAAAACATGCACGTGATAATTACGAAAAAAGTTCCCTGTATGGATTACCAACTGAAGTTGTTTTGGTACAAGGCGAAACTCAGCATATAAATGTAGAAACTAGTCAAGTAGAGCTTGATATTCAAATTAAAAACTCTCAAGATACAGAGACTTCAAACTCGAATGACTTAAAGTAATTGAGGAACTTATTAAATATATGCGTCAACTACAACTGGATATAGAACCACAACTCGATGCCCGAATCAGTGATTTTTCGGGGCCGGGTTGGGGACCTGTGGTTGATGCGGTTAGACAATTACATGCAGGTTTAGTCAGCCGATTTTATGTATATGGTGGGGCAGGTACGGGTAAGAGCCATTTGCTCTCAGCAATATGTGATTCTTACTTAGAATTAGGCCGACCAGCAATTAAGGTCTCATTATTAGAATTATTAGATGCGCCGATTGAAGCGATTACCTCTTTAGAATTTTATGATTTAGTTGCTTTAGATGATATTGATGCGATTAGTGGGGTTCCACATTGGCAGAAAGCTGTTTTTCATTTAATGAATAACCATGAAGGACAACTGGTCTTTTCGTCTCGTGTTGCGCCGATTGAGCTCAAGCTTGAACTGCCAGATTTGCAATCAAGGCTAACCCAAGCGGTTAGTGTCAAAGTACCCAATGGTAGCTCTTATATCGATCGACAAGCTTTATTACAATCTGTGATGACGCGTCGGGGTATTCATTTTGATCAGCAAATTGTGGATTATCTATTAAGTAATGGGCCGCATCAGGCATCAGTATTATTACAAACACTGGCTCAACTTGAAAAAATGCTGAAAGGTGAAAAAACTAAGCTTTCAAATACAACACTTAAGCAAATTTATGCATTGATTGATGAATATCGCCAATAGCATAAAATTTCTTGAGTAATTTCGAGAGCTATGACAAAGTACGCACAAAGGAATGTGGTTGCAAACACCGAGTTTGTAATACGAAGAAAAATGAAAAATAGAAGGAGATCGGTATGCTCAAACGGACGCTTGCCTGCGCTTTATTTGCGATTACTGGACACGCATATTCTGCGGATATTCAAGTCACAACTTTAGTTGATGAAGACAAAAATGACGCCGTTTGTTCATTACGAGAAGCTGTCGAGTTTTTAAATAAAAGAAGTCAAAAAGAATTTGAAAATGGCTATCACGGATGTGGTGATAAAGATGCAAGCAGTACTATTATTTTACAGCGTGATCAAACTTATCAACTAAATTCAGCTCTGAATATTAAAGCAGCGACAACAATTCGGACGGCAAGTAGTGATGCCTTTAATGATAATAAGCGTGGGCTAAATAATGCCACGATTAAAATGTTGGGGTCGGATCGTTTATTTGTAGTTGATGATGCAAATGTAGAAAGTGCTTTACTCCTAGTTGGTTTAATTGAGCTAAATTTGCAGGGATCTTCAAGTAAGGTTAATGATGGTGGCTTAATTCTTAATCGTGAAAACTTATCGATCCAATACTCTCGTTTAATTGGAGGTTCGGCAAACAGAGGCGGCGCAATTTATAACGCTGGGGTTTCATCTGATGCTAAGAATACCGCAGGGTATGTCTCTATTAATAATAGTATTTTTCAGAATAATAAGGCCGATCAAGGTGCTGTTGTCTACAGTGAAATGCCAATGTATCTGATCACACAATCTGTGATACGTGATAATGAGGGGGCAACAGGCCCAAATGGTGCTTTATTGTATGTTCAAACGGGTTTTAATAATGACACCATCGGTGGGGCGTTATATGCTAGGTCCTCAGGTATTCGTAGTAGCACTATTTTTCACAATAAGGGTGGCTATATTGCTAATATTCGTGAGGGGATGGTCTTAAATAATAATACGATGATTAAAAATGCTGCGGGATTATATTTACAGTCTCTAAAGTGGAAAGTAACCACAGTGACAGATGAAAATGGTGAGAAAAAAGAGACAGTTAAAGAATATCCAGGTGCTTATGTATCGAATAGTATTCTGGTTGCAAACGGAAATAGTAACTGTGTAAATACTTCTGATGATACCACTGTTGTACAGAGTAATTTGACCACATCGGATTGTGATCGAAATGCTGAAGAGCGTTTACCTAATTTTATGTGGAATGCGAACGATCCAGAACAAGCTTTAATTGCGGGCGGTACAAATGATGAGGGGATATGTACGGCCCCTCCCGCAAAAGGGCTGTTATGTCCATTTTCGATTCCAAAAGATCAAATGTTAGGTTTCTTTAAACCGCGCTTACTAACCTCTTATAAGCAGTTATCAGATTCACTAATTGTTAATAAAGGCCGGATTTATAGTGACGGTACAACCTTTAGTTTAGCAAGTTGTGAAGCTACAGATCAGCGTGGAAAAAGCCGTACAGGTTATGATGAGCTGTGTGATCTAGGATCAGTAGAGCTCATTGTTGATCGGAGCAATATTTCTGTTGCTGGGGTGGATATTCGTTTTAAACAAGTGGCCAATTTTAGTATTGCAAACAATTTGCTAGATGGTGAACTTTTAGACCCAAACTCTTGTGAGCAGTTGTTAGGAAAGCGTTCAGATGGTCAAGCATGGCGCTATGGTTGCTTGGATATAGTACAAAACCAAACCCCATCAAAAGGGAAGGTAAGTATTGATCAGGATGGTAACGTGACTTATGTTCCGGATAGTGATTGGCATGGTGCAGACATGTTTAAAATGCGCATCATGACCACCATTACGCGTTTTAATAATGCTACGAATTATTATATTGATATTCCTACTAATATTGTTCAAGACCCACCAGATACTTTTACAAGTAAAACTGTCAATGTGAGTGGTGGCAGTTGGGGAGTTGGTGCGATTCTAATGTTATTGGGATTGGTTGGAATACGCCGTTTTAAATCATAATCAGGGATGATGAGATGAAAAATTATAAAAAAGCATTATTAGCAACCATGGTTGTGGCAACAATGCCATTAATGGCGGCTGGTACGAGTAGTACGCCTATTAAAGTAACAACTTTTGAAGATGAAGATGGCGAAAATCTGAATGCTTGTTCATTACGAGAGGCTTTAAAAACGGCAGCTGATCGAGTGTCTTATGGTGGCTGCGCGGTTACGGATACCTTATCAAGTACACAAAAAGTAATTCAACTTGAAAAAGGTGTTTACACCCTGAAAAAGGAATTAATACCTACCGTCAGTGTTTCAATCCTGGGTGCAAGTCCTGCAAACTGGGAGGAAAAGAATGTTTTACTGAATGATGTGGTTAATCAATATCCTGCACAGATTCCATTACAAACAACCATTAAAGCCGAAAATTCGCGTATTTTTAATACGACCCTCAGAGCCAGCAATTTAAGTTTAACTAATCTAATTTTATCAGGTGGGCGTTCCACTGGCTTAGGTGGGGCAATATATGCAGGTGCTGATGTTGTATTGCAGAGCAGTCAAGTTTTAGACTCACAAGCAAAAGAAGGTGGTGCTGTATTTATGGCAGGACCATCATCAACCTTGACGATATCTAAAAGCTTAATACAGGGAAATCAGGCTGAAAAAGGCAGCGTACTTTCTATGAGTTGCATGTCTGATGCCACTTATATCAAAAATACAATTAATTTGACGGCGAATAGTTTTATCAATAACGGCTCGGAAAACTCAAGCAGTATGTTTGAGTTTTGTGGTGAAGCTATGCCGACCTTAAATACTAATACAATTGCCAAAAATAGTGTTAATACTAGTACAGGGAATCTAATTAAATTTACTGGTGATACCAAGGTTGGAACAGAAGCAAATAATCGGCCAAGTATTTTGAGTAAGACGAGTAGTTTAGTTTTAACCAGTAATACAATTGTCGAAAATAGAGCTTATACCACACTGGTATACGACAAAATTGGCACTAAGATATTACGATTTAATCTTATCGCCTATAATGGTGATAGCAATACATATGCTTGTCGCTATTTGTTTGGTGCTGTTGCTAATGAGGAGGGGGTTTACTTTGGTATCGCTTATAATGCGTTTGCATTAAAAGAAGCGGATTCAACATCCCCTATTAATAATGTTTGTGATGTACCGAAAGAGTCACTTAAAGATAATACAACCAATATTAATGTAAGTAAGATTAGTATTGGAACTCTGTTAAGTCCATTGCAAGCAGTATCTCCACATACTGCATTCATGCCAATATATTATCCAAAACAAAATGTCACTCGTGTACCTGTAGATGATAAAGGGAATACAAAATTAGTAGGTTTATTAGATATTGATGGCACGGGCTGTAGTTCAACCGATCAACGTGGCTTGGCTCGTATTACAGATGGTACTTTGCATTATGATCCTGATGCTCGTAACCGTTGTGATATTGGTTCAATTGAATTAATGCGATTTACTGCTGGTGATTTGCAGGATTTAACAAATACTTCAATTAGTAACTCAATGACTAGCTATCAGGCACAGTATGATTTTTTTGATAATTTGGTAAAAAATCCAAATAATCCAGACTTTTTGACTTACTACAAATCTCGCTTAGATCAATATCAAAAGTTATTACAGTACACCAAAGCAAATTTAAAATACCGTGCGATTTATATTGACTTAAGAAACTATCAGCTACCATTGCCGCAAGATATAGAACAAGCTGATGGAAGTTATAAATTACAATTCTTTAGCCCTGATTTGTATGACGTCACTACAGAACCTTTAGGTAAAGGGCAAATTAATGATACTGTCACGGATATAGATGAAAGTGATAAAGAAAATTTGGTTTGTAGCTGGAATAAAGATTTACAACAAATTCTTTTTTATCGTAAGGATGACAGTATTACTCAAGCAGGTGATAAGATCTTCTGTAAATATACGATTACATCTAAGTCTAATCCGAATATAAGCTCATCTGGTCTAATTCGAGCAGCATTTGTAAATATTGCACCTGTGGCTACGGATACCTCCTTAACGTTTAAGTATAAGGAAAAGCAAAAGCTAAGCCTTAATTTATTAAAATTTGCCAATGATAATGGTGACACTGGTGAAGGTGGTGTTGGGCCAGAGAAAAATCCTAATAAATCTCAGTTCTGGAAAAATAAAGACGGAATTGAATTGCCAATTCGACTAAGTAATGTTCCCACAAAAGACCTTAGTATAACTGCGGATCGTCAAGGAGCTTGTCCAGAACCAGATCAGAAAGAAACCTGTTATGGTGGAAATGTTTATGTTCAGGAAGTGAATGCGTTCAATCCATTTAACTTCTCATTTAGCTATCAAGTGTATGATGCCGATGGAGTCTCATCAAATACAGCAACAGTACGAACAATTAGTACAGCAACTACCACTGATGACACGCGTAAGGCAAGTAGTGGAGGCGGCGGTAGTTTAGGTTTCTACTCTGTATTCGGATTATTAGGTTTATTGGCTTACCGTCGTTTCAGAAAATAAGCTTATCAAAAATAAAAATAGCGCCTAAAGGCGCTATTTTTATTTTAAATATTTATGGAAATAAAAAATTAATGCTCAGCGTACTTGGTGAGGTATTCTTCTCTGATATTCACACGTTCTTCGGTGCTGGCATTTTGCATACGTTTACGCAAAGTATTGCGTTCTTGTGTACTCATTTTCTGCCACACATCTCGCATTTTCTGCTTTTCTTCTTCAGGCAGTTGAGTGAACCATTCCATACGTTGTTGTAATTGTGAACTTTGGGTTGTTGGAATTTCCTTCAATGTTTGATAGCGTTTGATTAAAACGCGTTGCTCTTCAGGTGACAAGTCATCCCAAGCTTCTTCAGTTGCTGGTTTATTTGGTTTGGAGAAAACCCAAAACCGTTCTGAACCTGCAAAACTGGTTTGTAATAAGCCGAGTGTACACACAACAAGTGCTAATTTTTTAGCTGCCATGTGGAACTTTATCCTCACCTAAAACCAATAACATTTCCATATCTTCAACCATTTGTGGTGAAAGTTTTGGATTTACGACAACTTGGTTCTGTGGTTGATCGGCAAGTTGTAAAGAACTCGGTAAAACAACAATACCCATGATTGCTGCTGCGAGTGCAAAACCACTCATTTTCCAAACACTGTAATAAGATGTTGGTTTTTTCTGAACCGTATCGAGAACATGGTTCATCACCAACATTTTGTTGTGATGCTGCTCTCTGGCAAGCTGATCAAGCTTGGATGTTACATGTTTGGTGAATTCATCTTTTTTCATCTGATGATCCTCCCGTATGTGGGTTTAAGTGCTCTAAAGCAATTCTGAGTCCCTGAATTGCACGGTGGTAATGTGTTTTCACACTGCCTTCACTACAATCCATAATCTGAGCTGTGGTCATCGTATCAAAGCCTTCCCATGCTCTTAGCATAAATGCTTGTTGTTGACGGACTGGTAGCTGATTGACTGCTGCTTGAATTTCTTCCATTGTCACTTCTTGATCCAGAAAATCAAAAGGATTAGGAGTAGATTCATCTACAACATCAATAATTTCCTCGTCATCATCTAAACTAATCTTTTTGAATAATGAGAAGGGAGTTGCACGACGTGCTTCTTTACGTCTCCAATCTTGGAGTTTGTTATTTAAAATGGTGTAGAACAGGGGATACCATTCTTCTATGTTTTTATCAGCGTATGATTTATGCAAGGAAATAAAGGCTTCCTGCACTAAATCCATGGCAATGCCTTGTTGTCCTTGGGTTGCACTTTCCATCATCACCAATGCACGACCTGTAACGTCTTGCATAAAAATACGCAGACGTTGTTCAACCGTACTGCGATCAGTACTGGTTTCAGTTCGAGCCTGTTTCGGTGCTAAATCCATAGAGATGGAAAATCCTGTCATGGATACCCACCATTAATTCCAATTCATTAATCATATAACGTTGAAACTGGTGGGCGCGTTGACAACTTAAGCAATTATTTTTAGTAGTGTAATTGATTTTCTCAGTAAAAAAATCGTATTTAAAATAATTTAACGTTTTTACTGACGTTGGCGAACCATTTCAAAAAAGCAAATTGATCCTGCAATTGCAACATTGAGTGACTCTTGTCCGCCAGGTTGAGGAATGGCGATTGCCTTTGCATGTTCTAAGGCATAGTCACTTGCACCTTGGCCTTCATTGCCCAAAATCCATACACAAGGTTGTGTTAAATCTTGGTCATACAGATTGGTCGATTGATGTGAGCTAGTAACCAAAACAGGAATTTGAAATTTTGGAAGAATGTCCTGTAATTGAAAGTTTTCAAAACAGTGCAGACTAAAATGAGCTCCCATGCCTGCTCTTAGTACACGCGGGGACCACAGCGTTGCCGAGCCTTGGGTACAAATCACTTGTTTGATGTTTGCTGCGGCAGCTGAACGCAGTAATGTTCCTACATTACCCGGATCTTGAATGTTTTCTAGAATTAAAGTATCTACTTCAAAATCAATTGTCATTGATGTTTTTGGAAGATCAATAATAGCTAAGCAAGGTAGGGTGGTGCCTAAAGTACTTAAATCTTTATAGAGCACTTCGCTAATCACGAAGACATGACCTTGATGAAGCTCGATAACTTCTTGTAAATCAGGATGCTCTAATGCTTGTTCAGTGGTAAATAGAGAGAACAGTTTTTTCTGTTGTTGCAACCAAGCTAGACAAAGATGTGTACCTTCTAGAACAGTTTGTTGATGTTTTTTTCGAGCGCTATTGAGCTCGATTAAGCCACGCAAATGTTTAATTTTTGCATTGTCTTTTGATTCTAGAAAAATAACCGCCATAAAGTAAACATCCAAAAAGGCATTATAATATTATAATGCCTTGATTATTAAAAATAATTAATGATAGCTCGTTACAAGCTCAACTTCGTTTTTAGAACCAATAATAACTGGAACACGTTGATGCAACTCAGTTGGTTGAATGTCCATAATGCGGACACGGCCAGTCGTTGATGCACCACCAGCTTGCTCGATTAACATGCTCATTGGGTTCGCTTCATACATTAAACGTAAACGGCCCGCTTTTTTTGGATCTTTCAAATCGTAAGGGTAAAGGAAAATACCGCCACGGCATAAGATACGGTGAATGTCACCCACCATGCATGCAACCCAACGCATGTTGAAATCTTTTTCACGTACTGAAGTTTTACCAGCCAAAAGCTCATCGATATAACGTTTTACAGGGTTTTCCCAATGACGTTGGTTTGATGAGTTGATAGCAAATTCTTGTGTATCTGCTGAAACCTGAACTTGCTCAGTGGTAAGTACGAAAGCTTGAGTTGTTGGATCAAAAGTAAAGAACGCAACGCCTGCACCTACTGTAAGTGCTAACATGGTAGATGGACCATAAAGTACATAGCCTGCAGCAACTTGTTCAGTCCCTGCTTGCATAAAATCTGCAGATTGAGTCACTGTATTTTTTGCTGGAAGAATCGAGAAAATGGTACCAACACACATATTAATATCAATGTTGCTTGAACCATCTAATGGATCAAACAATACCAGGTATTTTCCGTTTTCTTGTGCAGGAGTGAAGTCATCTAATTCTTCTGATGCCAAGCCGCCAACGTGTGGATGAACTTTTAAAGCATCAATCAGATAATCATTCGAAATAACGTCTAATTTCTTTTGTGTTTCACCCTGAACATTTTCATTGCCAGCACTGCCTAAAATCCCTGCCAAAGCACCTTTTTGTAGTGCTTGGTCAATGGTTTGACACGTTGCTGCAATAGTTTCGATAACTTGCGCTAACTCTGGAGTCAAATTCCCATTTTGTTGTTCTAAGTATTGGGTCAATGTAAGGTTTGACATATTAAATAGCTCCAGTTTGGCCGTGTCAAAAAATGATAAAAAAGAATGTGGCTATTCTAGATGAGATCACATAAAAATAAAAATTATCTTACTTTATTTATGTTGCTTTTATGATTACAAGCACGTGATTACATGCTATGTTGGACGGATACTAGACAGGATGTTTGGAGATTAAGATGTCAACCAAGAATTTTGAAGCGACACCCACGCCAAGTGAGCCAATTAGCTTAGATACGATTTCCAAAGAAAATGTGAAGGATGCATGGAAAGAGTATGAAGCCAAGCCTGAATATAAAGATTTCAATAAGCACGATATGATTGAGTCGATGCAACCAGAGTCTAAATCCCAATCATCATCTTGATCCAAAAATAAAAATGCCCACATTTTAGTGAGCATTTTTATTTAAAGCTAAGCCATTATTTTAATAATGGTGGAACTGCTTCGTAATTGATTTCTACACGACGGTTTTCTTTCCATGCAGCTTCGTCATGACCTGCATTGACTGGTGATTCTTTACCATAGCTGACCGCTTCAAGTTGTTGTGGATTTACACCGTTGGTGATCAAGAAACTTTCTACAGCTTTCGCGCGACGTTCACCCAAAGCCATGTTGTATTCACGTGTACCACGCTCATCGGTATGACCTGTTAAAGCAACACGAGAATTGGCATTGGCAACTAAGAATTGTGCATGTGATTGTAGGGTTTGATAATCTTCGTTCGACAAATCGCTGCTGTCATAGTTAAAGTGCACAACGCGTTTTGCTAGAAATGCTTTGTTTGCAGCAGTGACACCTTTTGACGATGCACCCGCTAAGTTTTGTGCATTTAAAGCTGCATCTTCACTTAAGCCATCGGTACTTACCGTAGATGAGCCATTTGGTGTGTTGCCCGCAGTGATTTCAGCAGCAGGCTTACGGCTTGCACAACCTGTAAAAACGAGAGTCGCAGCAATCAGTGGAAGCGTTAGATATTTAATGTTCATATGATTCTCCAATCGATTAAATTTATTTTGGTGCCCAAGCAGGTTCACGAACTTCACCTTGTTCGCTTGGTAAATTCATGCGGAAACGACCATCTGTAGACATGACGGATAAAAGGCCACGACTACCTTCACGTGTTGCATAAACCACCATTTGTCCATTTGGTGAGAAGCTTGGTGATTCATCTAAACTGGTTGGCGTGAGAATATTGGTGATACCTGTATTGATATCTTGGATTGCAACTTTGTAGTTACTCCCACTTGGACGATGTACCAAAGCAATCTTTTTACCATCAGCACTTAAAGTACCACGTGCATTGAATGCACCTTTGAAGGTTAAACGTTTGACGGAACTGTCATCAAAGCTATAGCGATAGATTTGTGGTGAACCACCGCGATCCGAAGTAAAAATAAAGGATTTGCCATCTGGTGAGTAACGCGCTTCAGTGTCAATCGCAGAATCATTGGTCATGCGCTGTACTTGGCGGGTACTTAAATCCATTTGATACACTTCAGGATTGCCATGCATTGATGCTGTAAACAACATCGACTTTCCATCAGGAGAGAAGCTTGGCGCACCATTCAAGCCGCGAAAGCTTGCTAAAACTTCACGTTGGCCAGTGGCTAAATCTTGCAGATAAATCGCTGGGCGTTTGGTTTCAAATGAGACATAAGCAATTTTCTTTGCATCAGGTGTCCAAGCCGGAGAGAGGATTGGATCACGCGATGAAAGTACGGTTTTAGGTTGTTCACCATCGGTATCTGCGATTTGCAAAGTATAGCGTTGAGCAGGTGTCGCCTGATTACGCAATACATAGGCAATACGACCGCTAAAGTCACCTGCAATACCCGTCAAAGCTTGATAGATCGTATCGCTGATCAGATGTCCTGCTTGGCGTACACGTGAACTTGGTACCGTTAGTACTTCATTCAATAAATATTGTTGTTTTTGTACATCATAGAGCTGGTAGTGAATTTCGAATGTATTGGCATCGACGGCTTTCATTTGACCGACGACGACATACGGAACACCAGCATTTTGCCAATCACCTGCTTGAACCTGATTGAGGCTAGCAGTTGCAGGTAAGTTTTGAGATGCACTGGTAAAACGGCCTGAGCGATTCAAGTCACTTTCCACAATTGGATAGATCGCATTGTCATTTGCAAATGGAATGATCGCGATTTTAGGTGCTTGTTCAGGGGCTTTAGCAATTTCTAGATGTAATTGTGCGAAAGTTGCTGTTGGAGCAACTGCACTAATTGCAGCGAAAACTGCCAACGAGAGGAGGTGTTTACGAGTCTTGTCCATAGTTACAATTACTTGCGTTCGTATTTTTGTGGCTGTTGATTATTTAACATAGTTACATGCTTTGTGCTATTAAAAGCATGTAACGTTAACTATTCATTACTATTTTGCAATGAATGTAATTGTGACGCGACGAAGTTGCTTCACAATATCTGGATCATCAGGCATTGGTAGGGGAGATGCTTGTTTTACGGCAGCTTCTACGCTCGCTTTTAAATCCGAATCGCTGCTATTCGCAACAACAGATATTACATTTCCGTTTGCATCAAGTGAAATATTAACAGTAATTGATTTTCCTCGAGAAGCTAAAGGTACTTCCCAAGCTCTGCTAATTTTGCTTTTGAATGCGGCTTTAGTAGAGTCTGCAATCCGTTTAGCATCAGCTTTTTTCTGAGCTGCTTCTTGCTCAGCTTTTTTTGAGGCAGCAGCTTTAGCATCTGCTTCCGCATCGGCTTTACGTTTCGCGTCTGCCTCAGCTTTTGCCTTTGCGTCCGCATCGGATTTAGCTTTGGCATCTGCATTTGCTTTACGTTTAGCATCTGCCTCAGCTTTTGCCTTCGCGTCAGCATCCGCTTTGCGTTTAGCATCCGCCTCAGCTTTGGCCTTAGTATTTGCATCTGCTTTACGTTTAGCATCTGCGTCCGCTTTTGCCTTAGCATCTACCTCGGCCTTGCGTTTGGCATCTGTGTCAGCTTTGCGTTTCGCCTCGGCTTCTGCCTTACGTTTTGCATCTGTATCAGCTTTACGTTTTGCGTCTGCCTCAGCTTTGCGTTTTGCATCAGCTTCAGCACGAGCCTTAGCATCGGCCTCAGCTTTACGCTTCGCATCTTGTTGAGCCTGAAGCTTTGCATTCTCAGCTGCTTTTTGCTGTTTTAAGCGTGCATCTTGTTCAGCTTTTTGACGTGCCTTAGTCTCTGCTTCAGATTTAGCATTTTGTTCTGCCCGACGTTTTGTCTCTGCTTCGGTTTTTGCCTCAGCTTGGCGTTTTGCTTCTGCATCCGCACGCTGCTTCTGTGCTTGAGCTTCAGCACGTTTACGCTGTTCTTCAACTTGTTGTGCACGAGTTGCTTCATCTGCTTTGCGTTTTTGCTCAGCTAATTTTGCTTGCTGTGCCTGTTCTGCTTTTTGCTTTTCAGCAGCAAGTTGTTGTGGACTTGGTGACGGAGGGACGACAGGGATATTTTCAGGTAATGTTTTATCTACAACAGGACTTTGAACTTCGGGAGCTTCATTGTCAGCTGTTGTTTCTTGTTCAACCTGTGTTAAGGGTTGTGGCAAATCTTCGGGTCTAACTAAAACAGTCTTGAGCTTTTTCGGCTCTTCGGGTGGTTTACTTAAGCCTAAAAATAATAAGCCCACAATCGCGATCGCATGTACGCCGAGCGTGAAACCCAGTGCGATCGCATTTTGCTTAAAAGGCGGCTCTTGAAATTTTTTCATAGCTTATTTTAACGGCTCTGTCAGTAAACCAACTTGTGTTAAGCCTGCTTCTTGTAGACTTGCCATCAGTGAAACCACTTCACCATATGGACGGGATTTCTCCCCATTGACCAAAACCGTGAGTTGTTTGTTTTCTTGCTCTGCTTGAGTTTGAGCTTCGCTTAAAACAACTTCGAGTTGTTCAAGCGAAAGAGAATCAGTGCCTTTATGGTTTTGGTATTCAAGAGAAAATTTTCCCTCTTTACTAATCGTGACCATGGCTGGCATATCTTTGGATTCGATAGGGTGGTTGTTCGCCTGAGGTAAATCTACTTTGATACCACTGGTGATCATGGGCGCAGTCACCATGAAAATAACCAAAAGTACCAACATGACGTCGATATAGGGAACGACGTTCATATCACTTTTGAGTGGTTTTTTAATCCGTTCAAAACGTCCAGAGCGTTGAATCGCCATTATGCATCTTCCTGTGTCGTTCCAATCGCTTGACGCTGTAAAAGAGCAACCATTTCTTCTGCAAATAAAGCACGATCTGAATAAGTTGATTCACCTTTAGCAGTAAAGTGGTTAAACGCAAGTACAGCAGGAATAGCTGCAAATAAACCGATTGCCGTAGCAATCAGGGCTTCTGCAATACCAGGCGCAACGGTTGCCAAGGTAACTTGATCAACTGCGGCAAGACCAATAAAGGCATTCATAATGCCCCAAACCGTACCAAATAAGCCGATATAAGGTGCAACTGAACCGATGCTGGCAAGTGCACCTAAGCCAACTTCTAAAGCACTCTGGTCGCGGCTTAAACCGACGCGAAGAATACGCTCTGTTCCTTCGATCGTTTGATTGGTGTCTGCTTTACGTTTTTGTAGTTTAAAGAACTCACCCAAACCTTGATAGAAAATATCTTCTAAACCACGGCGTTTGGAGTTGAGCTGCGCATTATTAAAAAGCGTATTTAATTCGGCACCAGACCAAAACATCTTTTGAAAATGCTCATCATCTTGCTCTGCTTTTTTAAAGCCCATGTATAATTTAGCGATCAAGTACCAGCTATAAATTGAAGCGAATAATAAGATCAGCATGACCAGTTGTACAACAGGACTTGCTTGTAAAATTAGGTCAGAAATATGCAGGGAAGATTCTAAGTTAGTTGCCATAAGTTACGGTGCCAAAAGTTTATTTTAGTCCTGTGCCAATTCTTTTTGAATCAGATCACGAATTTCATCAGGAAGTCTACGTGGCATAAGATCTTTGTTTAAACATGCCAACACAACCTCACCTGAAGCCAGCAAGATTTCACCACGATAAATATTTTGTTGCAACACAAAAGATGCGGCTTTACACGAAATAACACGTGCTGTAACGGTAATTAAATCATCCATTAATATTGGACGTACATATTTCACTTGAATTTGGTGTACCACGAAGCTGTAGTCTTTTTGGTGCCAGTAGTGATCTACACCTGCTGCACGCAGCCATTCGGTACGAGCACGCTCCATAAAACGAATATGATTGGCATGGTAAACGATACCGCCTGCATCTGTATCTTCGATATACACGCGAATTTTGAACTCAAAATGATTTGCCATTTCTATTACCTATTTTTACAGACTGTCAGCAATCAGGAATGATATTGCCTCAATAGCACTAATGAAATAGTAATAAATAACATATTCTTGAAAGAGATAAAAAAAGAGGCCCTTGGATAGGGCCTCTTTTTTTAATAATTGAGCTCTTCCCACGAGACAATTTTAGGAAAGCCTGCAACTGTAGTGCCATTGGCATAGGCGCGTATTAATGCTTGATAGTCAGTGGTTTTGGTGATGTTAATTGCATTTTTATTATTGTAGGTATCTTCAATAAAAATTTCAGCAAAACTTGGGTAAAAAGCCAATGCGTCTCCGACACTACCAAATTTGATTTGATTATCAAAAACCACAGAGAACTCTTTATTATTCGTTACTCCAACTAAACGCCCTTTGGTAATAGATTGCGTTGACCAAGGTTCAAAGCTGTAATTTGTGAGTTTATATACTTCAGTATGTTTTTTATCGGCCCATGTAAAATCCATCTGGCCGATGTTATATTTAAAGGGGGTAGAATCGGGATAATAGGATAGACTGCTTTTGCCACCATTAAAGGTTGTTATTTCATTATCAACCTCTACTTTAAACTGACTGAGTGTTGTATCAATTTTAAAGTTATTCTGTGACCAGTATCCTTGGGTGCTAACGCTTCCAGATAGCAGCATTGGTTCTTCAGATATAGGCTGTATAATTCCATCTTTTGTATACTGTAAATCACATTTATTCAGTGTAATATTTTGGCTGCTTTTATTGAAACTCCCTTCTTTATTACGGCAGAAAGCTTTATAGCCCGCTTTTTCTCCACCTTGTATTAAATAAAAAACGGATTCTGCAAGTGTGATGGTATCAATAAGTTGATTACCATTAATACTTGATAAATTGATAATCGGTGCATAAATCAATTCAAGATTTTCTGCTTTGGTGTAATCTAGTTTTTCTTTGTCTTGAAATGAATTTCCGTTATTTGCATTATCACCTCCACCCCCGCAGGCTGTTAAAAATAAGCTACTCAAAAATACGGAAGTTAATGTTTTATTTTTCATTGTTACCCTAAATATAATGAGACGATTAAAATCAGGTATATCCTATTCTAATCATCTCATTATAAGAAGCGTTAAGTTGAAAATATTTTTATGATTCAGGTGGTGTCATACCAAACTGTAAATAAGCCATATTGGTTGCAATACGACCACGCGCAGTACGCATTACATAACCTTGCTGAATTAAATACGGCTCAATAACATCTTCAAGTGTGCCACTATCTTCTGCCATGGCTGCGGCTAAGGCTTCAACACCTGTCGGTCTACCTTCAAAACGTTCGAGTAACATACTGAGATAACGACGATCGAGCGTATCTAAACCTGCTTTATCCACGTTAAGCATATCCAAAGCACGTTGCGCCATATCTTGAGTCACTTCACCTGTGCCTTTGACTTGGGCATAGTCACGGACACGACGTAATAATCGATTGGCAATACGGGGCGTACCACGAGCACGACGGGCAATTTCCGTTGAACCCTCTTTGGTAATTGGGACATCCATCAAGTTGGCAGAACGTGTCACGATGTGAGTGAGGTCTTCAACCGAATAGAACTCTAAACGTTGTACAATCCCAAAACGATCGCGTAAAGGAGAGGTCAATAAACCTGCACGTGTTGTTGCAGCGACCAAAGTAAATGGTGGTAAATCCAATTTGATTGAACGAGCCGCAGGGCCTTCACCAATCATAATATCCAGTTGGTAATCTTCCATTGCTGGATAAAGAATTTCTTCAATCACGGGGGATAGGCGATGGATTTCATCAATAAAGAGAACATCACCTTCCTCTAGATTGGTCAGCATTGCAGCTAAATCGCCAGCACGTTCCAATACTGGACCAGAAGTAGATTTTAAATTACCGCCCATTTCGCGCGCAATAATATTGGCAAGGGTCGTTTTACCTAAACCAGGAGGACCAAAAATCAAGGTATGATCGAGTGCTTCACCACGTCCACGTGCAGCACCAATGAAGATTTCCATTTGTTCACGAACCACGGGCTGGCCAATATAATCAGCCAATGAGGTTGGTCGAATCGCACGATCAAATTGATCTTCTGGTTTTTCTGTTCCGCTAATAAGACGATCTTGCATATATCTATTACTTCATCATTGATTTAAGCGCAGCACGAATAATATCGGCAGATTCAGTAAAGTCTGCTTTCACTGCTGCAACGGCTTTTTGTGCTTCTGCTGGTTTATAACCAAGAGATTGTAATGCGGCTTCTGCTTCAGCAACAGGCGAATTTGACATAAATTGAATTTGCGTTGCTGCTGTATTGGTTACGCTACCTGTTGATTGTGCCAATGCTTTGAAACGATCTCGTAATTCAATCATTAAACGTTCAGCGGTTTTCTTGCCCACGCCTGGAACTTTAATCAGGGTATTAATATCGTCATGTTCAATAGTATGAATCAGTAACTCAATACTTAAGGTAGACAAGATACCCAAAGCCATTTTAGGGCCTACACCATTTACTTTAAGCAAAGTACGGAAAATGACTTTCTCTTGGGCATCGCTGAAGCCATAAAGTTGTTGTGCATCTTCACGGACCACCAAGTGGGTCCATAACGTCACTTTTTGTCCTTTTTGTAATTGGCAAAATGTCGAAAGAGGTGTGTCTATTTCATAGCCTACACCATTCACATTGAGTAAGACGGTTGGGGCTTCTAAGGCAAACACTTCGCCAATTAAACATCCGATCATGAGTTAAATTTCACTATTATAAAAAATTTAGTTTGAGTTTGAAAAAAGTCTTGGTCTCATTTCAACTGTTAAAAGAATCCAATTTTATTGCCTTGCAACTCTTGCGCCAAGCTGTAGGCTTGGTGGTCTGAGAACTTACTAATAATATCCAAGACTTGCATAATATTATTATAGTGGTTGTTTTGCAGATTTACGCCTGAATGTTGCAAAATTGACATTAATCGCTGTTCTTTAAAGCTTAATGTCTTATGCGGCATGGTTAAAGGGATGAAAGCATCTAAGATGGTTTGCAAACTTTGATGGGCAATAATCTCTAAACCAGACTTTTGTGGATGTTCAAAGATACGATCTCTTGCAAGATTTTTCGCGGTTTGGATCCCTGCTTCAATATCGGGTGAGCAATATTGTAACAGGCTGCCTTTAAGCTGACCGGTCAAAATTTCATAATGATGTTTTGCAAAAGCCGTGGTTACTTCATCGACTAAACGTTTCATGACGCGGCCGCGTAATGCTGCGATTTTTTGCTGCCAAGTGGTATGCGGTAAATGCAATTCCTCTGGATAGCCATAATCAGCAATCAAATTCAGGAAAATCGGCTCAACTTCGGCATAGTTCAGCATGTTGAGAATAATGCCATCTTCTAAATCAATCAGCGCATAACAAATATCATCTGCTGCTTCTAATAAATAGGTGAGTGGATGACGGCAATAATGGTATTCCCCGAGCTGAATTAAACCGAGTTGTTCAGCCAATTGCTTTAAAATTTCTTTTTCAGATTGATAGCAGCCAAATTTTGCCCGTTGATGCGATGGCATATCACCTTGCTCTTCAATCGTCTTTGAAAGCCACGGATATTTTAAATACGCGCCTAGTGTGGCACAGGTAAGCCGCATACCGCCATCATCAGGGTGGTAGTCGATGCGGCTGAGTAATCGAAGCCCTTGCGCATTGCCTTCAAATTGGCGGACATCAGCTGCTTCTTCTGGTGTCAGTTTGGTGAGAAAGTCGCGATGTGAGGCATCATCAAACCATTCCCGAATCGCATATTCACCCGCATGACCAAAAGGAGGGTTACCGATATCATGCGCCAGACAGGCTGCTTGGATAATTGCTCCGACATCGGCTGGGGAAATCCACATTGGTAACTCATCTTTGATTTTTTCTGCGGCTAACATGCCGAGTGAGCGACCGATACAAGAAACTTCAAGCGAGTGTGTTAGGCGAGTATGGATGCCATCATGCTGAGTGAGTGGGTGAACTTGTGTTTTTCTATTCAGTTGGCGAAAGCTTTGAGAAAATATAATTCTGTCATAATCTTTGTGAAATGGGCTTCGAGCCAATTCAGTACTACTTTTTTTACTACCTAAACGAATTGCAGATAGCAATTCTACCCAACGCATTTGTTCCATTCATCATTATTCACTATGAGTTCAGGATCATGATGCCAAAAAAAAGATTAAAGCACTAGGGTAGAGCGACACAAGTTGTCTTAATAAGGTAAATAGGGGAAATTTCAATATAAAGTCATCGTACATAGAGAAGATGGAAAGCCTGTTGCACAGGGCTGTATTTTGATTTGGGTAACAGAAAAAGAGATAGAGGTGATGGCCTACAAAAAGGGAATGTGATTGATGTATTGGTTTAAATGAATTGTTACGAATAAAGTAAAATGGATAAAGCTACAATAAATTAAGCCATTTGCAGCAGAAAACTCTGTTTTTTAAGATGGATATAGCTAGCTGAAATGAGCCTTTCACAGTAGAATATGCGCTCTTTCATAAGTCACATTGTGGTAGGTTCGTTAGACCCACCCGTGGAGCCAAAGTCAACATGTTTATCGTGGCCGGTGCATCAGCACATTCTTCTTTCAAGAAAGCTCAACTCTTAAACCGATTAACGTCAATGAGTTCTGTTCAATCTTTTGACAGCCAGTGGGTTTATTTGTTTGATCAAGCGCTCAACGAGCAGCAACATCAATCGGCATTACAACTTTTAAACGATGGTCAATCTTTCGAACTTCGCCAAGCTGCAAGTGATGAAATCCAGATTTTAGTAACACCGCGTGTAGGGACAATTTCTCCGTGGTCATCTAAAGCAACCGATATTTTCCAAAACTGTAATACTCCAATTCACCGTTTAGAGCGTGGTCTGTTATTTACACTGAAAGGTGTGAAAGAGATTTCGAATGAAGTGAAATTGGTATTACATGACCGTATGACAGAGAGTGTTTTTGCTCAAATTGATGATGCAAAAGCTTTGTTCTCAGAAACAGCACCGAAGCCGTTGAACTCAATTGATATCTTGGGTCAAGGAAAAGAAGCGTTAGTTAAAGCCAACGATGAGTTTGGCTTTGCTTTATCTGAGCAAGAAATTGATTACTTAACCGAAGCCTTTACCAAGCTTGGTCGTAATCCAAACGACATTGAGTTGATGATGTTTGCTCAAGCAAACTCTGAACACTGTCGTCATAAAATCTTTGGTTCTGAATGGACAATTGATGGTGAAAAACAACCATTATCATTGTTCCAAATGATTAAAAATACTTATAAAGAATCTCCAACCGATGTGTTGTCGGCATATAAAGATAACGCGTCAGTGATTGTGGGTTATGACACCATGCGTTTTTATCCGAAAGCGGATGAAAATGGTCACTTCGTTTATAAATATAAGAGCCAAGCTGCTCACATCTTAATGAAGGTGGAAACGCATAACCATCCAACTGCAATTGCTCCCTTTGCTGGTGCTGCAACAGGTTCGGGCGGGGAAATCCGTGATGAAGGTGCAACAGGTCGTGGTGGTAAACCTAAAGCAGGTTTAACAGGCTTTACCGTTTCTAACTTAAATATTCCTGGTTTTGAACAACCTTGGGAAGAAAACTACGGTAAACCTTCACGTATGGCATCGCCATTACAAATCATGATTGAAGGGCCATTGGGTGGTGCTGCGTTTAATAACGAATTTGGCCGTCCTGCATTGAATGGTTATTTCCGTACTTTTGAACAAAATGTCAATGGTGATGTAAAAGGCTTCCACAAGCCAATCATGATCGCTGGTGGTTACGGTAACATCCGTCCTGACCATGTTGAAAAAGATGCAATCCAACCGGGTGACTTACTTATCGTGTTGGGTGGACCTGCAATGTTGATTGGTCTTGGTGGTGGTGCAGCCTCTTCTGTAGACAGCGGGACCATGGGCGAGAGTTTGGACTTTGCTTCGGTACAACGTGAAAACCCAGAAATGGAACGTCGTTGCCAAGAAGTCATCGATACCTGCTGGCGCTTAGAAGACTTTAACCCAATCGTGTCTGTACATGATGTGGGTGCGGGTGGTGTATCCAATGCCATGCCTGAACTTGTGAACGATCATGAGTTGGGTGCAGTGCTTAACCTCCGTAAAATTCCATCATTAGAGCCAGGCATGAGCCCGATGGAAATCTGGTCAAATGAAGCGCAAGAACGTTATGTACTTGCTATTCGCCCAGAGTCTTTAGAACAGTTTGAAGAAATTTGTGCACGTGAGCGTTGTCCGTTTGCGGTACTTGGTGAAGCGACTGAAGCGCGTCACTTAACGGTTGAAGATCCGTTGTTTGAGAACAAGCCTGTCGATATTCCAATGCAGGTGATCTTGGGCGGTACGCCGCGCATGCAACGTGCTTATGAAACGATTGAGCGTACAGGGAATGACTTTGATGCTGCAAAAGTTGATTTGAAAGATGCGATTTTCCGCGTATTAAAAAATCCTACAGTCGCATCTAAATCGTTCTTGATTACCATTGGTGACCGTTCGATTACCGGTATGGTTGCACGTGATCAGATGGTCGGTCGTTGGCAGGTTCCTGTTGCAGATGCAGCCGTGACAACTACAAGCTTACAAGGCTTCACGGGTGAAGCAATGGCAATGGGCGAACGTCCACCGGTTGCATTGTTAAATCCAGCAGCTTCTGCGCGTTTAGCGGTTGCTGAAGCAATTACCAACATTGCTTGTGCCAACATTGAACAGATTAGTGACATCAAGCTTTCTGCAAACTGGATGGCAGCGGCAGGTCAAAAAGGTGAAGACCAAGCCTTGTTTGAAGGTGTGAAAGCGATTGGTATGGAAATGTGCCCTGCATTAGGGATCGCAATTCCAGTCGGTAAAGACTCACTTTCTATGCGTACTACGTGGAATGATGGTGAAGACAAAGCCGTTACTTCGCCAATGACAGGGGTAATCACTGCATTTGCACCAGTTCTAGATGTTCGTAAAACATTAACGCCTGAATTGAAGAACTTAGCTGATTCAGTACTGGTTCGTATTGACCTATCTAAAGGCCAGTTCCGTTTAGGTGGTTCGATCCTTGCACAAGTGTATAAAGCGATTGGTTCAGTAACACCAGATGTTGATAGTTTTGATGACTTCAAAGCATTTTTTGCCTTGATCCAAGACTGGAACAATCGTGGTTTAATCAAGGCTTATCATGACATCGGTGATGGTGGTTTATTGGCGACTGTGGCTGAAATGATATTTGCATCGCGTTTAGGTGTTGCATTAGAAAATCAAACAACTGAAAGCTTATTTGCAGAAGAAATTGGTGCTGTATTACAAATCACAGCGGCTGATTGGGCACAATTGGAAGTTCAGGTTGCAGCATCGAGCCTGAAAGATGCCATCGCAGTTGTGGGTCGTGTCAATACAACTGATCAATTGGTTGTGAATGGTTTAACTTTAGAACGTGCTGAATTACAACAAGCATGGGCAGAAGTTTCACATCAAATTCAGCGTTTACGTGACAATGTTGAAACGGCTGATCAAGAGTTTGCCTTAATCGCAGATCAAAACCATAAGGGTTTGATTGCACAAGCAACGTATGATTTGAATGAGCCTGTTGAAGCACCGTACATCAATACGCGCCGTCCTAATATGGCCATCTTGCGTGAGCAAGGTGTCAATGGTCACGTCGAAATGGCCGCTGCGTTTGATAAAGTTGGTTTCAATACCATTGACGTACACATGAGTGACTTATTAGCAGGTCGTGTCAGCTTGAGCGACTTTGAAGGTTTAGTGGCTTGTGGTGGCTTCTCATATGGTGACGTGATGGGCGCTGGCGGTGGCTGGGCAAAATCAGTATTGTTCAATGCTAAATTGCGTGATCAGTTTGAACAGTTCTTCCATCGTCAAAATACATTCAGCTTAGGTGTGTGTAATGGCTGTCAAATGATGTCGCAACTTGCACCACTGATTCCAGGTGCAGAGCATTGGGGCCGTTTCCACCGTAATACCTCAGAAGTATTTGAAGCACGTGCTGTTAACGTTCGCGTAGAAAAATCAGTTTCTGTCTTGCTTGAAGATATGCAAGGTTCGATTTTACCAATCGCAGTTGCGCATGGAGAAGGTCGTCTGGTTGCCACTGAACAGCAGATTGCTGCTTTAAATGCAGAAAACCAAGTGATCTTGCGTTATGTGGATAGCTTGGGTAACCCAACTCAGCACTATCCGTTGAACCCGAATGGTTCACCTGACGCGATTACAGGTCAAACTTCTAAAGATGGTCGTGCAACCGTGATGATGCCGCATCCAGAGCGTAACTTCCGTGCTTTACAGCATTCTTGGAAGCCAGAAGACTGGGCTGAAGATGGTGCTTGGTTACGTATGTTCCGTAACGCCCGTAAATTTATTGGTTAATTAAATCCATGCAATAAGCCACCGTCAGGTGGCTTATTTAATTCCATATAAAATAATCATCAATGGGCCAGAAAAATGAAATCAAAAATCCATTTCCACGAATTTGCATTACTGATGGCATTGTTAATGTCCATTGTTTCTTTCTCGATTGATGCTGTTTTACCTGCACTGGGTGAAATTGGTCAGGTTTTTAGCCTACAAAATAGCAATCAGGCACAGTGGGTCATTATTAGCATTTTTTCAGGAATGACCATCGGGCAACTGATTGCAGGGCCATTGTCCGATGCAATTGGACGAAAACGAATTTTATTTACAGGCATCGTCATCTATTTTTTAGGAAGCTTGTTGTGCTATTCCACCCAAAGTTTTGAATGGTTCTTGGTCGGGCGTTTTATTCAAGGTGTGGGTGTTTCTGGGCCTTATGTGGCTTCGATTTCCATTGTTCGGGATAAATACAGTGGCGCACAAATGGCACGTATCATGTCTTTGATCATGATGGTGTTTATGGTCGCGCCAGCAGTTGCACCAAGTTTGGGACAATTGATTATTCATTTCTTTGGTTGGCGCGATATTTTTGTGCTGTATATGGTCTATGCCATAGCCGTTGGTGCTTGGGTAGCTTTACGACTAGAAGAGACGCTAATTCCAGAAAATCGTTTGCCGATGCGTGTACAAGCTTTTAAGGATGGCTTTAAAGAAGTGGTGAGCAATAAAACCACCATGAGTTATTTGCTATGTGCAGGTTTCTGTTTTGGTGGTTTTATTGGATATCTTGGGACTTCACAACAAATCTTTATGCAGCAATTTGGCAAAACAGGGCAGGAGTTTAGTGCTTACTTCGCGCTATTAGCGGGTGTAATGGGGATTGCATCTTTTACCAATTCTAGAATTGTCATGAAATTTGGGATGCGCCCTATTTGTATTTATGGCTTTCTTGGCCTATGTTTAATTTCATTGCTGTTCCTCATTATTCAGCTTGCCGGTGTCGCCGTTTCATTCTGGATGTTTATGCTGTATGCCTGCATTTTATTTTTGTTGTTTGGAACACTGTTTGGCAATCTCAATGCAATTGCAATGGAACCGATGGGGCATGTGGCTGGCATGGCTTCGGCGATTATTGGGGCATCCTCCTCCGTACTGTCTTTAATACTCGCTTCGATCATCGGGCAGCTTTATAACGGTACTTTGATTCCAATGACCAGTGGCTTTGTGATTTTGTGTGGTTTGGCTTTTGCGATGACGCAATATGAAAAAAGACATTTACAAACGCTAAGTACGGATGGTTAAGTAAAGAAGAAGTAGATAATTTACTTTTAATACCTTTTAAATTAATAGGTTATAACTAAACATCATTAATATATGGGGAGCTTGTAGAGAAAATTATGAGCTCGATAGAACTAAGTAAATATGATTATTTATTGATCCTGCATGTGTGGAAATGATACTAGAAGAGCTTTGGATATTAGTTTTTATATTGGTGGGTATAGCTATATTGGGGCCTACTATATTTGAATAGGAACATAGAAGAGTATCTCCTGTAGTGGCTGATAAAAAAGATGAATTGGCACAATTGTTAATTAATCGTGATAAAATTTTTATTAAACATTCAGTTAATTAGTAGGAGATATATGTTTGAAGAACTGAATATAATTCAAGTGATAGGCATTTTTATAACACCTATTCTTCTAGTGTTAGTAGGACTCTTTGGTCCGAAATCTTTAAGAGCTGCATCGTGGGGAATGCTAGTTTTTGTGTTAACAACATATTTGATTAAATTCCTTTAGTTTTCACCTAAATATTTTAAAAATATACAATTCTTAATTTTAAGATGTTCTCATCTATCTGTTTTTGGTGAAAGTTCGTTTGTATATTTCTTACTACAACTTTTGTAATTGGTTCAATTCTTGCCCCTTATATTTCATTAATGAATAAGATATGAGAGAACGGCATGATGAAACATGAAAATCATATGAGAACAATATATTCAAAAGACAAAGGCTGGTTTTGGTTTGGCTTAACGATAGCGATTCAAATGCTATTTATCATCGTGAGTTATCTCATCATCAATATTTCACTTTGATTGTTCAGCTTTTATAACGTTATGATTGAAATCTAATTGATTTCGATTTGAGCCATTTTACGATGTTAAAGCTGATTTATTACGTGCCTGAATCTCATCTGGAATCCACCAAACAAGCGGTTTTCGAAGCAGGCGCGGGTGGTATTGGAAACTATGAACACTGTGCATGGCAAGTTAAAGGCATTGGGCAGTTTAAGCCCATAAAAGGTGCAGATCCGTTCTTAGGACAACTGGATAAGTTAGAGCAGCTTGAAGAATGGCGAGTTGAAACGATTGTTGCAGAAGATAGGGCCAGAGCTGTGGCGAAAGCTCTAAAGGCAAGCCATCCCTATGAAGAACCTGCTTTTGAGTTTATTCAGATTTTAGATATTCAATAAACTTTATTCTTTTCTAAGCATACTGCTTTGAATCAACCGAGCAATATCCGTTGTTCGTGCGCTCACCAGTTCTGCCGCATTTTGACAGGCTTCTTCTAGACTGGTTGGGCCTGAGGTTAAAGAGAAGGCAGCAGTAACACCATGTGGGTAAAGTGCTTGGTAATTCTCTCCAAGTGTTCCTGCAATCACAATGACAGGGATATTGGCGGCTTGTGCTATTTTGGCGACACCGAATGGAGTTTTACCATTCAAGGTCTGCTCATCAAACTTGCCTTCACCTGTAATCACCCAATCTGCACTTTGGATTTTGGCAGCGAGCTGATTTAATTCCGCAATGACTTCAACACCCGATCTAAACTCGGCTTGTAAGTAAGTTTTTGCAGCAAAGCCAAGTCCACCCGCAGCACCTGCACCAGCCTCATGACGTTGATCAAAACCAAACTGTTGAGCAGTAACATCAGCAAAATGTGACAATGCTTGATCCAATTCAAGTACCTGGTTTGGTGAAGCACCTTTTTGCGGGCCAAAAATATGAGATGCACCATTTGGGCCGCAAAGTGGATTGGTTACATCAGCAGCCAATAAAAATTTGGTCTGTTGAATCCGGGGATCGAAATTTTCCAGATTAATCTGCGCCAAGTTTTGCAGGGCAAGACCACCAGCAGGCAATGATTGATGATCTACATCCAGAAATTTAGCACCTAATGCATTGAGTAAACCCGTACCAGCATCATTTGTTGCGCTGCCACCCACAGTCAGTACAATTTCCTTTGCACCTGCGTCCAAGGCAGCGAGAATCAGCTCTCCTGTACCAAAGGTACTGCTGATACATGCATCACGTGCTGAGAGCTGCACCAATTGGATACCACTGGCTTGTGCCATTTCAATGATGGCGATTTTTTCCGTTGCTAACCATCCCCATTTGGCCAGTACAGACTCACCCAACGGACCTTGTACCATCTGCTCACGCCATTGTCCTGAACAAGCCGCTAAAACTGCTTCAATTGATCCTTCACCACCATCAGCCATCGGGCAAGTAATGATTTCTGCATCAGGAAATACCTGTTGCCAGCCTAAAGCAATGGCTTCGGCAACATGACATGCAGATAGGCTATCTTTAAAAGAATCAGGGGCAATGACGACTTTCATATTTTTTGCAATTTAGTTTTAACCTGAATTGAGCTTAGTTGGTCTGGTTGTAAATATCTATATGGATACACAAAATAAAAAACCACTTAACTTTTAGGGCTAAGTGGTTTGTTCGAATGATTTACGCAGTGATTAATTGAACTGGGAAAAATCAGGCTTACGCTTTTGCATAAAGGCTTGTACTGCTTCCATCATTTCTGGTGAGCGTACACGTTGCATGAAAATTTCAGCTTCATCATCGACACATGCAATGATATCTGCCAAGTCTTGTTTCATGAGTGCTTTAGTTTGTTTGATCGAAGCCAATGGTAATGCTGCTAAATGTTGCGCTGTCTTTTGCGCTGTCGCATACACATCTTCAACCACATCATTGACTAGATTTGCTTTTACCGCAGTCGCTGCATCAAATTTTTTCGCTGTGAATAATAACTCAGCTGCTTTTTGATAGCCTGCCTGTTTCACTAATAAACGACTTGCTGCACCTTCTGGAGATAGACCAAGGCTGACAAATGGAATCTGGAACAGGGCAGTGTTGTCTGCAAATACCATATCTGCATGTAATAGAATCGTGACACCAATTCCGATTGCAACACCTTTCACCGCAATAATGAGTGGTTTTGATAAACGGGCAGCAGATTTTAATAATACAAATGGAGGTTGATCGCCAGCTTTGCCTTCATGTGGCTTTTGAATAAAGCCCATAAAGTCTTTCATGTCATTACCCGCAGTAAAGTCTTGTTCTGCACCGCGGAAAATTACCACACGAACCTCTTTATTGGCATCGGCTTCATCCAACGCTTTTGCGATCCAAAGATAAAGTTCGCCATAGAGTGCATTTTTTGCTTCTGAACGGTTAATGGCTAAGGTGAGTACGCCATCTTCTAAATTTGCTTGCAAATGTTGATGAGGTTGTTGAATACAGCTAAGTGTCATCGTACTATCCTTGCTTTAATCCAGATTGATTTTAAGTGTCCTCATTATGTCGCATATTTATTAGAATGGCGCAACTGATGAGTTCACAAAAAAGTGAAATTAAGCCTATGTACACATTTGACTATCTTGTTTTTATTGGACGCTTTCAACCATTTCATTTTGCACATATGCAAACCATTGAAATTGCATTACAAAAAAGTCAAAACGTGATTTTGGCTTTGGGGTCGGCTCAATCTGAACGGAATATCAAAAACCCTTTTCTGGCGATTGAGCGTGAGCAAATGATCTTGTCAAACTTTTCTGAGCAAGATCAAAAGCGAATTTATTTTGTCCATGTGGTCGATGTATATAACGATGAAAAATGGGTCAAACAGGTCAAAGACTTGGTGAATGGCGTGATTCAGCCAAATGCAAAAATTGGTTTAATCGGTCATTTCAAGGATGAATCTTCTTATTATTTACGTTTATTCCCTGAGTGGCAGATGGTGGAGCTGGATAGTTTGAAAGATTCCATTTCAGCAACACCAATGCGTGAAGCCTATTATCGTGGTGAGGTTCAAACTGAGTTTTTCCCACAAGGGACAATTCAGTTCCTAAGCGAATTTCAAAAATCACCGATCTACCAGAAACTACAGCAAAAGTTTAAGGACAATGACCGCTCCAATATCGATGAATCTTGATACAAAGGGAAGGTTAAGCGTCTTCCCAAAAAATGATTCGATTTGAAAATGGATCGGTGATACTTAGTTCCAATGTTTCCCAATCGGTTTTCTCTACTTGAGGCTTGGCAAATTTATAGTCTTTTGCATCTAATTCTGTATGAAGCAAACTGAGATTCTCCCAATAAATACGAATGGCACTGTGCGGGCTGGCGTCACCGAAATGTTCAGATAAATGAATGATGCAATCACCTTTGGAAATCTGTAGATAAAGCGGGAAGTTATCTCCAAAAGTATGTTGCCAATCGAGTTGGAAGCCCAAATAATCAAAGTAAAAGGATTGGGCGAGTTCCACATCAAAAATACGGAGAATGGGGGTAATTGAGCCAGATTGCATGCTTATTCCTTTTTTATCGAACACCAAATTGTTGAGTCCAATAACTTTTTTGCTTTGCTGATTGATCAACTGTACAGGCTAGCGCGTAGTCTGTAAATTTTGGATGCATCAAATTGCGACAATGCACGGGACTGGCTAGCCATGTAGCCATCACATCATTTAAATTTTTCTGTCCACGAGCCACATTTTCTCCACCGCCACGACCCTTGAACTGCGTTTGTTTTAAACGGCTTCTAAAATCTTGACCTGTGGCACTGATATGCCCAAGCGTATTGTGTTGCGCCATATCCTCAGCATGAACAAAGGCACTTTGATATAAATGATTGTTCCAGGTCAGTGGCGCAACTGCAGGAAAATATTGCTCTCCGCATTGGCGCGGATGCTGACGAATTTCATTGATCGCCTTCAGAATCACCTGTTGATACGCAGGGTTTTGTATATCTTGGCAGCGTATCTCTGTCGCCATTTTCTGAATTTGTGGTGCTAAGGGGGGCTGTTCTTGAGATGTTATCGATGTATTCGAACTACATGCTGATACAAACGCAAGCAAGGGAAGTAATAACAATACATGAAGATGATTCATTTTAAATGTCTTTAGCTTATTCTTTTAATCTGTTTATCATACGCCAAGCATAAAGCGAACAGCAATTTGCCTGAACAAAAAAAGCGAGCCTGAAACTCGCTTTTTTTGTTACTTATTGGCACTAAGCTGTTTGTAAGGCTTTTAGGTCTTCTAGCACTTGTTCTGCATGTCCAGCCGCTTTGACTTTACGGTAGCTTTTCACTAACTGTTTATTATGGAAAATAAAGGTTGAGCGTTCGATACCCATTACCTGTTTGCCATACATATTTTTTTCTTTAATTACATCGAAGTGCTTGCACAGCACTTCTTCTTTGTCACTGATTAAATCAATACTCAGCGATTGCTTTTCTGTGAAGTTCTGATGCGCTTTAACTGAATCGCGTGATACACCAATAATCTGGCAGTTTAAGGCGTCAAATTGATCTTTCAAGCATGAAAAGCCTACCGCTTGGGTAGTACAGCCAGGGGTTGAATCTTTTGGATAGAAATAGAGTACCAACCATTCACTGCTGATTTCAGCAAGATTGATTTCACCTTGTGTGGTTGGGAAAACATGATTTGGTAATTGAATATTCTCAGACATTGTTCATCCTTCGATAAAATTAATTTTGATCAAGTTCAAGCGGTAAAAAAGCATATTCCTCATGATAAACAATATCGCCGTGACGTACAGGAATAGCTTTGTTAAAAATAGGTCCGTCAATCACAGTGGTGTGAAATTCTCCACCTTCACCACATGGATCAACGCCACGGTCTTCTAATGCTTGGATATAGTCTAGGGTTAAAATTTTACCTAGATCATCGACGTGCATACCGAGCTTTAGGTTGACTGTCACAATGACACTTTTGAATCCCAGCTTGATAAATTCTTCGACCACTTCACGGTGAGGTCGCAACCAAAGCGGCATACCCAATTTGAGTCCCACTTGTTGAGTCACCTGATCGTGCCAGCAGCCGTGCTGAGGCATATCAAGATCACCCGTGACCAATACTTCAGCACCGTGTTGTTTGGCTTGATTGAGCAGTGCGATAAACTTTGTTTCATAATCAGACCAACTCGAAGAGTTCATAAATACGGGTAAACCAACCGCATCTGCTTGTGCGCGAATAATATCCAGTGGCATCGCATGTGAGCGAGAACGCTGGCCTTGTTCTTCCAGCATCACAATCAGCCCAATTACAGTGCCTGTTTGCATGGCATGGTATAAGGCGAGGGAACTGTCTTTGCCGCCACTGAATGAGACAATTGATTGCCTTTGTTCAGCATTGGTTTTCCATTGGTCTTGCATGGTGTTATTCAACTGATCCTAGATAAATAGGATTTTAACAAAGCTCAATAAAAAAGCCTGCATAAATGCAGGCTTTGTTTTCAGCAATACAAGCTTATTTTTTCGGAGCTTGCTGCTGCTGTTGTTGAGCAGCTTTCATTGCTTCTTCAGTTAATTTTTCTAACTTAGTTACCAGTGGGGCGCCTAAGCAAGCTTGTAAGTCTTTATTTTGCTGTTGTACAAAACCTAAAGAACTTGGGCTTTTCTTCGCATTGATTGCGCTTTGGATTTCCCATTTTTGTGCTTCAGTTACTTTACCTTGTGCATCAATTTGACAACCACAGAACTTGCTTACTTCAGCAGCAGTTAATTTGCCGCCTTTTGCAGTTTGGTCTTTACATACATTGACCAATGCTGCTTTTACATTGGTACTTTTATACGCAGTTTGTAATGGATTATCAGCTGCGTGAGTTGCTGTTGCAAATAGTGCAGCAGCTGACATCATTGTAGAAAGAATAAGATTTGATTTAGAAAACTTCATATAATGTACCTAATTTTTACCCTAATATCGGTTATTCAGCGTAGCGCGTAGGATCCGCAATACCTGCTTCGATAAACCCTTGTTGACGCAAACGACAACTGTCGCATTTGCCACATGCACGTCCTTGAGCATCTGCCTGATAGCAGGATACCGTTTGACTATAGTCTACGCCATGTTCGATGCCTAAGCGTATAATATTCGCTTTGGATAAATGTAACAAAGGTGTTTCAATTTTAAGGGGTTTTCCTTCAACACCTGCTTTTGTAGCCAGACGAGCAAGATTGGCAAAAGCGTCAATAAATTCAGGGCGACAGTCAGGATATCCTGAATAATCAACAGCATTAATTCCAATCACAATGGCAGCAGCGTCAAAAACCTCAGCTGCAGCAAGTGCATAAGATAAGAAAATAGTGTTACGCGCTGGAACATAAGTTACAGGAATGCCTTCTTGTAATTGTTCTGGGACGTCAATGTTATGATCTGTAAGCGCAGAGCCACCTAAATTGCCTAAATCAATATTAATGACGCGATGTTCTACGCCTGCACGTTGTGCAAGTGCTTTAGCTGCATCAAGTTCAGTGGTCGAACGTTGACCGTACATAAAGCTGAGGGCGATACATTCATAGTTTGCCTGTGCCCAAGCAAGACACGTTGTTGAGTCTAAGCCGCCAGACAATAATACGATGGCACGAGAACGCATATTATTTTCCATGATTCAACCTAAAATAAATTTGATAAAAGCCGATCTGTCTTGCAGAACGGACAGGATGAGTATTTTAACGACCAGATTCATCATTCCATAACAGCTTATGTAACTGTAATTGGAATCGAACAGGGAGATGGTCTTCTAAAATCCACTGGGCTAAGTCACGCGCCAATGCAGGCAGGGCAACAGCACCTTTTTCAATGGCAAAAGCAGGTGAGAACCAGACGGTACTTACTTTGTCTTGCAACTGAAATTGTTCAACTTGTTGTTTTGACCATTCATAATCCTCACGATTACAAATCACAAATTTAATCTGGTCATGTGAGGTGAGATGGTCAAGATTACTATATAAATTGCGGTGGTCTTCTTTTGATGTTGGTGTTTTTAAATCCAATACTTTGGAAACGCGAGGGTCAACTTTAGACACATCTAAAGCACCACTGGTTTCTAGAGAAACATCAAAACCAAGATCACACAGGCGTTGTAATAAAATCAGACAATTCGGTTGAGCAAGCGGCTCACCACCTGTGACACAGATATATGGGGTTTTGTGTTGACTTGCCGTTTCAATGATATGTTCGAGTGATAAACGTTCACCGCCTTCAAAAGAGTAGGTGGTATCGCAATAACTACAACGTAAAGGGCAACCTGTCAGACGAATAAATACCGTCGGCAGACCAAACGCATTCGCTTCGCCCTGCAAAGAGTAAAAAATCTCTGTGATGCGTAAACCCGCTGCAGGATCGGAAACAGGAATTGCAGAAGAACGTAAGGAAGCCATAAACAGTTACCACAAACAGGTGCCACACAAGCAGCATGCTATATAAAAAAACAAAATCTCTACGACCATGACTGATCGTAGAGACGAGGAGCGACAGAAGCTCCGAGGAACCATCAAGTTCCGTATATATTACAAATTAGTCAGCGCGTAATAAATCGTTCAAGCTGGTTTTTGCACGTGTTTTTGCATCAACTTTTTTCACGATGATTGCAGCGTAAAGGCTGTAAGTACCGCATTTTGAAGGAAGGCTACCTGCAACAACCACAGAACCTGCTGGTACGCGGCCATAATGCACTTCACCTGTTTCACGATCAAAGATTTTGGTTGATTGACCAATGAAAACACCCATTGAAATCACAGAACCTTCTTCAACAATCACGCCTTCAACGATTTCAGAACGCGCACCGATGAAACAGTTGTCTTCAATAATGGTTGGGTTCGCTTGTAATGGCTCTAAAACACCACCGATACCTACACCACCCGATAAATGAACGTTTTTACCGATTTGTGCACATGAACCGACTGTTGCCCATGTATCAACCATGGTGCCTTCATCTACATAAGCACCGATGTTGACATACGAAGGCATCAAAATCACATTTTTTGCTTGGAAGCTACCGCGACGAGCGACAGCAGGAGGTACAACTCGTACACCTGCGGCTTTAAATTGCTCTTCAGTCCAACCTGCATATTTCGTATCTACTTTGTCATAGAAACGGAGATCACAAGCTTCAATCGGCTTATTGTCATTGAGTTTGAATGAAAGTAAAACTGCTTTTTTTAACCATTGGTGAACAACCCACTCACCATCGATTTTTTCCGCTACACGAAGTGTACCGTTGTCTAATCCAGTCAATGCTTCTTCTACAGCTTGACGGATTTCTGTTGGGCAGTCCGTTGCGCTATAGTTGGCACGGTCTTCAAATGCTTGCTCAATGATTGTAGAAAGCTGAGACATGATCTTCGTTCTTCCAAAAAAATTTTGAAGATTTTACACTAATTTTGTAGGGTCTGTTGCCATTTTATAAATAGGTTGCGTTATAAGCTAAAATTTTATCAGACGAGGCATGAAACGTAGGGAATGGCTATTCCCTTGCCAAGTTTCATAACGAAGTATGAGGAAATTTTAGTCATAACCCTTGGGGATAAGGAATTTTTTTGTCGCTATATCGTTATGTCTTGTTCATTTAGAAAGCCTAAATTTCGCAAGCTATGCCTTGTATCGCCTAAAAATCTTTCGCCGTATACGGCTCATGTCGCAACCATAGATAAAGTGGCAGCAGACCCTCAGAATCTTTGAAAAAAGTAGTTACAATATATTGTTTTAAATTTAAGCAATAAAAATGTAATAAAAACGGAGCCTATTGTTTTTTATCTATAATTTAGGAATACATAATTCCTTCGAATTTGTATCAAAAAATAACAAAAAGTAATCAGTTTCTGTATAAAAAGTTGGCGATCATTCTTTTATGCTTATTCCACAAGCAACAATTATATTTATTTAAATAAAAGCGTTTTGTGAGGAGACTTCAATGAAAGCTTTGCGTGTTATGTTAGCAGCAGGTGCTTTAACAGCGATTGCAGGTACTGCATTTGCAGCAGATGAGCAAGTTGTGAAGGAATCAGTTTATGCATTCCCTTCATACTTGGATCCAGTTTCAGTTCGTGCTGAAGTAGGTACAACAGGCTACGGTGGTGCAATTTCATATCGAGTTAACCCATACGTGAGCTTGAGTCTTGGTTATAATGGTGGCGACATTTCTTGGTCAGATGACCTTAAAGTAAATGGCTCTAAATATGACGTTGATATGGACAATAAAACAGCATATTTAAATGCTGAGATTCGTCCTTGGGGTACAAGCGCAAATAACTTTGCAAACTCAGTTTACGTGGCAACAGGTGTTGGTTATTTAGATAACGATTACGCACTTGATCGTCGTGTAAGTCAAGGTCGTAACTTCTCTGTAAACAATACTGACTTCAATGCAACTTCTGAGGTTCATATCGCAGGTAAAATGCGTTATAAAGATGATATCGCGCCATATTTAGGTGTTGGTATCGCGCCACAAGTGTATAAAAACATTGGTGTATTCGGTGAAGTCGGAGCTTACTATACAGGTAATCCAACTGCGACATTGCAAAATGTGAATGGTGGTACTGCTTCTAATGGTAGTGGTGCTAACCTCAACGATGAAATTGCAAAAGAGCAAGGCAAAATTCAAGACAAGAGTCGTTACGAGTGGATGCCAGTTGCAAAAGTGGGTGTAAGCTTTAACTTCTAAGCCATGCATTCAACATAAAAAAACGAGTGTCACGCTCGTTTTTTTATGCCTGAAAATAGGCAAAATAAAAGGCTCTTGATGAGCCTTTTATTTTCTCGAGGATTTATTCGTCAGGGTACGCGACTCTTTTTAGCGCTTTGATATCTGTTTCAGGAGAGCATAGCGAAATAAATTCGTAACCATAGCCGCGGAGTAGGTGTCCTTTACGCACCGCGATCCATGTGGTGTTGACCCCAAATACATCGGTTTTGATTTGCTGTAAACGGTAATCACGCTCTGCATCGTAAGCGACATCATTGACAATCCCAACTCCCATGTTTAGTTCAACATAGGTTTTAATCACATCGGCATCTAGGGCTGACATCACAATATCAGCATGTAATTGTGCATCTTCAAATGCTTTGTCAATTTTCGAACGTCCTGTAAAGCCACCATGATAGGTAATCAATGGATATTCAGCTAATACGTCTAGATTGATTTTATCTAGTTTTGCTAAAGGGTGGTCTTTGGGCGTGATAATGCTATGGTGCCATTCATAGTACGGCACGCTTGCCAAGTTATCTTCTGTTGTTAAAGACTCGGTTGCAATACCGATGTCCGCTTCACCTTGCAGCAACATTTCTGCAATTTCGACAGGGCTTGCTTGTTGTAAAACCAAATGCACTTTTGGAAATAATTTTTTAAACTGATTCACAATCGGTGGCAGTACATAACGTGCCTGAGTGTGGGTTGTTGCAATGGTCAGTGTACCTTCATCAACTTTATTAAAATCATCGGCGAGACGTTTAATATTGTCAGCATCGACCAACATACGCTCAACAATGCTTAATAATGATTGACCCGGTTCAGTCAAGCCTAATAGGCGTTTCCCTTTACGCACAAATAGTTGCACGCCTAATTCATCTTCTAAATCTTTGATATGTTTACTGACACCTGATTGGGAGGTATAAAGTGCAGCAGATGCTTCGGTTAAATTAAAGTTTTGGCGAACAGTTTCTCGAATAATTCTGAGTTGTTGAAAGTTCATAATCGTTTTTCCACATAAAAAGTGAGCAACGGCTAAATTTTCACGAGGATATTTTAGCCGTCCTCAAGATATTATTCTAAGCAACTTGCGTTGTTTGATCTGCAAATAAATGAAGTTGAGCCGCACTAATCCAAACCGTTTGATTGGGTTTGAATTGATGTAAGTTCGCCTCTTCTACACTTAATAAAATTTCAATCGTTCGTCCACTACGATCTTGTAATTCAGCTACAACTCGACCTGCAATCCATACCTCACGTAAGAACGTTGCCTCAATGGTATTGGCTTGAGGTTGAGTATGAATATGTAATTCATTTGGTCGTGCAAATGCAATCACTTTACCCTGTGGTGCATTTAATAGACTTGGTAGCTGAATACGATCATCACCGATACGGATAATACCGCCAGTATGCTCGCCTTCAAAACGATTTGCTTGACCAAGGAAATCAAAAACGAATGGTGTCGCCGGTTTTTCATACACTTGACGCGGTGAACCAATTTGTTCGACATCACCTTTGTTCATGACAATGATTTGATCTGCGACTTCCAATGCTTCTTCTTGGTCATGGGTGACAAAGATCGAAGTGATATGCAGCTCATCATGCAAGGTACGTAGCCAACGACGTAATTCTTTACGGACTTTCGCATCAAGCGCACCAAATGGTTCATCCAGTAACAAAACACGTGGTTCAACTGCGAGCGCACGAGCTAATGCAATACGTTGACGTTGGCCACCAGAAAGCTGAGCAGGATAACGATCCGCCAAGAAACCAAGTTGTACCAGATCAAGCAGACGCGTCACACGCTTCTTGATTTCAGCTTCAGAAGGGCGCGTTGCACGTGGGCGAACGCGTAAACCAAAGGCAATGTTGTCAAAAACAGTCATGTGGCGGAACAGGGCATAGTGCTGGAATACAAAACCGACTTGACGTTCACGCACGTGGATGTCAGTTGCATCTTCACCTTCAAGTAAAACCTGACCACCATCTGCAGATTCTAAACCTGCAATGATGCGTAATAATGTTGTTTTCCCACAACCTGAAGGACCAAGTAGCGCAACCAATTCACCTTCAGGAAAGTCCAAAGAGATATTTTTCAGCGCGTGGAATGCACCAAAGTGTTTTTCAATATTTTTAACTTGAATACTCATTTTGTTTATTCCTTAGTGATTCGGCTGATGTTTATTTGCTTGGTCTTGGCGCACTTCGAGCCAAGTTTTCAAAATCAAAGTGATGATCGCTAAAAATGCCAGTAATGAAGACACAGCAAATGCAGCACTAAAGGTATATTCGTTATAAAGAATCTCAACATGTAACGGTAGCGTATTGGTTTGGCCGCGAATATGACCTGAAACCACGGATACCGCACCGAATTCACCCATTGCACGGGCATTACACAGAATCACGCCGTAAATCAGACCCCATTTGATATTAGGTAAAGTCACTCTCCAGAAGGTTTGCCAACCTGAGGCACCGAGTACAATGGCAGCTTCTTCTTCCTCAGTCCCTTGTGCTTCCATTAAAGGAATTAACTCACGTGCTACGAAGGGAACAGTAATAAAAATGGTAGCTAATACAATCGCAGGTACGGCATACAAGATTTTGATGTCATGGTCCATTAACCAACTGCCCATCCAACCTTGCGTACCAAAAATCAGAACCAACATTAAACCTGCAATTACTGGTGATACCGAGAAAGGCATATCAATAATCGTGGTTAAAATGGCTTTACCGCGAAACTGGAATTTCGCAACGGCCCATGCGGCTGCAACACCAAACACGACATTAATGGGCACGGCAATCGCTGCTGTAAGTAAGGTTAACTTCACTGCCGATAACGTATCTGAATCGGTTAAAGCGTTGATATAAACGGTCAGACCTTGTTTGAAGGCTTCAACAAAAACCAAAATCAGCGGTAGGATTAAGCAGCTTAGGAAAAAGATCAATGCAACACTAATCAAGGTATAACGGACCCAAGTCGGTTCGCGAGTCGCATCTCTGGCTTGTAATTTGAGTGCTAAAGCATTGCTGTTGGTGTTTAAGCTCATTGTGCAACTCTCCCTGTACGGCGGCTTGCCCATGCTTGTACTAAGTTAATTAAAAATAGAATGGCAAAAGATAGAACAAGCATGACAACAGCAATGGTGGTTGCACCTGCGTAATCATATTCCTCTAAGCGAGAGATGATCATCAACGGCGCAATTTCTGTTTTATAAGGCTGGTTACCTGCAATGAAAATCACCGAACCATATTCACCGACACCGCGTGCAAATGCTAAAGCAAAACCTGTCAGCAAGGCTGGGAATAAAATTGGCAAAATGATTTTAGTAATGGTCTGCCAGCGATTGGCGCCTAGTGCAGAAGCCGCCTCTTCCAGTTCAGTTTCAATATCACTCAGTACAGGTTGTACGGTACGAACCACGAAGGGTAAACCAATAAAGATTAAAGCCAGTGTGATACCAATCGGGGTATAAGCCACTTCAATTCCAAGAGGAGTCAGATATTGTCCGATCCAACCTGTTGGTGCATACAAAGAGGTTAGTGCGATACCTGCAACGGCAGTGGGTAATGCAAAAGGCAAATCAACTAATGCATCGACAATGCGTTTACCTGGAAAGGTATAACGAACCAAGCACCATGCAAGCAAGAGACCAAAGACAACGTTGACCAACGCGGCAATCAATGCGGCACTAAAGCTCAGTTGTAAGGACTTTAAAATTCGTTCTGAAGTTAAGATTTCCCATAAACCATCCCATCCAATCCCTAAAGATTTGATAAAGACAGCAGATAAAGGAATAAGCACAATCAAAGACACGTAAGCGAGGGTGAAGCCTAATGAGAGACCAAACCCAGGCAGCACTCGGGAACGCTGCGACATGATATTTCCTCAAAGAGAAATGTTTGCTAAAACAAGCAAATAAATAATGCGAATACTAAAAATACGGGGGTGGTGTTAGGCAAATTTTAGATTAAAATTTGCCTGACTCATTCGGGCGACGAGCTGAGTCTTTTTTTCAGGCAGCAAGTAGTTCAGGATTTCTGGGAAAGGACCAAATCCCGAAGCAACATTAATATGGCCAACAGGACCTAAATTGATGGGTGTCAATTTCCAAGCCTGTGCCAGTTGTAATGCATCGACATAACCTAACCAAGGATCATTTTCACTGATCAATAATGTGGTTGGCACGTCAATTTTGAGTTGTTGAAAATACTGTTTATAGTCTGTCAAGCTGTGGCGGGCAAAGCCTGCTTCACCAAACCGTGCAGGATTTGCAGGGGCAACCAAGACCAGATTTTTCACTTTAGCTCTGAGTTCAGAATGTTCCGCGAGCGCAGCAACACTGGTTAAGCAACCAAAGCTATGAGCAACGATTTGAACAGGCGCTGGGGCAGCAGCAACAGTTTTTACAAATTGGGCAATCCATTCACTCAGCACAGGGCGATCCCAATGTTTCTGTTGAACGCGAGAGCTAGACACGAGTTGCTGTTGTAACCAAGACTGCCAATGCTGCGCTTCGCTACCGCCTACACCTGGAACAATTACAGTATGAATCATGTCCGCTCTCCCTATTTACCCGCTGAGTAAATTATTTCGCTGAGTTGTTGAGCTTGACGATCTGGTCAAACACACCGCCATTATCAAAGTGAGTTTTTTGTACTTTGGTCCAGCCACCGAACTCTTGGTCAATCGTGACCAATTTAAGTGGTTTAAATACATTGCTATATTTTTTTAATACTGCTGCATTACGTGGACGGTAGAAGTTACGTGCGGCAATTTCTTGGCCTGCTGGTGAATACAGATAGTTCAAGTAACCACGAGCAATTTGTAAGTTACCTTTTTTCTCAGCATTCTTTTCAACCACAGCAACTGGTGGCTCTGCAAGAATTGACAGAGAAGGAGTTACGATTTCGAATTTACCTGGTTGTTCACGTACAGCAAGATAAGCTTCATTTTCCCAAGCCAGTAATACGTCACCAATACCGCGCTCAGCAAATGTCGTCGTTGCACCACGTGCGCCAGAATCAAGTACTTTGGTTTGCTTGTAAATTTGACGAACAAACTCTTGAGCTTTAGCGTCGTTACCACCTTTTTGATGTTTTGCCCACGCCCATGCACCTAAGTAGTTCCAACGCGCGCCGCCTGATGTTTTCGGGTTTGGCGTAATAATTTCTACACCTGGTTTTACTAAATCACCCCAATCTTTGATTTGTTTTGGGTTGCCTTTACGAACTAGAAATACAATTGTTGATGTATATGGCGTAGAGTTGTTCGGTAATTTCTTTTGCCAGTCAACTGGAAGTAATTTTGCATTTTCAGCAATTTCATCAATATCTGCTGCAAGTGCAAGTGTTACCACGTCTGCATTTAAGCCATCAATCACGGCACGCGCTTGTTTACCCGAGCCGCCGTGTGATTGTTTAAAGTCGATGTCTTGACCAGTACGCTGTTTCCAGAATGTACCAAATTGTTTGTTGAAATCTGTATATAACTCACGAGTCGGATCATAAGAAACGTTTAAGAATTCTTGTGCCGCAAATGAAGAAACTGAGAGCAATGCGGCAATGACACCGACTTTAACTTGAGAAAAACGCATGAGAAACCCCTTAAAACTAAATCACTGTTTGGAATATGTACGCAGCATAACGCCAGTTTTTTTGCAAAAAAAATAATTAAAATCGAATTTGTTATGAAAAAAATAGAAATAGATAAAACAGATAAGCTTTGCTGAATTATTGATAAATAAGAAATTTTTAATTCTCGGTTTAAGTTGCTATACTTATTTAAAATCAATGGCTTATTTGTTTTGATGGTAGGTCTTATACAGAGTGGGTAGGTGCTTAAATCATGCAGTGTTATAAAAATGGACAGTTGATTGACTCCATTCCTTTATTAGACCGAGCTTTTCACTATGGAGATGGTTGCTTTACCACCGCACGTATTTTTCACGGAAATTTTGAGCTAAAAGAACTTCACTTTGCACGTTTAAAATTGGCGTGTAATAGCCTCAGTCTCGATGCGGATTTATCCTTTATTGAAAAGTCTTTTGTGCACTTACAACAGCAACATCCAAATCTGAATGGCACTTTAAAAGTTGTGATTAGCCGTGGTGAAGGCGATCGAGGTTATAGCCTGCCTTTGCATGCTGCTGACGTCTACGTCTGGTATTACCCAAGAGTGACACAGGCATTTCAACCTGAATGGATTGAAAGTGGTATGTTAAATCATGCGTTAGGGTTGAACATGCCACATCTGGTTGGATTAAAAACATTAAATAGATTAGAACAAGTATTGCTTAAGCAAGAGGCAGATCAACAAGGCTGGCTGGAAGCATTGGTCAGTGATGTACAGGGCGCTATTGTTGAAGGGGTGAGCAGTAATTGTTTTATTCGTATAAATGATCGGTGGATTACGCCAGAACTTCGCTATAATGGCGTCCACGGTGTGATGCGTGCCAAAATTTTATCGAGAATGCAGCAATATCAGGTGGAATGTGAGGAGCGTTGTATTGATATGAGTGAGATTGGGCGTATTCAGAGTTTATTTTTCTGCAATGCGTTACACCCAATGAAAGCGGTGATTCGATTTCATGAACGTTGTTTAGAGCAACAACCTTATCTTGATTTATTTGAAACTTTAAAACTTAGCCAGATTGATTAATATGCCAAAGCCGCCTAGTTCCAGCAAAAGTAAGAAAAAGCCAAAAGCTAAACCGAAATCTAGATTTTCTTTTTTTAAAGCCTTTTTGATCGCCATTGTTATTTTTGTTTTGGTGATCTTTGGCATTGTATGGTCGAGTTTATTTAAAAATTATCCTGTAGAAAGTAAAAAACAACTTTTGGTGATTTCTTCTGGTGATACGTACTCACGATTTATTGATCGTTTAGCCAAAGAAAATAAGGTGAACTTTCCAATTATTTTAAAGCTCTATCAGAAGTTTATGATTCACGACACCATGAAAGCAGGTGTTTACGAAGTAACTGAAGGTATGAGTATCCGTCAAGTGATGGATATGTTGTCTGATGCAGATAATGCACAGATGAATCGTATTTTGGTGATTGAAGGAACCACTTTTTCACAATTGATTCAGAGTTTGCGAAAAGATTCGAATGTCACCAATACATTGCTTGATCTTCCTCAAACTGAATTGTTAAAACAATTAGATATTCCTTATACGCATCCAGAAGGTTTGTTTGCGCCTGATACGTATTTCTTTGCCAAAGGTGAAACGGATAAAAAAATCTTAACTGATTTGTATCGCAGTCAAATGAAATCTTTAGATGACGCTTGGGCCAAAAAAGCACCGAACTTACCGTATAAAGATAAGTATGAAGCGTTAATCATGGCTTCGATTATCGAGAAAGAAACTAGTCTTGATAGCGAGTTAGAACAGGTTTCAGGTGTATTTGTGCGTCGTTTGAAAATGGGGATGCGTTTGCAAACTGATCCAACTGTGATTTATGGTATGGGTGAAAGTTACAAAGGCAATATCACCCGTAATGATTTACGTACGCCGACTGCGTATAACACCTACACCATTAATGGTTTACCACCGACACCAATCGCTTTGCCAAGTAAGAAGGCAATTGAAGCAGCGATGCATCCTGATGATGCTAAAAATATCTATTTTGTTGCCACAGGTAATGGTGGGCATAAGTTTACCGCGTCTTTAGAAGACCATAACCGTGCAGTGCAAGAATATTTAACTGTGCTACGTTCAAAGAAAAAGCAGGGCGAATAATGTTTATTAGTTTTGAAGGGACGGAAGGCGTTGGGAAGACCACGCTGATTCGTAAAATTCATCAGTACTTTGAACAGCAAGGTAAAGAAGTGGTGTTAACCCGTGAACCGGGTGGAACACCATTGGCTGAGCAGATTCGTTCACTACTATTGGCCGTGAATCATGAAGAGCAAATGAGTCATGATACTGAGCTGTTATTGATATATGCTGCGCGTGCACAGCATTTACAGCAAGTCATTTTACCTGCATTAGCGGCTGGGAAAATTGTGTTGAGCGACCGTTTTACCGATGCCAGTTTTGCGTATCAATGTTCTGGACGCGGTTTAAGTGAGGAAAAGCTTCAACTCTTGAATCAAACTTTTGTCGCGAAAATGCCGAATATTACATTTTGGTTAGATGCACCGATTGAGTTGGGCATGACCCGTGCGCGAGAGCGTGGTGCACTGGATCGTTTTGAGCAAGAGAAGTTGAGTTTCTTTGCCAAAGTGCGTGCGGGTTATGAAACTTTATGGCAGGCAGAGCCTGAACGGATGAAGCGATTGGATGCAACACAGAATGCGGATGTAGTGTTTGAAGAGGCATTGAATTATATAAAACAGCTCTAAGAGCTGTTTTATATAATTCAAATCTAACAAAATATAATGGTTAAGGGGAAAAAGTAATCATTGATGAGTTGTAAAAACTTAAAAAAACCTAAAGGATAAATAATTTGAATTTTTTAAAAAAGTCGGAATTTCTAAATATTATTGCTCAGGAGTTGGCTTATGTAGCCCCAGCAAGTTGGAAACGGATTGTATATTACACAGAAAGATTACCTGATTTAGAAATTGGTTTGCGCAATGCTTCTATCAGTAAATGTTGGGTTGGAGTTGAAGAAAAACTTTTTGATACTTCTAATGGCCCTGCTTTAAGAGTTTCTGTTGAGCTAGGTGATGCGATAGATGAGTTATACAAATTGAGCGAAAGCATGACTGATCAATGGTGTGGTTTCGGTATCATAATGACAAATGATGGTAAATTTACGACAAATTTTTATTATGACACCACACCATTGATTCATAATATTTTTGAAGACTATACTCAGAGAATGGAAATTTTAACAAAGATGCGTTGAGTATTTAATAGAATTTTTTAATTAAATATATGATTCTATTAGGCTGCATTACATATATTTAGTAATGCAGCCTAATTATTAATATTTATATCGAGTTATTTTATTACTCATTCACCAGCGGTTGTTCCACTTTAAAATTAGGTGGTGTTAAAACTGTCTTGCGAATTTCATTTGAGAGTTCTGGATAATCCAGCGTGTAATGCAAACCACGTGATTCTTTACGCTCCATCGCACAACGTACAATCATTTCCGAAACCAGAACGAGGTTACGCAATTCAATCAAGTTCTTACTGACACGATAATCCTGATAGTACTCAGTGATTTCACGCTTCAACATTTCAATGCGATGTAGAGCACGTTGCAAACGCTTAGTGGTACGTACAATACCGACATAGTTCCACATGGTCGAACGAAGTTCATCCCAGTTTTGTAAGATGACGACATCTTCATCTGCATCTGTCACTTGTGTTTCATCCCAAGAAGGGACGTCTGGCAGTTTAAAATCTGCATCAAACTTTTGTTCGATATCTTCTGCTGCACTCATACCGTAAACGAAGCATTCGAGTAATGAGTTACTTGCCATACGGTTAGCGCCGTGTAGGCCTGTATAAGAGGTCTCACCAATCGCATATAAACCGTCTAAATCAGTTTGGCTATGCTCATCGACGACTACACCGCCACAGGTATAGTGCGCCGCAGGCACAACAGGGATCATATCTTTGGTGATATCAATGCCGAGTTCGAGCAAACGTGCATAGAGTGTCGGGAAATGTTCAATAATAAATTCTGGGGATTTATGCGTGATGTCTAACCAGACATGGCGAATCCCCAAGCGTTTGATTTCATGATCGATGGTGCGTGCCACAATATCTCGTGGCGCAAGTTCAGCGCGTTCATCAAAACGCAGCATAAAACGTTCACCATCTGGTAGGCGTAAATAAGCACCTTCACCACGCATTGCTTCGGTAATTAAGAATGAGCGTGCTTTGGGATGATATAAACAAGTTGGATGGAATTGGTTAAATTCCATATTGGCGACACGACAACCTGCACGATAGGCCATGGCAATCCCGTCACCTGTTGCGATGTCTGGATTTGATGTATAGAGATAGGCTTTCATTGCACCACCACAGGCAAGGGCAGTGAATGGAGCCAAGAAAGTATGAACCTGTTCGGTGGATTCATCTAAAGCATAAAGACCAATTGAACGATTAGCTTGGTTTTGATGCCCCAGCTTGTGTAGGGTAATTAGATCAATCGCAATATAATTTTCAAAAATCGTAATATTTTTTCGTTCTTTAGCACGTTCAACCAAAGTGGTTGAAATGGCTTTTCCTGTTGCATCGGCAGAGTGAATGATACGACGTTGTGAGTGACCACCTTCACGAGTGAGATGGAGTTGTTCATCATCATCCAGCGTAAATTGCACGCCTTGCTTAAGCAGGAAGTCAACTGAAGGTTTACCACCTTCAACAGTATGTTTTACCGCATCCAACTCACAAAGATGACCGCCTGCAATCATAGTGTCATTAATGTGTTGTTGAATAGAATCTGTTTCGTCTAATACTGCAGCAACACCGCCTTGCGCATAGTAGGTACTCGCCTCTGTCAATGCTGCTTTGGCTAAAATTGCAATGTTGTAATGACTTGGTAAAGAGAGTGCGAGGCTTAAACCTGCACCACCACTGCCCACAATAATCACATCAAAATGGTGAATTGTTTTTAAATCAGGCATGTCGTCGATCTGCTTCAGTTTTAAACGTTCGCTAATGACACCGCTTTTTTATCAAAAAGGCAAGGGCTAATCTGCCTAGAATTGAGTGAATTTTTAGCGAATGCGATTTATTTACCGATTATTTTTTGCCTAATCTGTACGAATGAGAAAACGATTACGTTTCAGTACATTGTTTTAATCTATGTTTAAGCTACTCAAGATAAAACCATAGCTACAGCATAATTCGTGAAGAATATCTCCATAATTTGTTCACAATTCATCATTCTAGTTCGTTGTATGCATTGAAAATATAAACATATTTTTACGAAAAGAATGGTTGGGTTATGCTAAAAACATAGATCTAAATTTCATTTTAATCATCAGTATGTGGGTTCTTGCTTCATGAAAAGTCGCTATTTACAACAAGGAATGTATGCTGCGGTATTTACGATAGCAGCATCTCAAGTCAATGCTGCTGCGCCAGTAGATTTTTCAAATCTCGTTGAGCAGGTGAGTCCTGCTGTTGTGAGTGTCAATGTTGTAAAGAAAATGACTCAGGAAGAGTTGTTGCAACAACAAGTTCCTGAAATTTTACGACGCTTTTTTGGTAATCAAGTGATTATCCCACAACAGCAAGGGCCACAAGAAAAAACTGCGTTCGGAAGTGCATTCTTTATCGGTAAAGATGGTTATTTGCTTACCAATCGCCATGTGATTGCTGATGCTTCGCGTATTAGTATTACCTTGAATGACCGTCGTGAGTTGGACGCAACTTTGGTGGGCAGTGATGAGCGTACTGATATTGCCTTACTTAAGGTAAATGGAAATAATTTCCCTGAATTAAAAGTGGGTGATGTAAATCAATTGAGAGTGGGTGAGCCTGTACTTGCAATTGGTTCACCATTCGGTTTTGACTATTCTGCTTCGGCAGGGATTGTTAGTGCAAAATCACGTAATATGAGTGGCGAAACGTCTGTTCCGTTTATTCAAACTGACGCAGCACTGAACCCAGGTAACTCTGGTGGTCCATTGTTTAACCAACGTGGTGAAGTGGTTGGTGTTAACTCGCGTATCTTTAGTGGTACGGGTGGTTATATGGGCCTATCGTTCTCGATTCCAATTGATGTGGCGATGGATGTCGTGCAACAGTTGAAAACCACAGGCAAGGTGACCCGTTCTTATCTTGGTATCATGATGCAAGATATTGATCGTAACTTGGCTGAAGCATATAAATTGCCGAAACCTGAAGGTTCGTTGATTACTCAAGTTGCACCGAAATCACCGGCTGAAAAAGCAGGTCTCAAATCGGGTGATGTGATTTTGAAAGCCAATGGTGCTCCAATTTCACGTACCAGCGATTTACTTTATTCACTCAACCGTATTGCTCCGAACCAAACAGTTCAGCTCGAAATTCTTCGTGATGATAAAACACGTTCGATTTCGGCAACCTTAGGTACTGCACCAGATGATACGGCTGCCGATGCAGAGAAAAACAACCCAACCAGTGGTTTGGGCATGAGCATCCGTGATTTAACCGCAGCTGAACAAGCGCGTTTGGAAGTTCGTGGTGGTATTTTGATTCAAGATGTGAAGCGCGGTGGCACAGCATCTTTATCTAATTTGGTTGCAGGTGATGTGATTGTACAAGTGAATGGTACAGCAATTACCAACAGTCAAATGTTTGCCAAAACAGTGTCGGCCTTGCCAAAAAATAGCGTTGCGCGTGTGACGATTATTCGTCAAGGTCAACGTGCAATTCTTGGCTTACGCTTACCTTAAGTTTGAATTGACCTTATATCGACTAAATAAAACCACTCTAAAATAGGGTGGTTTTTGTTTTGTAATGCTGTTGTGTTTAGACTAGTGTAGCTAGCTGAACTTTGATGAATGAAATACCTGAGATTATGAGTACGATTTTTGATTTAAGAATACAAGTTCAGCCTGAGCATATTGATGTACTTGGGCATGTCAATAACGTCATCTACGTGCAGTGGATGCAAGATGTCGCTGCAGCCCATATTGAAACCTTGGGTTTGGGGCTGGCTCAATATTTAGAACTCAAACATGCAATGGTGGCGGTTGAGCATCATGTTCAATATCGTAAGGCCGCACTTGAAGGTGAAGAAGTCATCTTACGGACATGGTTAGATGATATTAATGCGCTTTATTCATTTCGCCAGTATGCCTTTTATCGACCTAAAGACCAAAGCATACTCTTTGTTGGCAATACCAAATGGGCCTGTATTGAAATTGAGACAGGTCGGCCAAAGCGAATGTCGCCGAGTTTTACCCAAGCGTATCAGCCGATTGCTGCTGATTTAAACCCAATGGATTTCTCCATTTCATATGAAGTAGTTTGATTGGTTTAAATATAGATAAATTGTTCAGTTGTTCATATCAAAGGGTTTATTATTTTGAATACTTTGAAAGCCTGTTCTGTTATAATCCCGAGCAATTTTATTAAACCATTTGGCTCATTACTTTTTTAAAGTACGGGGCGTTCTATTTTCTTAAGGTAACCCATGGCGCAAGCTAAAAAATCCGTAGATATCAAAAATATACGCAATTTCTCGATCATTGCTCATATTGACCATGGTAAGTCAACTTTGGCTGACCGCTTTATTCAAATGTGCGGTGGTTTGCAAGATCGCGAGATGCAAGCTCAAGTATTAGACTCTATGGAGCTTGAGCGTGAACGTGGGATTACCATCAAAGCCGCGTCAGTCACCCTGTATTACACGCATCCAAATGGTCAAGAATATCAATTGAACTTCATTGATACTCCGGGACACGTTGACTTCTCTTATGAAGTATCACGTTCTTTGGCGGCGTGTGAAGGTGCATTGTTGGTTGTTGATGCTGCACAAGGTGTCGAAGCACAGTCGGTTGCAAACTGTTATACCGCAATTGAGCAGGGCTTAGAAGTTTTACCTATCTTGAATAAGATTGATTTACCTCAAGCTGAGCCTGAGCGTGTGATTCATGAAATTGAAGAGATTATCGGGATCGAAGCAACAGATGCACCAACCTGTTCAGCAAAAACTGGTTTAGGTGTTGAAGGTGTTTTAGAACGTCTGGTTGATGTGATTCCTGCTCCAGAAGGTGATCGTGATGCACCTTTACAAGCCTTAATTATTGACTCATGGTTCGATAACTATCTTGGTGTAGTGTCATTAGTTCGTATCAAGCAAGGTCGTATCCGCAAGGGCGACAAGATGTTGGTGAAATCTACAGGTCAAACGCATCCTGTAACTTCAGTCGGTGTATTCAACCCGAAGCATACAGAAACTGACATTCTTGAAGCGGGTGAAGTTGGCTTTGTGATCGCAGGGATTAAAGATATTTTTGGTGCGCCAGTCGGCGATACCATTACATTATCTAATACACCTGATGTTGCGACTTTACCGGGTTTTAAAAAGGTCAAACCACAGGTCTATGCCGGTTTGTTCCCGATTGATTCAAGTGACTTTGAACCATTCCGTGAAGCATTACAAAAATTACAGATCAATGACTCTGCTTTATTCTTTGAACCAGAAAGTTCAGATGCATTAGGTTTTGGTTTCCGTTGTGGTTTCTTAGGGATGCTGCACATGGAAATCGTACAAGAGCGTTTAGAGCGTGAATATGATCTTGATCTAATCAGTTCTGCGCCAACGGTAATTTATGAAGCGTTAACCAAAAAAGGCGACATCATTTATATCGACAGTCCGTCAAAAATGCCAGATGGCTCGACGGTTGAAGATCTACGTGAGCCAATTGCTGAATGTCATATCCTCGTGCCACAAGAATACTTGGGTAATGTAATGACCTTGTGTATCGAGCGCCGTGGTGTGCAAAAGGATATGAAGTTCTTGGGTAACCAAGTTTCGGTAAGCTTTGAAATTCCAATGGCAGAAGTGGTGATGGATTTCTTTGATAAGTTGAAATCATGTTCACGTGGTTTCGCATCACTGGATTATAACTTCGTGCGTTTCGAGAGTTCATCTTTGGTTAAGGTTGACGTGTTAATTAATAGTGAAAAGGTTGATGCCTTGGCTATGATTTGCCACCGTCAAGATGCACGTCATCGTGGTATTGCATTGGTTGAGAAGATGAAAGATTTGATTCCTCGTCAAATGTATGATGTTGCGATTCAAGCTGCGATTGGTGCACAAATCATTGCCCGTTCTACTGTAAAAGCAATGCGTAAAAACGTATTGGCAAAATGTTATGGTGGTGACGTTTCGCGTAAGAAGAAACTTCTTTCGAAACAAAAAGAAGGTAAGAAACGTATGAAGCAAGTGGGAAGTGTTGAGATTCCACAAGAAGCGTTCTTAGCTGTATTAAAAGTTGATAGATAAAGAAAGATGAGGCTGGGGAAGCGTTGGTTTTACCCAGTCGAACGACAGGCAGTGAAACTGCAAGAGAGGGTTTGTGGATTTTGATTTTAACTTGATTCTGGTACCAGCAACACTGATTTTCTTTTTGGTGTGGTTACTGGATAAGTTGGTATTGAAACAGCGTGCAACACGTGGGCGTAATCAAGAGAACTTTGTCATTACATGGGCCTATGATTTTTGGCCAGTATTAGCTGTTGTGTTGGTGCTTCGTTCTTTCTTATATGAACCATTTAATATTCCATCAGATTCTATGGTCCCGACCTTAGAAACGGGTGATTTTATCTTGGTGAATAAGTTTGATTATGGTGTGCGTCTGCCAATCGTAAACTCGAAAATCATTGATGTCGGTGAGCCAAAACGTGGTGAAGTCATCGTATTCCGTTATCCACCACAACCAACCATTAGTTATATCAAACGTGTGGTTGGTTTGCCTGGCGATCATATTCAGTTTAAAGCGGGTGAGTTGACCATCAATGGTCAGCAAATTGCAAAAGTTGCAACCCAATTCACGCGTGCGAAAGATCAGCAAGATACACCGACTGCACTCTATTTTAAAGAAACTTTGGGTGAGCATCAGCACTTAATTCGCTACTTGGAAGGACGCAATCCACTTGCTGAACAATTCCAATTTGCGCAATTAAGAGGTACTGAAGCTTTGGTACCTTTCGTCGCAAAAGCGAATGATGTATTTATCCAAAGTAATGGTCAAGATTGGGAAGTAACTGTACCGAAGGGACAATACTTCGCAATGGGTGATAACCGTGATCAAAGTGCTGATAGTCGTTTTTGGGGTTTTGTACCTGAAGCGAATTTAACCGGTCGTGCTTTTTATGTATGGATGCATAAAGAACCTGGTTTAAATCTTCCAAGTTTCAACCGAAATGGTAAGATTGACTAATAAATAAAAACACATAGGAAATAGACAGATGCGTAAATCTCAACAAGGGACTTCGTATATTGCAATTTTATTTGGGGTGGTCTTATTTGCAGTTGCTGTAAAAGCAGCAATTGCGATTTGGCCAGCATATTGGGATGACAAACTGATTAATACTCAAATTGAGGATCTATTAAAAGAGAGTCCTCAAAATGTTACACCGAGTAAGTTTGCCTCTCAGATGGATCAGCGTTTTGATATGAATGGGATCCGTGATTTACATTTTAAAGATATTGCGCAAGTGACCTATAAAGATGATCTTGTGGTAATGAAGAAGTATGAAATACGTAAGCCTTTCATGCTAAATATCAGTTTAGTGATGACTTTTGAGAAGACTTTTGACCAAAAATCTGCAAAACAAGCTCAATGATACACGGCTGCAAGGGCGAATAGGTCACCAGTTTAAGCAAATTGACTTGTTAAAACTGGCTTTGACCCATCGCTCTGTGAGTCATAAGCAGAATTATGAACGCCTAGAATTTCTAGGCGATGCTTTATTAGGAATGATCGTTGCGAATTATTTGTACAATGCTTATCCGCTTGAAAATGAAGGTCGTTTAACGCGTATGCGTGCGACTTTGGTTCGACAGGAAGCATTAGGAAAAATTGCAAATGATTTACAACTCAGTCGGTCATTAATTTTAAGCACAGGCGAGTTAAAATCAGGTGGACACCACCGAGAGTCAATTCTGGCGGATACCGTTGAAGCAATCATTGGTGCTATTTATTTAGACAGCAATGATCTCAACTTGCTAGAACGCATTGTGCTAAAATGGTATGAACCATATCTTGATCATATCGAACCGACAGATCAACTGAAAGACCCTAAATCACGTTTGCAAGAGTATTTACAAGCACGTAAAAAACCTCTCCCAGTTTACGAGGTTGTAGATATTCAGGGCGATGCCCCTAATCAACATTTCAAAGTGGAATGTGATGTAGCGGGATTGCCAAAAATTATAGGCGAGGGCTCAAGTCGTCGTTTTGCCGAACAAACGGCAGCGGCAGAGATTTTAAAATTATTGGAGCAATAACCTGATGTCTCATTCAGAAGAAAATAAGCCAGAAGCAACTGAACAGCAAGATGGCAATAATCTAGTTGATCAATTTTTTAGTTCTCAAGGAACGACCATTCCTTCAGATTTCAAAAGCGGTTTTGTTGCCATTGTTGGTCGTCCAAATGTGGGCAAATCAACCTTGATGAACCATATCTTGGGTCAAAAATTATCGATTACCTCACGTAAGCCACAAACCACACGCCATAAGATCGTGGGGATCGATTCACGTGAGAAATCACAGGCGGTATTTGTAGATACGCCTGGGATGCATAAAAAAGAAGTACGTGCCATCAATAAGATGATGAACCGTGCTGCACACTCAGCATTGCGTGATGTGAACTTGGTTTTATTTGTGGTTGATGCACAAAAGTGGACTCAAAACGATGAATTGGTTTTGGAAAAACTTAAAAATGCCGATATGCCAGTGATTCTGGTGATCAATAAGCTCGATACATTTGAAAATAAAAATGAAGCTTTACCGCTGATTCGAGAGCGTGCCAAGTTAATGAATTTTGCTGAAATTGTGCCAGTATCAGCATTACGTGGTGCAAATCTAGATCATTTGCGTGACACGATTGAAAAATATCTGCCATATCAGCCGCCTTTGTATTCATTGGATCAGATTACCGATCGTTCTGAGCGTTTCCTTGCGAGTGAAATCATTCGTGAGAAAATTATGCGTCAGTTAGGTGAAGAGCTTCCATATGATTTAACGGTTCAAATTGAATCATTTAAAACTGAAGAAGCAGCAGTAAATGAAAAAACAGGTCGCTTAAAGCCACCTTGTACGTATATTGATGCGACCATTTTTGTAGAACGCCAAGGCCAAAAAGCCATTGTGATTGGCGATAAAGGTGCGAAGCTGAAAAGCATCGGCATGGATGCACGTACAGACATGGAAAAAATGTTTGAGCAAAAAATTATGCTAACGCTTTGGGTGAAAGTCAAAGGTGGTTGGTCTGATGATGAGCGTGCACTCAAAAGCTTGGGTTATAGCGATATTTAATCGCATTTAAGATAACGGAAACAGGTATGAAAACAACAATTCGTATACTCGCGATCGTGACATGTGTATTCATGTTGCAAGGCTGTATTCACAAGCTTGTGACTGTACCTGTTAAAGTTGCTTATAAGACCACCAAAGGTGTTGTTAAAGGAACTGCTGCGGTTGTTGGCGCAGTAATTCCCGATGGCGATGATGAAGAAAAGGATGAGAAAAAGAAGGACTAGTCTCGTACTATGATGCGCAATGAAGTCCTACATGGTTATTTGATTCATCATCGTAAATATCGTGAAAAAAGTCATATTGTGCACTTATTTACACAAGAATATGGTCGGGTGGATGGGATTCTAAGACAAACCCCACCGCCGCAATATCAGCCTATTCGTCTGCAAGCCACAGGCAAATCTGAACTAAAAAACTTCACAAAACTGGAAATTCTGAATCAACCTGTATTCTTTCATGGTGATGCATTTTTTGCTGGTTTTTATTTAAATGAAATTCTATTGCGACTATGTCCTTTAGAAGAGATGATGCCGCAAACATTTGAACAATATCAGTTAATTTTAGTGCTGTTACAGCAATTGGCGACACATGAACAAGCTGCTGTATTTCTTCGGCAGATTTTACGTCAATTTGAGCATGTGCTCTTGCCAGAACTTGGCTATGCCATTGATTTCTCAATAGATGCGAGTCAACAAGACATTCAGGTCAATCAGCATTATCAATTTCAGCTCAATGATGGCTTTTTGCCAGTTTCACAAGCCTCGCGTTCAACACTTGATGGCGCGTTGATTGCTTCAATGCAAAGTTATGAAGATGGACGGGATTTTTCTCACGAACAGTTGCAATTATTGGGTAAACTATACCGTCAAATGATTAGCTCCTTGTTGGGTGATCGACCGCTGAAAAGCCGTCAACTTTGGATTCAAAGTACACAAACTTGATATTCCTGATGTATTGAAAATAATTATTCAGGGCTAAACCGATAGGATATTTTTTATGGCTGCAATCTTAGGTGTAAACATTGATCATGTTGCGACATTAAGACAAGCACGTGGTACAACTTACCCTGATCCAGTTCAGGCTGCTTTGGTGTGTGAACAGGCAGGTGCTGAGGGGATTACGTTACATTTGCGTGAAGATCGCCGCCATATACAAGATGATGATGTACGCCGTATGCGTCCATTATTAAAAACACGTATGAATCTGGAATTGGCGGTAACCGATGAAATGGTTGCGTTTGCAAAAGAGATTCAACCTCAGCATGTTTGCTTTGTACCTGAGCGTCGTCAAGAAGTGACCACGGAAGGTGGATTGGATGTGGTTGGGCATTTTGAAAAAGTAAAGGCAGCAACACAAGCATTGACTGCAATTGGCAGTGATGTGTCTTTGTTTATCGATGCAGATTTGGCGCAAATTGATGCAGCTGTTGCCTGTGGTGCACCGACCATTGAGATTCACACGGGTGCATTTGCAGATGCCGAGACTACAGAGCAGCAGCAAGCTGAATTAGCACGGATTATTCAAGGTGCAGAGTACGCGGCAGCCAAAGGTTTGGTGGTGAATGCAGGGCATGGCTTGAATTTAGATAACGTTGCTGCAATTGCTGCGATCCCTCAAATTCATGAACTCAACATTGGTCATTCGATTATTGCTGATAGCGTATTTGTTGGTCTGACTCAAGCGGTAACGGATATGAAAGCAGCAATTCAGGCTGCTGCGAGATAAGTTGATGAGTAGTATAAATTATGACGAGTTAATGCAGCCTGTCATTGGGTTTTTAGGTTGTATAACTCCTCAGGCGTGGTTGGGCGAAGCTGTTAATAATCTTGATATCTTGATGCAAGACCATGCTAACTGCGAGAAAAAAGCGGCAAGTACGGCCATGAATTTGATGTTCCGCTATAGCTTTTTTACAGATCTGCAAGTGAAATTGGCGCAATTGGTGCGTGAAGAAATGCTGCATTATGAGCAGGTTTTGGAATTCATGAACAAACGTGGCCAAGAGTGGAAGGGTTTGAGTGCAGGACGATATGCAGGTGGATTACGTAAAGAAATCCGTACCTATGAGCCTGAGGCTTTAATTGATGTGATGATTATTGGCGCATTTGTCGAAGCGCGCTCGTGTGAGCGCTTCTATGCGCTGGCACCAATTGTTGATGATGAGCTGGGGCGTTACTACCGCTATCTGCTTAAATCAGAATCGCGTCATTTTGAGGACTATTTAGCACTGGCTTTGGATGTTGCAAAAACTGCAAAACTCAAAGATCCAGAAGAGACGATCCAGCAACGTATTGAGTATATTCGTGAAGTGGAAAAGAATCTGATTTTAAGCCCAGATGATACGTTCCGTTTTCATAGTGGTGTGCCAGCACAGGTCGCTGCCTAAGTTGAATTAAAAGAAAAAGCTTCTGTTGATCAGGAGCTTTTTTATGGGGCATTCTTATTGTTGAGTAATAAAAAAAGCCCTGATCAATGATCAGGGCTTTTTAGAATCTTGGCTCTCCCACCTGGGCTCGAACCAGGGACCTGCGGATTAACAGTCCGTCGCTCTACCGACTGAGCTATGGGAGAATAGTAGATTGGCTCTCCAACCTGGGCTCGAACCAGGGACCTGCGGATTAACAGTCCGTCGCTCTACCGACTGAGCTATTGGAGAATCTGATGCGCATTTTAGGCATGAAAAGCAGATGCGTCAACAACAATAGTAAATAAAATTAACCGTTTGCTTGATTAATAATCTTTTTGCTCTATAAACAAGAAAAATTGCAAAAAATTAACTTTATTTACTTAAAAATTAATCAGTTATTGTGCATTTTCTTTAAATTTGGCTAAGGCATCAATTCGATATTGAATCAGCATTTCACCAATTTCTGGGCCAGTGACATGTTCAGGCAAATCTTGTGCACGTATATTTCTGACGATTTGCATCGCATCTAACATAAATTGTGCTTGGGGATAGGGACGTTGCTCTAAACCTAAACGCCCTTTGGCATCACATTCACAGGCCTGAACAAAAGCTTCCACTTTTTCAGGTCGACGTAATACATCTAAACGTTGTAATAGACGCCATAAAGTACCTGGTTTCAGGTTCTTGACTTGGTGACATTTCAAATGTTCTTTACACACAATTAAGGCTAAGCTTTTTAAATGTGTAGGTACTTTTAACCGGTCACAAAAATCTGTCACCGGCTTAATACCGCGTTCTTCATGCAAGATATGTCTTGGTAACTCATCAATAGGGGTGAGTGCCTTGCCAAGATCATGGACAAGCACTGCAAAGCGCACATCAAGCGCATATTCTGCTAAACAGGCTTGTTTGAGCGCCATGAGGGTATGAATACCACAATCAATCTCAGGGTGATACTCAGGGCGTTGTGGTACACCAAATAACGCATCAATCTCTGGAAATAAGATTTTTAAGGCATCACACTCTTTGAGTGTTTGGAAGTAGACATCTGCATGGTCTTCGAGCAAAGCACGCGAGGTTTCTTTCCATACCCGTTCAGGTGTTAATGCATCAAGCTCACCAGATTTGGCAATCTCCTGCATTAATTGCAGAGTTTCATCTGCGATTTTAAAGCCGTAGCTCGCGTAACGGGCAGCAAAGCGTGCTACACGGAGTACACGCAGTGGATCTTCGGTAAATGCATCAGAAACGTGGCGTAGAATTTTTTGATCTAAATCGTGCTGTCCACCATAGGGATCATACAGTGTACCTGCGTCATCCATCGCCATTGCATTAATTGTTAAATCACGACGTATCAGATCTTCTTCTAGTTTAACTGTAGTGTCAGTAAAAAATTGAAAGCCGTGGTAACCCACACCAGATTTACGTTCTGTGCGAGCAAGGGCGTATTCTTCTTTTGTTTTTGGATGTAAAAATACAGGAAAATCTTTGCCAACGGGTTGATAACCTTCAGCCAATAATTGCTCGGGCGTTGCTCCAACCACCACATAATCTTTTTCGTGATAGGGATGGCCGAGCAAATGATCTCGAACAGCACCGCCTACTAAATAAACTTGCATGAAAAAACCTCTATTCTTCACACAATCATGCTACAGAATAGAGGTTTTCTCAAGCGTTAAGCGAAGCTTTTCAAGAAAAGCGAGGCTTAAGTCGAATTAGTTTTGACTTTGCTGAATTTCGGCAACCGTTAATGCTGTCATATTCACCAAACGACGAGTCGTTGCTGTAGGTGTAAGAATATGAACAGGTTTTGCAGCACCTAATAAAATAGGACCAATGGTCACATTATTACCAGATGTCGCTTTTAACAAGTTGAATGAAATATTCGCTGAATCTAGGTTAGGCATAATCAATAAGTTTGCTGAACCTTTGAAACGTGAGTTCGGGAATGCGAAGTGACGAATATTTTCATCTAATGCCGCATCACCATGCATTTCACCTTCCACTTCTAACTCAGGTGCTTGTTCTGAAAGTAAACGATAGACTTCGCGCATTTTTTGTGCGCTTGCGTCAGTCTGGTCGCTACCAAAGCTTGAGTGAGAAAGTAGGGCAACACGTGGTGTAATACCGAAACGACGAACTTCTTCAGCCGCTAAAATGGTCATTTCAGCAAGTTGAGCCGCTGTTGGGTTGGTATTTACATAAGTATCAGCAATAAATAAATTGCGATCTTCAAGCATCAAGGCATTCAGCGTGAAGAAGGTACTGCGGCCTTCTTTTAAGCCAATGATGTTTTTCACGAAATCTAAATGAATGTCATAGCTTGAGTAAGTACCACACAACATACCATCAGCTTTGCCAAATTTAACCAACATTGCTGCGATGAGTGTAGAGCGACGACGTGCTTCACGTTGCGCATATTCAACTGTCACGCCTTTACGTTGCATGATCTGGTGATATTCTTTCCAGAAATCATCATACGACGGATTTTTTTCCTGATCGACGATTTCAATGTTTACACCATGTTGTAAACGTAAGCCTAGCTTTTTGATATTGTCTTCAATCACGGCAGTACGACCAATCAGAATTGGTTTCGCTAAGCCTTCATCAACCACAATCTGAACAGCACGTAATACACGTTGGTCTTCGCCTTCAGCATAAGCAATGCGTTTTGGATCTGTCTTCGCTTGAGAGAAAATCGGTTTCATCAAGAATGCTGAGTTATAAACAAACTCAGAAAGACGTTGACGGTACGCAGAGAAGTCTTCGATTGGACGTGTTGCGACACCAGAATCCATTGCAGCTTTCGCTACAGCAGGCGCGATTTCTAAAATCAAACGTTGATCAAGTGGGCGAGGGATGAGGTAATCACGACCAAATGAAGCAGATTTTTCACCATAGGTTGCAGCATCTGCTTCAACATGTGCCATGCGTGCGATTGCATGTACGCATGCAATCTTCATTTCTTCATTAATGGTGGTTGCACCAACATCCAATGCACCACGGAAGATGTAAGGGAAGCAAAGCGCATTGTTTACTTGGTTTGGATAATCAGAACGTCCTGTTGCCATAATGACATCTGGGCGAACTTCATGCGCATGTTCAGGTAAAATCTCAGGATCTGGGTTTGCAAGTGCAAAAATAATTGGATTTGCAGCCATTTCTTTAACCATTTCTTTGGTTAAGATGCCTGCTGCTGAAAGACCCAAGAACATATCAGCGCCTGCCATCACTTCATGTAATTGGCTGACTTGAATGTCTTGAACATAACGTTTTTTCGAATCATCCAATCCTTCACGAGATGTTGTGAGAAGACCGCGAGAGTCGGCAACGAAGATATTGGCTTTGTTTACGCCTAAAGCACAAAGTAAATCTAAGCACGAAAGTGCGGCTGCACCAGCGCCTGATGCAACGATTTTGATTTCATCAATCTTTTTATTCACCAGTTGCAAAGCATTGAGCAATGCTGAACCGACAATAATACTGGTACCATGTTGGTCATCATGGAACACTGGAATTTTCATGCGTTCGCGAAGTTTCTTCTCGATATAGAAACATTCTGGTGCCTTGATATCTTCAAGGTTGATACCACCAAAGGTTGGCTCTAGAGAAGCAACGATATCAACGATCTTATCTGGATCATTTTCAGCAATTTCGATATCAAATACATCTACGCCAGCGAATTTCTTGAACAGAACGCCTTTACCTTCCATTACTGGCTTAGAAGCAAGCGGACCAATATTTCCTAAACCAAGCACGGCTGTACCATTACTCACAACCGCGACCAGATTACCGCGAGCTGTATATTTCGCAGCAGCAGAAGGGTCACGTTCGATTTCCAAACATGGAGCAGCAACACCTGGGGAATACGCAAGCGCTAAATCTCGTTGGTTAACGAGCTGCTTGCTAGGTGTCACACTGATTTTGCCTGGTGTTGGAAATTCATGGTAATACAAAGCGGCTTGTTTTAAAGATTGATCGTCCATCTGAGTCTCGTTTGTTCCGATAATAATCAGACATATAGAAGTCTAATTACTATATTAAGATAAGTGCACAAGAATATAGCACTAGTTCATGCTTTCGCACAGTCAAAAAAGCTTATTTTCACTGAACTTCGAGCTTATTGACAATCGATGTGGCGCGTAAAATAAACTGCCAAAAAGCTCAAAATTAGCTGTTAAATGGAATATTTTACAGTTGACTGCTGAATCTGATTTTGTAGATATTCCGTTGCATGGGCAGAAGTAAGTGGTTGTGAAAATAAGTAACCCTGTAATATGTCGCAATTTTGTCGTTTCAAATATTCGTATTGCTGTTCAGTCTCAACGCCTTCTGCTACAACTTTTAGGCCAATGGTTTTGCCCATGGCAATCATGGCATTAACTATCGCATCTTGTTTGGCATTGCCAATTTTTGAAATAAACGCGCGATCAATTTTTAAAATGTCAATTGGATATTCGGTTAGGTAGGCGAGTGAAGAATAGCCTGTTCCAAAGTCATCTAGTGCGATTGAAATCTGACGTTCTTTAATGGCATGTAATACCGTTTTGACGCTTTCAGTATTTTCAATAAAGGCTGATTCGGTAATTTCCAGTTCCAGATTTTTTCCTGAAATGGCATAGGTATTTAACACCGCATCGATATCATGCAGTAGTTGACCACGTAAAATTTGTTGCGCCACAATATTGACCGCAATGTTGATATTGTTAAAACCAAGCTTTTGCCATGTTTGTAATTGTTTAGCAGCTTCATGCAAAACGAACTGACCAATATCAGAAATCAAGCTGGTACTTTCCGCCAAAGGAATGAAAATGCTTGGCATGATCAAACCCTTGGTTGGATGTTTCCAGCGAATCAGGGCTTCAAAACCATTAATGTGACTATTGTGCGCATTGATTTTCGGTTGATAGTAAACAACCAGTTCATTGTTTTGAATGGCTTTTCTGAGGTCGAGTTCTAAATCTGTATATTTCGCAACAAAATTGGCTCTTTCATTTGAATAGTAGCGAATGGTATTGCCACCCAAACGCTTGGCTTCAGTCAGTGCTTGTTCCGCATGGGTATTTAAATTATCGACTTGGCGACCATGTTCAGGATAGATGGCAACACCAATTGAAATACTGACGAAGTACTCTTGATCAGCCAGATAAAATGGTTTGCTGAAGGCTTCAACGATGTTATTACAGAGTTGATGAATCGGCGGATGCAGCGGCGACATTTCGTAAATAATTGCAAAGTCATCTGCGCTTAAGTGTGCGACCAACAGGGCATCAATATTACTAATGCGCAAACGCTGCGCGACCTGTTTCAGCAGTTCATTACCTGCTTGGTTACTGATAATTTCATTCAATGCACGGAAACGATCGATATTTAAACGGATCACTGCTAAATGCTGAATCGAAGCTTCATTCACCAAATACTGATGTAATTGTTGCTGATAATAAAAACGGTTTGGCAGATCAGTAAGGGTGTCGTAATTGGTGAGATAAGATAAGCGTTGTTCCTGGTGTTTGCGTTCGGTCTGGTCTGAGACAATACCAATATAATTGATGACGCGATCTTGCTCATTTTTCACAGCATTGATATGGATCCATAAAAAACATGATTTTTCAGAATTATAAGTTTCTTGAAATTCGCCTTCATACTCATGCTCTTCACGCAGGGTATCAAGAATAGACAAATGGAAATTATGATGATGCTGTTTATTTTGTTTGGTAATTTCAAATAACTGTTTATTGACGATCGCTTGCTTATCAATGCCCGTAAGTTGCTCGTATTTCGGATTCACTTCAATGTAGTTGAAGTTTTCATCTAAAATAAAAATGCCTTCAGAGGCTTGTTCGAACACACTGGCAGCGAGTTTTAAGCGTTCCTGATCTTTCTTTTCCTGATTGATATCACGATGAATACCTACCATTCTTAAAGGTGTATCATCTTTAGGATCTCTCAAAATCACCTGACCGACATCGTGAATCCATGTCCATTCGCCATTTTGACGCTTGATCCTGAATGTTTCTTCATAGCGTTTAGTTTGGCCACAGAGGTGATTGTATAAGGTATTTTTTACCCGCTCGATATCTTCTGGGTGAATGATTTTATGTAATAGGGTGTAGTGATTTTCAGAATTACGGGTGACTGCGTTGCTGTGCGCATTGGTCACACCAACGGTATGATTTTCAAGATTCCAGTCCCAAGGACGAATTCCCGCAGTTTCATGAGCAAAGGTTAAATTCTGACGATGTTCTTCTAAACTTTCGTTCATCTGTGTCAGGTCAAATGTACGCTCACGAACTTTCTGTTCCAATAAGTGATTATTAAACTGGAGTTGTGCTTCAATATCTTTGGATTTATTGACTTCACGTTGTAATTGTTGGCACAGCTCTTCTGTCCATTGATTGTGCTGTTCAGCGACATCAATCAATTGCTTATTCTTATCTAGTACCAAGGCCAAACGTTTGTGAATTTTGAAGGTGGCTTGAGCACATAGGACTGTTGCAAAAAATGATGAATAGTAAGCAAGATAGAACAGGGTATGATCATGATCTCGATGCAATAACTGAGATACGATGAGCGGTGTAATACTTGGGATAAAAAATAAAAAGAAATAGCGAATATGTTGAGTTAAGAAGGTCAGCGCAATGATATGAGATGCTGTGAGTAACAATGCAGTCAAGGTTAAAACATGCGATCCAACCAGATGTGGGACGTCTACCATTAAATAATGATTAATTACAATGGTATTGACCCCGATCAATAAGCCGGTAAAGAAACAAATCAACTGAAAAATAATATTGGTTTGCTTGGTGAAGCGAACGGATGAATAACGTTTAAGTAAAAAATGGCAAATGCAGGAAAAACTAAACAAAATGACGAGAGTGATACTCATCCATGTTGTGAAGATATTCGATTCAAAAGAATAAAAAATACCGAATAGGGCATAATCTAACAGACAAATACAGAATACGCTTAATACGAATAGGCGCACATGGTTTGGATAATCGATTTGATCCGTGTAGATAAACTGTGGCAAATTTTTTTCCTGAACCCCTAACATACAAAGAATAATCCTTTTCATTTTTTATCTATATTTACAGTCTTTGTTTTTTTGTAAACAGAGCAGAGTTTTATTTTAAATTAACGCTAAACATAACAGAAAGCAATGCCACTGCTTTAGTTCGATGCAAAGTGATAATTTAAAATAGATAAGGCAACAACGGGCGCAGTTTCCGTTCTGAGTACACGGTCACCAATACACCAGTTTTGGAATTGGTGTTGATTGGCAGTGTTAATTTCTGCTTCACTTAAGCCACCTTCAGGACCAATGAGCAAGGCTAAATCAGGGGAACTATTCAGCAATACATTGTTCTGGTCTTTATTTGGCGCGAGTACCAAACGAGATGCAGGTAGCTCAGAATTCAGCCATTCTGTTAAGGAAATTGGAGCGAGTACTTGAGGAACGCGATTCATACCACATTGTTCGCAGGCCGCAATTGCAACGGATTGCCAGTGGTCTAGTTTTTTCTGGTCACGATCATATTTTAAACGCATTTCACAACGTTCACTGGTTAACAGTTGAATGGTCGTAACACCCAATTCTGTGGCTTTTTGAATCGCATAATCCATGCGATCACCTTTACTCATCACTTGACCTAAAACAACGGTGAAGGGTGCGATACGATCAGCTGCTTCAAATTGATCAACAGAAACAAAAGCATTTTTCTTGTTGATTTGCGTCAGTGTTACGACATATTCACCACCTTTTCCATTGAAAAAGATGGCTTGTTCTTGTTCTTTTGCACGTAGCACGCGTACCCAGTGATGAAATACCGCTTCGGTCAATTCAACAGTATTGCCAGTATTTAATTCGGTTTCGATATAAAAACGATTCATGCTTGGGTCGTGCTCGTACAGATTAGTTTAAACCAAGATCAACAACGAGTTGTCGAGTCGGTTCAGTTTGGTTCATTGAATAAAAATGTAGTGTCGGTGCGCCACCTACGATCAGGCGTTCGCAAAGATTTACAATCACTTCGTGACCGAATGCTTTGATACTTGCACTGTCATCACCATAAGCAGCCAGTTGTTTGCGGATCCAACGTGGAACTTCTGCACCTGTGCCGTCTGCAAAGCGGATTAAATTGCTTGCATTGGTAATCGGCATGATACCTGGTGCAACTGGAATATCCACACCAGCTTTGGCAATACGTTCGATGAAATAGAAATAAGCATCTGGATTGAAGAAAAATTGGGTGATCCCTGCGTTCGCGCCTGCATTCACTTTTTCAACAAAACGTTGAATGTCACCATCAAATGTATCTGCTTGAGGGTGCATTTCAGGATACGCAGCCACTTCAATATGGAAGTGATCGCCTGAATGTTGACGGATAAAGCGCACGAGGTCTTGAGCGTAGGGTAATTCACCTAGACCAACCTGACCTGACGGTAAGTCACCACGTAATGCGACAATGCGATCAATCCCTTGAGATTTGTATAAATCTAAAAGTTCAGCAATACGTGTTTTGTTATCCCCAATACAAGACAAGTGAGGTGCAACAGGCGTGCCTTTGCCATTGAAATCATGGATGGCAGCTAAAGTACGTTCACGCGTCGAACCACCCGCACCATAAGTAATCGAGAAAAACTCTGGATTTAACAGTTGTAATTCTTGGTGAACAGTTTTTAATTTTTCCGCACCTGCATCAGTTTTTGGCGGGAAAAACTCAAAAGAAATAGGAACACGTTTTGTCATTTCAAATCCTTTTTAAAATCGCTTGGAATTTTTAGAAAAAAGGGCAGTCCGTAAAACGTCTGCCCTAGTTTTCTTAGTATTTATAAGCGTCAGATTTGAACGGACCTTCAACAGGAACGCCTAAGTAATCTGCTTGTACTTGCGTTAACTGGGTTAACACACCACCAAAACCAAGTACCATTGCAGCAGCAACTTCTTCATCTAATTTCTTAGGAAGTACTTCTACACGAATAGCAGCTTGTTTTTGATCAGCAGGTAAGTCGGCAAATTTTTCTGCGAATAAATGCATTTGACCTAAAACTTGGTTGGCGAAAGAACCATCCATGACACGTGAAGGGTGGCCAGTTGCATTACCAAGATTCACTAAACGACCTTCAGAAAGAAGGATCAGGTAGTTGTTTTCATCTTCTGAACGATACACTTGGTGTACTTGTGGTTTTACTTCAACCCACTTGTAACCACGTAAGTATGCAGTGTCGATCTCTGTATCGAAGTGACCGATGTTACAAACTACCGCACCTGCTTTTAAGCTATCTAACATTGCAGAATCACACACGTGGTAGTTACCCGTAGTTGTGACAACAAGATCAGTATTGCCCAATAAGTCTTGGTTGATGTCTTCTTTCTTGCCAGTTTGTACGCCATTTTTGTATGGAGATACAACTTCGTAGCCGTCCATACAAGCTTGCATTGCACAAATTGGATCAATTTCAGTCACACGAACGATCATGCCTTCCTGACGTAAAGATTGTGCAGAACCTTTACCAACGTCACCATAGCCAATCACAAGCGCACGACGGCCAGAAAGCAACATGTCAGTTGCACGTTTGATCGCATCGTTTAATGAATGGCGGCAACCGTATTTGTTGTCGTTTTTCGATTTAGTGATCGAGTCATTCACATTGATCGCAGGAACTTTAAGCGAACCGTCTTTCCACATTTCTAATAGACGTTGAACGCCTGTTGTGGTTTCTTCGGTAATGCCGTGGATACGTTCTAAAAGCACAGGGTATTTGTCATGAACAAGTGCAGTTAAGTCACCGCCATCGTCCAAGATCATGTTGGCATCCCAAGGCTGACCGTTGACATTGATCTGCTGTTCTAAACACCATACGTATTCTTCTTCAGTTTCGCCTTTCCAAGCAAAAACTGGAACACCGCTTGCAGCAATTGCAGCAGCAGCATGGTCTTGAGTTGAGAAAATATTACATGAGGTCCAACGCACTTCTGCGCCGAGTTCAACTAATGTTTCGATTAAAACAGCAGTTTGGATTGTCATGTGGATACAACCCAAGATTTTTGCACCAGCAAGTGGTTTTGCAGCTGCATAACGCTTACGTAAACCAATCAAAGCTGGCATTTCTGCTTCAGCGAGTTTGATCTCTTTACGACCGTAGTCAGCAAGGGAAATATCAGCAACTTTATAATCTGTAAATGAAGCATTCACCGCGTTCATCAGGATCTCCTAGAAAAAATAGTATGGATCGTTCTGTTCGCGGATGCCGTTGTCTTGCGAAGCGTTGCTTCTCACATCGAGCCTGGCAAATTGATCTTTAGTGCCGATCAATCGTCGCAGCATCCCTCGACTGGGCATAATGATACTTGGAAATCAGTTTTGTTCCAATAGGGGCTGTTGACATTTCACAGATACTTGCGACAGAGGATATTTTTTAGGCGGTACAAGGAGAGTTTTGCGAAACTTAGTACTCTAAGTAAGCAAAACATAACGTAGTAACGGCAAAAAATAGCCCTGTCCCAGAGGGTTATAGCTAAAACTCCCCTAAACTACGTTATGAAACTTGGCAAGGGGCTGCAATTGCCTGCTTTTCATGCCTCGTTGATGTGGTTTTAGCGAATAACGCAATGTATGGCTGAAATGTCACCAGACCCTAATATTTTGTTTGAAATGGTTAGAAAATGAAGAATTAAAAGGGAGGAAAAGTTTGAAATATTCTTATCTTGATTAATCAAGGACTCCAAATCCCTTTGGAATCCTTTTGTTTAGAAAAAGTTGTCATTAGGCTTTTAAATGATCTTCGAATTCTTCACCCAACTGCATTGCTAAAGCATTACCAGAAAGATCATAAGTAACCAAACCATATTCTTTTTTAAAACTAAATGTAAAACCACGGTTATCTGTCAGATTTTTAACTGAATACCCCAATTTTTCTAACCAAATACGGAAAGCCAATACGTTTTTTGCTTTAACAACTCTGTTTTTCATGACAGATCTCCTTGTGAACATGTATTTATTAATAAGGGTCAGTTAAATTTTTTTAAAGGGGCATTGCATAGATTTATTTTTCCACATGTAAGTAATGTAAATTTAGCGTAATTTTTATAGATAGAATTTTATTTGTGCTTTTGTTATTTAATTGAATTTATTATATAAAATATTTTGTCTTTACTTGGAGGAAAGCAAATTTTTTTAAAAATTTTCTTGGGTCAAATGTAAAAAATGATTTCATTTTCCACTTTATTGAACAAGCAGAAAATGAATCAATGGAGACGCTGGGGTTTAATTAAAATTGATCTTTCAAACTGCGAATGCGCGCAAAGTCTTCAGCGCTTTCGGTACGCAGAAAAGGATTGGTTTCAAGCTCTAATTCAATGGTACTTGGGAGGGTAATTTGATTTGCTTCTCTGAGTGCTCTAACGTGTTGCATACGCTCTTGTAAAGCAACATTATGAGGTTCAACAGTTAAGGCAAATTCTGCATTGGCAAGTGTGTATTCATGGGTACAGTACACCTTGGTTTGAATAGGCAGGGCAGCCAGTCGATTCAATGAATGGTACATTTGCTCCGCTGTCCCTTCGAACAGACGACCGCAACCCATTGCGAATAAGGTGTCACCGCTAAACAGCGTTTCAATTTTTTCAATGAAATAGGTAATATGACCAAGGGTATGGCCTGGCGTTGCAATAATTTCAACTTTGAGATCATTAAAATGAAAATGATCGTCATTTTGCAAAGGGTTTGAGATCAGTGAAATTTTACTGAGTTCATCACGAGGTCCATAGACCATAATATTCTGATCTGCGAGTAGTCCTTCAACACCACCTGTGTGATCACGATGCCAATGGGTCAGCCAGATTTGTTTGAGTTGTAGGCCATGCTGTTCGCAAAAATCTGTGACCAAACCAGCTTCTGTTGGATCAATGGCAACAACTTCGTGTGTAGTTGTATCTTCCAATAACCAAATATAGTTTTTTAAGGCATTTTTTACGTCAATTGCATGAATCTTATAATGCATAGCCGAATCCTAAAGCTTTGTTTCGTGTGGTTATTGCGATTTGGGTGCTCATAATGAGTGCCTGTTTCTAGTGTAAGTGGAAATCTACTCCAGTGCAAAACTCCTGCTAATTTTTAGTGCTGAATAATGACTTTTTCGGGCATATTCTGACAGCCACTCTCCATGAATATCTTTATCGTTGACAAGTGTCATTTTTTCGATAAAGATGAGATAAAAGTTTTATAAGTTAATGGCTTATATTCATCTTTATTTCTATAAAAATATTGAATCAAAGCTAAATAATTTAAATGATTAGGCTGAACAAGATAACTACAGTTCATTTTTTAAAGACAAAGTTGTTATAAATCACAACAACAAGAGAGGGAGCTATGTCTGATATACCCGATCATGAAGTGGTCGTTATCTTTAAAAAGTATTTATATCCACTCTCTGCCAAACTTACAGAAATGCTGAATGAGCATTTTAGTCATCAAACTGAACGACGGGGCTGTGGCTACACCCAAGCAACACGTGTGATTGCGGAATTCGTTTCGCAGCCAAGGGATGCCATTGGTTTACAAGATTTACGCATTTTTGAAGAGTATGACAGCAAGGGCTTAAAGAATATTCTGAGTCAAAGTGCTTCCTATGGATTACAACTTGAGTCGTGGCGTAACTTAGATATCAATCCAGCAGTTCAACAATGTCTGCAACGTCTAGATCCACAAGAAAGCTTCGCACAAAATCTGCAACAGGAAGTCGATTTTCAAGCCAAGTTAAGAACGATTCATCAATATGCAGAGCTTGAAGAGAGCCAATTAATTTGTCAGCTACTGAGCGATATTATCCTGCCACAGGATGCCGAGCAGATTGGCATGATTGAGTGTCAGGCTTTGGCAGAAAAGCCCAAAGTGGGTTCTTGTCCGATGGCGGAAAAGTTTTTCTTGCGCATTGCACATCACCGTTTATTACGGCAGGGTGAAATCAATATTTTCGTGAATGCGCATGATCAACCGATCATGATGGAAAAATTGAATATGGGGGATAACCATTCCTGTATTAGTTTAGTACCCCTGATGATGAATGGTGTTCGTTTACCTGCGGGAAGTTTATTTTCTGCCAATTATGAAATCGAACAGCTCGAAAAACATAAAAATAAACAATATAAAGGCTATGTGATCCCGATTGCCGAAATGAATGGTTTCTGGTTTTTACGCTTAACAACTTTGGCTGTTTCGCCAAAAAATCGTGCTCGGGCATTTGGGTATCACTTTAAACAACAGGTGGATAATGGATTATTTCGACCAGATACAACTGAATTAAGTCAGCTGATGGACATTGCACATGATCAAATTTACGTAGGACATCCATGCTAAAAGCTTGTTACTCTCCACGCTATTTTGCACAAACGCATACCAATAGTATGGAAAAACTCACAGCCGTTGCAGATGTGTTGCGTACCCATCAAATGGTCGAGTTGGTTGATCCAGGGCTGATTGATATTGAAATATTAAAGAAATTACATCATCCACAATATGTGAATGCTTTTATATCAGGGCAATCCGCATTTGCAACCATCCAAGGGTTTAAGCCATGGAATGAACAACTGAGAGATGCGATTTTATCGGTTCAGGCAGGGCAATTATTGGGGGCTGAAATTGCCATGAACGAAGGGGTTGCTGCAAATATTGCACAAGGATTTCATCATGCCAGTTATGAATCGGGTGCAGCCTATTGTACTTTTAATGGTCTAGCACTGGTCGCTAAGCAATATCCAGAAAAACGTATTTTCGTTTTAGACTGTGACCAACATGGGGGTGATGGCACTGCTATTTTTACCAATCGAATGAGCAATCTGATTAATTTTGGAATTTTTGGAATTCGCTTTGGCTGCAAAGCCAGTGAACGCAGTTTGACCCGTTATATCCATCCCAAACAAGGTAATTTTGATTTATACCGTGAAGCAATCTTTGAGGCGTTTCAATATGCTTCGCGTTGGGAGGCTGATTTAATCATTTATCAGGCAGGCATGGACTGTCATCAACATGATAAATATGGCTCTAAATGGTTTACGACGGAGTTGTTATTTGAACGTGATCGTATTGTCTTTGAAATGGCCAAGAAAATGAAAATTCCGATGCTGTTCGTTTTAGCAGGGGGATATCAGGCACTGGATGATTTGGTCCCGTTGCATGTCAATACCTTCAAAGCAGCGAATGAAATCTACTTTCCCAAGTAAAACAAGACATAAAAAACGCCCAAGTTGAGCGTTTGTTTATGAAGTAATGGATTAGCGCAATTTTGCTAGCCAGTCACCCAACATTTGCACCATCTGAACCAACAGTAATAACACGATCACGGTTAAAATCACCACGCTGGTATCAAAACGCTGGTAGCCATATGAAATGGCTAAGTCACCAATACCGCCAGCACCGACAGCACCGGCCATCGCTGTTGCTCCGATGAGGGAAATTGTACCTGTAGTTAGGTTTAAAATCAGAGAGCTGCGCGCTTCTGGAATAATAAACTTAAAGATAATTTGCCAAGGTGAAGCACCCATTGCCTGAGCAGATTCAACAATCCCTTCATTCACTTCAAGTAATGAAGTTTCAATTAAACGACCAAGATATGGGCCAACATAAATGGTTAACGGCACAATTGCAGCCCACGTTCCAATCGAAGTTCCAACCAGCATTTTGGTTAGTGGAATAACAGCGATCAATAGAATAATGAAGGGAAGTGAACGCAGTGCATTGACAATAGGGTTTAGGAAATAATAAATCGCGCGATTTTGTAAAATACCACCACTACGGGTAACCAATAAGGTAATGCCTTGGATGAGTCCCCAAATACAGCCAAACAGCAGCGAAAAGAATACCATTTGGAAGGTTTCTTGTAGTGCTGTAACAAATTGGTCGATAGACAGTGAGCTATGCCAAAACGGAGCGGTGACTTGTGTCAGCCATTGTACGATTAAATCTCTCATTGGCTGACCACTCCAGACTGTTCAACTTTCACCCCTTGAAGTTCAAGGAATTTCACCGTTTCCTGAATCGTTAGCGGATCACCTAAAAGTTGAATAAACATTTGCCCGATTACCGTGCCATTAATCTCGGTCATATTGGCAAACAAAATATTTAAACTCACATCAAACTGCTTAATCGCTGCTTGAATCACGGTTTCTTGTGCTGAAGTACCCAAGAATTGCAAGCTGTAGATACTATTGTGATGCTTATGTTCGAGATTATTCAAAATGTTGACTGGTAATTGTTGTTGCAATACGGTTTGAATAAAGGTCTTGGTGGTTGGATGTTGTGGTTGACTGAAAATATCCAGTGTCGGACCAGTTTCAATGACATGACCAGCTTCCATCACAGCAACATAATCACACACCGATTCGATCACATCCATTTCATGGGTGACCATAACAATGGTGATGTTTTGTTCTTGGTTAATCTTTTTTAACAGCGCCAAAACGGATTTGGTGGTTTGTGGGTCGAGTGCCGAAGTTGCTTCATCACACAGTAAAATTTTAGGATGATTTGCCAGCGCACGTGCGATGCCAACACGTTGTTTTTGACCACCTGACAGCTCATCAGGGTAGGCATCTTTTTTATGTTTGAGATCAATAAAATCAAGTAATTCGGCGAGACGCTTTTCTCGCTCTGTTTTGCTATGACCGAGTAATTTTAATGGCATTTCAATATTCTCAGACACAGTTTTGGTCTGAAGTAAATTGAAGTGCTGAAAGATCATACCGATATTTGCACGTTCTTGACGAAGTGTACGTGCATCCATTGCAGTAAAGTCTTTTTGGTTAATAATCACTTGTCCCTGAGAAGGGCGCTCAAGTAAATTCACCAAACGGATGAGCGTACTTTTACCTGCACCACTATAGCCAATAATGCCAAAGATACTGCCTTCTGGGATCTCTAAGTTGATCTGATCCAGTGCGTTAATCGTTTGACCTTTCAACTGATAGTGTTTCGAAATGTTTTTAAATTGGATCATGTTCGTCAATACTATGCAAAAAAGAAAAAACAGGCAAAATCACTTTGCCTGTTTTATTTGAGGGTATTATATTACGAATTCGCTTCTGTGAGGTAGCTCGTTGGTTTATTTACGTCAACTTTCGTACCAGCAAAGTGTTCTTCAACATATTTCTTTACTGCTTCCGTATGATAAAGCGCGCCAACTTTTTGCAGCACAGCATCATCTTTACGTGATTCAGCAGTTGCCAATACATTGACATTTAACTTGGTGCTTTGATCAACAGGCTCATAGTAGATGGCATCTTTAAGAACGTTCAAACCGCCTTCCATTGCAAGCGTATTACCCAATAAAATCGCATCAACTTCGTCTTTCACACGTACAGCTGTTGCCATTTGGATTGGTTTGATCACGATTTTTTTGCTGTTTTCGATAATGTCAGCAGGAGTGCCTTTTACAGGATCGAAGTCAGCTTTTAATTTAATCAAGCCAGCACTTTGTAAAAGTAATAAAGCACGTGACTCATTCGCACCATCATTTGGAATCGCAATCGTAGCGCCTTCAGCAAACTCTTCAACTTTCTTTACTTTGCTTGAGTAAATACCCATTGGCTCTAAGTAAGTTGTTGAAACAGGAGCAATCTTGTCTTTATTTGCAGCATTGAACGCGACAAGGTAAGCGTAAGATTGGAACGCATTTAAATCAACTTCTTTATTCGCTGCAGCAGTGTTCATTGCAACGTAGTCAGTGAAGTTTTTAATTTCGAGTTTAAGGCCAGCTGCTTTGGTTTCTGGCAATGTTGCGATATAACGCCAAATATCAGCGTCTGAACCTGTAGAAGCGATTACAACAGTTTGTAATGCAGCAGCATCACCTTTTTGTTCGGTAGATGCGGTATCAGGTTGTTTACTGCAGGCTGCAAGTAATAACACCGATACACTTAAAAAAAGACTAATCAGCTTTTTCATGTATAAATCCTAATCGGAAAAATGTCGAGAAAATCATTATTTCTCTAGCATTCATGATTGCAATAGGTTTGTATGTTGTAAATTGACATCGCACTCAAAACAATCCCTGGATTATTGTTAAAGTTTGAACAAGTGTGATATCTACAACATCCGAAAAGTAGATGAATATTCATGTTCCAATTCAGTATATACAGATAGGAAGCAACTATTCATCTCATTTTCAAATCAAATTTGGATTTAGCTGCAATTTGTTTTGTTAGGTGCAATATTCCAGTCATTTGAAAATAATGAAAAAGAATATGTAGTTAACATAAAAACAACATCTAAAATTTCGGCAATCATAGCAACAATTTAGAGGAGGTTATAGTGGAACCGCCTGTACTTAGGAGACCAATCGTCTGATGAGTAAAAGAAAATCATCGACTAAGTAAATATAAATAAATGATAGTTTTATAGTTTTTTCAAAAAATATAGAGAAATGAATCAATTGAATAATAAATATATATTTTTCTGAATTTTATATTTAAATAATGAATATAGAATTCATATTTATGCAGTTTATGGAATAAAAAAGCCTTCCGAAGAAGGCTTTTATTTGCTTAAAAAACTTATTCAGCTTTTTCACGCGCAATCGCGCGGTAGCCGATATCACTACGGTATTGCATACCCGTGAAGGTGACTTGACCACACACTTCTAAAGCATTGATTTGTGCTTCAAGAACGGTATCACCCAGTGCAGTTACACACAGTACACGACCACCTGCTGTAATCACATGACCATCAGCACTCATTGCAGTGCCTGCATGGAAAATCTTGGTATCTTCTGGAGATTGGCCAAGACCTGAAATCACATCGCCGTTACGTACGGTTTCTGGATAACCTTCAGCTGCGAGTACGATACCAATTGATTTACGTTCATCCCATTCAGCTTCACTTGGTAAGTTACCTGCAATACCTGCTTCAACTAAATCGACTAAAGATGATTTTAAACGCATCATAATCGGTTGAGTTTCTGGATCACCAAAACGACAGTTGAATTCGATCACACGGGGTTGACCTTGTTCATCAATCATCAAACCTGCGTATAAGAAACCTGTATAAACATGACCATCTGCTGCCATACCATCAACAGTTGGGCGCATTACTTCGTTCATAACACGTTCAAAGACTTCTGCTGTCACTACAGGAGCAGGAGAGTAAGCTCCCATACCACCAGTGTTCGGACCTTCATCACCTTCGAAAATACGTTTATGGTCTTGTGACGTTGCCATTGGCAAGATGTTATTGCCATCGATCATGCAAATGAAGCTTGCTTCTTCACCATCAAGGAACTGTTCAATCACGACACGTGAACCGGCATCACCAAATTTGTTGCCTGCAAGCATGTCATCAATGGCAGCAAAAGCTTCTTCATTGGTCATGGCTACAATGACGCCTTTACCCGCAGCCAAGCCATCAGCCTTGATTACGATTGGTGCACCATTTTTCTCAACGTAGGCTTTAGCCGCATCAACTTCAGTGAATACGTCATAAAAAGCCGTTGGAATGTTGTGACGTTTTAAGAAGTGTTTAGCAAATGCTTTAGAACCTTCAAGCTGTGCAGCGTATTGAGTTGGGCCCCAGATTTTTAAACCTGCTTCACGTGCTGCATCTACCACACCATTTACTAATGGTGCTTCTGGACCAACAATGACCAAAGCAACATCATTCTCTTGTGCAAATTTGATGATGGCTGGATTGTCTAAAATATTCAGATCAATATTTTTACATTTGTCTTCCGTTGCTGTACCTGCATTACCTGGTGCAACGAAAACTTGAGTGACTTTTGCATCTTGTGCGATTTTCCATGCAAGTGCATGTTCACGGCCACCGCTACCCAAAACTAAAATATTCATTATAAAGTTATTTCCCTTTTTTCAGTATCTAAGAATATACCTGTTCAGAATAAAAAAGTCCCCTCTGAATCTCCCTAAACCCCTCTTTGAAAAAGAGGGCAACATGCTTTTTAGTTTGGATAAAAGTAAGTCCCCCTTTTTTATAAAGGGGGATTTAGGGGGATTGGGCTAGAGACTTATATTATTTAGTGACGGAAGTGACGCATGCCTGTGAAGACCATCGCAATGCCAGCTTCATCAGCTGCTGCAATGGTTTCTTCATCACGCATTGAACCGCCTGGTTGGATAATGCATTTAATGCCAGCTTTTGCAGCATTATCAATACCATCACGGAATGGGAAGAATGCATCAGATGCCATGACCGCACCTTCAACCACTAAACCTGCATGTTCTGCTTTGATTGCAGCGATACGTGCCGAGTTGACGCGGCTCATTTGACCAGCACCAATACCAACGGTTTGACGATCTTTAGCATAAACAATCGCATTTGACTTGACGTATTTTGCTACTTTCCAAGCAAAGATCAAATCATCGATCTCTTGTTCAGTCGGTGCACGCTTTGTCACAACTTTTAAGTCGTCTTTAGTGATCATGCCTAAGTCTTGGTCTTGAACCAATAAGCCGCCATTGACGCGTTTGTAGTCAAGCTGTGGTGCGCGTGCATCAATTGCAGGAAGTTCACCGCAAACCATGACACGAACATTTTTCTTCGCGCCTGTGATTTCAAGTACGCCATCTGCAAGACTTGGAGCAATAATCACTTCAACGAATTGACGATCAACAATCGCTTGAGCAGTTGCGACATCTAATTCACGGTTGAATGCAATGATGCCGCCGAAAGCAGACTCAGGATCGGTTGCATAAGCAAGATCATAAGCAGCTTGAATACCATCTAGAGAAACAGCAACACCACAAGGGTTGGCATGTTTAACGATCACACACGCTGGCTTCACAAAAGATTTCACACATTCAAGTGCGGCATCTGTATCTGCAATATTGTTATAAGAAAGTTCTTTACCTTGTAATTGCTTCGCAGTAGAAACTGATGCTTCCTGAGCAGTCGCTTCAACATAGAAAGCCGCATTTTGATGCGGGTTCTCACCATAACGTAAATCTTGTGCTTTATTCAGTTGGGTATTGAAGGTACGAGGGAATAGATCCGCTTCGCCTTCAGTTTTACCAACGCGCGCACCTAAATAAGATGCAATCATGCCATCGTATTGTGCCGTGTGCTCAAATGCTTTTACTGCTAAGTCGAAACGAGTTTCGTAAGACAGCGCACCATTTGTTTTTAATTCAGCAACCACTGTGTCGTAGTCAGCTGCATTTACGATAATACCCACTGATGCATGGTTCTTTGCTGCGGCACGAACCATTGTTGGGCCACCGATATCGATATTCTCGATTGCATCTGCAAGTGAACAGTTTGGTTTTGCTACTGTTGCTGCAAATGGATACAGGTTAACAATCACCAGATCAATCGGATCGATGTTGTGTTCTTGCATCACTGCTTCGTCCAGACCACGACGCGCTAAGATGCCTCCATGAATTTTTGGATGTAGTGTTTTTACACGACCATCCATCATTTCAGGAAAACCTGTATGTTCAGAAACCTCTACTACGGCGATATTGTTGTCTTTAAGCAACTTATATGTACCGCCCGTAGATAAAATTTCTACCCCTAGCGCTGCAAGATTTTGAGCAAATTCAACGATTCCAGTTTTATCGGAAACAGAGATTAAAGCACGTTTGATAGTCATGATTTTAGTCAACAGTTTGAAGTCTACAGATTGAAAATAAAAGGCAAAAAAAATGCCCACGAGAACGTGAGCATTTTATCAATTATTCACTCATTAAACCGTGAGCTTTTAACTTTTTGCGTAAAGTTCCGCGGTTAAGGCCTAAAATCTCAGCGGCACGTGTTTGGTTACCGCGAGTATATTCTAAGACCACAGATAAAAGAGGTTTCTCCATTTCTGCTAAAACCATGTCATAAACTTGAGATGGTTGCTCACCTTGCAATTGTGCAAAATAATGACGAACTGCGCGATCAACATGGATGCGAAGAGCGACATCAGATTGAGCCGTAAAAATAGGAGATTTGCTATTCATGCGTTTTAATCCGAAAATTCAAAATATCTACTTGGGTAAAGTGATATAAATGTGGTCTAAATTACTGAGTCCTGTTTTAGATCCTAAAACAGTGACTCTAAAACAATGGGACTATTAGCTTGCCACAAATCCTCGAATTGTGTAAAAAATAAGCGTAACAATAGTTAAATATTTGTTACAGCCTACTTTTAAAAACAAAAAAACCAACAATGCGCTTATGGGATAGAAGCACAGTTCGTTTAACGATTTTATTGTCTATAAATAACGAGGAGTAAGTAGGTCAAAGCATTCGTGGCGCGTATCATACCACTGTCAGCGAAAAAGTGAGCAATTTAACTTCACTTTTTTTTGTTTTTTTGTCACTTTTTTGAGCTTTTAGGGCTGTACAAATTCTAAACTATAGTCATTAAAGCTATTTTTGCTTTTTGGAAGGGTAAATTCGAAGCGAAAAGGGCTGTTGGTTGGAATGCGTTGAATCGTTTTTAAACTGTCGACTAAATAGTCTTGTGGTTTAAGCATTACATTAAAAACGGCTTCGTCATTTTGTTTGAGCACAACCTTAATAGGAGGGAGTGCTACGCTATTCTCATGATGATTCAAAAGTACGCCTGAAAAAACAGAGCTATCTTGTTCGCCCCGCTTAATTTTTACTTTTTCAAAGCTAAGGTATTTGTATTGTTCATTGCTGGTTTTGCATGAAAAAATGCCGCATGCATAATTAAACATCTGATTCAGTGCTGGGCTTTCATGCATCAGTTTCGGGTTGAACCATAAAATTTGAAATGCAAACACTAAAATGAGAGCAATATTACCTAAACCCCACAAGGTGTAATACAGCCAGCCATGCTGTTTGTCATTGGCCTCATGATCAATTAACAGGGTATCTTCTGACAGATTTAAGTTGGGTAGGGCTGTAACAGGTTCGGTATTAAAGTAATTCAGGTTATTGAGATACGTTAATAAATCAATATTTGAGTTTTCAATTTTCTGATCAAAGATGCGCAAAATCTGCATTTGCTTTTCTGCAAACGAGCTGTCAGGTTGAATTGAAGAAAAAAGCGAGCGATTGGTCGGGGTCGGGATATCTTCGCTTTCTGATTCTAATAAATTGGTGAGTGCATTAAAGTTAATCACGCATTTCGGACAACAAACCATGCCCTGTGCAACACTGAGTTGTGAAAGGGTCACTTTGTACACAGTAGAACATTTAGGGCAGCGGGTTTGTTTTTCACTCATAAGTAACAGTGTTCTCAAATTGTTGTTTTACGTTTTCCTGAAATGCGACACCAGTTTTCTTCACGCTTTTCAATCTCTAATATATCAAAAAACTGCGAGTAAACACTAGAAACATCAGCAACTTGCTCTTCGATTACACCAGCAAGTGCGAACTCACCCTCATTTTTTAATAAAGTTGAGAATTCAGGCGCAAGCGCCATTAACGGTGCCGCTAAAATATTTGCGACAAGGACGTCTGCTTGTTGTGGTTTAAATTCTTGATCAAACTCTTCAGGTAATCCTACATAAAGACGATCCAGTACACCATTCAAATCTGCGTTTTGTTTTGTAGCAAGTACCGCTTGAGGGTCGATATCGGTTGCATAAACTTTTTTCGCACCCAACAGAAGTGCTGCAACACCTAAAATTCCTGAACCACAACCGTAGTCGATCACGATTTTATCTTTTACATCGGTTTTACCTAACCACTGTAAGCATAAGAAGGTACTGGCATGGTTGCCTGTACCAAATGCAAGACCTGGATCAAGCTTGATATTGGTTGCATCTGCTTCAGGTGGCTCTAACCATTCAGGAACAATCCAGTATTTCTCACCAATTTGAATTGGCTCGTAATAATCCATCCATGCACGTTCCCAAACTTGGTTTTCCAAATATTGGTGACGCATAGGCACATCTGGGAGTTGAACTTTTAAGAATGCTTCTAAAGTATCGACATCAATTGGATCATCTTCTTCCTGTTGGTAAATCCCTGTAACGATGACTTTATTCCAAAGTGGCGTTTCTCCTGGTAATGGCTCTAACAAGGCTTGATCTTCTGCATCATCCAAGGTAACACTCACCGCACCTAATGACAGGAGTAATGTTTCGGTCAGTTCAACTTGATTTTGATCAACAGTAATATGAATTTGTAGCCAGTTCACAGGAAAACCTAAATAAATGTATTTGCGAGTATTGTAATAGATTAAAACTTATTAAAGGGATTATAAAATAGACAGATTACAATTTTAAGGGCAAATATTTAAGCGAGATGGGCTTATCGCATCGTTTTTATCACAGATAAATAAAAAAAGAAGGTCTACAGAGACCTTCTTTATAATGACTGCAATTAAGGCGCAGTTTGTTCTACATCGGGTGTAGCTGGAGGAGCAGGAGCTACGGGTGGCGCTTCTACAGGTTCACTTACAGGACGCGGTGCAGATTGTGTTTCTGCAAGACGACTTTGAGTCTCAGGCGCTGCATTATTTGCAGGTGTTGGTGGCTGGAACGCTAATTTACCTGCTTCATTCGGTTCACATGAACCATTGAAAACAACGCCTTTATAGGCAAAAGAAACTGGGTCACCTTGTTTTTTGCCTTTACAAACCTGCTGATACTTTTTGGTTTGCTGATCTTGGGTCGCCTTGGTATCTGCATGCGCAGCTACGCTAAAACATAGGCCACAAATAAGAGATGAAAATAAAAGCTTTGTGTTCATGTCATTTTCCTAAGTATTTGTTATGCACTTTTTAGGATAAGAAATTGAACAGATAAAACAGTGGTGTTCAAGTTAATAGTGATGATTCGCTGTGTGAAGTATAAGAGGGAAATGCAACATAAGGTTTCTTTTTGTGTATTCTGTAGCCAGAACAGTGGCTTGGAACCTATAAGAATATTGATGGTTTTTGCCAATTTAATAGAAAACTCCTGTATAATACTCTGTCATTTTTTGAATACACATTTACCACTATGCACTATCCTAAAGTTTACGACGTTATCGTAATTGGTGGCGGTCACGCTGGTACGGAAGCGGCGCTTGCTGCTGCACGTATGGGAAGACAAACATTATTGTTGACGCATAATATTGAGACTTTGGGGCAGATGAGCTGTAACCCAGCAATCGGTGGTATTGGTAAATCACATCTTGTCCGCGAGATTGATGCACTTGGCGGTGCAATGGCACTTGCGGCAGATAAAGGTGGTATTCAATTCCGTATTCTAAACTCACGTAAAGGTGCTGCTGTACGTGCAACGCGTGCGCAAGCAGACCGTGTACGTTATAAAGCTGCAATTCGTCATACTTTAGAAAATCAAGCCAATTTGGATATTTTCCAACAAGCGGCGGATGACTTAATTGTTGAAGGCGATACAGTTAAAGGTGTTGTCACCCAAATGGGTATTCGTTTTGATACCAAAACCGTGGTCTTGACAACAGGAACATTCTTGGGTGGTGTGATCCACGTTGGTCTGCAAAACACAAGTGGTGGTCGTGCTGGTGATCCTCCATCAATTGCATTGGCACATCGTTTACGCGAGCTTGATTTACCTGTTGGTCGTTTAAAAACTGGTACGCCACCACGTATTGATGCGCGTACAGTCGATTTCTCTGTCATGACACCACAACCAGGTGATTTCCCATCTCCCGTGATGTCGTTCATGGGTGATGTTTCGATGCATCCCGAACAAGTCAATTGCTATATCACGCATACCAGCGAAAAAACCCACGAAATTATTCGTGGTGGTTTAGATCGCTCACCAATGTATACCGGTGTGATTGAAGGTGTTGGCCCACGTTATTGCCCATCGATTGAAGATAAAATTCACCGTTTTGCAGATAAAGATTCACATCAAGTGTTCTTGGAGCCTGAAGGCTTAGATACGCATGAGCTTTATCCAAATGGTATCTCGACTTCATTGCCATTTGATGTGCAGTTCAATTTGGTTCGTTCGATTCGCGGTATGGAAAATGCGCATATCTTGCGTCCAGGCTATGCAATTGAATATGACTATTTCAATCCTCAAGCGTTGAAATTCACACTTGAAACCAAAGCGATTCAAAACTTGTACTTTGCTGGTCAAATTAACGGTACGACAGGTTATGAAGAAGCGGGTGCACAAGGTTTACTTGCAGGCTTAAATGCCGCACGCCGTGCTTGGGAACAAGAAGAGTGGACACCAAAACGTGATCAAGCCTATATGGGTGTACTGGTAGACGACTTGATTACGCTTGGAACCAAAGAACCGTACCGTATGTTTACTTCGCGTGCGGAATACCGTTTGATGTTGCGTGAAGACAATGCGGATCAGCGTTTAACTGCGGTTGGTCGTGAACTTGGTCTGGTTGATGATGAACGCTGGGCTGCGTATAGCGAAAAAATGGAAGCAGTTGAGCGTGAAACCTCTCGCTTACAGCATTTATGGGCTGCGCCAAATAACCCAATGGGTAAAAAATTCGTTGAAATGACGGGTGCAGATCTCAGTAAAGAGTGTAGTGCGATCGATTTGTTGAAACGTCCGAATATTAATTTTAGCCAAATTGCTGAATTAACGGGTTCGGAAGTATCTGAACATGTGGGTGAGCAGATTGAGATTGCGGTGAAATATGAAGGTTATATTAACCGCCAGCACGAAGATGTAGCGCAATTAAAGCGTCTTGAAGAAACCAAGATTCCTGCTGATTTTGTTTACGATGGTATTTCAGGTTTATCACGTGAAATCACTTTGAAGCTAAATACTGTTCGTCCAGAGACCTTGGCACAAGCGAGTCGTATCCCTGGCGTTACGCCAGCGGCAGTGCAATTGGTCATGATTACGATCCGTAAAAACAATATGGCGAAAAAAACGGCTTAAGTTGTCACTAGATTAATTCTAAGTCATATGAAAACACCCTTTTTATAAAGGGTGTTTTTTCTTGTAGATATTCTAATAGGTCGTATTTGATGATGGGAGATGGGTAAATGAACAACTGGATTATTTTATTCATTGCGATTGCTGCGGAAGTGATTGCAACATCAGCCCTGAAAAGCAGCGAAGGTTTTACCAAGCCAATTGCATCCATTGTGGTGGTTGTGGGTTATATGATTGCATTTTATTGTTTGTCTTTAACCTTGAAAACGATCCCCGTAGGGATTGCTTATGCGATTTGGTCTGGTGTTGGGATAGTCTTGATTACCACAGTTGCTTGGTTTGTGTTTGATCAAAAACTGGATCTTTGGGGAATTATTGGCATTGTGTTGATTATGAGTGGTGTGCTGATTTTAAATTTATTGTCTAAAACCAGTTCACATTAACGTTCTCATAATAAAAAACCGAGCTATTTTAGCTCGGTTATATCAAAAGAATAAGCGCCTCATATTTTATAAAGCCACTTCAATTCCTTGCCTTAAATTCTGTTGATCAAATTGGGTATTGGCATCAATTTGAGCATATGCTTTAGGCAATAAACGACGTGCTACACGATTTACTCTTTTTTCCAACCACTTTGGCATGTTCATTGCCAAGGGATTGGTTTCGGTAACAGATACATCGGTCATGACTCGGGTTCCCATAATATAGTCGAACCATGGACGGGTCACACACCAATTCGCATTTTGATTGCTAGTCATGTGATGATCATAGTGCCAAGGAATCCGCTTTTTGGCGTACTCTGGGTCTAAGTGTGATTTGGCATGAACTTTCCAATAATTCCAAATGCCATAGTACAAGCCCGCGGTAAAGAAAGGGGCAACGGGTAGAAAAATCGTAGATGTGGCAGCTAAGCCGATTAATGCTGATTTTTCATTATACATTTCAGAATTTTTAAACATGGATTCTGCATAACCTTCATCATGGAAGCCATTTAAACGTGCACGTTTGTGATGGGCAATATGCGTAAAGAAGGGGCTATTTCTATTTTTACTAGGGAATTCATGCAACCATACTTTGTGGAAATACCATTCCATACCATTTGCAACAAAAACACCTACTGGAAAACCGATCATGCTGGATTACCTCGTCTAACATGGATCTGATTTTAAAAAGAGATGAACAAAATATTTTGACTGATCTGACAGTTTGGAGCTGCCTACCCAATCAATTTAAGCCTGCTTACGTTGTCGGTATGCAGTTGGTGTCTCCCCAGTCCAGCGTTTAAAGGCTCTTGAAAAAGCAGAGGGTTCAGAGAAGCCTGTAAGATAAACGATCTGATCGATACTTTCTTGTGTATGGGATAGCAAACGCCGTGCAAGGCGTTCGCGATAGTGGGCAATCACTTTTTCATAAGTGGTATTTAAAAGTTGTAAGTCTGCTCTTAAGCTACGGGCACTGCGTCCTAAATATTGGGCCACGATGTTCTGGTCAAAATCTCCAGACTCTAATAATCCACTAGCCAAGATCTTTTCGATTTCATTGATGAGCTGATGTTTGTTTAATAGCTCAAGCTGTGAAGCAGCATGATGTTCATGTACTTTTAAAAGTTCAGGTTCATGTGCAGGAGAAGCAGTTGTTAATTGTGTTGCATCAAAGCAAATGTAGCCATTCTCTTGACCAAGTCTAACAGGACATCCCCATATTTTCTGATATTCATTTGGGTGTGCACCTTCATGATAGGGCAAGCCAATTTCAAGCGGTATAAATGTTTCGTCACTAATGTATTTAAAAAAATTAAGCAGAATGCCAATCGCACATTCCAGATAATGCCGAACAGGATGATTTAGGCCTGAAATCATGACCGTATCTTCATTTATCATGTCTAAGTTAAATGACATGGCATCGGTGAGTAAGGCTTGATAGCGCATGGTCCGTTTGAGGCCTTCACCAAATGTTGGGCTACTCAGAAAAAGGTATTCAATAACTTGTCCACGAAACGCTGGGACATTTGCACCGATATGCAAGCCAATGTCATGATCTTTACTAATTTCTACAGCGGCTTTCCAAAAACGCTGCTGAGTAGAGTTGTCACGACGCACAAATTTATCAGGTGGTTGATCTGGAAGGTGCACCTGGGCAAAGATGGCGGCAGCATCTATATCCATCTTTTGCATGGTTTGATAGACCATCCACAAAAAGATACCTGCATCACTGGTTTTTTTTGAAGTCATAAAACAGGCTAAGTACGAGTTTTAAAACAATATACGCTGTTATTTTTAAGATAGAAATGGATAGGGATTAAATCAGGTGGGGAAAGGTACTTATACGCTGATAAGTACCTTCATTAAAAGGCTTATTCAGTCACTTCAACCGTGACGCTATAAGTATAAGATTGTGCGATAGGTTGTTTGGTGTTATCTGTATTTGCTTCTGGATAAGCGGTTGTAATCAGATAAATACCTGCTTCACTGAATTTAACTTCAACTTCACCCTTGGCATTGGTTTTTACATGCGGCTGATCACGCTTTGCATTGGGTTGATAGCTACTTGCACCTTTAAATACATCAACTTCCAAGTTTGGCACAGGTTTGCCATCGATTAAAACTTGCGCCTTAAATGATTCGCCAGCATAGAGTTCATTCGGATGAGTTAAGAATTTGAACTCGAAGCCTTTATTACTCACAGCTGGGACAGCACTAGGTTTGCCCTTGGTGACAAAACTTTCTGCGATATAGTGATTGACCGTCTGTGCAGTTTTTGCATTTGCAGGGATTTGGTCTTCAGCAATAAAACGAGGTGGTTGATTTGCAGGCGCTTGAGGTGCTTTTTGTGCTGCATTATTATTTTGCGGTGGCATTGGATTGACATTTGCTGGACGCTGAGGACGAACGCGTAACCAACGACCATCAACCAAGGCATATTTGGTCGGAGTGCCCGTCGCATTTTGTGTGCGAATACGATACGTCCCTTCGGTACTTAAGTTGACTTCAGCAATATTGAATTTTTTTAATTCTGCTGCTGCTTTAATTGTTTCGGTTTTACCCTCTGGTGTTGTCACTTGATAATCTGTTTTAAAGTTACGGCCTGGGACAAAGAATTTTTCTACAGTGATTGCGCTTTGGAAACTTACGCTATCTGCTTTACTATCAAATACGTCTGGCAATAAAAAAGGACTTGCTGTGTGAGCAAAGCTGAATGTTGGCAGCGCTGAAAAAAGGGCAACAGTGAGCAGATGACGCATGAAGAATTCCTTAAAAGAGAAATAAACAAAAATGCAAAAGAATTGCTACAATCTACTTGATAACGAGTATCAGTTGCAATATTATTTCGATAAATTTTTAATCGTTTTTATGCCATTGTACATATAAAGATAAACACGTTATTTTTCTCCCTAATGTGTGTCTTAAGTGAATAGAATGTTTTTGATTTTATTGAAAATAAAATGATTTCACTTTCATGTTCTTTTGGCTGTAATTCATGCGTGAGACCAAGCTATTTGCTTTTGATAAAGCTCATGTATTGGCTTAGGTAAATCTGAGAAAAGGAACCTTAACGATGTCATCAACGCAACACGTTTTTCGCCCAGTTCAAATCATATTTCGTTTATCACCGTTGATGGCCGCACTGGCTGTATTTATGTCGCCAATTACTGTAACTCAGGCCAATGAAAGTAGCGCAAAAGATGTACCTATATTGCAAGCTCCAGTGCAGATTCCAAGTTATAGTTTTCATCAAGATCATATTTTGGGCACATCTTTGGATGTTGTTGTTACGACAGCACATCAACACGATGCAGAAAAGGCATTACAGGCGATTCAGACAGAAGTTGCACGTTTAGATAAGATTCTATCGGTTTGGCGTGATGACAGTGAAATCAGTCAGTTGAATCGTGAGCAACAAATAGCAGCATCTCCTGAACTTTATGAGGTCATTGCTGCTTGTGAACAATGGCGTAGTGCGACCTGTGGTGGTTTTGATGCGCGTTTAGGCCAGTTAATTCAACTTTGGGAACACAGCAATCAGGTGCAAAGTCTGGATGATCAAACCCAAGAAGCATTACTGCGCCAGTTAAAGACACAAAGTATTGAGCTAAACCCAAAAACCAAACAGATTAAAATTGCGTCTGCGGTTCAAGTCGCACCAGATGCCTATGCAAAAGGTTATGTGATTGACCGTGCCTTGATTGCCGCGAAACAAGCTGTGCCACATTTACAGGGAATTTTGGTTGATATTGGGGGCGATATGCGTGTTTGGGGACAATCACCTCAACAGGCAGGTTGGAAAGTCGGTATTCAAGATCCAAATGAACGCTTTGATAATGCAGCACCAAACCAAATTTTAAATATCAAAGATCAAGCAGTAGCTTTTAGTGGACAAGGTTATCGTTCATTGGCAGGGCAATCACATTTGCTTAACCCTCAAACGGGAATGCCAATTCAAACCGTAGAGCAATGTGTAGTGGTCGGGCAGTGTGCTGCAGATGCAGATGCTTTAGCAACGGCTTTAACAGCAATGTCACCGCATGAAGGCATGCAACTGATTGAGCAACTGGTTGGTTTCGAAGCACAATTGGTTGCCAGTGATGGCAGCAGCTATCAAAGTTCAGGCTGGTCAACTTTGTTAGATGCCAATCAGCCTGCGATCCTTCGACATGTGGCTGCAAATGCTGCTGCAACAGCTTGGCCTAAAGGTTATCAGGCTCAAATTGAAGTGAATATTCCAAAACTTGCTGTTGATAATTACCGTGCGCCTTATGTTTCAGTTTGGGTGACGGATAGTGATAAAAAACTGGTTCGTACCCTTGCAGTTTGGGGTAAAGATGAGAAGTGGCTTAACTCAAACTATGTGTGGTGGCGCCGTTATGGTCGTCAAATGCCAAACTTGGATGCTGTTGCAAAACCATCACGCCAACCAGGACAGTATCGTTTAGCTTGGGATGGTAAAGATGAAGCTGGCAAAGCTGTCGATGCAGGTAAATATTTAATCCATATTGAAACCTCTCGTGAGCATGGTGACCATTCATATCAAAGCTTTGAGTTAGAGGTTGGGCCAAAAGCGGTCACAAAAACACTTCCAGCACAGGCAGAAATTGGTACGCTGAAATTAAACTTCCAACGTGGCGCTTAATAAAAAGTCCCACTTATTTTCGAGGCTTGTCTTTTGTATCAACGCCGTGATTTTTACCGCCATGCACGCTATGTGCATGGCTGGCTTTCTGCATTCGCTTTTATCGCACTGATTTTTTTTGCTGCGACAGGATTGTTACTCAATAACCCAGATTGGTTTAAATCATCCAATGATGAACAAATAGCGAAAATTACTTTGCCACCTGCTTTTATCAGTGCAATTCAGAAACAAGAAAATCCAAGTCAGGCGATTTTGGATTTTGTTCGTGACAAGCATTCATTAATTGGTCGCTATAAAAGTAGTGAAGTGATGGATGGCGAGGTGATGATCCGTTTGGAGAGTCCCGCAGGTTCAACAGATCTGTGGCTACAGATGGATCAAGGTGAAGTTGAAATTACCCAAAAACCAGCCACCACGGTTTCATTGCTCAATGATTTGCATCGCGGTAAAAATGTTGGTGCAACATGGCATTGGTTAATCGATATCAGTGCGATCATCATCATTTTATTGTCTTTGGCGGGCTATATTTTATTTCTCACGATTAAAACCCGTTTAATCACACATTTGCTTCTTACAGCAGCAAGTTTGGCAGCGATTATTTTACTCATTTGGTTTGCCATTTAAGGTGGAGTCATGACACAGGCTGTGCTGATCGTTATTGCGATTTTGGCAATATTATTGGGTCTGCATCTTTTTATTGTGGTGTACTTGCTTTGGCAGCAAAAACGTTCAAAGTCATCTTCGCAATTGCATCCTTCATATTTGGTCATCTATGCGAGCCAATCTGGACATGCAGAAATCTGGGCGAGACATACCGCTGAACAACTACGTTTAGTTGATGATCAGATCGTAGTCAAAACTATTCAAGATCTCAGTATTGATGATCTCACTGAACAACAAAGAATTTTATGGGTGGTCAGTACCTATGGTGAAGGGGATGCACCTGATAGCGCACAATCTTTTATCAATAAAGCATTTGCTCAGGACTTAGATTTATCCCATTTATCATTTGCAATATTGGCATTGGGAGATCGGCGTTATGCGAACTTCTGTCAGTTTGGACAGCGATTAGAACAATGGTTGCTTCAACATCAGGCACAAATTTTATTTCATACGGTTTTGGTTGATCAACTGAATAGTCGTGATTTGGAACAATGGTTGAGTGGTTTAGAGCAACTGACATCGGTGAGCTTGGGTGACTTAGCAAATTCCCAACAGATGTTGCCATTAAAATTTGCCCATCGTCAGTGTTTAAATAAAGGCAGTGTCGGTGAGCCAATTTATAAAGTTCAATTGATTGGCGATGAAGAGCTGGTCTGGTCATCAGGGGATATTCTGGAAATCCAATGTGAGAACAATCTGAAAGAAATTCAGGAGTTTTTGGTCTTACATCAGCGCAATCAAAATGCGGAGATTTCCACTAAATTAAGAACGTTAAATTTAAGAAAACTCCCAGCCAGACGAGATCAAATATTTGAACAATGGATAGATCAATTTGAAGCTTTAGCAAAGCGCGAGTATTCAATTGCAAGCCTACCTGAAAATGGTTTACTCGAATTGGTGGTTAGACAGCAGCAAACAGAAGCTGGATTAGGTTTAGGTTCTGGTTGGCTGACTGAGGGGTTGCAACCTGATCAATGCGTACAAGCACATATTCGGCATAATCCAAATTTTCATTTGCCACATGATGCAAGACCTCTGATTTTAATTGGCAACGGGACTGGGATTGCTGGTTTATTGGCGCATTTGCGTCAACGAGAGCACTGGGGTTATAAACAAAATTGGCTGATTTTTGGTGAAAGACAGCAGCAGTTTGATCATCTTTATCAGGCAGAAATTAACTACTGGCAGCAGCATGGCTATCTAGATCAGGTGGATTATGCATTTTCTCGCGATCAAGCTGAAAAAGTGTATGTGCAAGACTGTTTAAGAAGCCAGTCCATTCGATTACAGGCTTGGATTCAACAAGGTGCAGCTATTTATGTCTGTGGTAGCTTGAAAGGCATGGCGAGTGGTGTTGATCAAGCTTTAAAAGAACTTTTGGGTGTTGAATGGGTTGAGCAACTCAAGCTTGAACAGCGTTATCAGCGAGATGTGTATTAAGTCTAGTCGTTAATCGGCTTGTGCCAAGATCAATGCTTTAATTTTAGTGGCTTTTTCAAAATGATCGAGTTGATGCTGCATAATCCACCAGTGTGCAGCTTCCATGAGGCGTTCAGGATCATCATTTTTATTGGCGAAGAAAGCATAAAATGAAAGTCCTACGTTATCGCCTTTTTTGGCAATTTTTTCATCGCAGACTTGTAATATCTTCGCTTTTAGTTCAGTTCTCATTTTATTCAGAGCATAGGTGGATCAATTGCTGGGATCATAACATGCTCAGTTAAAGTATTGTCATTATTCAGTTTTAGCACATCTTGCATCGCTTTGGGCATCTAAAATATAAAAGCCAACAAGTAAATCGCTGGCTTTGATTAGTTAAATGATTTGCTGCTAGGTACTGATTAAAACTTTTTCTCAAGGTTAAACTGCAATGAAGGAATACTTTCATTGGTTCTCGCTTGATATAAGCTACCATCTGTTTGGTTCGTCAGGCGTTCTTTATAGTGGGTGCTCAAGACATTGTTAAGGTTAAGACTCGCAGCCCAGCCATGTGCAAAACGTTTGGTTGCACTCAGGTCTAAACTAAAACGCTGATTGGTAGTACGATCATAAGGCTGGCCATCTAGGGCACGGGTAAACTCTGGGGTATAACTGATATTGGCACTGGTTGAAAGTTGCCATGGTTTAAAACTATAAGATACGCCCGTACTTGCATTGTAAGGGGCAACATCACTTACCAAACGTTCATTATGCTGTCCATCTTCAATCTTGGCTCGAATCGTCGATACTTGACTATTGAGCATAAATGAATGCCCAGCATCAGTTTGTTTTAAAGCATAACGTCCTGAGAATTCAACACCATAGGTGGTCGCTTGATCTTGGTTTTGTGGTCGTTCCACATAGCGCGTACCTTCCAGTGTAATGACTTTTTCGATGTAATCTTTAATTTCACGATGATAGGCAGTCAGGCTGACCCCGCCGCTAGCAGAGTCATAGGCAAGGGTAGATTCAGCCGCACGAATTTTTTCAGGTTTTAGATTTGGATTTCCACCACGATCTGGATTATTCAAACTTCCTGCATCGCTGTCTGTGGAAACGGTGACATTGGGAATCAGACGATCTGTATTTGGGCTTTTAAACGCTTGACTTAAGTTGGTCTGAATTGACCACTGTTCAGTAAGGTCGAAACGATATGCTAGAACAGGGCTTAAATGTTGATCTTGATAATCGACTAAGCCTGAGCGGTTAAGCCATTCTTGACGCGCCCCTAACGTCACAGTTTGACGGTCGGTAAAGCGCCAGCTACCTTCGCCATACACAGCATAGCGCTGCTCATCTAGGCTTTTGCTCACATTGCTATCGAGTTCGTTACTGCGCGTATCAAAACCGAATTTGATCTGACGGTCTTTATCTAGTTTTCGTACGCCATCATAGGCAAGACCATACTCATTTACAGTTTCATCGGTATAAATTGTATTTTGAGGTGAGCGCGTCAGTTGTGTTTCAGTTTGACGTTCGACTGACAAACGGATTTTATCACTCAGATCTTTGTCTTTACGTTCATAACGGGTGTTTAATCGAATACTGTCGTTCTTGTCATCCTGAGTTTGATTCGATGAATAACCATCCATTTTGACATTGCGATAGAACAATTCTGCAATCAATTTCTGTTGATCGTCCAAATCGTACTGCAAACGTGGTGAAAACATTTGCATGGTACGGTTTACCGTGCGAAGTTGTTCACGTGTTCCGGTGGCTGTTTCTGTTTTGGTGATCGAAGTATTGTCCATCCACATCTGATTGGCTGAAACACTATATGACCATTGGTTTTCACGACCATCTGCTTGAACGTTAATCTGTTTACGTTCAGATTGTTGCTCACCACTATCACGTAAACCATAGCCGAGTTTCACTGAGCCACTTAGACCCGTGTTTAGAGGCTCTTTTAAAATAATATTAATTACGGCTGAGGAAGCAACCGAAGCTTGCGCAACGCTAGGCTGCTTGATCACTTCGATACGTTCAATCATTTCAGGAGTAATGGTGTCAATAACTGACATGCCACCACGTGGGCCACCTTGTACAGGTTCGCCATTCACTAAAAATGTTGGTGCGCCGCCACCGCGAAAGCGCATACCTGATGCACCGCCACCACCGCGAGGGCCTTGGCCAAAACTTGGAATTTGGAATCCAGCCGCACGTCGCAATGCATCCATGACGGATTGATCACCATACTGCAGCATTTCTTCTTGGGTAATGATGGTTTTAGGTACAGCACTAATATCATCATCTTTCTTTTTCTGCGGTTCAGCACTGGCTTTAAAAGATAAGGTTGGTAAAACCTGTGTGCTCTGTTCAGATGGGGGAGTTGGTGAGGTCTCAATTTGGGGTTCCGCTGCAAAAATTGAAGCGCTTATACCGAGTAACGCTGAGCTAAGTACACTCAGTTTTCCACAATAAACTGGATATTTCACTGTAAACCCCAAAAAAAGATAAAATTATTTTGTATGTAGCCTAATGTAAAATTGTGTAGAAAAATGGAATTTACATCTCACAATATCAAAATTTAGATAAATACCTTTATCGTTTTATTGAATAGGTAAATTAATCTAAACATATTTAAAAGAATAACTAATCAAAATTAGAGATAAAAAAGAAGAAATATAGTGAAAATGAGAATTATTTTTATTAAAATTGTATCGTTTTATTATTTTTAATATTTTTTTAATTTTTGTCTGAGTTTTTTGAGAAATTTTATGAGTTCTTTACCTTTGAATATGGATCACAAGCCTATTTTTAAATTTAGCTTGTTAACCATGATGCTTCTACAAGCGCAATATGCGTTTGCCAATGAGGCGACTGGGCCAACAGCCGTCATGCCAACCATTAAAATTGAAGCAATGAGTGAGCTTGATCCAATCAAAAGTTATATTGATTATGATCAGGCAAGTGTGACTCGTAATGGTCTTAAGAAAAAAGATATCCCACAGACGATTGATACGATTGATGTGCAGAAATATAAAATTTATGGGGCAAATGACCTAAGTGTGATGTTGCAGGGGACACCAGGCGTATCAACAAGTTATGACATGCGTGGTGATGGTATTAGCCTGCGTGGCTTCAATGCAGATACAGGCGATATTTATCGTGATGGTATTCGTGAAAGTGGTCAAGTTCGCCGCAGTACTGCAAATATTGAACGTATCGAGATTTTAAAAGGTCCAGCCTCTGTACTTTATGGTCGTAGTTCAGGTGGTGGTGTAATCAATATGGTGAGTAAATTCGCCAACTTTGATTCAAAAAGCTCGGTTGGTATCTATGGTGGTTCATATGATAACTATGGAACAACTGTAGATTTAAACCAAGTCCTCACAGATAACGTTGCTGTGCGTTTAACTGGGGAATATGGAGAATCTGATAGTTTCCGTTCAGGTATTGAAAACAAAATTGAGATGTTGTCTCCAAGTTTTACCTATAAAAATGATGAGGGTTTAACTTGGACGATGCAATATACCTATGACAAATTGCACCGTGTACCTGATCGTGGGCCATCATTCACTTCGCTTCCAAAGGGAACATCGATTAAAACTGGTTTTGCTCAAGATGGTGACTACGTCAATGATGTTCTACAAGTTGCACGTTCTGACTTGAATTATGAGTTTGCACCTAACTGGAATTTTCATTGGGCTGTAAGTTACCGCCAAACTGAACAAAATTTTGATCATTTTTATGCTGGTACATATTGTGCAACTGGGGCGACAACTAGTAATGGTGAAAGTAGTAAAGAAGGTGATAGCAGCTATGTTCCTGTAGAACAACGTCGTTGTTATAATAATGTTGGAAAAATCTCTCAAATATATTATTGGCAGAAAACCAATAATAAAACGACTAGTAATACCTTTGATATTCGTGGTGAGTTTAATACAGGTCGTTTAAAGCATAATCTATTGGTAGGGGGGGATTGGACTTATGAGCAACGTGAACCATTCTTAGCCAATAAAAATGTCGATGGTTCAAGAATTGATGGATTCTATGATCCTGTAACTGGTGCACTTACACAGCAGAATCGTGGCGGTGAAAAGTTAATTAATCAACATAACTATAACCAAGGTGAAGGTTATGGCTTATTTATTCAGGACTTAATCAGTTTTAATGATTATTTTAAAGTCATGCTAGGTGGTCGCTATGACTACTATGATACTGCAACGACCAATCGTCTGACGACACCTGACGATATTAATCACAAACGCCGTATTGATGGCGAAAGCTTTAGCCCAAATATTGGCTTCGTTTGGCAGCCAACTGAACACCAAAGTCTTTATGCATCTTATAGCAAAAGTTTTGCACCCTTTGGCGGTCGTGTTGGGTTGAGTGTTGTTTCTGCCAATACTAAATTAAATACTTTTGATGCAGAACCTCAATACAATGAACAATATGAAGTGGGTATTAAAAGCGATTGGTTGAATGATCGTCTAAATACACAACTTTCTGTTTATGATATCCGTAAAAATAATATTCGTTATTTACCTGATGCTGAAAAACCTGATGATTGGGCCGTTGCTGGTCAACATGAATCTAAAGGGATTGAGTTTAGTTTTATTGGGCGTGTATTGGATAATGTCTTTATTCGCGGTGGTTATGGATATACAGACGCTAAAGTGAAAAAAGATGTCAGAACCCCTGCAAATGTAGATCATCAATTAGCACTTAATTCAAAAAATACTGGTAATCTATTTGTTCGTTATCTACCAACAGAACAATTGTATGGTGAAGTTGGTGTGACTCATGTGGGTTCATACTATACAAATGTAAATAACCAGACTGCTGTTGATGGGTTTAACCGCGTTGATGCTGCAATTGGTTACAGTGCTAATCCTTGGAACATTACGATAGCGGTCAATAACTTAACCAATAAAGAATACTGGCGTTCAGAATCTATGCCTGGTACACCACGCAACTTCTTGGTGCGTTTGAACTACCAGTTCTAATATAAATATTTGATTGTGACTTTAAGCACTTTTCCTTCGGGAAAAGTGCTTTTTATTTTTTAGATGCTGAAAATGAAGGATTTTTTCGACTATAAAGATGTAATTTTTATCTATCTTATTGAATTATATAAAATGTCATTGCTAAAAAAACTGGAATATTCTATTATTTGATTGAACGAAAATTGAGCAAAAAACTTGTTAGAATAACTATATAATTGTGATGTGGTTATCATTTGTGATTTTAATATGTGTTTTTGTTCTCGTTTGCCTTGTTTTTTGTTAATATCAAAGAAAACTTATAATAGAGATAATAATAATGAAGATTAAAATTGCGATCGTCTTGGCTTTCTCTATATTTATTTTGGGTTATGTGGCTTATGTCGATGCCCAAGCAAAGAAACGTCAAGAGTTGATGAAGATTGTTCAAGATGCTGAAAATAGCCTGAACACGATACAGCATAATCCGCATACGCATTTGTCGTCCTATCAGCGGAGTAACTAGTTTCTAGGGCTGTAATGCATTCATTATTGCGCCAATCATCCGAGATTGGATATCAAATGCGCTTTTTTTGTATTGTGGTACTCAAGTTTTGAATAGAATCTGTTAAAATATTTACCATTAAATAAAAAGCTGCATGTTGATATGCGGCTTTTTACGTTTTGATATCGGAATCGAATTTATACATATCCTCTGTATCACAAGGGCAAAGCTGGCATATAGATTGCTTTTAGCCTTGTATACCTTTTTGTGTACATTCAAAAAAGATTGCAAACACAAACGTATAGATTTCACATTCTACGATCTTAGATTTCAACAGGTGCTATGTTATGACAACGCCTAATGCTTCGGCTGGTTTGTTAGAACGCTTATTTAAGCTGAGCGAGAACAAAACCAACTTTAGAACAGAAGTTCTAGCAGGTGTAACCACATTTTTAACGATGTGTTACATCATCATTGTAAACCCACTCATTCTCTCTGAAACTGGCATGGATCATGGTGCTGTTTTTGTTGCAACCTGTTTGGCTGCGGCAATTGGGTGTTTGGTCATGGGGATTATTGCGAACTATCCAATCGCACTTGCACCTGGTATGGGCTTAAATGCTTATTTCACCTATTCTGTCTGTTTAGGTATGGGCGTACCTTGGCAAACTGCACTCGCTGCAGTCTTTGTGTCAGGTTTGGTTTTCCTTGCGATTAGTTTCTTTAAAATTCGTGAAGCGATTGTCAATGCGATTCCAATGTCACTTAAATTTGCAATTGGCGGTGGTATTGGTTTATTCCTCGCATTAATTGCACTTAAAAATGCAGGTATTATTGTTGATAATCCAGCGACCTTGGTTGGTTTAGGGGATATCAAGCAACCAACGGTATTGTTGGCACTATTCGGCTTTTTAATGATTGTGGTTTTGCACCAATTTAAAGTTCGTGGTGCGATTATTCTCAGTATTCTTGTTGTGACTGCTATTGCAACAGCAATGGGCTTGAATGAATTTAAAGGTGTTGTCGGTCAAGTTCCTTCTTTAGCACCCACCTTTATGCAAATGGACTTCGAAGGTCTATTTACAGCCAGTATGGTTGGGGTGATTTTTGTCTTCTTTATTGTTGATCTATTTGATAGTACAGGGACATTGGTTGGTGTTTCGCACCGTGCAGGCCTCTTGCAAGATGGTAAATTACCCCGGTTGAAGAAAGCATTATTCGCTGATTCAACGGCAATTGTTGCAGGCGCAGCATTAGGTACATCTTCAACCACGCCTTATATTGAATCAGCTTCAGGCGTTGCTGCTGGTGGTCGTACTGGTTTAACAGCAGTTGTGGTTGCTTTCTTGTTCATTGGCTGCTTGTTCTTGGCACCATTGGCTCAATCTGTTCCCGGTTTTGCAACAGCACCAGCGTTGTTATTCATTGGTGTGTTGATGATTCAGGGAATCACTCATATCGATTGGGATGATATCACTGAAGCTGTTCCTGCATTTTTAACCATCGTATTTATGCCATTTACCTACTCAATTGCAGATGGTATTGCGATGGGCTTTATCAGCTATGCATTGGTTAAATTACTGACAGGCAAAGCAAAGACAGTGCCTTATATGGTCTGGATTATTGCAGCGCTGTGGGTATTTAAGTTTGTTGCATTTGGTGGTTAAGCAAATTCTTTTATCATTTTCTTCTTGAGCAGTATGTGTTTACAGCTCATTGTGAAGAGAGCCTAAAAGGGCGTTATTTCGGTAACACCCTTTTTTCTTTAGACCTGGAGTTAATATGAATCAAATCGAGCTGATTCGTGCTTTACCCAAAGCCGAATTGCATGTGCATATTGAAGGGACTTTTGAACCAGAACTGATGTTTGCAATTGCACAGCGTAATCAGATTCAGATTCCTTATCAATCAGTTGAAGAAGTGAAACAAGCGTATAACTTTCATAATCTTCAATCTTTCTTAGATATTTATTATGCAGGCGCGAATGTGCTTGTGCATGAGCAGGATTTTTATGACCTTGCTTGGGCTTATTTTGAGAAATGTGCCGAAGATCGTGTGGTGCACACAGAAATGTTCTTTGACCCGCAAACACATACCGAGCGTGGTGTTGAGTTTGCAACAGTACTTGCGGGTTTAAAACGTGCCTGTACGGATGCACAAACCAAGTTGGGCATTAGTTCTCAGTTAATTATGTGTTTCTTGCGTCATTTGAGCGAAGAAAAAGCATTTGAAACGCTTGAGCAAGCTTTGCCATTTAAAGATGACATTATTGCAATTGGTTTGGATTCAAGTGAAGTTGGACATCCTCCTGCAAAATTTGAACGTGTTTTTGCCAAAGCACGTGAAGCAGGCTTTTTGATTGTTGCGCATGCAGGTGAAGAAGGTCCACCAGAATACATTTGGGAAGCTTTGGATTTATTAAAAGTAAATCGTATTGATCATGGTGTACGTTCTGAGGAAGATGAGCGTCTAATGGCGCGTTTAATCGCTGAGAAAATGCCATTAACGGTTTGTCCTTTGAGTAATTTAAAGCTTTGTGTGGTCAATGATATGGGCGAACACAATATTCGCCGTTTATTGCAAAAGGGCTTACTGGTAACGGTCAATTCAGATGATCCTTCATATTTCGGTGGTTATATGAATGATAACTTTGTTGCGATTCAGCAGGCTTTGGATTTAAGCAATGATGAATTAAAGCAATTGGCAATTAACTCTTTTGAAGCTTCATTTATTTCTGATGAAGAAAAACAAAAGTGGATTGCAGAAGTGAAAAAGATCTAAATTAAAAAAACCGCGTAAAGCGGTTTTTTTATGTCTTAAGTATTATTTAGGCTGACGCAACATGCTGAGCAAGACATTATCTTTATCGATCAGATGGTGTTTAATGGCGGCCAAAGCATGTCCAGCAACCAATAAGCCCGCAAACCAAGAAAGATAAATGTGTAAGGGTTTAACAATTGCCAGTAATTCTGGATTGTCTTGTACTAAACGTGGAATTTCGAATAAATATAAAACTGGAGCGGGGTGTCCAGCACTCCAACTAAATAAACAGCCCGTAATTGGCAGAGCGAGTAGCATTAAGTACAGGAATAAATGTCCAACATGTGCCAACATTTTCATTGTCGGTGACATGGTGTCTGGTAATTCTGGTGCAGGGTGGGTGTAGCGCCAAAAAATACGGATCACCACTAAGAAAATAATGGTTGTAGCTATATTTTTATGTAGGGTAATCACGGTTCCCTTGAAGCTACCATCAACGTCATAGCTGAGAAAGTTGCCACTGTAAAAGCCAATCAGCCAAGCAGTGATAAAAATTGCAGCCATGAGCCAATGTATAACTTGTGCCGTACGCGTGTAATATTGTGCTGAGGTTGGCATTGCAACATCCTGGCTTTGTTATAGATGGGTGTTTTTAATTCTAGTTAGCCCTTGTTCTTTCTCATATATCGGAAGTGTAACGGAGCGTTTTATGCGTAGAACGGTCATTGTTGTCTAAATCATTTATCATTGTTTAATTATGTAAATATGAAGCTGAGTCATATCATAAAAGCCGTCATTTAGGCACAATACGCCTGCCAAAATTTAGATACAGGATAGAAATTATGAAAAAGTTGGTACTTATTGTTGCCCCTGTCGTTTTAGCTTTGAGTGGTTGTGTTACCCCAGATGGAAATAACTCAGCGGGTACAACTTCACAGCAGTTAGGTATGGCAGCGTTAAAAGTTGCTGTAAATGCGAAATGTATTAATGAGATTAATACACTACCAGCGTGGAAAACAGCGACACGTGTAATGACAGCAGAGCAGCGTGACAATATCCAAACTGAAGTGTGTGGTTGTGTCAGTGAAAAAGCGCCAAACAGCGTTACAGCAGTTGAATTAGCAACCGCTGCGATTGATCCAACAGCACGTGCGACGATTGTGACTCAAGTCGTTTCTCAAACTGTAAATGCATGCGTAGCTGAAACGTTCAAGAAAGCCGGTTAATAAGATAAGGCTGAGTCATCAGCCTTTAGAGATTTTATATGAAAGTTGCTGGTGTAGATGAGGCAGGGCGTGGGCCTTTAGTGGGTTCCGTTGTTGCTGCTGCAGTTATTTTAGATCCGAATAATCCGATTGAGGGTTTAAATGATTCTAAAAAGCTGACTGAAAAAAAACGGGAAAAACTGTTCTTAGAGATTCAGGAAAAAGCTTTGGCTTGGTCCATTGCCGAAGCAACACATGCTGAAATTGATGAGTTTAATATTTTACAAGCGACTTTTCTTGCGATGCGTCGTGCAGTTGAAGCATTAAATACTCAGCCTGTCAAAGTGATTGTGGATGGCAATCAGATTCCAAAGGGAATCACCATTCCTTGTGAAGCAATTGTCGGTGGTGATGCCAGCCATGCAGAGATTAGTGCTGCCAGTATTTTGGCGAAAGTCACACGTGATCGGCAAATGTATGAGTTGGATCAGCAATACCCAGACTATGGTTTTGCTAAACATAAGGGATATCCAACCAAAGCACATTTTGAAGCGATTTCGGCTCATGGTGTGATTGATCAACACCGTCGTAGCTATGGACCTGTAAAGAAAGTTTTAGGTCTATAAAAACAATTAAAGCGACTAAGAATAGTCGCTTTAATTTTTGGAGAAGCACACAGGGTATTAACGATTGAAGTTATTATTTCGAGGAAAATCGTTATTATCTTCTTCAAAAGAATGTTGAAAATCTTGATCAAGATGTTGCAGATGCTCATGCATGGCACGTTCATGTTGGATACGTTGGTAAATTTCCTCACGATGCACAGAAACTTCTTTTGGAGCATTTACACCAATACGCACCTGATTGCCTTTTACGCCAAGCACAGTAACACTGACTTGATCCCCAATCATTAATGTTTCTCCGACACGACGGGTCAGAATCAGCATGTTTATCTCCTTGCTAAACGCTTAAACTTGCGACAGGGAATTCATTGTTCGAAAGCACAGCTTAATATACAGAAAATTCTAACAGAAATATGTAAAAAACATTTTTTTTCGTAAGTTCTGTGAGAATCATCTTTACAACCTCAAGGCCTAATATAACAGAGCCACTATAAAAAAAACTATAGTGGCTCTGTTTTTTTTCTTATTTACTTGCGAGTAAATATGTTTAAGCAGCTATTAATTAAGCACGTACACTGCTTTCGCCATGTTCACGATCTAAACCAAAAGCTGTATGTAAACAACGAACTGCTAGCTCTAAGTAATTTTCTTCGATGATCACAGAAATCTTAATTTCTGATGTAGAAATCATGAGAATATTAATGCTTTCTTCAGCCAATGCAGTAAACATTTTGCTTGCTACACCCGCATGAGAACGCATACCTACACCAACGATAGACACTTTTACGATGTCATCACGCGTCACAACTTCACAACCTTCAATACTGTTGGCTGTTTGATCTAAAATTGCTTTTGCTTTTGCTAAGTCATTACGATTTACAGTAAAAGTAAAATCAGTTGTGCCATCTTCTTCAACATTTTGGATTATCATATCCACTTCAATGTTTGCATCACTGATTGGTGACAAGATTTTAGAGGCAATACCTGGTTCGTCAGGAACACCCAAAATTGTTAATTTTGCTTCGTCACGGTTAAATGCAATACCTGCGATGATTGGTTGTTCCATGTCGTCTTCTGCCTCAGTCGTAATTAGTGTGCCTACGTTTTGTTTGAAATCTTCATCAAATGCACCATCGTCATCATTATCAAAGCTTGATAACACGCGTAATGGAACTTGATATTTGCCTGCGAATTCAACAGAGCGAATTTGTAAAACTTTTGAACCTAAAGATGCCATTTCAAGCATTTCTTCAAAAGAAATGCGATCAATTTTCTTCGCTTTTGGTGCAACACGCGGGTCAGTGGTGTAAACACCATCAACATCTGTATAAATTTGGCACTCATCTGCTTTTAACGCTGCTGCAAGTGCAACACCAGATGTATCAGAACCGCCACGACCTAAAGTTGTGATATTGCCATTGGCATCAAAACCTTGGAAACCAGCAACAACAATGACACGACCAGCATCTAAATCATTGCTCATCACATCAGTATCAATCGATTCGATACGTGCTTTGGTAAACGCGCTGTCCGTTTTAATACCAACTTGACGACCTGTATATGATTTAGCTTCTACACCAATAGAATTCAGTGCCATCGCTAACATGGAAATCGTTACTTGTTCACCCGTTGACACCATTTGATCTAATTCACGTGGGTCAGGGGTGCTGGTAATGGCTTTGGCAAGCGCAAGTAAGCGGTTAGTTTCACCACTCATTGCTGATACAACCACGACCACTTTGTGACCATGATCATGCCAACGCTTGACACGATGAGCAACATTTAAAATGCGCTCAGGAGTACCCATAGAGGTACCGCCATATTTTTGAACGATTAATGCCATAGTTGTTCCATATAAGCCATGACCCTGAGAGGCATCAGGGTCAGTTACACAAAAGTGAAGTCTTTATTATTGCTCAAGCCAAGCAGGTAATGCTGCGATGACTTGATCAAACTTCTCGTTAAGTGGCGCGCCACCTTGTGCTAAGTCAGGTTTACCACCACCTTTACCACCAAGCTCTTGAGCTAAATGTTTGATGATGTCACCTGCTTTTAGAGTTGCAGCGTATTGTTTAGCGACGGAAGCGATTAAACTCACTTTATCACCTTCAACACCAGCTAAAATAATGACTGCATCTTCTAATTTTGATTTTACGCTGTCATGAAGATTGCGTAATGATTTGGCATCTAAACCTTTTACCGATGTGATAAGCGTTTGACGGCCAGCAATTTCTTTCACTTGATCTAAAAGTTCAGCTGCTTGGAAGCTCGCTAACTTTTGATTCAATTGTTCGATTTGCTTTTGTAAGCTAGAAGCAGTTTCAACAATGGCTTCCACTTTCTCTACAGTTTGGTCTTTTTGCGCTTTCAACAAACCGTTGATGGTTTGGATATCAGTTTCTGTTTTTTGAACAACTTCAAGCGCCTTGGTGCCAGTCACAGCTTCAATACGACGAACGCCCGCAGCGACACCACCTTCAGAGGTGATTTTGAAGAGACCAATATCACCAGTACGCTTAACGTGAATACCGCCACACAGTTCGATAGAGAAGTTTTTCTCTTCAATCACAGAACCCATAGACAGGACGCGAACTTCTTCACCATACTTTTCACCAAACAGCATCATTGCGCCTTTGGCTTTTGCAGATTCAATATCCAACAATTCAGTCGTTACAGGGCTGTTGGCAATCACTTCAGCATTGACTAAACGCTCGATCTGTTGCAACTGTTCAAACGAAACAGGTTGGTCATTGGCAAAGTCGAAACGTAAAATATCACTCGCAACCAAAGAACCTTTCTGTTGAACATGTTCACCCAGAATTTGGCGCAAAGCAGCATGTAGAAGGTGAGTCGCAGAGTGATTACGTGCCGTTGCTGCACGAATGTCTACTTTTACTGTCGCTTCAACGTTTTGAGTTGCTTTCAGGCTACCCATGGTCACGATACCTTGATGAACAAAAGCACCACCAGATTTTTTAGTATCTTGTACTTCAAAGATACCTGTATCGTTTTTGAATAGACCTGTATCGCCGATTTGACCACCGCTTTCCGCGTAGAAAGGGGTTTGGTTCAAGACAATAAGGGCTTCATCACCTTCATTGATTTCATCAACTTGAACGCCATCTTTGTAGATTGCAACAATTTGACCGTGGCCTTGAGTTGCATCATAGCCATCAAATTGAGTTTCGCCTTCAACTTTTACGATGCTGTTATAGTCAACTGCAAATTTACCTGCATCACGTGCGCGCTGACGTTGTGCCGCCATTTCAACTTCGAAGCCAGCTTCATCAATCGTAAGGTCACGTTCACGCGCGATATCAGCCGTTAAATCTGTTGGGAAGCCGTAAGTATCATAAAGTTTAAATACAGTTTCACCTGGGATGACATTGCCTTTCAGTTGAGCCAATTCACCTTCGAGTAATTTCAAGCCTTGCTCAAGTGTTTTAGCAAATTGCTCTTCTTCTTTAAGCAGTTGCGCTTCGATGCGTGCTTGCTGTGCTGCTAGTTCAGGATAGGCTTCACCCATCACTTCAATCAGCGGTTGTAACATCTTGTAGAAGAACGAACCTGTTGCGCCCAATTTGTTGCCATGACGTACTGCACGACGAATGATACGACGCAACACATAGCCACGACCTTCATTTGAAGGGTTTACACCATCGGCAATCAAGAATGAACATGAGCGAGCATGGTCTGCAATGACTTTTAAAGATGCTGGATATTCAACAGGTTTATTTTGTGCTTTCGCTTCAGCTTCAATTACAGTGGTATCTAGACCAATGATGTCAGCTGCTGCTTTTAATAAGTGCTGGAACAGGTCAATTTCGTAGTTTGAATTAACGTGTTGTAAAACAGCAGAAATACGCTCCAAGCCCATACCTGTATCAACAGAAGGTGCTGGAAGAGGGTGCATAACACCATCTGCAGTACGGTTGAACTGCATGAATACGTTGTTCCAGATTTCGATGAAACGATCGCCATCTTCTTCTGGTGTACCTGGTAAACCACCCCAAATGTGATCGCCATGGTCAAAGAAAATTTCAGAACATGGACCACAAGGGCCTGTATCGCCCATTGCCCAGAAGTTATCTGATGCGTATTTTCCGCCTTTGTTATCGCCGATACGGATAATACGATCTGCGTCTAAGCCAATTTCTTTATTCCAAATTTCAAACGCTTCATCATCGGTATGATAAACCGTTGCATATAAACGATCTTTTGGCAGTGCTAACCATTGCTCACTGGTCAAGAAATCCCAAGCAAATTTCAACGCATCGCGTTTGAAGTAATCACCAAAAGAGAAGTTACCCAACATTTCAAAGAAAGTGTGGTGACGTGCGGTATAACCGACATTGTCGAGGTCGTTGTGCTTACCGCCTGCACGGACACATTTTTGTGATGAAACTGCGCGGACATAGTCGCGTTTTTCTAAACCTAAGAAACAATCTTTAAACTGGTTCATACCAGCATTGGTAAACAGCAAAGTTGGGTCGTTGGCAGGAACGAGAGAACTCGAAGCAACACGTGTATGGCCTTGCGATTCGAAATAACGCAAAAAGGCTTCACGGATTTCAGCTGATGTCATAAAGCGAGTACTCACAACCAAGACACTCCATAATTTTGAATTTGGCTATATGCAACAAAGTCCGTTGTTTTTGATGTTCTACAATCGAACCCATTGCGTGGCATAGATTTTAAAGGTGCTAAATTATAACGGAAAATACGCCCCTCACCAACGATTTTGCAAGCAATATCATATAAAACTGTGTTTAAGCTAAAAATCTATATTCAACAACGCGCTTGATGTTTTACCATATAGCATAGAAAAGATGATGTTTTTATGAATAAGGACCCTACATGCAACGTATCGCTATCAATGGATTTGGTCGAATTGGTCGAAATGTATTACGTGCATGGTTTGAAAGTCCAAAACAGTTTCAATTTGAAATCGTTGCCATCAATGACATTGCCGATGTGCAAACTTTGGTGCACCTGTTCAAGTACGACACCACACATGGGCGTTTTGCAGGACAAGTTCAAATTTTGATTGAAAATGAACATATTTTTCTCAGTATTCAGTCCAATCAACGTCAATTAAAGCTACAGGTTTTTAAGCAGGCGCAACCTGAGTTATTGCCTTGGGCAGACTTAAACATAGATGTGGTGCTGGAATGTACAGGTTTATTCCGCTCACGTGTTGATGCGACTCGCCATGTTGAGGCAGGCGCGAAGCGTGTCATTATCGGTGCTGCGCCTTTTGACTCAGTTGATGCTGCCATTGTCTACGGTGTCAATCATGCTGAGGTAAAAGCCACAGATCAAATTATTTCCAGTGTGTCTTGTACTACTCAGGCTTTGGTTCCCTTGGTCAAAATCATTGATGATGCTTTTGGTATTGATACTGCATTAATGACAGAAATCCATGCAGTCACAGCGGATCAATCAGTATTAGACCATGCACATCGAGATTTACGTCGCGCACGCGCGTCAGGTCAAAATATTATTCCAACCACATCGAGTGCATTAGGTGCATTAAAACAAGTCATGCCAAAAATGGAAGATCGTATCGATGGTTATTCGATTCGTGTACCGACCATTAATGTGGCCGCGATTGATTTAAGCTTTGTTTCGCATTCACCCATTACCGTGCATAAAGTGAATGAAGTTTTGAGCAAAGCAGCTCAGTTTGATTATGCACAGATTATGCAGGTGACGGATGAAGATCTGGTTTCAAGTGATTTTAATCATTCGCCATATTCATTGATCGTCGATTTAACGCAAACCATGGTAGTGGGACATCAAGCGAAAGTATTTGCGTGGTATGATAATGAATGGGGATATGCAAATCGTTTACTGGATTTGTGTGAATCGTTTTGTGATTAATTGTTTAATAAAATATAAAAAATAATGTGGAGTAATAGTTGATGTTGATTTGGGGATTTATTGCTGTTTTATTGGCGGCGGTTGTGTTTTTATTTTGGTTGCAGTTTAAAAATGTAGAAGTACAAAACCAAGATGTTCAAGTTTTGCAACTTGAGGAAAAAGTTGTACATTTAGAACTACATCTGAAAAAGAGTTTGGAAATCATGCAGGATTTGGCAAAGAAAATGCATGTGCAACAGGAAGTGCTTGATAGAACCGTGGCCAATATTGCGGCTTTAGAAAAGCAAAATGTTGAATTAGTGAATGTGTTGGAGATTATCGTGAAGGGCGGAGATAAAAACCTTTAAGATTTTTAATTTTTTTTGTATTAAATGAAGCTAATTTATATAATATGATTTCCAAAATAACTAATATTAGTATTACAGTGATTGTATGAACATTAATTTTAAGAAACGTAATTTTTTGCTTATTTCGACCTCTATGGTTTTGACAGCATGTGGTGGTGGATCAGGTCAGAATAATGATGCAAGTGTGGTGGAAAAGCCAACTCAAGAGGATATTCTTTATCAAGTTTATTATCAATCTCCTAATATTTCTTTAAATATTTATTCGGATTATTTCGAAATTACCTCGTATTCAATTTTAAAAAATGAGTTTAATTTCAGCAAATCACATAATCAACCTTTAGAGCAGCAGATACTGACTGAGACTAAAATTTTAGAAAAAGGAACGCCACAGACGAACATCGTTAAACGAATATCTTCTACCCAATGGCTGTATGAACGTACTGCAGATCTTAAACAGAACCTGAATTTTGAGGTAGTGAAATTAGACGGAGAAAATATATTCGATCGTATGTTGCCTGGTTATAGAGAAAACTTTGATTTAATTGCGACGCCAACTCGACTTGATCAAGATTTAATTAAGTTTTATCAAAATTATAAAGATTCAGTATTTCCCAAAGACAGTTATTGCTATCGTTTAAAAGAAACTCAATGGAGTCAGTCTTTTCTAGAGTCTGGGTTGGTATTTTCTCCTTTCTCATTTTTTAATGAGCAAAAGCAGCAAATGCTTTCTAGGTATAATAATTTAGGTGAAGACAAAAAGTATTTTAAGTTTTTAGATACTCAATGGCATGGTTATAACTTAATTTCATTAGATAATTTAGAAACAGGCCAAACACAGAGTTTATTGGGAAATCGAGACAATCAGGCAGCAGATATTCAATTTGTTTCAAGTACTTTATGGAATGTGGATAAAAATTTGAACTATGAGAAAAGTCATCTCTATTCGGGTGGAGACACTCCAATAGATTTATGGATGATGCAAAATCAACGTTTAAATATCGCCAAACTAGAAAAAGGCTGTTTTGCATTCAATACACAGGCAATCAGTGCAGTAAAAAAATTAAACTTGATCAACTGGAAGCAGGGTGATAGTTCAGATGTTGGGCAGTTCTTAGGGGCAAGAACATGGACTTATCGTCTTAGTGAATAGTTTTAATTTGTTGAATCTATTCGTTAATTTTTCCTGTTTAATTAAGTTGGTTGATCATTAATCCCGAAAGATTTATTCAAATTCGAAGGTGCATCGCATAAATCTTCGTGCTACACTACGCTGAATCGGGCATTCACCCGATTTTTTTATGTGGTTGCTTTTTGTGTGGATGCTTCCACATTGAACAGATTTTAGGTTTGGAACATGGCCATTTCAGAGACATGGTTGCTCCCTGACGGGGTAGCAGATGTATTGCCAGAACAAGCGCAAGTTGTTGAAACATTGCGTCGAGAAGCTTTAGATTTCCTCGCAGTTCGAGGTTATCAATTGGTGTATACGCCATTTATTGAATACATCGAATCGCTCTCTCTACTTTCAGAATCTAATCAAGATTTAGATTTAGTTACCTTCAAAGTGATTGATCAACTTTCTGGTCGTTTACTCGGTGTACGTGCGGATATGACACCGCAAGTGGCACGTATTGATGCCCATGTTCGACCAATTGAAGGCGTGGCACGTTATTGCTATGCAGGTTCAGTTTTACATACTAAACCACAGAATTTTAATGCAACACGCGCACCGTTACAGTTAGGTGCAGAGTTGTATGGTCATGACAGCATTGAAGCTGATGTCGAAATGATCAATGTCATGTTGGCATTAATTGAACATACCCATACTTTAGATGGTGTTCATTTAGATTTAGGCCATGTCGGTTTATTCCGTAGTCTGGTTAAACGCGCTGGTCTAAATAAAAATACCGAAAGCGAACTTTCTGATTTATATCAGCGTAAGGCTTTCCCTGAGTTAGAAGAATTCACTCAAGATTTAGTGATGGGTGCGGATTTTTATGCTTTAGGTCGTTATGCAAGTGACTTGAATGCATTAGAAACACATTTAAGCCAAGATATTTTAAATGATGCTGATTTCAAAAATGCATTAGATGCGTTGAAATCTACATTCGTGCAAATTCAATCTCGTTGGTCGAATCTGAACATTGGGATAGATGTGGTTGAATTACGCAGCTATCACTATCATACAGGTTTGATGTATGCCATTTATGCACCAAATCGTGCAGCGCCACTGGCTCAAGGTGGGCGTTATGATGGAATTGGTGAGCATTTTGGACGTGCACGTCCAGCAACAGGATTTAGTTGTGATTTATATGCTTTAGGCGCAACACAGTTTGTTGAAATTAACACTGTAGTTGCTCCTAGAGGGAATGACCAAGATTTATTCAATGCAATTGCAGAGGCACGTAGCAAAGGTTTGCGTGTCGTGCAGTTGTTAGGTCATGACGATTTAAGCTCAGTGCCTTATGCGACCCATAAAATGGTGTCTCAAAACGGCCAATGGGTGATTGAAAAGATTTAATTGCTAAGTTGCTTAACGACTTAGTTTCCAATTTTAACAGCATGATGTAATGAGGCTATTATGGGCAAAAATGTTGTGGTACTTGGTACCCAATGGGGCGACGAAGGAAAAGGTAAAATCGTCGACCTGCTCACAGATCAAGCGGCAGCGGTAGTTCGCTATCAAGGCGGACACAACGCAGGTCATACGCTTGTCGTAGGTGGTAAGAAGACTGTATTACACCTCATTCCATCAGGTATTTTACGTGAAAACGTATTGTGCTTAATCGGGAATGGTGTTGTTCTTTCTCCTGAAGCCCTAATTAAAGAAATGGCGATCTTGGAAAGTGAAGGCGTACCTGTTAAAGAGCGTTTACGTATTTCTCCAAACTGCCCACTTATTTTGCCAAACCACATCGCGCTTGACCAAGCACGTGAGAAAAAACGTGGCAATGCAAAAATTGGTACAACAGGTCGTGGTATTGGACCAGCTTACGAAGATAAAGTTGCACGTCGTGCTGTACGCGTAGCAGACTTGATTCGTGGCGGTGCGTTACTTGAAGCACAACTCAAAGAAATGCTTGAGCTTCATAACTTCCAATTGTCTCAATTTTATGGCGTTGAAGAAGTTAAGTTTGAAGATGTGCTTGCGCTTTGCAATGAATGGCGTGAAGTCCTTGCACCTTTAGTCATTGACGTGACTAAAGTGTTACATGATTACCGTAAAGAAGGTAAGGCAATCATGTTTGAAGGTGCGCAAGGTTCATTGCTTGACATCGATCATGGTACTTATCCATTCGTAACAAGCTCAAATACCACTGCTGGTGGTGTGAGCTCTGGTTCAGGTATGGGGCCACTTCATTTGGACTATGTGTTGGGTATTACCAAAGCCTATACAACACGTGTAGGTGCGGGTCCATTCCCAACTGAGTTGCACTATGATGCTGCGACAGATACAGGTGATGCAATTGGTCGCCATTTAGGTACTGTGGGTCACGAGTTTGGTGCATCTACTGGTCGTCAACGTCGTTGTGGTTGGTTCGATGCTGAAATCTTGCGCCGTTCTGTTGAAGTGAACTCGTTGTCTGGTATCTGCTTAACTAAGCTTGATGTATTAGATGGCCTAGAAGAAGTTAAAATCTGTGTGGGCTATGAAGATGTCGATTCAGGCTGTGCAGGTTCTTCTGATGCTATTTCATTCGAAAGCTTGAAGCCAATTTATGAAACCATGCCTGGTTGGAGTGATTCTACTGTTGGTTTAACTCAAATTGATCAACTTCCTGCAAATGCGTTGGCTTATGTACGTCGTATTGAAACTTTAATTGGTTGCCCAATTGATATCGTTTCAACAGGTCCTGACCGTGCAGAAACAATTGTATTGCGTCATCCATTTTCAGCATAAGCTGAGTCGATGACAAGAAAGCTCTCAAATTTGATTTGGGAGCTTTTTTTATGGCGGTTATTTAGAAAAAGAGTTGAGAGATGACTTTAAAATTGATTGCTGAAGACTTTATCCAGCCAGACTGTATCGACATCGTTTTACCGCTTTATCAGGAGCTTGTCGAAAAAACTCGGACTGAAGCTGGATGTATTGCTTATGATCTTTATCATGATCATAAACAGATAGGCCATTTTGTTTTTATTGAAGAATGGGTTGATCGTTCAGCATTAGAGCGACATGTGCAGTCTGAGCATTTTCAGTGCTTAGTGCCTCAAATTGATCAGTATCAAACTCAGGCTGGACGTTTTACCTATCTACATGGTTTCGAGACATTATTGTCAAAGAAAGAAGATCAATAATTTAATTTGCGAGCACTGAACAGTAATAGCAAAAAAACAGCTTTTGATTCCAATCTTTGTTATTTCACAGCCTAAAAAATCCTCGTTATATTGGCTTTACGTTCAAACAAAGAGGGTTTAACCATGACGAAAAAGAGAATCCGCTACAATGGCTATGAATTGGCGTGCCGATGTTAATTTAAATCGAAGCGCTTAAAAAGGTACAAACCAATTTTGATCAAGGCGGGGAGAGAGGTTGGTTTGAACATTTAAAGAATAAAAATAAATCTGAGTGTTTGATAATAAAATATATAAAAAGTCGAAGAGAACCGAAAGGTTCTCTTTTTTATTGAGGTGTTTCCTCAATCTCTCTCACTGCATTGTAAGCCGCAGCAGGTTCAATATTCAGCATTTTCTTACCAAAGCTTCTGAGCCACCATACCAGTTGTGAGGTAAATGGGACAGTTGCAGACACTTCAACAATATTTTCTTCCAGATGTTGGATGATTTGATCCTTACTCAATTGGCTTTCGTAAAAGCTTTTTGCTGTACTTTCCGTCATGGTGAGCTTTAAATGAATCTGTTCAGTTGGTTTGTTATAGTCAACGCGGAAACCAAGAGCCCCTGATTCAATATAATTATCAATTTCAAAGTTCACAGGATGTAAGGCGCGACTATCCAAGACTGTTGCTGCTTTAAAGCGGTGCAAAGCAAAGGTTTGTACTTCGGTTTTATCGTTTCGGGTACAGATTAAATAAATCACTGCACCTTTTTGAACCAAAGCCAGTGGATTGAGGATATAGGTCTTATCTTCGCCTTGGTGGGTTCTGGCGCGGTAAATACATTCGATTTGTTTGTCTTGTAATAACCCTTCGTAAATCGCTTGCTGCGCATGTTTGTCTACGACTGGCGGAATCAATGGTTGTGTGGCAGGCACTATACGAACACGGTTAATCCATTGTCGAACATTGTTCTGAGTCGATAGGCTGCGTTTGGCAAGATCAAACCAAGGCGTCATTTCCTCTAATAAGCTTGGTGGGAGCAAGTGACGTAAATGCTCTTCAACCATCATAAAGGTGACTGCTTGCGAGCTGGTCATGTGCGGCAAGCTTTGAATGGGTGCGTCTGAACGCCAACGCCAACCTTGCGGTACGGTCTTATTACTCTCAATCGGGAAACGTTGTGCAATCTGGTTTAAATCACGCTGGATGGTACGCAGACTGATATCAATGCCTTCGCGTTCTAATATTTCTTGTAATTCACGGGTACCCATCCATTTCCCAGTCGAAAGGCGGGATAAAATTTGCCATTGGCGATAAAGGCTATTGGATGTTTCTTTTTCTTGTACGGATGACATAAGCGAAATACGTAATTCAATGGTCTAAAGCAGACACAATAAAAAAACTATACTTAATTATCAAGTCCATCCTATCCAGATTACGTATTTACGACTGAAATGACGCTAATTTTGCTTAAATATTTGAAGTCTGGTTGAAATTTGATCATTTTGTATAAGTGGCATTGAAATTGCTTTTATTAGATATAAATAAATGATGAGACGAGGTTTCTATGTCAGAACAAGAACACAACCTACATGTCAGCACAGATTATTATGCGCCAGAACAAAATGCAGCGGTCTCCGTTCATACGTCTACATTTATTCCACAGCTCGAGGTGACGACAAATTTATTTGAGCAGCTTAAATCTCAATTTTTCAATGAAATGCTGGATGACAAAAGTTTTAACGGTGAAGCTTCGAAAAAAATTGAACAATGGTTGAGTATTCGTAGTCTTGATGATTTAAAAACACTGGAAGCACAAGCGAAACAGCATTTTCTTTATCAAGGGATTACTTTTAATGTTTACGGTGATCAAGAGGGCGCGGAACGAACCATTCCTTATGACCTTATTCCACGAGTGATTGAAAAGAAACAATGGGAAAAGATCGCGACAGGTTGTGCTCAACGGGTCAAAGCACTGAATTTATTTTTAGATGATATTTATCATGGGCAACATATTTTAAAAGAAGGCCTCATTCCCGCTGAACAAGTGATTGCGCATGAAGCATTTCAGCCACATATGTTGAAACATCAGCTTAAAGGAAAAATCTATTCACAAATTAGTGGCATTGATATTATTCGCGATGGTCAAGGGGATTTCTTTGTACTGGAAGATAATTTACGTACACCCTCTGGTGTGTCTTATATGCTGGAAAGCCGAAAAATCAGCCAGAAATTGATGCCTGATTTATGTAGCAGCAATAATTTACAAGGGATTGAACAATATCCAAGTCTGTTAAGAGCAATTCTTGAAGAAAATGCTTATGTGGATCAGCCTTTGATTGTGGTGTTAACGCCTGGACGTTTTAACAGTGCCTATTATGAGCATTCCTTTTTAGCACGTGAAATGGATGTACCGCTCGTGACCAGCCGCGATCTATTTGTCGAGGACGATAAAGTTTTTGTCAAAACCATCCGTGGTCGTCAGCAGGTTGATGTGATTTATCGTCGTGTGGATGATGAGTTTTTAGATCCGCTTAGCTTTAGACCTGACAGTACTTTGGGTGTGCCTGGACTGATGTCTGCATATTTACAGCATAATGTTGTGATTGCCAATGCACCGGGAACTGGTGTGGCGGATGACAAGTCTATTTACCCTTATGTCGATCAAATGATTCAATTCTATTTGGGCGAAGCGCCAATTTTAAATAATGTGCCGACCTATCAATGTCGAGATGCCGAGCAACTCGATTATGTGCTCAGTCATCTGGAAAAATTGGTGGTCAAAGAAGCTCAAGGCTCTGGTGGTTATGGCATGCTGATTGGACCGCAAGCAGACCAAGAGCAAATTGATAGTTTTAGACAAAAATTGATTGAGACACCGCATTTATATATCGCACAACCGACTTTGGCACTATCGGTTGCACCAACTTTGACCACAGAGGGTGTTGCGGAGCGACATATTGATCTGCGTCCTTTTGTTTTAAGCTCACCCTACCGTACTGAAATTGTGCCAGGCGGTTTAACACGTGTCGCCATGCAAGCGGGTTCACTTGTGGTTAACTCTTCTCAAGGTGGAGGAATTAAAGATACTTGGGTCGTCGAGAGCTTACGTTCTTAAACCATATTTCTCGGCCCTCCAGTGAGGGTGGGGAATGATGTTGATATAAAGAAAAGGGAGGAGATTTATGCTTTTACTGAGTTCAAGTGCTCAACATATTTATTGGTTAGGACGTTATCTATTTCGTATTGCGCATGTCGCAGGGCAACTACCTTTTGACGATGATCAGCAAGCTTCCAAGTTCGCTCAGGCGCTTTGTTTGCATATTGAGGATGCGGAGAGCTTAAATCAATTTATGTTAGATCGGCAGCAGCCCTATTCGCTGTTGAGTCAGCTTGAGATTGCTCGGGACAATATTCAGGAACTACGAGGACTATTGACTGCCCAAGGCTATGCAGAACTGAATTATTTGATTAAAAATACAGCATCGGACGGAATGGCGATTCAAGAGGTGGTGCAAAACTGTTGTGATATTCTAAAAACTGAGCAGGAAGATGTCTTTCTATTTTTTCATATCGGGCAATGTGTTGAGCAAATTGATACTTATTTTCGGTTTCAGCACAATACGCATGCGGTGTTTGATGCAATCGATCCAACCATTGAGCGCTTATATCATTTGGGATGGCAAGACTTGCAACCGTGTTGGGAGACATTAAAACAGCAGCCTTATTTAAATCAGTTTTATGCATTTACCTATAAATTGGAAAATCAATTTGAGGCATCCTCATGAAACTTATGGTGAATCACCAAACGCATTATCAATATACTGAGATTGCGCGAAATAGTGTTCAATCCATCAAAATGATGCCACAGAGTTCGAGGCATCAAAGTGTTGAAAATTGGCATATCAGTGTTCCTGGGCAATATTCATGTCAGCGAGATGCGTTTAACAACTTATGGATTACCGCCACGCAACGCCATGATTATCGTTATTTGACGATCATGGCTCAGGGTGTGGTCGATTTATATGCAACTGAATTGGGGCATGTCGAAACTGATGTTTCGCCGCTGTTATTTTTACAGCGTACCGCAATGACCTGTTGTGATCTGACTATGACTGATTTTGCACAGTCTATTGTCAGGGTGAAAGATCGACAACATTTGATTGTTTTAGCAGAAAAAATTCTCCAACAAGTACCTTATTTACCAGAAAGTACCTCTGTGACAACCTCGGCGATTGATGCCTTTTATGCGGGTCAAGGGGTGTGCCAAGACCATGCACATATATTAATTGCCATGTGTCGTGCGTTACAATTACCAGCACGTTACGTTTCGGGCTATATCTACGATGAAAATCAGCCACACCTCGCCAGTCATGCATGGGCAGAGGTTTTTGTGGATAATGAGTGGTATTGTTTCGATGTAAGTAACCAGATATTTACACCTCAAAATCATATATACGTTGCAGTTGGCCGTGATTATTTAGATGTGGCACCTGTAAGAGGTATCCGTGAGCAAGGTGGGGTGGAAAGTATGATGTCTGTGGTGCAGGTTTTGGCGTGTTGAATGTAAAGAGAGAAAGATGACCTATTGTTGCGCATTACGATTAGAGCAGGGGTTGGTATTGATTAGTGATACCAGAACCAATGCAGGGGTCGATCATATTTCTGTATTTCGTAAGTTGCATACCTTTGGTGTTGAAGGTGAGCGTTTTATTGCTTTGCAAACAGCAGGCAATCTGGCCACGACTCAGGCCGTGATCGGGCATTTGCAGAATGCTTTGGCGTTACATCAGGAGCCAAACTTATACAGTGCCAATACCATGTTTGAAGTGGCTGAATTGGTGGGTAAGACTTTACGCAAAGTGCTAGAAGATATTACCAGTGACACCCAAGAGCAGATGAATTATTCATGCAGCATCTTGGTGGGTGGGCAAATTCAAGGCGAAGAAATGCAGCTTTATAATGTTTACCCACAAGGGAACTTTATTTGTGCAACGACTGATACGCCGTACTTTCAAATTGGTGAGAGCAAGTATGGTAAACCGATTCTAGACCGTGCTTTACATTACGATATGCCTTTGGATGATGCATTGCGCTGTTCACTGATTTCTTTTGATTCTACTTTACGCTCCAATGTTTCGGTGGGTTTGCCTTTAGATGCGTTGGTTTATCATAAAGACAGTTTTATCATCCCAGCAGGGAAACGAATTGGTGATGATGATCCTTATTTTACCCAAATCAGTAAGCAATGGTCTGAAACCTTGCGTCGTGGTTTGCAAGAGCTGCCAAAGCCAACTGCTGACTATGGTTTGTAAATCGTAATTAACCTTCAAAGCCACTGAAAGTAGGTTTTGAAGGTTTAAAATTTATGCAGTTAGCGGATTTTTCTACTCAGAATGCGATCCAGTGACAGGATTGTTGGTCTGGATGTAATGAGGACTGCCAAAAGAAACATGTACAGCAAATCGTGAATATAGAACAACCAACTCAACCAGCTAATGGGATCTAAGCCGCTTGGAATGGTATGAATACCAACAGTGTATAACGCTGTCAGACAAATCATCCACAAGAAAATACTGCTGATCTGAGTCAATAATCCGAGAATTAGAAATAAACCCGCAAGCATTTCAGTGGTTGAAACAAACGTACTCATGATTTCAGGAAATGGAATGCCTGCATCGATGATTGTTTCCAGCATAATCAATTTATTTTTTTCAACGAAAAGCTTGTTGAAGCCTGTGGTGAAGAAAAAAATGCCGATCGAAACGCGTATCAGAAAAAGTACGAATTGCTGGATCGGCATTTTATAAAGTGGATTATCATAAATCAGTTTTAACATGCTGAATTTAAATTGTTAAAACGATATTAGAGATAAAACATACCCGTTGATCAAGTCGTGTTTAGTTATCTAGCTGCCGTGTAGGGCGTTGTGTCAGGCGGCAAAGCAATTCATAGCCAATGGTTCCATTCGCCGCAGCAACATCATCGACTAAGCGAGATTGGCCCCAAAGCTCAACCTTTGTACCAATTTCAGCTTGTACATGACTGACATCAATCGCAATCATGTCCATACTGACGCGACCAACGACTGGAACAAGTTGTTGGTCAATGGCAACGAAGTTTGGCTTCACATACGCACGTGGATAGCCATCACCATAGCCAATTGAAACAATTGCGATTTTTGCCGAGTCTTGTGCAGTATAAGTTGAACCATAACCAACATATTCACCTTGCTGGATCTGATTGAGCGCAATGATTTCTGCGCTGAAGGTCATGACTGGCTTTAGATCGAGTTCATGTACATTTTTATCAGCAAATGGGGATGCGCCGTAAAGCATGATGCCTGGACGAACAAAATCAAAATGCAGTTCAGGATATTTATAAATTGCGGCAGAATTACAGCATGATACTAAAATAGGTTCGCAGGCCTGTTTTACCTGTAAAAACTGTTGTTTCTGCTGTCCATTCAACGGATGCTCTACATCGGCATTGGCAAAGTGCATGGCGAGGACACAGGTAAAACCTTCAGCTTTTAAACGTTGAATCACACTGATAATTTCAGTCACTTTAAAGCCTAAACGGTTCATTCCGCTATTCAGTTTGACCCAGACCTTTAAACCTAAAGCGTTGTAAGCTTGTTTATGCTGAATCAGCCATTCGACTTGCTGCGCATGATGAACGATACATTCAAGCTTTTGCTCAATTACATCGGTCATTTCATCTACAGAAAAAACACCTTCAATCAGCGTAATTGGTTGAGTATAGCCCAGTCGCCTGATTTCTAAAGCTTCTTCTAAACAGGCGACACCAAAAGCATCCGTGGCCTCTAAGGCGGCTAAACAGTTTTTAACTCCATGTCCGTAAGCATTGGCTTTGACCATACTGACGATTTTTGAATGTGGAGCCAGTTGTTTAACACGGTTTAAATTATATTGCAGTGCTTTACTGTCAATATAAACTGTAGCTTGGCGCACCCTGAGTTCTCCTTTGGGTCGACTTGAAACATATATAAAGCAGGAATCTTTTAGAGATTATTCGTCATCTTCATACTGAGCGTAGAACTCAGGTGACAGATTACTAAAACGGGTATATTGACCTTCAAATGCGAGGCGTACGCTACCAATCGGTCCGTTACGCTGCTTACCGATAATGATTTCAGCAGTACCGGCTTCTTTAGATTCTTTGTTATAGACTTCATCGCGGTAAATAAACATGATTAAGTCGGCATCCTGCTCGATCGCACCTGATTCACGTAAGTCTGACATAACAGGACGTTTATTTGGTCTGTTCTCCAAACTACGGTTAAGCTGCGAGAGTGCAATGACAGGACACTGCATTTCTTTGGCCAAAGCTTTTAAGCTTCGTGAAATTTCCGAGATTTCACCGACACGGTTATCACCCATGCCCGGTACTTTCATGAGCTGCAAGTAGTCGACCATGATACAGCCAATTTTCCCATCATGCATTTTGGCCACACGACGTGCACGTGCACGAAGTTCGGTTGGTGGCAGGGCAGATGAGTCATCGATATAGAGATGCATTTCTTGTAGCTGGAGAATGGTCCCCGTAACTTTGGTCCATTCGTCTGCATCGAGATTACCTGAACGTAGATGCCCTTGATGGACTTTACCCATGGCCGAGATCAAACGCATGGCAATCGAGTCTGCTGGCATCTCCATCGAGAATACAAGAGCAGGTAAGCGGTTATATTGTAGTACACTTTCAACCAAATTCATGGCGAACGTGGTTTTACCCATCGAGGGACGTGCTGCAACAATAATCAAATCTCCAGCCTGCATCCCTGAAGTTTTATTGTCGAGTTCCAAGAAGCCTGTGGTTAAACCAGTAATGTTGCCATCTAATTTAGAAAGCTCATCCAGCTTGGTAATAACATCTGCGGTGACTGAGCTGATGGATTTAGGCCCTGAATCTTTTTTATTGTTATTGTGCTGCTCTGCCAGCGAAAAAATTTGGGTTTCGGCCAAGTCTAGAATTTCACTAACAGGACGGCCTTTGGTGTCATAAGCATTTTGTAAAATATCACTGCTGACTTTGATCATGGTACGCAGTGTAGAAAACTCTTTGATTTTATTCGCATAGGTTTCAAGGTTGTAGAAGCTTGATGGTGAATCAGCCATCAATTGCATCAAGTATTCTTCACCACCAATTGCATCTAGTAGGTTTTGTTTAAGTAACCAGTCATTGACCAAAACGGCATCATAAGGTGAGTTTTCTTGTGCCAGTTTTTCGATGGCACGATAAATATATTTGTGACGTGTCGCATAAAAATCATTTTCTTTGAGTAAGTCACTGACCTGCTCAAATGATTCAGCAACTGTCATTAACGCGGCCAAAACTGCTTGCTCAATGGCAAGGTTATGAGGTGGGGTGCGGAATTCTTTTAGTTGACCTGAGTCACTCACTTTACTCTCTGTGTTTGGAGAATTTTTTGTAAAATTGGCATTCGCCTGTGACATAACAAGACCTAATAAAAAGATGGAACAAAACCGAGTGACTATCTTAATCCAAATGGAGGCCATCGGGACAATTTAATTCAGTGAAAATTGTGTAAGTGATGCAATAGCATAATAGGTAGTCATTTCTGCTATTACATCTGGCATGCTCAGGTTTGTGTAAAGATAAAAATCAGCAATTTTACTTTAAGGTTTCACAAACCAGTCCTGTACGAATTTTCCATTTTTTAAACGGTAGGCCGAAAGGCCGTAGCGAAGATCGTTCTTTTGGGCATCTTTCACGAAGCCAGTGTCCTTACCCAAGGAGTAGAGGAAGGCATCAAGCAGGAGTAGGGTTGTATCAATAAACCACCAGAAACCTAAGCCACCAAAAGTGATTAATTTTAAAATACCAGTGGTCTTTTTGCCGAGATAGAAACGGTCTATTCCGAAGAAACCTAAAAACATTGCAAGTACCAAAGCGATGATACGATTTTTCTTTTGCATATATAGCCCTATAGAGATGAAATTATAAAATTTAAAATAACTTAGATGTGTTTTTTGTATTTTTTAAGCATAAAAAAAAAGAGCATGTAAAACATGCTCTTTTTCTTTGCAGAAATTACTCAGATACGATAGTAACGAGAACTTCAGCAACAACATCATGATGCAATTGGATTGCGATGTTGAATTCACCAGTGTGACGAAGCGCACCGTTTGGTAAACGAACTTCTGCACGGTCTACAGTAAGACCAGCATGAGTTAAAGCGTCAGCGATGTCACGAGTACCGATTGAACCGAAAAGTTTACCTTCGTCACCAGCTTTCGCAGTGATTACGATGTTAACTTCGTTCAATTGTTCAGCACGTGCAGTTGCAGCAGCTAAGATGTCAGCTTCTTGTTTCTCAAGTTCAGCACGACGAGCTTCAAAAGCTGAAGTGTTAGCTTCAGTTGCAGCTACTGCTTTACCTTGAGGAATCAAAAAGTTACGACCATAACCAGCTTTAACTGATACTTTATCGCCTAATTTACCAAGATTTTTAATGCGTTGTAATAAGATAACGTCCACAGCTCACCTCACTTACTTATGGTTGTCAGTGTACGGAATCAAAGACAAATAGCGAGCTTGTTTAATAGCTAACGCTAATTGACGTTGATAACGAGCTTTAGTACCTGTAATACGGCTAGGAACAATCTTGCCGTTTTCAGTGATGTACTGTTTCAAAGTGTCGATATCTTTGTAGTCGATGTACGTAACGTTCTCAGCTGTAAAGCGGCAGAACTTGCGACGACGGTAAAAACGTGCCATTGATGTTCTCCTTATTCAGCTTCTTGAACTACGTGTTGTGCTTCTTCACGTTGAGCTTTACGCGCACGTTTTTCTTCAGCACTTTTAGCAAGCAAAGATTCTTCAGTGATTGCATTTTCACGGCGAATAATGATGTTACGAATAATTGCATCGTTATAACGGAACAATTCTTCTAGCTCATCAAGAGTCGTTTGACCACATTCAACATTCATAAGAATGTAGTGTGCTTTGTGAATTTTGTTAATCGGGTAAGCCAATTGGCGGCGGCCCCAATCTTCTAAACGGTGAATTTGACCTTCAGCTTCTTTGATCTGAGAGATATAGCGTTCAACCATACCTACAACTTGATCGCTTTGGTCTGGATGTACCAGTAGTACGATTTCGTAGTGACGCATTGTCAGCTCCTTACGGTTTAAGCAGCCCCTAATTAAAAATAATTAGAAGCAAGGAGTCATAACTAAAAAGTTATGTCGCAAATTGCGAAGCGGGGATTATATGCAAATTGACGCTATAAAGCAAATTTGCCATAGTCTTTACGAAATATTCTTAAAATAAAACAGGGGATAAAGATGCAACAACAATTTTTAGAAACAGTGGCTTTGATTGAGACGATTTTACAGTCAAGCAGCGAGGACGCATATTCAGACGTTTTTGAGCAGTATGATGGCGATATTTATCAGGTATTAATGATTATTGACTGGCGTGAAGAAGACGAGGCGATTATTGAATATTGTGAAAATATATTACGAACAGATCATTTGCGTGCAGAGACGCTCTGTGCAGAGAATCAGCAAGGCTTTACGATTAGCATTTATTATCAAGATAAAACATTGATTATTCCTTATCAGGGCAAGGGGGCTGATCGAGATACGACCTTGAAGGCACTCAACCAAATTTTGCAGCCTGATTATGAAATCCGTTTTTGTGCACCTTCAGATGGTTCGGATACATTGGAATTTTTACCTTTGCCAACATCATTGTGGCAAACGTTAGATCAGAAATATACCAATAAGATGAATCAAATATTTAGAAGCTTTGAGCAAGATAGTGAGTTTTTTGGTTAGGAAAAACTGTATCTCAAATTTATCTTGGTTTTAAAATAGATGGATGATGATGTGTCATTTAGGCAATAAAGAACTGAATGTTTTTATTGCACGAAATGATAAAAATTGGGAGAGCATAAAAAGATAGAGCATTCTCTATCTTTTTAAAAAATAGGGAAGAATGGTGCAGGACTTTTAAAGGTAAAGCTAAAGCTTAAACTGATGACAGTAATGAGAATTACTGAGAAAAGGAAAAAGCGTTTGGCCCAAAGCTGATCATCTTCGGCCTTGAATCCTAAAATAGCAATGTAGAACCAGTAAATGCAAAGTACATTACAGATGACCAAGAAAACAATATTGGTGTATCCATAGATATATAAAGCATTCATCGCTAGAGTAAATAAAACCACATAAATTAGTGATTCGATTTTTGTTCTAAGGATGGAACGGGCTACAGGTAAAATAGGAACGCCTGCATTTTTGTAGTCGTCAAAACGATAAATTGCGATTGCCCATGAATGTGGCATTTGCCATAAAGCATATGCAACAAAGATCAATAAAGCCGCCATATCGAACTGATGACTTGCAGCCACATAACCAATAACAGGTGGACTCGCTCCAGAAATACTACCAATGACGGTTTGATGGATTGTAGTGCGTTTGCTCCACAAACTATAAAAACCGACATAGACCACAAAACCAATGACCGCGAATAAAAATGCATAGGCATTGACATAGAACCAGAGAATGCTAAAGCCCATCACACCTAAAACCAGTGCATAGCACATAGCCACTGTCGGGGAGATGGTTTTTGTCACAAGTGCACGGTTCATGGTGCGTTGCATTTTTTGATCGATGTCTTGATCAATAACGTTATTGACTACACAACCAGAGGCAACTACTAAAGTTGTTCCGAGTAGGGTAAGCAATAATAAGAGGTAGTCTATAGAGCCTTGGGCGGCTAAGAAGAAGCCGCCCAAGGTGGTAATAAAATTACCGAAGAGAATTCCTGGTTTAGTCAGGAATAAGTACTTTTTCCACATGACAATCAGTTTAGATCATCATGTTGTAGTGTAGGTAATTCATAATCCACACAGAGCCGACTAAAAGTACAGCGATACATAAGATTGTGTAGATAAATGCAATAAGATTCCAACGCTGTTCAGATGATGTATTCATGTGCAAGAAGTACACAAGTTGTACAAGTACCTGAGCAACAGCAGTAATTGCAATTACTGTAACTAAAATGCCACGACTGAAACCACCCGCCATCACCATCCCGAAGGGGATGATGGTGAGGATAACAGAAAGGATGAATCCAATTGTGTACTGTTTAAAGTTACCGTGTGACGCACCTGCAGCATTATGGTCATGACTACTCATTAGAGAACTCCCAGTAAGTAAACGACGCTGAATACACAGATCCAAACGATGTCAAGGAAGTGCCAGAACAAGCTTAAGCAAGCAAGACGACGTGTATTCGGTAAGGTCAAACCATTCTTTTTGATTTGGTAAATCAATACCAACATCCACACTAAACCAGAAGTTACGTGGATACCGTGTGTACCAACCAAAGTAAAGAATGCTGATAAGAAAGCACTGTGAGTTGGACCATGGCCTTCATGTACAAGGTGATGGAACTCATAGATTTCCATACCAATGAACGATGCACCAAAAAGGAATGTAATGAATAACCAAGTGATCACTTGATTTACATTCTTTTTATACGATGCAAGTACAGCAAAACCAAATGTTACCGATGAGATCAATAAGGCAAATGTTTCAGTTAACACGAAGCCTAATGAATCATGGAACAGGTCATATGCACTTGGAGTTCCTGGTGGAATATGACTGCTTAATACAGCGAACGCAATGAAGAGTGATCCGAAAAGAATCAAGTCACTCATCAAGTATGTCCAGAAACCAAAGACCGTTAAGTCCGTATCATCATGTTCATGATGACCATCGTGGCCGTGGTTGTCGTGATGAAGTACTTCAGCCATTTCCTTAGTCCTTCTTCAAGTGTTTTTCAAGTAAAGCATAGCGTTCGTTTTCAATACGCTCAACTTCAGCAGCAGGAACGTAGTAGTCAACATTCTTAGTGAATGAGCTTACGATCAAGCTAACAACAGCTGAAACGAATGAAACAACAACTAGCCACCAAATATGCCAGATGAGTGCAAAGCCAAGTACAGTAATGAACATTGCAATGACAAAACCAGCAGCACGATCAGTCGGCATGTGGATGTCTTCATATTTAGTGTCACGTGCGTATGCTACACCATTTTCTTTGTCAGTCCAGAAACGGTCTACACCGCTAGCTTCTGGTACATGTGCAAAGTTATAGAATGGAGCAGGAGATGACGTTGCCCATTCAAGGGTACGGCTATCCCATGGATCGCCAGTGTGATCCATATTGTCCTTACGTTGTAAGAAACCAACAATGATTTGCATTAAGAAACATGCAATACCGATTGCGATAAGAACAGCACCAAATAACGCAATGGCTAAGTACGGATCCCATTCAGGGTTGTCATATGTATTCAAACGACGTGTCATACCCATGAAACCAAGGATATAAAGTGGCATGAATGCAAAATAGAAACCGATGAACCAGAACCAGAACGCAGCTTTACCCCATGCTTCATTGAGCTTCCAACCAAACATTTTCGGCCAGTAGAAGATGATGCCGGCAAACATACCAAACACCACACCACCGATAATTACGTTATGGAAGTGAGCGATCAAGAATAATGAGTTGTGTACTAGGAAGTCCGCAGGTGGAACAGCCATAAGTACACCAGTTAAACCACCGATACCGAATGTTACAAGGAAGCCAAGCGTCCATAACATAGGTGTTGTATAGGTGATGCGACCTTTATACATTGTGAATAACCAAGAGAAGATTTTCACACCTGTAGGAATCGCAATAACCATGGTCATGATACCGAAGAACGCGTTAACGTTCGCACCAGCACCCATGGTGAAGAAGTGGTGAAGCCATACAACGAATGCAAGTACAGTAATTGCAATTGTCGCATACACCATAGACTTGTAACCGAACAACGCTTTACGAGAGAAGGTTGCAACGATTTCTGAGTATAGACCAAATGCTGGCAATACCAAGATATATACTTCAGGGTGACCCCATGTCCAGATCAAGTTCACGTAAAGCATTGGGCTACCGCCAAGCTCATTGGTGAAGAAATGGAAACCGAAGTAACGGTCTAAAGTAAGCATTGCAAGCGTACCTGTTAATACAGGGAATGATGCAATGATTAATACAGCCGTACAAAGTGAAGTCCACGTAAAGATCGGCATGTCCATCAATTTCATGCCAGGTGCACGCATTTTGATGATGGTAACAAAGAAGTTAACACCAGATAAAAGCGTACCTAGACCAGAAACCTGAAGTGCCCAGATATAGTAGTCAACACCTACACCAGGAGAATATTGAATGCCAGATAGAGGAGGGTAAGCCATCCAACCAGTCGCAGCAAATTCACCTAATACAAGTGAAAGCATCATCAAACCAGCAGCACCAGCAAATAACCAGAAGCTTAAAGAGTTCAATAATGGGAAAGCAACGTCACGAGCACCAATCTGTAAAGGTACAGAGATGTTCATCATACCGACAACAAGACCCATTGCTACGAAGAAGATCATGATCACACCGTGTGCGGTGAAGATCTGGTCGTAGTGGTCTGGATGTAAGTAACCTTCGCCGCCGCCTTTCGCGAGGAAAAGTTGTAGACGCATCATGATCGCATCGGCGAAACCACGCAACAGCATGACTACAGATACGATGATATACATGATACCAATCTTTTTATGGTCTACAGATGTAAACCACTCATTCCACAAATATCCCCATTTTTTAAAATAGGTGACACCTGCAAGAACAGCAATCGCACCAAGTGCCATAAAGACCATGGTGACAAGTACAAGGGGTTCTGTCGGGATCGAATCCCACCCTAGTTTACCAAAAATCATATCCATGTCTTATTCCCCTTGAGCAGCGTGTTCTGCTGCAGCATGAGTTTCTGCATTTGCAGCAGAATGGTCAGCACCGTGATAGTTACTCATATAGTGGTTGATGATTGTTTCAAACAATTTTGGCTCAACTGATGAGTAATAAGTCACAGGGTGTGGCTTAGTCGGGAACGGTTTCATTGCTTCAGCTTTAGCAAGTGCTTGTTCATCACCAGCAGCTTTAGCACGATTGACTAAATGCTCGATCTGATGCTTAGAACGATCACCATCTTTAAGCGTTGCTAACTCAGCTTGGTCAAGTGTGCCTTTTTGAATTGCTTCAGGGTTGATACTTGTACCATTGCCAGCTTTAACTGCTTCTACCCATTGTGCAAATTCTGGCTCAGTCACGCTATGTGCTTTAAAGCGCATTTGTGAGAAACCGTAGCCTGAATAGTTTGCTGAGAAACCACGGAAAATACCTGGTTCATCTGCTAACAGGTGAAGGTGAGTTTGCATACCAGCCATCGCATAGATCTGACCGCCTAACTGAGGGATGAAGAACGAGTTCATCGTGAAGTTAGAAGTGATCTTAAAGCTTACTGGTGTTTGTTCTGGGAAGCGTACTTCGTTTACCGTTGCAATGTTTTGCTCAGGATAGATAAAGATCCATTTAAACTGTTCAGCGACAGCTTGAATGGTTAATGGTGCTTTATCAGATTCTAACGGACGGTAAGGGTCGTACTTGTGGGAACCCCACCAAGTTAACCAAGCTAAAATACCAATAATAATGACAGGTACACCCCATACAACGATCTCAATTGTCGTAGAGTGTGCCCAAGTAGGTTTATAGTCTGCATCTTTATTCGACGCGCGATATTTCCAACCAAACCACAATGCCATAATGATTGATGGAATTACCACCAATAGCATTAAATAGATCGCAGTCATCATCAAGTTACTTTGACCTTGACCAACTGGACCTTTATTGTTTAGTAGTACCATATCACCGCCACACCCAGTTAAGAGTGCAGCCATCGTTGATAAAGACAATACAGCTAAAATCGTTTGTCTCATTTTACAACCTCGGTGAAGAGTCCCATTCCCTAATTAAAATTATGGGATAGCGATTAAAGTGTCGCGTGATTGATAAGAATTGATTAAAAAGTACTTAGCAATCACGCGACACCGCAACGTTGTTGGGCATTATGCCTCATATTGAAAAACTAAGCTACTGATAAAGTGGTCTGAACTGCTTGTTTTAAAACCCGATTTATCTTGTAGGGATTATTGTTTCGGTGCATTCTTTTTCTATAGATATCAATTTAATATATAAAAAAAGAGGAATAAATCCTCTTTTGTTTATTGATTTGTGATTACTGCTTAATGACCTTAGTTTTTGCCAATTTATCGTGCAAAGTCTGGCGATTTTTTGTAAATGCGAATAAAGCGTAATCGATCACAGTAATGATTGGTACAAGAATAATGTTGAGAAAGATAAAGAACACACTTCTCAACCAAAAGGCACGAATTGTGCTCACAGGTGCAGAAGTTTCAGCATCTACAATTTTAATCTTGGCGATTTTTTTACCGATACTTTGACCCGATTTAGCAATAAAGAAAGCTTGGATCATAAGCATGATAATCAGGTAAGCAAAAATCATCATCCATGCTTCATTTGGGATGAGCTGCATGAGTTGCTGCTGTAATTCTACTGCTTTATCAGAGGCAATCTGAGTTGCTTGCATTTGCTTTTGAATTTCAAATAATTCTTGATATTGGCTTTCATTAAAAAAGAAAGATGGAATAGATGCCATCGGTAGCCAAAGGATTAAATCGAAAATTTTAGCAAGCGCACGAGAATGAAAAGGAGCTAATGCAGGAGCCTTTTGCTCAACTTTGACGGTGTAAGTTGGTTCGTTCGTTTCAGTTTTAATTTGAGTACTAAAAGGAGAGTAACCTACAGGTTCGTAGACAAGTTTACCTTGAGTCAATTCGCCAAGTGTTTTCCATTCGGCCATACCTTCGTGCCAAGCCAAATCTGTTAATAAAACTTGTTGACTGGCAAGCATTTGGTTCACTTGTTCTAAACTATAAGGTCCTGCTTGTTGATTATTACGAGCCAAGTAAATTTGCATAATTTAAAAATCTCAATTACGAAAGATGAAAAAAGACCCTGCGAAAGAGGGTCTTTTTCTAAAAAAGACTAGGCTTTCTTGATTTGTTCTTCAGCAAGGAAGAACCACGTATCAAGCACTGAGTCAGGGTTAAGTGACACAGATTCAATACCTTGTTCCATGAGCCATTTAGCAAGGTCAGGGTGATCCGAAGGACCTTGACCACAAATACCAACGTATTTTCCTGCTTTGCGGCATGCATGAATTGCCATAGACAGAAGTGCTTTAACAGCTGGATCACGTTCGTCAAATAAGTGAGATACGATACCAGAGTCACGGTCAAGACCGAGTGTTAATTGTGTTAAGTCATTTGAACCAATAGAGAAGCCATCGAAATGTTCAAGGAACTGTTCAGCCAATAATGCGTTGGTTGGAAGTTCACACATCATAATGACTTTAAGACCATTCTCACCGCGTTTTAAGCCGTTCTGAGCAAGGAGCTCAATCACACGTTTTGCTTCAGACACTGTACGCACGAATGGGATCATGATTTGAATATTGGTTAAACCCATTTCATCACGGGCTTTTTTCAAAGCACGACACTCAAGCTCGAAACAGTCACGGAAGTTGTCAGATACATAACGACTCGCGCCACGGAAGCCCAACATTGGGTTTTCTTCTTCTGGCTCGTATAACTTACCGCCAATTAAGTTTGCATATTCATTTGACTTAAAGTCAGACATACGAACGATGACTGGTTTTCCTGCAAAAGCAGCAGCAAGCGTCGAAATACCTTCAACTAACTTTTCTACATAGAATTCGATTGGAGAAGAGTAGCCTGCGGTACGTGCCATAACTGCAGCACGTGTTTCACGTGGTAAGCTTTCAATATTCAATAGTGCTTTTGGATGCACACCAATCATACGGTTAATGATGAACTCAAGACGTGCCAGGCCAATCCCTTCGTTTGGAATTTGAGCGAAATCAAAGGCACGGTCAGGGTTACCGACGTTCATCATGATTTTAAACGGTAGTGATGGCATTGAATGAATCGAGTTACGTTGAACTTCAAAGTCTAACGAACCTTCATAAATAAAGCCTGTATCACCTTCAGCACATGAAACAGTCACTTCTTGACCATCGGTCAGTACTTCAGTGGCATTACCACAACCAACGATTGCAGGTACACCCAATTCACGCGCAATAATTGCTGCGTGGCAAGTACGACCACCACGATTGGTCACAATCGCTGCTGCACGCTTCATCACAGGTTCCCAATCTGGGTCAGTCATGTCAGAGACAAGTACATCACCATCTTGGACTTTATCCATTTCTTTAATCGAGGTTACAACACGAACTTTACCAGAACCAATACGTTGACCAATTGAACGACCTTCGCAGATAACTGTACCGCGTTGCTTTAACAAGTAGCGTTCCATGGTACCGACATTTTGACGGCTTTTTACGGTTTCTGGACGCGCTTGAACGATATAGATTTGACCATCATCACCATCTTTCGCCCATTCGATATCCATTGGCGAGCCGTAATGTTGCTCAATGATCAATGCTTGTTTTGCAAGTTCGTGAAGTTCATGATCATTTAATGCAAATTGTTGACGCTCTGGTTTTTCAACATCAACCACAACAACTGATTTACCAGCAGCACCTTCTTCACCATAAATCATTTTTTGGTGTTTTGAACCAAGGTTACGACGTAAAACTGAGTGTTTACCTGCATTTAAAAGTGGTTTAGATAAGTAGAATTCGTCAGGGTTTACCGCGCCTTGAACAACCATTTCACCTAAACCGTAAGATGCTGTAATAAACACCACATCACGGAAACCTGATTCTGTATCAAGCGTAAACATAACGCCAGCAGCACCCGTTTCAGAGCGAACCATACGTTGTACACCAGCAGAAAGTGCGACAACACTATGTTCAAAGCCTTGGTGTACGCGGTAAGCAATTGCACGGTCATTATAAAGTGAAGCAAAAACTTCTTTAATCGCGATCAGAACGTTATCAATTCCGCGAATGTTTAAGAAGGTTTCTTGTTGACCAGCAAAAGACGCATCTGGTAAATCTTCAGCAGTCGCAGAAGAGCGTACTGCAACAGCAATGTCTGGGTTACTGTTTGAAAGTGCAGCAAATGCTTCACGAATTTCTTGTTCTAATGTCGCAGTAAGCGGAGTTTCAACAATCCAGTTACGGATTTTTGCACCCGTTTCAGCAAGTGCATTTACATCTTCTACATTGAGCTGAACAAGTTCAGCCTGAATACGAGCGTTTAAGCCGCTTTGATCCAAGAACTCACGATAGGCAGCAGCAGTAGTTGCAAAGCCACCAGGTACCGATACACCAGCATTGGATAAATGGCTGATCATTTCACCCAGAGATGAGTTTTTCCCACCTACGAGCTCGACATCGTGTTTTCCTAATTTTTCCAGACCGATTACGCGCGCTTCCAAAGTATTTACTCCACTTTTTTTGCAGTATGAATGACCATCATTGGTATGAAATTATACGAAAGTGCTTAGAATTAGTGTTTTACTAAGCGACAGTCATGTTAGATGAGTTTACTATAAAGATTATAGAGCACTAAGACAAATGTTTGAGGAGAATTTTGATGCCCGAAAGTAAACAAATTAAACGGAGCGTATTTTTTATTTCAGATGGCACCGCAATCACCGCAGAAACCCTTGGACATTCACTACTTGCGCAATTTCCGAACGTTGATTTTGACATCCATATTATGCCTTATATCACGACGGAAGAGGCGGCCATGAATGTGGCTGTAGAGATTAATGCATGCCAAAGTCGAGATGGGTCGTTACCCTTGGTTTTTGATACTTTGGTTGACCCACATGTCCGTGAAATTATCAATACTGCGAAAGCCGTAAATTTGGATGTATTTGAGGGCTTGATTAGTAAACTTGAACAAGAAATTGGGGTCCCACCGACCACTTTGGTTGGACAAACGCATGCGGTAACCGATTCTGAATATTATAAAGCACGTATCGATGCAGTGCATTTCGCTCTGGATAATGATGATGGGGCAAGAACTCGTCATTATGATAAAGCCGACATCATTTTAATTGGCGTATCACGTTCAGGGAAAACCCCAACCTCAATTTATTTGTCATTACAATTCGGTATTCGTGTTGCAAACTATCCGTTGACCGAAGAAGACTTGGATGATAACCGGTTGCCAAAAGTGCTGCGCGAACATAAAAACAAATTGTTTGGTTTAATGATTGATGCTGAACGTTTGGTGGCGATCCGTAACGAACGCAAAGCGAATAGTCGCTATTCAAGTTTCAGTCAGTGTCAAATGGAATTACGTGCGATTGAAGGGATTTATATTTCAGAAGGGATTAAATATTTAAATGTCACTGAAATGTCGATTGAAGAAATCTCAACACGTGTTTTACAAATGACTGGTTTAAAACGTCGTATTGGCTAGATGGAACCAGACTACCTCTGTCATCCTGATGGGGGTATTCTGTAATTTTTTGGATCATTTTTATAAGAAAATTTTGACATAGATCTTTAATTAAAAATAAATAATTGATATTAAATAATAAAGTAAACCTAACTGATCAGTGCTGTAATTGGTGATAATTTTATTGCATTTCTGCTACAATATTGTGACTTAAATCTCACTTTTATTTTTGGTGATCTATGACTTTCATTGCAACTGAATATCTTGCTAGAAAGAGTTCTGTTTGGAACAGAAGTCTGTGAACTTGGCTATCCCCTTTCACTCTAATCACCAAATGAATATGAGTGAGGCCCAACAAAACATTTTTAATCGTATTCCGAGTCTGGTTTGGCTGCTCTCCGAGCACGGAGATGCCTATTTTTTCAATAGTGTAAGCCAAGAATATATTGGTTTTAATGACCTAGAACATTTTGCAAAAGACTGGATCGATTTAATCCATTCAGAAGATAGAGCAATCTTCCAAAGTGAGTGGCAGCAAGCATTTACCTATAAATCTCCCTTTCAAATTGAATGTCGATTAAAGCATCAGTCTGGTGCATATCGCTGGTTTTTATTGTCAGCAAAATTTGTAGAGGCAAATTCGGAAGAAAAGGCACATTGGTTTATAAACAGCGTCGATATTCACGAAACCAAGCAGTATCAACAGAACTTAGTCCAGTGTATTAATGCTCAAACCAACATGCTGGATAATAGTGTTGATTGCATAAAATTATTAGAAGCAGATGGTTCTTTACTCCATGTAAATAAAACGGGATGCATCGCGCTGAATATCCCTCAAAGCCAAAATAGCTTTGGCATGAAGTGGGCCGAGCTGTTGCCTGTGGAAATAAGATCAAAGGCGAGCTACGCCTTGAAAACGGCACTTAAAGGTAAAGCCGCACGTTTCCGTGGCATGAGTGGCGAAGGGGCTGAAAGGCAATATTGGGATAATTTGCTTACGCCTATATTGAATGATAAAGGGCAGACCGTGCAGGTATTGTGTCTGTCCCGCGATGTGACTACACAAAGACAAACTGAAATCCAATTACAGCTATCGAGTGAATTGGATGATTTAACAGGATTGTATAATCGTCGTTTCTTCAAACTACAACTCAAGCGCTCACTACATCGACATAAAAAAGGCGAAAAGTTACTAGGCTTGATGCTGTTGGATTTAGACTACTTTAAACATGTGAATGATACGCTTGGCCATGCAGCAGGAGATCATTTACTTCGTGTCCTGTCTAAACGCATCGAAAATATTTTGCCTGAACATACTTTTGTCGCTCGTTTAGGTGGTGATGAGTTTGCGATCGTTGTAAATGGAATCGAGACACAAGTAGAGCTGGAAAAAATTGCAGTCGATGTAAGCCGCCAGTTAGAAGCTCCAATTACCTATGCGGGTAATTTGATTAATGGCAGTATGAGTATTGGTTGTGCGATTTATCCACGCGATGCCAAAGATTCAGCGAATTTAATGAAGTGTGCAGATACCGCACTCAATGATTTAAAGGCGACTGGGCGTGGAGGTTTTCGCATGTTTAACCATCAGATGCAAGTTGCAGCTCAAAACATTGCGATTCAATTAAATGACGCACGTCATATTATTCGTGATGATCTTATTGTTCCATTCTATCAGCCTAAGGTGCGTCTGGCGGATGCGAAGGTGGTTGGTTTCGAGGCATTATTGCGTTGGCAGACGGAAGATCAGCATATTCATTCACCTTGTAATATTGAACAGGCGTTTCAAGACTATATTCTGGCGACAAAAATCAGCGATGCGATGCAGAATAAGGTTTTTAAAAATATCGCAGCGTGGATTGCGCAGGGATTGGATGTTGTGCCTGTCTCAATCAATGCAGCACCAGTCGAATTTCTGAAAGATAATTATGCGGAGCGTTTACTGCAGCGTTTAAATGCCTACAAAATTCCGCATCATTTGGTGGAAATAGAAATTACGGAACATATATTGGATGATCGTGGCTCTGATTATGTGATCAGGGCATTGAATTTACTGAAACAACAAGGCGTGAAAATTTCATTGGATGATTTTGGTACAGGGCATTCGTCGTTAACCCGTTTACGAGACTATCCTGTAGATTGCTTGAAGATTGACTGTGATTTTATTCGTCAAATGAATGATGATGAGGCGATTTTAGCGATTGTACAGGCGATCATCGCATTAGGACCAAAACTGTCGTTGGATATTGTTGCGGAAGGGATCGAGAACACTGAACAATTAGAATTATTAAAATCTTCTGGATGCTCCATCGGACAAGGCTTTTTGTTTAGTCGCGCAGTGAACGCACAACAAGCCACACAGATGCTCCAAGCTGGACTTTAAATGGACCATGAATCTACAAGGTTGATCGGGAAATAAACCTTGTAGACCCCAGCAATGACCTTAGTTGCCTTTTATGTCCATCAATAAACTAAAATTTTCCAAGCGTTTTTGCGTGTCATAAATATCGCAAGTGAAGATAAATTCATCGACATGATATTGTGCAGCGATTTTATTTAAGCCCGCTTGAACGGTTGCTTGGGAACCAATTTGCGCCATGGCATAAAAATTCTGAATCGCCATTTGTTCAGCGCTATTGGCAAGACCTTCAGTAGAGTCAATCGGTGGTTTTAGCTTCAAGCTATGGCCACGGATCAGATTCAAAATACGCTGATATGAACTGGTTGCCAAATACTGGGCTTCTTCATCGCTTGCAGCAACGACTGTTGGGACACCCATCGAGACATAAGGCTTATCCAGATATTCAGAAGCTTGGAAATTATCACGATAAATGTCGATTGCCTGACCTAACATTCTTGGGGCAAAATGAGAGGCAAAAGAATAAGGCAGTCCAAGTTTTGCGGCCAATTGGGCACTGAATAAACTTGAGCCGAGTAACCAAACTGGAACATGTGTATTTTGACCAGGTGTCGCAATAATTCTCTGATTAGGTTGTGGTGCTTTGAAATATTGTAAAATTTCCATCACATCTTGAGGAAATTGGTCCTCCGTTTCCTGACGGCCACGACGCAGTGCACGCATCGTCATTTGATCTGTTCCGGGTGCGCGGCCCAAACCGAGTTCAAAACGATTTGGGTAGAGTGTGGCGAGTGTTCCAAACTGTTCTGCAACCACTAATGGCGCATGGTTGGGCAGCATGATACCGCCAGAACCCAAACGGATATGCTGCGTATTTGCGGCAATAAATCCTAATAAAACTGCCGTAGCCGAACTGGCAATCCCGTCCATATTATGATGTTCAGCCAACCAAAAACGCTCATAACCTAATTTTTCCGCATGTTGCGCAAGTTCTAATGCATGACGGAGAGAAAATTCAATACTCTTGCCATCTCGGACGGGAGCGAGTTCTAGGATAGAGAACTTTATATCTTGTAGTGATTTCATTGTGGTGTCTCAAAACTATATATCGAAATAATACGATATAAGTTGGACTTTGTATATCGTTTTAGATCGATATATTGTTGTTTTGATCAAACAAAAAAAAGCACCCGAAGGTGCTAAAGGGATAAACCTGACTGAATTAACGATTTTTGTACCAACCACGGTGACGGCCATTGTCATGACGATAGCTTTCACGAGAATTGTAATAACGACGGTCATTATAAGAACGACGGTTATCGTAACGGCGGTCATAGCGACGATCATCATAACGTCTATCGGCATCGCGATCCTGACCGACTTTCTGACCTAAAGCGGCACCACCAGCTGCACCGAGTGCTGCACCGATATAGCCACCATTGCTTCCGCCCATATTACGGCCAACGGTATAACCACCCACACCACCTAAACCACCACCAATGGCAGCTTCAGTACGGTCACGTCGATTGCTAGATGCAGCGGCACCACCAGCACCACCGATTGCAGAGCCAATCATTGCACCTGTGTCACCACCCAGTTGTTTACCTAAGGCAGTACCCACCACACTTCCTAAAGCAGAGGTTGCTGCTACGCGAGTTGTATTGTCTGCATGTGCAACGGTCATCATTGAAGACGCCGCTAAGATCACGCTACATAACCACATATTCGATTTCATGCTGAAACTCCTTATCCATTCTTTTGGACAGTATTCTTTTTGCTTGAGACAAATGTAACAAGACTTTTGAGCGAAAATATGGAGTGCAATATCTAGATTGAGAGTGTTTGACGAGGGTTTTGTTGGTGTTCTATAACAAATGAAGAAATTGTGAATAAATTATAAAAATAAAGAATGAATAGGCAATGAGCAACAGCCTGCGGTGTAATCGAGTACAATGAGCGCAGTTTCAATTAGGACTTATTTATGCTGCTGGAAAAAATTTTGCAATCACAAGGCTTTGGTTCACGTAAGTATTGTCAGCAGTTAATTAAGAATGGTTCTGTTCAGATTGAAAATCAGGTCTGTGGTAACCCAAAACAGAATATCAATACAGATCAACTGCTCTTTCAGGTCTTTGGTGAAGAATACCAATTTCGAGAGCATGTCTATATTGTTTTGAATAAACCGCAAGGTTATGAATGTTCACATCAGGCCACATATCACAAAAGCGTGTTCAGTCTTTTTCCTGAAATTTTGCTACATCGTGGAATTCAATGTGTAGGGCGTCTAGATCAAGATACCACCGGTCTATTATTGCTGACCGATGATGGACAATATCTACAGGCATTAACACATCCACGTAAACACGTACCCAAAGTTTATCATGTGACTACTACAGATCCAGTTACGGCTGAACAGCGACAGGATTTAGAGCAAGGTGTTGAACTGCGTAATGAGAAAGGCATCTATGCTGCTACGGATGTGCAATTATTCTCAGAACATCAAATTGCAATGACCATTCACCAAGGTGTTTACCATCAAGTGAAACGGATGCTAGCTGCTGTTGGAAATAAAGTTGAAGTCCTGCATCGTCATCAAGTGGGTTTGCTCGAACTTCCTGATTTGGCGGAGGGAGAATGGGCGTACTTAAGCCCTGCGCAAAAACAGTTAACTCAAAACATCGCTTTAGATGAATGATTACTTTAAAAAACAATGAAAGGTTTTGAACTCACTGTCTTGAATAAAGCCCATTTGCTCGTATAGACGGTGAGATTGGTAATTGTTTTTTTGGGTTTCCAAGCTGATACGCTGCGCATTTTCATGACGTGCAAATAAAATTGCAGTATCGATCAGCTGCTTTGCCGCACCTTGTTTTCGATAAGAGGGAGTGACATAGACATCATCGAGAATATAGTAGGTTTCACAAGCCACAGAAGAAAAGGCAAGATAGAGTAAAACAAAGCCCGTAAATACATCGTCTTTAACATGAATAAAAATGACGCTGTCTTTATTGTCGAAGCGATGTTTTAAAAACTGATACGATTGTTCAATATTTGAGGATGCACCGTAGAACTGACGGTATTCGTCAAACAAGACAGCAAGTTGATGAAGATCTTCCTTTGTTGCTCGCTTAACAATCATTCCTGTCCATCCTTATGCTTATTCATTTTATTAGGACTGTCAGGATAGCGAAAAAAATTCAGCTTAAAAAATAAAAACTTGTTTATAAATGCAACATTGTTAAGTTTTGTCACTTTCGCCAAGAAGTGCATTCAACTCTTCAAACAGGTCTTCATGATCATCTTCAATTTCGACAGAAGATGGATTTTCAGTACTGGCCGCTGCTTTTGATTTGCGCAGTTTCAGTAACTGTTCCATGTTGATGTTCTGATTCTCAATTGCGAACGGAATCGACTTGGTGAGTACCACTTGTTTAAAGAAAAGACGAACGGCTTGAGCAGGGGAGATACCCAACTGTTTAAACACTGCAAAAGCTTGCTTCTTTTCCTGTGAATCGAGGCGAACCTGATAAACTTCTGTTTTTCGCATGAAGAATAAGACCAAATATTTTTAGTTATCGTCATGTATTTTAAACCATTGCAATGTAATTTCAATATTATTGAAGTGAAAAAATAGAATTTTTGTCATTACGTTGTGTTGGCAATGCAAGTTCAAAGTTAGAACTAAAGTGCATTTCCTTATGAGAAATTGGATCAATAAAGCAAATTTCTTTGGCAAGTAGCTGTAAGGGCTGACTAAAATCATCTTCTGCTTTATGTTCAATGTGTGGATAAAAAGAGTCGTTAAGTATTGGAATATTCAGATAATTTAGATGCACACGTAACTGATGTTGTTTTCCAGTTTTAGGGATTAATTTGTACTTGGCATGCTGCTGATCATGCATTAATAATTCAATTCGTGTTTCGGTATTATTGGGTTTTTCGGGATTAATTTGCATGGTGTAAAAAGGCTGACCTTTTTCTAAATGCAGCTGCAAAATGTGTGGAAAATCCAGTTCAGATCGATATTCTGCAACCGCATGATAGATTTTTTGCACTTTTCTTTCGGCAAAAAGCTGTTGATATGCACCTCTTGAGGCCGCTTTTTTACAGAATAAAACCACACCTGCCGTTTCCCGATCAAGACGGTGGATCGGTGTTAAATCCGAATAGCCCGTTTGTTTTTTTAATCTAACCAAAAGCGTTTCCTGAACATATTGTCCAGTCGGTGTCATGGTCAGAAAATGTGGCTTATCAACTACAAGTAAATCGTCATTTTCAAATAGGATCTGATGTTGAAATGGCACATGTACTTCATGAGCGAGAAAACGATAATAAAAAATATGAGTATTGGGTGTATATCGACTTTCTAATGTCAGCTTGCTGCCATCTGCAGCATAAATCAGTCCATCTGCAAAGCGTTGCCGCCATTCACTGCTTTGAATATGTGGAAAATGTTGGCAAAGGTATTCAAAAATTGTAGGTGCAGAGACATCGTGAGGCAAAAAGACTTTACTGGCACTGACGCCATTGATGAGCGGAGGCGTAAATTCAATGATTGATGACATACAGCGATATCGACTCGGTATAAACGATGTAAAAAAAGCCAGTTTAAAGGGAGTTTATTAGGCTTTAAAGCAGGGCAATGTTATCATAGCTGCCATTCCAATTTTGTTTTATTTGCCATGTCGTATTCAGTGAAATTTACTTTAAATCATGAACAAGACACTCAGCGTTTTGCACATATCCTTTCTGAGCAGGTGCGCTCTGGCATTATTTATTTAATTGGCGATTTAGGCGCTGGCAAGACCACTTTTACCCGTTATTTCCTACAAAATCTAGGACATCAAGGTTCGGTAAAAAGTCCAACCTATACCTTGGTTGAACCCTATTCAATTCAAGGTAAAGAAATTTTTCACTTCGATTTATATCGTTTGGATGATCCGTATGAATTGGAGCTGATGGGGATTCGTGATTATTTAGAAACACCGGATGCTTTATTTTTGTTTGAATGGCCATCGAAAGGTGGGGATGAAATTCCAAAACCTGATGTGGTGATTGATATTCAAAAATCGGATGATGAATTGACACGGTTTGTCACGCTAAGCACTGAATCCGAATCTTTATCTCAAACTTTGCAGGAACAATTGAATGGCGCATGATTCAACTCGTCGTATTCATACCCTTGATGCTGCCTTAGCCAACCAGATTGCTGCGGGTGAGGTGATTGAGCGTCCATCATCAGTGGTTAAAGAATTATTAGAAAACTCAATTGATGCAGGCGCAACAGAACTGATTATTCGAGTGGCGCAGGGTGGTTCAACCCTGATTGAAATCATTGACAATGGTAATGGTATTCATGCAGAAGATTTACCATTGGCGGTAATGCGCCATGCCACCAGCAAAATTCAAACTGCTGATGATTTACATGCGATTGTCAGTTTGGGATTTCGGGGTGAGGCTTTAGCTTCGATTGCAGCAGTATCACGTTTAACCCTCACCAGTAGTCAGGATGAGCAGGGGGTTGGCTATCAGGTTGAAGTGAATGGTACGGCGTTTGACCATCAACAAATTCAGGCAGTCGCTGCGCAAAAAGGCACACATATTCGGGTACAGGATTTATTTTTTAATGTGCCTGCACGTCGTAAATTCTTAAAAAAACCAACAACTGAATTTAATCATATTGAAGAAATTGTTCGCCGTTTGGCATTAACGCATTTCGATATTCGTTTCGTACTTGAACATAACGATAACATTCGTTTAAACCTGCCTGTTGCCGATAGTGGTGAATTGCGTTATCAGCGTGTGCAACAATTGTTGGGTCAGCAATTTATCCAAAATGCTTACTGGATCGATTCAGATAGTATCAATATGCGTTTGTCTGGGTGGTTGGGACATCCTTCTGATGCACGAGCTCAAGCCGATTTGCAATATGTGTATGTGAATGGCCGTATTGTAAAAGATAAAACCATTTCACATGCGTTGCGTATGGCTTATGACGGGATTTTGCATGGACATCAACATTCATCGTATTTGCTATTTTTAGAAGTCGACCCTGAAAATATCGATGTGAATGTGCATCCAACCAAGCATGAAATTCGCTTTTTGAATCAACGTGAAGTGCATGAGTTTGTACGTCACTACGCCAAAGCAACGTTATCGCAATTTCAGACCGCGAGTGCAGATTTAGCGCAAGCGATGAAAACGGATGAGGCGGACAATAATTTTAATTATCAACCGCAGCCGAAATATCAAGAGCAATTCAATTTACATCGTGCGGCGGTAGAAGCTGAACCTCAATCAAACCTATCTGCTGAAGTATCGACAGATTTGTTGACAGAGTTTAATCAAAGTCGACCACAAGCTGTGCAATACAATTCAGCGCAAGCACAACAGCCTCGATATAATGGCTCGGCACAGCTGAATAATGCGTTAAAAAGTTATTTAGCGCCTTTGCGTGAAGAAGCAGAGGATGGAAATGATCAAGGTCCATCACGAGTAGATGAGTTTCCACTCGGTATTGCGATTGCGCAGCTGCATGGTATTTATATTTTGGCGCAAAATACCGAAGGTCTGATTATTGTAGATATGCATGCAGCGCATGAACGTATCTTGCTTCAACAAATGAAATCGGCTTGGGATAAACCTGAATTTTGGACATCTCAACAGTTATTGATTCCAAAAATTGTATCCATCACGCGTATGCAGGCGACACGGATCGAAGATTTACAATCACAATTACAACGTCTCGGCTTAGAAGTCGATCAATATGGCGATGATCAAGTGATTGTGCGAGGCGTGCCTGCGATTTTGCATAAAGCTGATTTTAGCAACCTTATTCCAGAGTTGCTGAATGATCTCGATCCCAACGATGAGGCCAGAGGTTTATTACAAAAACGTGATGAATTGCTCGCAGGGATGGCTTGTCACGGTGCTGTGCGTGCGCATCGCCAATTAAGTCTTTCTGAGATGAATGCTTTATTACGTCAAATGGAACAAACCGAATTTGCCAGCCAATGTAATCATGGTCGTCCAACTTGGCGCGCATTTCCATTGCATCAATTAGATAAATTATTTGCTCGAGGAGAGTAGTTTTACATGTCAAATCAATTGCCCGTCATCAATTTAATGGGGCCTACCGCTAGCGGTAAAACAGCATTGGCATGTGAACTTTATGAACGCGGAAATTTCGAACTGATTTCAGTCGATTCAGCTTTAGTTTATAAAGATATGGATATCGGCACAGCGAAACCAACCAAAGCAGAGCAGCAGCAATATCCACATCATTTGATTGATATTATTACCCCTTTAGAGGTGTATTCGGCAGCACAATTTGTCGAAGATGTTTGCCCATTGATTGACGATATGCATGCTCGTGGTAAAACCCCAATCCTAGTGGGTGGTACCATGTTGTATTTTAAAGCCTTGCTTGAAGGGCTGGCAGGTAATTTACCCAATGCTGATCAAACAATACGTGATGCCATTATTCAAAAAGCTGAACAGGAAGGATGGCAATCCGTCTATGAAGAGTTGGTTGCGGTTGATCCTGTTGCTGGGGAAAAGTTTAAGGTATCCGATAAGCAGCGCATAATTCGTGCACTTGAAGTGTTTCGAATCACGGGCGAGCCGATAACAAAATTACAAGCCGAACAACCTAAAAATCAACCATATCGTTACATATTTCATAACTACGCATTGATGCCAGATCGTTTAGAATTACATCAACGCATTGAGCAAAGATTGAGCAAAATGTGGAATATTGGTTTTTTGAATGAAGTAGAGGAATTGATTAAAAAATACGATTTAAATGATGATTTACCGTCTATGCGGTCTGTGGGTTATCGTCAAGCTTTGGATTTTTTACTAAAAAGTGACTTAAGTCTCAAAAATAAAGTAGAAATGGAGAATAAAGCCCTTTTTGCGACTAGGCAATTAGCTAAACGTCAATACACATGGTTACGTTCTTTGCAAGAAATACACGATTTTAAAACTTACGTGACGATAATGCAGGCGAAAGAAGACTTGCGAAACTTCTTTGGATAAAGCAAAATTCGCAGGCTGTCTTTTTATAATTTTTAGTTTAAAAATAAAGATAGTTTTTTTGCGCTGATTTAAAAATTTTTTGGAGTTAAAAATGTCTAAAGGTCAAACTTTACAAGATCCGTTCTTAAATTCTCTCCGTAAAGAACGTATTCCAGTTTCTATTTTCCTTGTAAACGGTATCAAATTGCAGGGCCATATTGAGTCTTTTGACCAATATGTTGTTTTGTTAAAAAACACTGTAAGCCAAATGGTTTACAAACACGCGATTTCTACAGTTGTTCCTGCGCGTAACCCACGTCCTGCTGGTGCTCAAGGTACTGCTGGTGGCTTCCCTGCACAAGGCGCTACTGGTGGCTTCGGTGGTCAAGGTGCTGCTGGTGGCTTCGGTGGTCAAGGTGGCGGCTTTGGCGGTCAAGGCGGCTTCGGTGGTCAAGGTGGCGGCTTCGGCGGTCAAGGTGGCTTCGGTGGTCAAGGTGGCGGCTTCGGTGGTCAAGGTGGCTTCGGTGGTCAAGGTGGCGGCTTCGGTGGTCAAGGTGGCTTTGGTCATCAAGGTGGCTTCGATGGCGAAACTAAATTTGAAGATGGTCAAGAAGACGAAAATAATCGTTAATTAATTGATGATCTTTAAGAAAATGCCAGTCTCACGCTAGACTGGCATTTTTTTGTCTATTACAAAGCTAGAATAAATACTATGGAAATGATTGTTGCTGCGGCATGTTGTAGTGTACTGGTCTCGATTTTGCTGAAATATTTAAAGGCAAAGGGTTTTGATGTTTTTCAAATGATCGCGTGGAATTATTTGAGCGCCAGTCTTTTATGCTTTTATTGGTTTAAAACCGATATTACCCATATCTCATTCAATCATACCCCTTGGTGGTTAATTCTCATTTTAGCGGTGTTATTACCTAGCATATTTTTATGCTTGGCAAAGTCTTTGCAATTTGCAGGAATTTTGAAAACAGAAATTGCTCAGCGCCTTGCAGTCATCCTGTCTTTATTGGCTGCTTATTTTATTTTTGGGGAGCAATTTAGCCAATTAAAACTAATTGGTGTTGTGCTGGGTATCATTGCGATTCTAGCTATTATTGTGGGACAAGCGACGGAACAAGCCAGTAAAGGCCTAAATTTAAAGTCAGCTTTGTTTTTGTTTAGTGTATGGGCAGGTTATGCTGCAGTAGATATCTTACTTAAATATAGTAGTAGCTTAGGTTTACAGTTTGCGGTCACACTGAATTTAACTTTTATTGCAGCTTTTATTCTGTCCATCGCTTATATCGCAATTACTCAACCGAATTGGCAACCTAAAAATATTTTTACAGGTTTATTTCTGGGCGTACTGAATTTTGCCAATATTGCCTTATATGTCAAAGCTCATATGATTTTCAAAGAAACGCCTGCCATTGTATTTGCAGGGATGAATATTCTAGTGGTGGTATTAGGTGTACTCAGTGGCGTTGTGCTATTCAAAGAGCGATTAAAAGCATATACATGGATTGGATTGATTTGTGGTGTGGTTGCGGTGCTGTGTTTGGCCAAAGCGATGATGTAGAAGAGAGTAGAGCTTGTTCTACTCTCTTGAGATTGATGTGATTATAAGCGAGTAAAAACCACTTCATCTGGGAGTCGTGATTTGGGTAGTTTGGCATTGAAATCACTGTCACTACGATAGCCGAGTGAAACAATAACAGATGCTTTTAGGCCTTTTTCAGTCAGTCCAAACTCTTCATTAATCAGTGTTCTGTCAAAGCCTTCCATTGGTGTGGCATCAATTCCCTCTAAACCTGCTGCAAAAAGTAATTGTCCGAGTGCAAGGTAGGTTTGATTCTCCATCCATGCAGGAAGGTTTTTAAGTTCATTGCGATAGAATTCGACATAACCAGAACGGGTGTCACGCTGACCTTGTTTTGCAGCTGCATCTTTAAAGCGACCGCTGGCATCATCTTGCTGTAGCAATTGTTCTAAGTATTCTGCTGAGATATCAGTACGCGTACAAAAGACCAAGGTATGTGAAGAGTTTAGAACTTTAGCTGCGTTATAGATGTAATTGCCTGTCAATGCTGATGCGATACGTTGTTTGGCTTCATCTGTTTCAGCAATTAAAAAATGCCAAGGTTGAATATTTACCGAAGAAGGGCTGAAACGTAAAATTTCGAGTAGTTTTTCAAATTGTGCTTGAGGAATTTTTTTCTCTGCATCATAAGCTTTTGTGGCATAACGTGTTTTTGCTGTGGCTAAAGTATCCATCCGTCATTAACTCGATTTAAAAATTTAATTTATTCTACTTGATCTAAATTTCACTGAAAGTAGCTAAATGTGATTTCTATATAGATTTAAGTCGTATGTGAGTGAGTTAGAGCGTCTAAAGCTCTGATAACGTGTAAGGAGTTAAAGCTGATAAATGTTTTATAAAAATTACTGGATGAAAAGAAGGTAAGGAATGAGTAGAACTGCAAAAATGATTAATAAAACCACTGTTTAAAATCTAATTGATAATCTTCTTGCTCATTCAGTTCTAAAATCCAAGCTGAATCTTCTCGCCAATCACCTAAAACAATACGTTGTTTATTCAATACTTGATGAATTTCAGGGCGATGGGTATGACCATGAATTAAATAATCGACTTGAGTAATGACATTTTCGACTGCTTTTGCATTTACATCCATGATGTCATAATTTTTCAGTTGTTTGGTTTCACTACTCTTTTTACGGAAGCCATTGGCGAGCTTTTGTCTAACGTTGAGCGGTAGGCTTTTTAGAAAACCCAGTAATAGCGGGTTTCGAATCACTTTGCGAAAACGTTGATAGGCAACATCATCGGTGCAGAGCGCGTCGCCATGTTCCAGTCGGAAGGTATGCTGTTGAATATTCAGGCTATAGACATCGGGTAATAAAATACCATTGAATTGATTCAGGAATTTTTGACCCAAAGCGAAATCTCGGTTCCCAACTTGGAAATAAACTTGGTTGTTTGCAGCAGTAAATGTTTGTAATGCACTGACAATTTCATCTAACCAAGGCGCGGTGTAATCGTCACCAATCCAAGCATTAAACCAATCACCTAAAATATAGAGTTGAGTGTTTTTATCTTGGTATTGTTTCAATAAAGCCAAAAACCCTCGAACGAGTCGAGGGTGATCAGGTGACAAGTGTAAATCTGAGATAAACAGGTAGGTCACACTTTTATCCTATTTTATAATCCCTCCCAACCTCCCTTTACAAAGGGAGGAGTTCCCCTCTTTTTTAAAGAGGGGTTAGGGGAGATTCTTATTCAGAGATAATTTTAGCAGATTCGATGACAACGTTCTCTAATGGAACATCTGCATGGTAACCACGGTTACCCGTACGTACGCCTTTGATCGCTTCTACAATATCAAGGCCTTCAACAACTTTACCAAATACTGCATAACCCCAACCTTGAGCTGTTTTACCAGTGTGGTTCAAGAAAGAGTTGTTTTTAACGTTGATAAAGAATTGAGCAGATGCAGAGTGTGGAGCTTGAGTACGCGCCATTGCAATTGTGCCTTCATCGTTGCTTAAGCCGTTATCAGCTTCGTTTTCGATTGAATCACGTGTTGCTTTTTCTTTGAAGTTTTCGTCCATGCCACCGCCTTGGATCATAAAACCATCAATCACACGGTGAAAAATTACGCCGTCATAGAAACCGTCACGTACATATTCTAAGAAATTTGCAACCGTTTTTGGTGCTTTTTCAGCGTTAAGCTCAAGAACAATACGACCTTTGTTGGTGTTTAATTCGACTTGAGGAAAACTCATTACATTAATCTCCTAAACATGGGCAAATTGACCATGGGTTTTTGGTTGAGAGAAGCATAAGCAAACTGTAAACTACAAGGCAAGTAAAAAACGTTAAAATCTTTCAGAAAAAGCAAAGATTGCGTTTTTATTTCCCATTTTTAACTGTAAGAAGTGATTTACACCCTATGAAGCCAAATGATGTTGTTTCTGAACTGCCAAAGACCCCGACGCCGAATACCCATGCCTCTGTCGATGCCGCGCAGCAAGAACAACAGGCAGGCTTAGACTTTGTTCGTCAAGTAATTACCGAAGATCTGAAAGAAGGTCGTACTCAAAAAGTAGTCACCCGATTCCCGCCTGAGCCGAATGGTTATCTACATATTGGTCACGTAAAAGCAATTTGTTTGAACTTTGGTATTGCCGAAGAGTTTGAAGGTTTGTGTAATTTACGTTTTGACGATACAAACCCAGATGCTGAAGAACAAGAATATGTTGATGGTATTGCCAACGATGTGAAATGGTTAGGCTTTAACTGGAATGGTGAGCCTCGCTACGCTTCTGGTTATTTCGATCAGCTTTATGCATGGGCTGTTCAGTTGATTGAACAAGGTGATGCTTATGTTGATTTGCAAACCCCAGAAGAAATTAAGCTGAACCGTGGTAATTTCGTTGAACCTGGTAAAAATTCACCGTACCGTGATGCAACCGTTGCCGAGAACTTGGCACGTTTTGAGCAAATGCGTAATGGTGAAATTCAGGAAGGCGGTGCTGTACTCCGTGCCAAAATTGATATGGCCAGCCCGAACGTGCATATGCGTGATCCGATTCTTTATCGTGTATTGCATTCAGAGCATCACCAAACGGGCGATAAATGGAAAATGTATCCAATGTATGACTATGCTCATCCATTGTCGGATGCAATCGAAGGCATTACCCATTCACTCTGTACTTTAGAATTTCAAGATCACCGTCCATTCTATGACTGGATTGTAGAGAAAGTTCACTCACAAGCTGTACCACGTCAGTACGAGTCTTCACGTTTAAATATCGATTACACCATTACCTCTAAACGTAAGTTACGTAAATTGGTAGAAGGTCATCATGTACAGGGTTGGGATGATCCACGTATGCCAACTGTAGTGGGTATGCGTCGCCGTGGTTTTACCGCAGAAGGCTTGCGTGATTTCTGTAAGCGTGTCGGTGTGTCGAAAACGGATGGTATTGTTGATGTGGCAATGCTTGAGTTCTGTATTCGCCAGTCTTTGGAAAATACAGCGGCACGTGGTATGGCAGTACTGAATCCATTGAAAGTGACCTTAACCAATTTACCTGAAGAATTAGACTTAACACATGCACGTCATCCAAATGTGGATATGGGCGAACGCATTATTCCTTTAACACGTGAACTTTATATTGATCGTAAAGACTTTGAAGAAGTGCCGCCTAAAGGCTTTAAGCGTTTAATCCCAGAGGGTGAGGTTCGTTTACGTCATGCCTATGTGATCAAGTGTGATGAAGTAATCAAAGATGCAAATGGTGAAGTGATTGAGCTTAAATGTTCAATTGATCCTGAAACTTTAGGTAAAAATCCTGAAGGGCGTAAAGTAAAAGGCGTTGTGCATTGGGTATCGGCAAGCAAAGGTGTAGCTGCGGAAGTTCGTATTTACGATCGTTTATTTAGCGAAGCTGCGCCAGATGCAGATGATGATTTCCTTGCACACCTGAATCCTGAATCATTAAAAGTCGTTCAAGCGGTGATTGAACCTGCTTTGGCTCAAGCAAAACCTGAAGATCGTTTCCAGTTTGAACGTGAAGGGTATTTTGTTGCGGATCAACATGATCATCAAACGGATAAGCCCGTGTTTAACCGTATTCTTGATCTGAAAGACAGCTTCAAAGCAGACAAGAAATAAGTTTGAAGTTATTTCTTCTGAGTGGAAGATTGAATTAAGACTAAAAAAGCCCAATTTTTAAATTGGGCTTTTTTATTGTGACTCTAAAAGAATGAAGTATTAAATATTCAGATTGTCTAAGAACGTTTGAATTACCAGTCGACACTGCTGCTCTAATTGTGCCGCATAAGCTTGATTATCTTGACGCAATTGAGGAATGGATAAGCCCGCATGGCGTATTTCACAGGTATGGCCAATGAGCCATTTTTCAAAACTTTCTTCAGCAATTTCAAGATGGAACTGCAAGGCCAAGATATTATTTCTCACAGAAAAAGCTTGGTTTGGATAGATCGCTGAACTTGCCAATAGCGTGCTATTTTCAGGTAAATCGAAGGTATCGCCATGCCAGTGCAGGACTTCGATATTTTCTAATGCGGCTAAGGGATTCGTCTCAAGCACTTTAATGTCTAATTTGCTCCAACCAATCTCTTTTTGGTGTCCAGCATAGACTTTCGCACCCAGTGCATGTGCAATGAGCTGTGCACCCAAACAAATGCCAATGGTGGGTTTGTTGGCTTTTAAACGTTGTTTCAAGCCTTCAATTTCATCGATGAGAAACGGGTAGTCTTCAGTTTCATAAACGCCGATTGGGCCACCGAGAATCACCGTCAATCCATCATAGTTGAGTGCAGGGGTTAAATCATCGACACCCGCCTCAAAATAACGGACGCGAAAACCCAACTGATAAAAAATATCTTCTAATGAACCTAAATCTTCAAAAGCAAGATGTTGAATGGCGTAGATTGTTTTAGGCAATGATGCTGCAATGGTATTCATGATATTTAAAGTCACTGATTCATTCGTCAATTAAGGCATTTTTTGTTCAAGCCACGCAAACAGATCTTTGTAAACCTGTGCGCGTACAGGTGCAGCAGACAGCACAAGATCATGCAAGCCATTGTGAATTGCCAGCGTTTGCACATCACCTTTCATTTTCTTGGCATTATGAGTCATGTCTTTCACATCAAGAATGACATCACTCTGTTGAGCAGCTATACCCCATTTTCTAGGGTTGTTTGACTGGTGTGAATGCATAATCAAGGTTGGAACATTTAAGGTTACGCCTCGATGGATTTCTTTTTGCGCCTCATGAATGGCACGAACGAAACACAAATGCACAAAAGGCATGGTTTTAGGTTTCCAATCTAGGTTGAAATCCCATTCACCGTAGAAATCTTTATGTAAGCTTGGAGTATACCATTGATTTAAACCACTTGGAAATTTTCCATTGGGTAAGCGTTTTCCAACTTCACTGAGTAGCGGAATGCCTACTTTTTTCTCAATCATACTCTTATAAAAATCATAAAAGGGACTATTTGCCCATACTGCCTTGATTAAGCGGTGATCTGGATAGTGAGCTGCATACAAAGTGGCAATTAAACCACCCGTTGAATGTCCGGACAGGAGCACTTGATTGTGGTTTTCTTGACCAATAATTTCGAGTGCTTTGCTAATCTCGGCATCGTATTCACGTAAATCAAGCACATAGTAAAATTTTTGATGCGGAAGCCTTGAACGGCCATATTTTCTGAGATCGAGCGCATAAAAATCGTAACCATGTTGATTAAATTGTTCAGCCATTTCCTTTTGAAAAAAATAGTCTGCAAAACCATGGATATATAAAACAGCCTTTTTGGTCGCTTCAGCAGCCTTCTTGCGAACCAAGGTGGCAACAACTTTTCCATCATAATCATCAGCGAAATTCATGGTGAGTTGCTGATAATCTTCACCTAGTATATCTGGTTGATATGTATAGAGATTTGAGGTAGTCATTTTTATATATCAAGTCTGAATTCATTAACAAACACATTAAATGAAAACCCTTGGAAGTCAATGTAAATATGCGATACCAACAGTTCAACAACAATAGGTTATCGAACCATCAAAGGTGATTTGGATGAGCTTTAGATTTTTATTTTTGGCAAAAAATCGGTAAGCTATGTGCTGTTGTTTTTGACTGAAGAAATTATGAAACAAGAGACTGCACTCAAGTTACTCAAAGCTGGGGAAAATGTTTTTTTAACGGGCTCAGCAGGTGCAGGAAAAACCTATACGCTTAATCAGTACATTCATTACCTCAAAGCACGGAAAGTGCCTGTGGCGATCACTGCATCGACAGGAATTGCGGCAACGCATATGAATGGCATGACTATTCATACCTGGGCTGGAATCGGCATTAAAGATCGTTTGACAGATGATGATCTTAAACGGATGAAAGAGCGTAAATATTTAAAAGAGCATTTAGAAAATGCCCAAGTATTGATTATTGATGAAATTTCAATGCTACACGCCAAGCAATTGAATCTTGTCAATCAGGTGCTGAAATACTTCAAAGAGAGTGATGAAGCATTTGGTGGGATCCAAGTTATTGTAGCGGGTGACTTCTTCCAGTTACCACCTGTGGGCAAAAAGGATGAAAGCAATCGTGATAAATTCTGCTTTATGTCAGATGCTTGGGTTGAAGCAAAATTCCGTGTTTGCTATTTAACCGAGCAACATCGTCAGGATGATGAAATTTTAAATCAGATTTTGAATGCCATCCGCGCACAAAATATTCAAAGCAATCATCTCACCGCATTGCAGCAATCTCGTCAGCACGACATTGGTGAAACTTTTACACGGTTATATACCCACAATATGGATGTCGATAATATTAATTATCAGCATCTGAATGAAATTGATAATGAAAGCCATCAGTTTAATGCTGTGGTCGATGGCAATGAAAAGTTGATGGAAACCTTAAAATCTTCAGTGCGTGCACCTGAAGAACTGACCTTGAAAAAAAATGCCAAAGTCATGTTTGTCAAAAATAACTTTGATATGGGCTATATCAATGGCAGCTTGGGTGAAGTAATCGGCTTTGAAGAAGATGATAAGCAGGGCATTCTGCCTAAAGTAAAGTTGACTGACGGAACAACCTTTTTAGTTGAACCTGAAACATGGTCAATTGAAAATGAAGCGGGCAAGGCAATTGCCAGTTTTCAGCAGATTCCTTTACGTTTGGCATGGGCAATCACCATCCATAAAAGTCAGGGCATGACACTGGAAGCCGCAGAGATTAATCTCACCCATACTTTTGAGAAAGGTCAGGGTTATGTAGCTTTGTCACGCTTAAAGTCACTGACAGGACTTAAGCTACTTGGTTTTAATGATCAGGCACTTGAATTGGATAGTCTGGCAATCAAAGCAGATCGCCGTTTTCAGGAGTTATCGACGGAAGCTGAGGTTAATTTTGAAAATATAGATTTAACCACTCAACATAATGCATTTATTCGTCATTGTGGCGGCACATTGAATGCCACTGAAATCGCACGTAATGAAAAAAAAATCGCCAAAGGGGTGAAACAGAATTATGCTGCTGCGACTTTAGATGAGACCCGCGCTTTATTTGAAGATGGTTATGAAATTGAAGATATTGCGCATGAACGTGGTCTAACCCCTGCAACTATTATTAACCATCTCGCGCGTCTGCATAAAGAACAGGGCTTAGATATCTCTGTGGCGAATCCAGGCGATGAAGTGATTGAAGAAGTTCGTAAGATCTATAAACGCTTACATAAACGTAAAAATCCAGAGCACTTTACCGATGATGGTTCAATAAAGCTGCGTCCAATCGTGGAAGCAACCAGTCCGCGAATGGCTTATGATCAAGTTCGTTTAGCTTTATTATTTATTGAATAGGAAAAATAAAAATGCCTCATCTGATTGCAAACTATTCGGCCAATTTAACTGAATTGGATCCGCAAAAACTCTTGCAAGATATCAATGTTGCGCTAATTGAAACTGATTTATTTATTGCCAATGATATTAAATCACGTGCGTTTCAAGATGAGGTGTTTTTAATTGGCTTGAATGACACCCAAGAGGCCTATATTCACTTAAAGCTATATTTATTGAGTGGAAGGACGCAGCAACAAAAACAAACAGTTGGTACAGCCCTGTTAAATCGATTAGAGCGCAAAAGCTATATGCTGTCCGAGGTCGGATATCCAATTCAGTTGTGCGTTGAAGTAATCGATATGCCTAAAGACAACTATTTTAAGGCGACGGTTTAATTTGATTTGAAAATCCGCAATTCTGATCAAGTTTACAGGATATGAATCTGGCAAATTAGCTTTCATCAAATGATTGAGTTAAATGTATGACGCTATATGATCAGAAGTTGCAGCGCGTATGTGAATATATCCAACAGCATTTAGATGATGAGCTTGATTTGGATCGTTTGAGTCAGGTTGCATCCTTATCTAAATTTCACTTCCATCGCATTTTTTTAGCAAATATCGGTGTGAATGTGATGAAGTTTATTCAATTATCCCGTCTGAAACGGGCATCATTCCAACTGGCATTTTCAGCTGATATTAAAATTATTGATATTGCCTTGCAATCTGGTTTTGAGAGCCCTGAAGCATTTAGCCGTGCATTTAAACGTTCATTTGATCAAACCCCCAGTGCTTTTAGAGAACAGCCACATTGGCCGTCTTGGCATGAAAGGTTTGTTTTTTCTTTACCCCCGAGAGAAATCATGATGAACGTTAATATTGTAGAAAGAGCCGAAGAGAAAATTGCATTCATATCACACTGCGGCGCTCCAGAACGTGTATTTGAAACGGCAGCACAATTTATTCAGTGGCGCAAAGAAACGGGATTATCTCCTGTAGCGAAAAGCCGCACCTACGGTATTCCATTTTCTGACCCTGAACAGACTTTAAGTGATGAATTCCGTTTTGATATTGCTGGAACAATCACGGCGGATATCCCTGAAAATACATATGGTGTAAGTACGGGTACACTTCCCAAAGGCAACTATGCCGTGGTTCGACATTTGGGCAGCCACGATAATATTAAAGACAGTGTTTACTATCTATATCGGGACTGGCTGCCACAATCAGCGCGTGAAGTAGGGGATTTTCCCGTCTTTTTTCACTATCACAACTTTGTTCATGATGTAGATGAATGTGATTTGATTACAGACATTTATTTATTATTAAAGTAAGTATAAGGGTCTGCTGTGAAGCAGAGCTATATAATTTTAATGTCCACATACTGCTGGATTAAATTGTCATCGAGCATATGGACATAATCTAAAAATGCCACATTAAAGCTTCCTACGGTTTGTGCATGCTCATAGGCAAGTTTACCTGCGATGGCAAAATGGATATGTGAAGCCAGCGCGGCAATACTGGCTGTGCTCACCGCATGGTAGGCTGCTGTTAAAGCGCCCAATGCACAACCTGTTGCAGTAATTTTAGGTTGTAAGTAACAACCGCCATTAACTTGAATAACCGCATCAAACTGCTTGGAAATGATGTAATCCGACTCACCAGAAATAGCAATGCATTCAGAATGCTGTAACAGGCTTTTTGCTTGCGCATAGACATCATGGCTATTTAAAGTACTATCTACGCCTTTAGATTGGGCTTGGCTACCTGCCAATGTACTTATTTCTGAAGCATTACCGCGAATAATGCTTGGTTTAAATTGTAAAAGTTGTTCGATGGTCTCACTACGCCATTTTAAAACAGGGCCGTATCCCACAGGATCAAGCACCCAAGGCACATGATGCTGATCTGCAGTCTTGGCAGAAATTAACATGGCTTGGGTTTGTTCTGTCGTTGGTGTACCGACATTAATACTTAAAGCTGAACTAATTTTTGTGAAATCTTCTGCTTCAAATGGATTGTCAATCATGGCTGGCGATGCACCCGCTGCAAGCAAAATATTCGCAACATAATTGTTTGCGACACTATTGGTCATGCACTGTACTAATGGGGTTTGTTGTTGTAAGGCACGCCAAGCTTCTATGACTTGATCAATCAGTTGTTGTTTGTGTGACATGACACATCCTTCATAAGTATTGATTTGGGTATGGGTGTTTTAACGTGTGAAATAATGATCTTGATGTTTGCAGCGACGGCAGATCAATGAGACATAATCTTTCGCATCATAATCGACAATTAAATCGTTTGAACCACAATACATACAGCGTTTGACTGAATAAAAATTTAATCTCGGTTCGATTTTTCGCCAAGACTTCCAAACAGGCTGAATAAAAATACTTTCGTCATAACCCAGAAACTTAAACAGCAGCACTTCACTCATTTTGCTAAAAGGAATGGTGTAGGGCCTTGGCAGGGTTGTGGTTTCCCAACGTTCTGCTAACGCGCGCTCACGATACTGTTCCAGTGTTTTTTTCAGCAAGTTGGTATTGATAAATTTATCATTTCTTGGCTGTAAAGCTTTCTGTTTATAGAGATATTCTAGTGCGGTTTGGATCAAATAAAAAATTTGACCCACTGCTAAGCCTTCCATTAAACGATAGCAAAAAGCTTGGAAGCTGCGATTTCCTGCAATTTGAATGCCCCAAGTGCGACAGTAAAACTGCATAAATTGTACGATTTCTTGGTAAAGCACCAAATATAGGGCGTCTTTTACTTCATCTGTGGTTTTAAATGGAATACCTAAACTAAGATTTTCATAGAACCATTGGCGTAGCTGATGCGTGACACTAAACAGGCTAGGGTCCGAATAACCATCGAGGCGCAGATTGAGATAAAAATGTTCAGTTTCCAAATTATCATTTTGTGGCTTAAAAACACCTAATTTTAATAACTCTTGGACCAAATGGTTTTGAAATAAATAGTTTGGAGTAAAGTCATGATATTTTACATTTTTCCAATGAATTAGTTCGTCGTGTTGGACATCTTCACGGGCATAACTATCCAAAAGACTCAGTAAAAATAATTTATGTAAAAAGCTGAGTTGATTCAGACTATAAATCACTTCGTCTTTGATTTTGTATTTGCGCTGTTCTTGTAAAATCGTCTGTTGGGTTTGCTTTTTCCGTTGAGCCGTACATTGCGCACAATGGCAATTCAGTTTGCTGTCACTTTTAAAGACACGGTGTTGGCAATGGCTGCATTCATGGAATTGCAATTCTTGGCTATATTGTTCTGCTTCTACCCAAAACATAGAGGCTTGGCACAGCGGGCAATGGCTACTTTCATCTAACTGTTTCTGTAGAATCTGTAAATCCATTGATGTTAAACCTGCGACCATTAAAAAGAGAATTATACATGCTGTATCAGCAGAGTGATGCAAAGTTTATAGATGGATCAAAACTAAGGCTAAAATGTGACTGAATTGGATGAAATCTATATCAAAATAAAAGCATATTTCAGTATGAATGATGAATGTCCTAATAGGTGCAGTGAGGTTGGGTTTTCTAAATTTACTCGCATTGTCACATAGATTTAAATCGGTAGCGTATATCAGCAAACATTAATCTTAAAATATGTGAACTAATTAAAATTTTGTTTGATTTTAGATAGTTAAATATGGCTTGGCTGTGTTGACTGTAGATGAACATTAGAATAAAAATGAAGCTACAGACGGATCGATTTTGCATTACGGAGCTTATTATGCAAAGAAACTCACTCATGAAAGGACTCATGGGCATCTCCTTGGGATTGTTCACGACAATTAGTTTTGCTTCCACACCAGAAGGGTTTTGGAAAAGTATTGATGATCGTACAGGTGAGCAACTCTCCATCGTAGAAATCAAGAAGAAACCTGATAATACCTACACAGGAACGATCGTATATCGCTATCCTGTTCCTGGTGGTGCTGCTGTTTTGACGCATTGCGTGAAGTGTCCTGAACCATTTAAGAACAAGCCAATTCAAGGTTTACAAATTGCTTGGGGTTTAAAAGAAGATCCGAAGAATCCAAATCAATATATTGATGGACGAGTACTTGAACCGAAAACGGGTAATGTCTATAAAGGCAAAGCACAGCTAAGTTCGGATGGAAAGCGTTTGCGCATGCGTGGTTACATGGGGGTTTCTGCCTTTGGACGTACACAAGTCTGGATTCGTACCGATAGCGCAAATCCTTAAATAAGGATTGTTTTTTAGAAAGCCTAAACGACTGGTTTAGGCTTTTTTATTTGTGCTAAAGAGTGTGAATTATCGTATCGAGTTTAGCATCTAGATCAGCTATTTCTTATACAAATGAACGCTAGCGTACAGTGTAACTTGCGTAAAAGTGTGATAATTTCCGTGCATTAAACCTATAAAGATGAATAGGTTACTTTTTAAAGACGGGGTTAATATGCTAAATCGAATGCTCATGAATGGAATCATGGGGCTGACTATCGCTTGTGCAAGCGCAACAACTTTTGCTGCATCGATTGAAGGCTACTGGAAAAGTATCGAAGAACGTACTGGGGAACAACTCTCGATCGTAGAAATCCGTAAGGGAAATGACGGCCGTTATCATGGGAAGATTGTTTATCGTTATCCAAATTCGCATGGTATTGCGCTGACGAACTGCACCAAATGTGCAGCACCAAATACCAATAAACCGATTCTTGGGCTGGAAATTTTATCGGGCTTTAGAGAAGATCCAAACAAACCTGATTCGTATATTGACGGTCGTGTCCTCGAGCCGACTTCTGGTCGTGTCTATAAAGGCAAAGGAGTTGTCACTGGAGAAGGAAAGCGTCTTCGTATGCGTGGCTATATGGGTGTCTCAGCATTGGGTCGTACCGTAGTATGGTTGCGTACGGATAATGCAACGCCTTAATCGAAAATAAAAAAACCTCGAATTCGCTTCGAGGTTTTTTTATGGTTAAAGTGAGTGATTAAACAGGGCATGGTAAATTTTCGTCCTCCTGACCGATTTTTTTGGCAGCAATAAGTGCCTGTACTTTTTTACTTGGCAATTTTTCTTTGCCAAGCGCATCATACGTATTCACAATGTTGGTCACTTCTAAGGTTGTCAGTTCAATTCCTTCTGCTGTTAAAAAAACTGAGATTACATGATGATCTACACCAGCTTTAGCCAGATCATGGATTGCTTTGATATTCTCTAAACGATATAGATGTGCTTTTAATTCCATCGTCATAACCCTCGCTTGTTTTATTGTATTTACCTAGATTGGCATATAGAGTTAAGCAATAACCGTGCACAAAATGTAAAACTCAGGAAAAAAATGTAAGTTGCGCGATAGAACGCAATTGGTTCTGTAGTTTTTATTTAAGAATGGAAAACGATGTTGTAATTTTGTCTAAATGATCGGGTAATTTGCAGATCAAATTTGAAAACCTGAATAGCAAACCCAATAAAATTATTAAAACTGATACCGAGCCGTAAAGACAGGTTTTATAAGTTGGCGTATGATCTGATTGAGTCCATGGTTATTTCACCGATGCAGATGACAAAAAGTGATTTGTCACATGATTTTAGGCGATACAAGGCATGATTTGTGCAACTGAATGACTTTAATCAAGAAGTCTTGCTAACAAGACCATCTAAACGACATGATGAAAGATAAGGAATACTGATGAATATTGCTGCACAACCTCCCGTACAAGCAGATCAAACCATTTACCTCAAAGATTATCAAAAGCCATCTTTCTTGGTTGAATCAATTAATTTAGATATTCAAGTCTATGATGATCATACGATTGTTGACTCTACTTTGGTGATGAAGCGTCAGACAACTGGTGCCTTGGTGCTTTTAGGGCGTGATCTTGAGTTGAAGTCAATTCAACTGAATGGGCAAATCCTGAGCGCAGCGCAATATGATTTAGATGATGAGCAATTGGTGATCACTGATGCACCAGATCAGGTCATTCTACAAATTCAAGTGGTGATTCATCCAGAGTCTAATACGCAGCTTGAAGGTTTATATCAGGCTGGAGATTTATTTGTTACTCAGAATGAGCCAGAAGGTTTCCGAAAAATTACTTTCTATCCAGATCGTCCCGATGTGCTGGCTGAATTTACTACGCGTGTAGAAGCAGATAAGAAATATCCAGTATTGCTCGCAAACGGGAACTTATTGGAAACAGGTGATGCAGGTAATGGCCGTCACTTTGCAATCTGGCAAGACCCAACCAAAAAGCCAAGCTATTTATTTGCGTGCGTGATTGGTGATTTGGCGGTGCTTAAAGATCGTTACACCACTTCGGAAGGCCGTGATGTTGCATTAGAAATCTATGCAATTGAAAAAGACATTCCAAAATGCCACATTGCCATGGAAGCATTAAAGCATTCAATGCGTTGGGACGAAGAACATTATGGCCGCCCTTATGATCTTGATAATTATATGATCGTTGCGGTAAGCCAGTTCAATATGGGCGCAATGGAAAATAAAGGTTTAAATATCTTTAATACCTCATGTGTGCTTGCGGATGAAGAATATACAACTGATGCTGCAATTATGCGGGTACAGTCGGTCATTGCACATGAATATTTCCATAACTGGACAGGTAACCGAATTACTTGTCGTGATTGGTTCCAATTGTGTTTAAAAGAAGGCTTAACTGTTTTCCGTGATCAGTCTTTCTCTGAAGATTTACAATCAGCCGCCGTGCAACGTATTGATGATGTTGCTGTTTTAAAATCACATCAGTTCCCTGAAGATGCGGGTCCTTTGTCACATCCGCCACGTCCAGACCATTTTGTTGAAATCAACAACTTCTATACCGCGACAGTGTATGAGAAGGGGGCTGAAATTAACCGCATGATGGCGACTTTACTGGGCAAAGAAAAATATCGTAAAGGCACAGATGAATACTTCCTGCGTCATGATGGGCAAGCAGTTACGGTTGAAGATTGGGTTGCTGCATTGAGTGCAGGCTCAGGTGTTGACCTTTCCAATTTCCTGACATGGTATAACCAACCAGGTACACCAAAGCTGGAAGCGAAAGGTGAATTTGACCCCACTGCACAGACTTATCGTTTGAGTTTCAAACAAAGCTTAAAAGTACATCCTAAATATCCAAATTTAAAGGCTGTGCCTATTCCAGTAGCTTTGGCGTTGTTCAATGCCAATACTGGTGAACAATACACCTTGCACAGCACTGATTTGTTTGTAAATGACGTTCAAGATGGTGTGTACTTATTCGATCAAGACGAGGCAATCATTGAATTTACAGGGATAACTGAACAACCTGTTGCTTCGTTATTGCGTAATTTCTCAGCGCCAGTCAATTTGGTATTTGATTATTCTGATGATGATCTTGCTTTCCTGATTCAACATGAAACCAACGGTTTTAACCAATGGCAAGCAACACAGACCTTGTTGGAACGTATCTTATTAGAAGATCATAAGGCAGATATTTATATTCAGGCGATTAAAAATACCTTGCCAGAATTAGTGAATAAAGATCCATTATTGGCATCACGTTTATTTGATGTCCCAAGTGAAAATTATTTGGGTAGCCGTATTGATCAAGACTACGAACCTGAACTGGTCCGTGAAAAGCGTGAAGCCGTCCTGGATCGTTTAGCACGTGACTTGGGTGGATTTTGGACAGAGACCTATTTGGCTTTAGATCCAGATTTGCAGAAAGAGTTTTCTTTAGCTATGGGTGTGCGTGCGCTCAAAAATATCATGTTGAATATGCTGGCACGACAGGGTGACGATAGTGTATTTGATTTAGCCTATGCGCAATATCAACAAACTGGAAACATGTCTGAGCGTTTAGGCGCATTACGTGTTTTGGTGTGGAATGATGCACCACAAGCCCAAGCAGCATTGGCTGATTTCTATAACCGCTTTAAAGATGAAGCCTTGTCTTTAGACCAGTGGTTTGGCATTCAAGCTTCAAATCCGTGTGCAAGCGCAGAAACGATTGACTATCTGACCAAACATGTGGATTATGATTTGGGTACGCCAAACCGTATTCGTGCAGTGAGTGGTGGCCTAGCGGCAAATCCAGTCAATACATGGAGCTTTGGTGTTGCTCATTTTATTGATCTTGCTGTATATTTAGATGAAAAAAATCCAATTTTAGGTTCTCGCTTACTGCAAGTTCTGTCTCGTTGGTATACCTTGGCGGAACCGCAGCGTTCGCAAGTACAACAGGCACTCAAAGCATTACAACCGAAAGTAAAATCTAAAAATGTCGCGGAAACATTGAACAGCTTATTAAGTATTTAATAGGCCAGTTAAATGTATTAAAAAAGGATGCTGTCAGGCATCCTTTTTTATTTGACAATTGTAATTGTCAGAAATAGTATGGAAATCATTCGAACGCAACGGATGACTGAGATGGAAATAAAAACAATCACATTACCAACACGTCAAATCGAAGTTGAAGTGTATACACCTGCACAAACGACGGAAAAGGCACCTGCGATATTATTGCTGCACGAGTTATTTGGCATTTTGGATGTCTATCGTGAAGACGCCCAAGACTTGGCTGATCATGGCTATTTGGTTTACGTGCCCAACTTATTTAGCGGTGGTGCAGTGAAATACTGTATTCGTGCAATGGTAAGTAAAGCAGGGCGAATCAATGCAGCTGACAGTGAGGTCAATCAAGAAATTCATGTTCTGCTGGATGGGCTCAAAGCAGATCCGAGATGTAATGGCCGTTTAGGTATGCTCGGACAATGCCTAACAGGTGGCTACGTCATACAAATGGCCAAACGTGATGACATGCTGGCACCTGTGGTATATCACCATTCTTTGGGGATTCAGGGGGCAGGTGTTCCAAACAAAGAATCCTTGGATGAGGTTCGAATACTACAGGGACATTGGTCGACTGTAGATCCATTTTGCCCAGCAACCAAGCGTAATAAACTGATTCAGCAGCTAGGTGAGCGTGTCGAAGCTTATACCTATAATATGCCGCATGGTTTTCGTAGCGTGAGTCGTGGCATGCCAGAGGCCCAAGTCGTATGGCAACGTACAGTTGATTTTTTTGATCGAGAATTAAAACAAAACACAATATAAATCATTGCAACAACAGGTTATTATTTATCAATATTTTTATAGAAATAAAAAAGTGAGGGGAAAATATGTCTCAACAATATGCATACGCGGGTTTCTGGATACGAGTTGGCGCCGCGATTATTGATTCAATTATTGTAATCGTTGCCATGATTCCATTAACCATGATTTTTGGTGGCGGTAATACGACCGTTGCTTCTGATGGTTTCTCATCATTCCAATTTATGTCTACGGCAGATTGGATATGGCAAATTCTCGCTGCCGTATTTTATATTTTCTGTTGGATTAAATTCGCAGGAACGCCGGGTAAACGTTTATTGCGTTTAAAAGTGTTGGATGAAAAAACGGGTGAAAATGTAACTGTCGGGCAAGCCATTATTCGCTACATTGGTTATATTCCAGCAACTTTAGTGTTTTTTATTGGTTTAATCTGGGTGGCTTTTGATCCTAAAAAGCAAGGGTGGCATGACAAAATGGCGAAAACAGTTGTAGTAAGAGAACTGTAATTTAAATTTGTTTTAATGCTTTTGCTGAGCTTTGCAATAAAAATTTCATAAAATAGGACTTGTGAATCAGTTTGCATGTCCTATAATGCCGTTGAGTTTATTCACGGAGATCCTAAATGGGAAGTTGTTCGAGGTTCGGGTTTAATAATGGATTAAACCAAGGCGAATACTGAGCAAGTTAGCCTTTTAGGTCGGCTGTCTTGCAATGAGATAGCTTTGAGAAAAATCATTTTCACCCTTCTATAAAATTTTGCTGTATTCACAAAATTTATTGTATTGACTGCTACCTGTTTAGTTTCTCACCTAAAAATGGGGAGAAGCCTATGTTTTTTCACGCTTCCATTCAATGGTTTGCTGTTCTCAACGTATTTATATTGTGTGGATTGTTGTTCACACAAAAGAGTAAGGCTGGTCCACTCATCAATACTGATGATGTGTCTATTACTACAGCACAGCATTGTCAGTTAGAAAGTACCTATAGTTATAACAAAGATCGAACTTGGTCCTATCAAGTTGTACCTGCCTGTAACCTCACTCAAAATTTAGAAGTTTCATTGGGTTATCATTCAAGTAAAGACATCGATCAGATTCATGGTTTTTCAGCGCAAGCCAAGTCCATTTTAAAGCCGATGGACAATGATTGGGGTGTTGCCAGTAGCTTGCTGCTATCACGTGATGATGTTTTACATCATGGTGGTGATTTGGACTGGTTTTTTAATGTCCCTGTGAGTTTCCAACTTTTAAATCAACGTTTAGCTTTGGACACTAATCTAGGCTATCAGCATGCCGATGAACGCTTGCTACGCTGGGGTGTTGCCTCAACCTATAATGTGTCAGAGCGCGTTGGCTTAACACTTGAAACCTATAATCAAGACCGTCAAGCACCATTCTTCCAAACAGCAGTGCAGTATAGTCTTATCCCGAATATCCTCACATTAGAAGCATCCTTTGGTGACCGATTACATCGCTTAAAACAGCATTGGTTTGGGCTGGGTATAAGTTATACGCCATCATCATAATTGCCTTAAATTCAGTTTAGCCCTCATTAAAATCATTGATAATAAATAGGTGTAAGATGCAATTAAAATTTTTACAGAATATTGATTTATCGAATATCGCAGATACCTTGATCAGCCTGTCTGCTGCGTTCATTTTAGGTGCATTGATCGGACTGGAACGCCAGTATCGACAACGTACAGCAGGATTGAGAACCAATGTTCTTGTTGCTGTTGGTGCTGCTATCTTTGTTGATATTGCAACCAATTTAACCGGTGCAGAAGGGGCAGTTCGTGTGATTGCCTATGTGGTATCAGGCATTGGCTTCTTGGGTGCAGGTGTCATTATGCGTCAAGAAGGCAATATCCATGGTTTAAATACGGCTGCGACACTGTGGTGTTCAGCAGCGGTTGGCGCTTCTGCAGGTTCGGACTTGATCATTGAAGCGGTATTGGCTACTGGATTTATTTTAGCGGCAAATACGTTATTAAGACCGATTGTCCATGTGATTGACCGTCGACCAATTGATGATGACACAGAAGTTTTACATGTCATCTATATTATTTGCGATCGCAGTCAGAGTAAGGTGGTGATGGATGAGTTGAATCTAACATTGAAACATCATAATTATCCGGCCAAAGATATTGATGTCACGCCATTTGGTGAAAAAGAAGTTGAAATTGAAGTGACTTTGATCGCTACCTCGATTGAAGCCGAAGAAGCACAGCATATTATTAATCATCTCAATGCCATGCCACAAATTAGACAGGCATTTTGGGATAAGAATGCAATCAATTAGCCGTATTCTACCTATTCTAAAGCATTGAATTGGGATGCATTATCCCATAAATGATATATAAGACTTTTATTGTTTCACATAAAATGAAACCAGCTTGAAAACAATGAGAACAGTATGAGTTCAGAAGCACATTCAATTAGTTTAATTGCGCCAGTGGTCTTGTTGGCCGCTGCTGTTATTGCCGTCCCTATTTTTAAACGTATCGGGTTGGGTTCAGTCTTAGGTTATCTCATCGCAGGATTGATTATTGGCCCCTTTGGTTTTGCCTTTTTCCACGATTCGGCCTCGATTCTGCATATCGCAGAACTGGGGATCGTGATGTATTTATTTGTGATTGGTCTGGAAATGCAGCCTTCACATTTATGGAGTTTAAGGCGTGAAATCTTTGGCTTAGGTACTTTGCAGATTATTGCCTGTGCCTTGGCATTGACGGGTGTCGGGATTTTATTTGGTTTTACTTGGCAGGTTGCATTCATTGGCGCGGCAGGCTTTGTCCTGACCTCAACTGCTATTGTGATGCAGCTCTTGGGGGATCGAGGAGATATTGCCCAACCACAAGGTCAAAAGATTGTCGCAATTTTATTATTTGAAGATTTATTGATTGTCCCGTTACTGGCCATCGTTGCCTTTATGGCACCCAATCACGTGGTTGAGACCACCTCAACCCGTTTAGAAAGTATCGGCATTGGCTTAATTGCGATTGCAGGTTTAATTGCTGCAGGGTACTGGTTGTTAAATCCACTGTTTAGATTGCTGGCTGCCGCAAAAGCACGAGAAGTGATGACGGCAGCAGCATTGCTTGTCGTTTTAGGCGCAGCCTTGCTGATGCAAGTCAGTGGACTTTCAATGGCGATGGGTGCTTTCTTGGCAGGAGTATTGTTATCCGAGTCAACCTTTAGACATCAAATTGAAGCAGATATCGAACCGTTCCGTGGTTTGTTATTGGGGCTTTTCTTCCTCGGTGTCGGAATGTCACTGGACTTATCTGTCGTTGCACAGAATTGGCAGCTGATTGTCAGCGGTGTTTTAGCCATGATGTTTGCTAAGGCCTTGATGATTTACATCGTGGCACGTGTCACCAAGAGCCCACATACCGAAGCTTTAGATCGAGCATTATTAATGGCACAGGGTGGTGAGTTTGCCTTTGTTCTGTTTGCGGCTGCTGTTAGTGCCCAAGTGATTGATAATTCGGTGAAGTCGAATCTCACCGCAATTGTGGTCTTGTCGATGGTCTTGACGCCAATTTTAGGTATTATCTTTAAGCGTTTCACTGAAACCAAAGATGAGATTAATTTGGATAATGTAAATATCGCCGAAGGCTTAAGTGGCAGTGTCCTGATGATTGGTTTTGGTCGTTTTGGACAGGTTACCAGTCAATTGCTTTTGGCAAGAGGTGTCGATGTTACGATTATCGATAATGACATCGACATGATTCAAAATGCCGAGAAATTTGGCTTTAAAATTTATTATGGCGATGGTTGTCGTTTAGATATTTTACATGCTTCAGGTGCATCTTCCGCTCAAGCTATCGTGGTCTGTGTGGACAGTAAAGACACCACCAATCGAATTGTCGAGTTGGTTACGCATGAGTTCCCATTGGCAAAACTGCTGGTTCGTTCTTATGACCGTGAACATTCACTCTATTTAGTCAAACAGAAAGTGGATTATATGATCCGTGAAACCTTTGAATCGGCGATTAAGTTCGGCGGAGTGATTTTACAGGAACTGGGTGTTGACGAAGATGAAGTGCAACGCATTAGTGATGAAATTCGTGATCGTGATGATGAGCGTTTTGAAACAGAGATCGCTGCCGATGATGTTTATGCAGGTGTAGGCCTACAATATACGCATTCACATCCACGTCCAACAGCACCATTGATCCGTCCTAAAAAAGCAGGACGTATTTTAAATGATGAAGAAGCGCAGAAGGATTTGGAGGAAAAGTAGCATTTAAACTATGATCCTCCCATTTTTTCGAATAGGCCTTAGTTCAACTAAGGCTTATTTTTTGCTTTAAATCTAAATAAGATCAGCACAAAGATACCTAATAATAAGCCCCAAAATGCCGAACCAATTCCCCAAAACTGAATACCAGAAGCACTGCATAAAAAGGTAAGCAGTGCGGCTTCACGTTCTTCAACATTTGAGAAAGCAACTGCAATGTTATGGCTAATTGTCGCAAATAAGGCGATTCCAGCCAGGGCGACAATAAAGATTTGCGGGAATGACATCAACAGGCTAACCAAGGTTGCTGCAAAAAGCCCCATGAGAATATAAAACAATCCACAGCTGATGCCTGCAATATAACGTTTGCTTGGGTCTGGATGCACTTGATCATCCAAGCTGACTGCGGCACTAATTGCTGCCAAGTTGTTTGAAAAACAGCCGAAAGGAGCAAATACTGCGTGTGCAACACCTGTCCAACCGACCAATTGATTGACATGTGGGTGGTAGCCATAGCTTTTGATCATAGCAATACCTGGAAGGTTCTGTGACGTCATATTGATGACGAACAGGGGCAATGCCAGACCAAGTAAAGCAGACCATGAAAATGAGGGTTGCATCCAGATCGGTTGAGTCAGTGACCATGTGATTGCTTGTAGTTTAAAGTCAATAAACAATGGGCAAATTGCAGCACCTAAAATCACGGTCAGCACAATGCTATAACGTGGAAATAAGCGTTTTGAAACCAGATAAATCACCAGCATGCTCAGTACAAAACCGAGATGGCTTTCTAAGCTGCTGAAAATTTGGATACCAAACTTTAACAGGATTCCTGCCAGCATGGCACAAGTTAAACTCTGAGGAATATGGGCCAAAAGTTTTTGGAAGATACCTGAGAAACCAACAATCGCAATGGCAATACCGCAGATGAGGAAGGCACCTATCGCCTCATAGAGATCATAATGTCCAGTAGAGGCAATGATTAAAGCAATCCCTGGCGTCGACCAAGCGGTGGCCACAGGATATTTATACTTCCAAGAAAGAAGTAGGCCTGATAATCCAATTGCAAGACCCAAGGCCCAAAACCAAGAGCTGATTTGAGCGGTGTTGGCACCTAAAGACTGAGCACCTTGGATCACCAAGATTGCAGAAACACTAATACCAATCAAAAAGGTAATAAAACCAGCGAAAACAGCAGGGATTGAAAAATCTTGGATAAGACGTTGCATCTATGCATCTATACTTGTTTAAAATTTGTTGAAAAGTATATCGTTAATATGCACTAAATCGTAGTTCTAAGATGATTGAATAAATTGATCATTTGATCAAAGTTCTGATTAGGAAATGGTTGAGGTTGCCAATCTTAAACCAAAACCAAAAAACAGGATGCCAACCAAACAAATGCCAGTTGCTGCCAGCTTATAATTATGCTTAAAAAATCCTGCCAATTTGATCCCTGAAAAAATCAAGGCAGTTAAATAGCTGAAACTGATGATTTGCAGAATGATTGCCAGAATTAAAAAACTTAATGCGGGATAGGCATAACTTGGTTCAACAAACTGAACGAAGAAAGAGAGGAAAAACAAGATTGCTTTAGGATTTAGTAAGCTAATACTGAGCGCAGTACGATAGGGATGGATCTGATCGAGTTTAGGTAAATCAGCGAGTTCAGCATTATGCGGTGGATTTTTCCAAGTCTGATAAGAACCCTGTAATAGCTTAAAACCCAAGTAAGCGAGATAACATGCACCCGTTATTTTTAGAATAATAAACAGAATGGGAAATGCTTTGAGTAAAGACGCTGCACCCAATACGGTACAGAGAATTAAAATAAAGTCGCCTGTAAATACACCACAAGCGGCAGCATAACCTGTACGGATCCCATAGCGAGAAGCCACTGACATCACATATAAAGAGTTCGGGCCGGGGAGTAACACAATTAAGATTGTACCAATAATATAAGTGGTTAAATCTGTTATGCCGAACACGATGAACTCATTAAAAAACCGATTTTCGCTAATATAACAAAAATCGGTTTTTATAGGTGAAAAATCGACTAATTATGGTTTGATTTCAGCATCAATACCAAAAGATTGACGCAGCAATAAACTGAGCTGATCTCGGGCCTTGATAAACCCATCAATGCCGCCTTGCAGTAATTGAAATGCCATCAAATCTTGTTCAAGTTCGGCTTTAAAGCTGTCTTTGTTTTGAGCAGGGCGTTCAATTTTTTCTGCTTGTTGAGCAAATTCAGCACTGAGTTGAGGCTCAATAACCTGTTGGTCTTGTTGCAACTGAGCCAATAGATTTGGTGCAATCGTGAGTAAGTCACAGCCTGCGAGACCAAGGACTTGTGCAGTACTACGGAAACTAGCTCCCATTACTTGAGTTGGAATACCATGCTGTTTGTAATAGTTATAAATCTTCTTCACAGAAAGCACACCTGGATCTTTGGCGATCGGGTATTGCTCTACACCTTCAGCTTTTTTATACCAATCCAAAATACGCCCAACAAAAGGAGAGATTAGAGTCACTTTCGCATCTGCACAGGCTTGCGCTTGATGTAAACCAAACAATAACGTGAGGTTACAAGGAATTCCTTCAGCCTCTAAGACCTTGGCTGCTTGGATCCCTTCCCAAGTTGACGCGATTTTGATCAGGATACGTGATTGTTCAATCCCATAACCTTGGTAAAGTTTTGATAATTCACGGGCTTTGGCAATCGTCGCGTCAGTATCATAAGAAAGTGAAGCATCAACCTCTGTTGAAACACGACCCTCAATCAGTTTTAAAATTTCGACGCCGAATTTTACAGTTAAAATATCAATGGTGCGTTCGATTAATTCATCACTTTGATAGCCTTCCTGCTTTGCTTGCGTATATGCATCTTCAATCAGTTCTTTGCTTTCTGGTTGTTCCGCGGCAGCAGTAATCAGTGATGGATTGGTTGTTGCATCTAAGGGGCGAAATTTTTCGATCGCCTCTAGATCACTACTATCGGCAACAACGGTGGTCAAATTTTTTAATTGGTCTAATGCGGTCTGAGTCATTGATATAGCGTTCTTACTTAAACATATTATTGGTAATTTCTTTTATAACACAATCTAGCCGAAAGCAAAGCATCGCTTTTGTTGGCAGCGTTATTCCTTAAAGTTATCTTTATATTACTTGGCGTGTTGGCGCTGTTTACGAATATGATCAATCAAGAATCTCGCTGCGGCACCTAATTCACTTTCACGGCTCCACACCAGATCTACGTAGTATTCAAATTTTGGGGTGAAATCATAAAGCTCTAAAATTTTTAACTTCTTCTTCAATTCGGGGTTTTCATTAAACATTTCTAAAGGAAGCACCCCCCAACCTAAGTTACGTACAATCATCATACTCGCAGAGTGATGATTATCTGTTCGCCAATAGTCTTTGGAATAGAGCAGCTCTGGTTTGATGGTGTTATCACGGCTGGCGACAACAATTTGACGAGTTTGCACCATTTGCTCAAATGACACTTGATCTAGTTCTGCTAAAGGATGGTTTTTAGCAATCACGGGAACCAATGCTTCTCGCTTTAACTCCACAAATTGTTCACGGCTATCCAATTGTTCTCGCTCAAACATCAGTGCGAGTTGCGCTGATTGATCAAGTAGCATCTGTAAGGCATCTTCTTGCGGTGCAGAGAAGATGTTGATCGCCAGACTTGGAAAGTGTTGTCCAAGCAGGGTGATGTAATCAGTCCAGTTGGTATGCAATAGTTCAGAAACCACCACAATATTCAGAGTGGATTCCAGTCCAGTGCTTAAGGCATGGGCATGCTGCTTCCATTGATTCATTTCAATCAACAGTTGCTGGGTTTTCTCATACAGCACCATAGCCTCTGCTGTCGGAACGGGTTCGCGTCCAACACGTTCAAATAAGTTGAGATTGAGGTCAATTTCTAAATTGGCAATTGACATGCTGACCGCAGAAGGTACTTTGCCTAATTTGCGTGCCGCAGCTGAAAAAGAGCCTGTTTCAATCACGGTTTGAAACATGAGTAATTGTTCTTGATTAATATTCATCTGTCAAAAAAACTGAAAGAACCTGATTGGATTGATCAATATTATAAAAATAAAATAGCGACTATCCAAACAACAGAGTGTTATAGAAATGTTGATTTCCAAAAGAAGACTCGTTCATGCAATTAGCTATGAAGTGATTTTATTGGTCATCATCGCGATTGCGTTAAGTTTTATTTTTAGTATGCCACTTGAAGTAACAGGTATCCTCGGTACGATCATGGCTGTTATTTCCGTATTCTGGAATATGATCTTTAACCATTACTTTGAGAAAATTGAGCATAAATACCAGTGGGAAAGAACGATCCCCGTACGTATTCTACATGCGATTGGATTTGAAGGCGGCCTGATGCTCGCGACAATCCCTATTATTGCGTATTTAATGAACATGAGCTTTATTGAAGCTTTGATTCTAGATTTTGGTTTGACGATGTGTATTTTGATTTATACATTTATCTTCCAATGGTGTTATGACATTGTGGAAGGGCGTTTCTTTCCAAATGCAAAACTCGCATCTTAATCATCAGATCATCAAAAGCATTCTTCGGAATTTTCGGAGGATGCTTTTTTATTTTCATCAAATTAGGGTGATTTGATTACAGTATTGATAAAGTCAGAAGCATAAAGTTTATTTAATATCGGAAGAGAAGGTTTTAGAAAAATAGTAAAAAGATAAAGATTTCATCACGCTAGATCGTAGGAGAATAAAAAATGCCGAGTGTGCTTATCGAAGTCAGGCAACAATATACAATAGACGTAGAACTTGGAATTATGGAGGCAGTCCATTCGGCACTTAGAAGTGCGTTTAAAATCATGCCCAGTGATCGAAATGTGCGTTTAGTCGTGCATGAGCCGCATCGTTTTCAGTGTCCACCAGAAAAGACTCAACCTGAATGCTATACATTAATTAGCATTGATGCTTTTCTTGGGCGATCTTTAGATGCAAAACGGCAGCTTTATAAACAGATAGTTAGCAACCTTGAACCGATTGGTATTCCTAAAGACCACGTCAAAATAATGTTAAGAGAATTACCCTCAGAGAATTTTGGTATTCGTGGTGGGCAAGCAGCCTGTGATGTCAATGTCGGCTTTAAAATTGACGTATAAAATAAGGTTGCTGAAAAGAAAGCTCTAAACGAGCTTTCTTTATTTTGGAATAAAGAAATAGCCTAAGTAAATTAAAATGCATTTAATTCAACAGTGAATTTCTTCTTTAACTAAAAAACATCATGCTAAAATAGGGAACTTATCTTTTTAGATTGCATGATTTTCTCTATGTTTCAACAAGAAATCTCTCAATTAAACCTACAACAATTTAAAGCGGGTGAAAAACGCTGGATCGGTTCCTTACTTGGATCATCTGCGGCACTATTATTCAAAGAAATTGCGACCCAAAGCACCAATCTATACGTCATTATTGCAAGAAATAATCAGCATCTAGCACAGCTTGAAAGCGAACTTGAATTTTACGGAATCAAACCCGTCATTTTCCCTGATTGGGAAATCTTGCCTTATGACCGTTTATCTCCGCATCAAGATATCGTTTCAGAACGTTTGGCAATCTTATCGAATATGCCACAAAAGGGTATTTTGCTGGTTTCTGCCAGTACCTTGGCGCAACGTGTTGCACCCTATTCATGGGTAGTAGGTGAGCACTTTGATATTAAAATTGGTCAAAAACTTGATTTAGAAGTACAGAAAAAGCAATTGGTACAAGCTGGTTATCGCTTAGTAGATACAGTTTATGATCATGGGGAATTTGCTGTACGCGGTAGCATCATGGATATTTATGCATCGGGGCAAGATCAACCGATTCGCATTGATTTGTTTGATGATGAAATTGAAAGTTTAAAGTTCTTTGATCCAGAGACGCAAAGAACTACAGAATCATTAAAAAACTTTACCGTGTTACCTGCAAAAGAGTTTCCACTAAAAGAAGGGCGTTCGACCTTTAGAGATCGTTATGCAGAAAGCTTCCCAACTGCAAATCCTAAGAAAAATCCAATCTATCAAGATGTGTTAGACGGGATTGCGACGCCTGGTTTGGAATTCTATTTACCATTATTCTTTGAAAAGAAAGTGATGGAAGCACAAAGTATGCTCACCACATACTTACCTAATAATTGCGTTGTCATTACAAATAATGAAATTGAAAATGATTTAATCAATTTCTGGAAAGAAGTTGTACGACGTTATGAAGATCGTCGTCATAACATTGACCAACCGATTTTGCCACCAGAAGAATTATTTTTAATGCCGAATCATGTGTTGCAGGCATTGAATCAATTTCCTCGAATTTTAGCATCTGCAGAAGCTTATGACGATAAAGTAGGTGTGCTCAATATTGCCGCGGAACAGCCACCCAAACTGGCGGTTGATCCTAAAAAAGAGCAGCCTTTCGCAGCGGTGAAACATTATATCGACCAAGTTAAACATCCTGTTTTACTGGTGGCTGAAAGTGCAGGACGTCGTGAAACTCTGAAAGATGCTTTGCGTTCCATTTTGGGTGATATCCAAAATGTAGAAAGTTTTGCTCAATTCCAAAAAGCTCAACTAAACATTGCGATTACCAGTGCACCTTTAGATCGCGGTTTATTACTCACCAATCAATTGTCGGTAATTTCAGAAAATCAGCTTTATGAACACCGTGTGGTACAACGTCGCCGTAAACGTCAGCAAGAAGTTTCCGAAGAGTTCTTGATTCGTAGCTTAACTGAGCTGAGCATTGGCGCACCTGTGGTCCATATCGATCATGGTGTAGGGCGTTACGCAGGTTTAATTACTTTAGAAATTGATCATCAAGATCATGAGTTTTTACAGCTGGATTATGCGGATGCTGCAAAAGTTTATGTACCAGTGACCAATTTGCATCTGATCAGCCGTTATAGTGGCGGTGATCCAGACTTAGCACCGCTGCATAAATTGGGTACAGATACGTGGAGCAAGGCGAAACGTAAGGCTTTAGAGCAAATCCATGATGTGGCAGCGGAATTACTGCATATTCAAGCACGTCGCCAATCTAAACCTGGTTTTGCCTTTGAACTGGATCATACTGGATATATGCAATTTGCCAGTGGCTTTGCTTATGAGGAAACTCTCGATCAGGCCAATGCGATTGATGCGACCTTGCATGATATGCAGCTTGCCAAGCCGATGGATCGGCTGGTGTGTGGTGATGTCGGCTTTGGTAAAACTGAAGTGGCAATGCGTGCCGCATATGTGGCAGTGCAGAATAATAAGCAAGTTGCAGTATTGGTTCCAACCACGCTTTTGGCACAGCAGCACTATGAGTCTTTCAAAGACCGTTTTGCTGATACCGCGGTACGTATCGAAGTGTTATCGCGTTTTGGCAGTAATAAAACCCATCTGAAAATTATTGAAGATCTTGCTGAAGGTAAAGTCGATATTGTGGTGGGCACACATAAAATCTTGCAAGAGAACATACAATTTAAAAATCTTGGTTTGATGATCGTCGATGAAGAGCATCGCTTTGGGGTTCGTGATAAAGAACGGATCAAGGCTTTGCGTGCCGATGTCGATATGTTGACTTTAACTGCGACGCCAATTCCACGGACCTTAAATATGGCATTCTCTGGCATGCGTGATTTATCAATCATCGCAACGCCGCCAGCACGTCGTTTAGCCGTAAAAACCTTTGTACAAGAACATACCGATGATTCAGTCAAAGAAGCCATTCTACGTGAGTTATTACGTGGTGGTCAGGTCTACCTCTTACATAATGAAGTCGATACCATCGAACGTGCTGCTGAAACAATCCGTAACTTAGTGCCAGAAGCACGTGTTGCGGTTGCACATGGGCAAATGCGTGAACGTGAACTGGAACAGGTGATGCAGCAGTTCTATCACAAAGAATATAATGTATTGGTCTGTTCAACCATCATCGAAACAGGGATTGATGTACCCAATGCCAATACTATCATCATTGAACGTGCTGACAAGTTGGGACTTGCACAGCTGCATCAATTACGTGGTCGTGTTGGACGTTCGCATCATCAAGCGTATGCCTATTTGCTGGTTCCATCGCTAAAACATCTGAAAGGCGATGCTGAAAAACGCTTAGATGCTATTCAACGTGCTTCAACGCTAGGTGCTGGTTTTATGCTGGCGACCGAAGATTTGGAGATTCGTGGTGCAGGTGAGTTGCTGGGGGAACAACAAAGTGGTTCCATGCAAGCGATTGGTTATAGCCTGTATATGGAAATGCTTGAGAAAGCAACTAAAGCCATTCAGAAAGGCAAGACACCGAACTTCGATGCGCCTTTATCATTGACTGCCGAAATTAATTTGCACATGCCAGCCTTGATTCCGGATGATTATCTTGGTGATGTGCATCAACGCTTGTTGTTCTATAAACGCATCAGTGGTACGGATACCCAAGAGAAACTGGATAATATCCGTATGGAGTTAATCGATCGTTTTGGTATTCCTCCACTAGCGGTGAAGCAATTGTTTAGTGTTCATCAGCTTCGCTTACGAGCAGAGCAACTTGGAATCACCAAAATTGATATCAACAGTAATGGTGGCTATATCGAATTTGCGCCAGATACACCCGTACAAGCGTTGAGTATTATCCAACTGATGCAGAAGAATCCAACCTATTATCGAATGGAAGGTGGGCAACGTCTGAAAGTCATGGTGCAGTTGGCTGAATATGACAAGCGAATACAGTTCATTGTGGATCTGTTGAATAAGCTTTTGAGTGAGCTCGATCGATAGGCTGAACATTATAAATTGATGGTTAATTGAGCGGGTTCTGTTTTTTGCATGACATCTCGATGTTTTTGATCAGATGTTCATGCAATAAATGAGGAAAATCATTGTTATTTGTAATCAAACGGGTTACTAATAATATTCACATCAAAACTGATGTGATAGTATTGATCATCATTATTTTGCATCATTATAAAGATATGTTTAGTTTGCATCCACAACTTGCTCAAGATACATTTTTTGTAGGCGATTTCCCGCTTTCAACATGTCGTTTAATGAATGATATGCAATTTCCATGGCTAATCTTGGTGCCACGTGTACCAGGCGTCACAGAATTATATGAATTAAGCCAAGCAGACCAAGAACAGTTTTTACGTGAATCAAGCTGGTTATCAAGCCAACTGTCACGTGTATTCCGTGCAGACAAGATGAATGTCGCGGCTTTAGGTAACGTTGTTCCTCAGCTTCATTTTCATCATGTGGTCCGTTATCAAAACGATGTTGCATGGCCTAAGCCAGTGTGGGGAACACCAGCTGTGCCTTATAGCAATGAAGTACTAGCGCACATGCGTCAAACGTTAATGCTTGCATTGCGTGGACAGGGTGATATGCCATTTGATTGGCGTATGGACTGATCCAGAAAATAGAATAAATACAGTATTCTATAATAAAAAAAGGAGGATAGAGTGCCACTAGATAGGTTGATTGATAAAGAACCTAGACAGTTTGCTTATTTTCATCGTTTGATGGGATATTCGATTCTGTCACTAATTTTGGTAATTTATACATTTACCTCGACTAGTGCTAGCTATCAACTCTACCTTCTTCCTTTATTACTTATTTATTTTCTGCTTTGTCCTCGTTTAGAAAAATGGCTGCAATATAAATTTGATAAAAAAATAGAAAAAAATGTTCTTTTTGGCAATGAAGCAGTCATTATCGCGTTGGTCCTCGCTGCATTGCATCTCAGTTTAGTTCCCACCTTTACCATTCTATTTGGATTGCTCTATGTGGGGCTGAACAATAAGATTTCCTTGCCCGTCTCCTGTTTAATCGGATTGATTGGCGTCATTGTTTTCTATTTCAGTACCTTTGTGATTTTTGGCGCCGAAGAATACTTTGAACCGACCAATCCTGAATTAACAGTCGTGAGCCTGCTTGGTTTGATGATGTTTATCGTGATTGGTAACTATTACCAGCACCGTCGCTTGAATATTCTAGGCCAACAACGCCAACATTATCATAATCAAATGACGCGTTATATTGCTTTTGCAAATCAACTGAGCCGCTATGCGCCATTACAATTGTGGCAGTCCATCATGCGTGGTGAGGCTGAGGCAAAAATTGAATATAAACGTAAAAAATTAACGATTTTCTTTTCCGATATTCAAGGCTTTACCGAGCTTTCTGAAACCCTAATTCCTGACGACTTAGCCTTCCTGCTGAATGATTATTTGAGTCATATGACTGAAATTGCAAAGCAGTATGAAGCGACAGTCGACAAGTTCATGGGTGATGCGATTCTTATTTTCTTTGGTGACCCCAACTCACAAGGCGTTGAACAAGATGCAAAATCTTGTGTAGAAATGGCGATTGCAATGCGTCAACAAATGAAATTGTTACGTGAACGCTGGAAGAAAATGGGTTATCCGGCTTTACATATCCGTATGGGTATCAGTACGGGTTATTGTCACGTGGGTAATTACGGCGCTTCTCATCGTATGGCCTATACCATTGTTGGTCGTGACGTAAATTTGGCCGCACGTTTGCAGTCTGCCGCGGAAGTTGATGAAATTCTGATTGCAGATGATACCCATCAACTGATTAAAAACGAGTTTTTATGTGTACCGAAAGTGCCGATCTATTTAAAAGGGATTCAAGGTCCAGTTAAAACTTGGCAGGTGATGGAGAAATTCACAGGCAAGAAATCAGATACGCAAAAGTGGTTTGATTTCGATTATAAAGGCTTTCATTTGGTCTTAAATCTGGAAGAAGTACAAAACTATGAATATCCTGAATTGGTCGAAATTCTGGAAAACATGGTGCAGCGTATCAAGACCCAGCAAAAGATTACCAATGCGCAAGGCATTCCTAAACTGACTTTAGATGATGAAGTCAGATAATAATAAGCAGCATATCTAATTTGTTAATCAGTCGTTTTATCTGCATGAACTTCATATAAATGGTCAAATTCAAGTGCTAAAGAGGCGAGTGTGGTTGCCTGAAGTTGTCGGGTTAAGATAGTTTTGGCATCTAGTATGGCGTGATCTAAAGCTGCATTCACGACACGTTCAACTAAGCATTGTGGATTTTCCCTTTCATTTCCAATCGCAAAAATAGTGGGTTCACCCACAGCTTGATAAATATCCCAAAGCGAAATTTTCTCTAAATCACCTGTTAATTGCCAACCACCGCCAGCGCCTTTTTCTGAATGTACAAAACCAGCCTTTTTTAGACCCGACATGGTTCGTCTAACCACCACAGGATTGGTCGACAACATATGAGCGATTTCATCTGACGTGAAGGTCTTATTTTGTCTTGCCATGTGAAGTAGCACATGAAGCATTCGGGAAAGTTTACTGTCGGTACGCATCAGATGAATGGAAATAAAGAATAGATTTAAATGTAACATCAAAAGTTGCAAATTGAAATAAAAAGCATTAATGTAACTTTTGAAGTTACATTATGGTGAAAAAGATGCAGTACGATGTTGCAATTATTGGTGGAAGTTATGCGGGTTTGTCAGCAGCGATGCCATTGGCGAGGGCATGCAGAAAAGTAGTCATTATTGATGCTGGTCAGCGCAGAAATCGTTTTGCAGAGCATTCACATGGCTTCTTAACCCAAGACGGTAGTCGGGCCAGTGAGATTGTTCACATTGCAAAACAGCAGGTTTTAGCTTATCAGACTGTGGATTGGGACGATGGACGGGTAAAACGTGTAGAAAAAGTTGACGGTGGTTTTGCGGTATGTATTGATGCCACTCGTTCAATCACTGCCAAACGCTTGATTATTGCAGCAGGAATTACGGATCAGCTTCCTGAAATTTCGGGCTTGGCTGAACGCTGGGGTAAAAGCATTTTTCATTGTCCTTACTGTCATGGTTATGAACTGAATCAAGGTAAGATTGGCATTATTGCCAGTTCTGAGCATGCTGCACATATGGCGATGATGTTGCCAGATTGGGGCAATACCACGCTGTTCTTAAATGATTATCCTGTAGCCGATGAATTACTCGACCAATTAACTACTCGGGGCGTTACGGTCGAGAAACGATTCATTCAGCAAATCATTGGACATAGTGATGTCTTACTTGCAGATGGTTCTGTTATTCAACTGGATGGTATTTTTGCAACCACCAAATGTACTATTGCTCAGGAATGGATTTTCAAGCTAGGTTGTGAGATTGAGCAGAATACAATGGGAGAGGCAATAAAGACCAATGCGATGAAGGAAACATCCGTGACAGGTATTTTTGCCTGCGGTGATGTTGCTCGTTTAGGAGGTTCAGTACCGCTTGCAGTGGGTGATGGCACGATGGCAGGTGCTGCCGCACATCGATCTTTAATTTTTGGCTGATCATAAAAAAGCTAGAGATCAACTCTAGCTTTTTATGTCTGTGGAAACCAGTCGACTTAATGATTTTCCGAAGCATGGTTGATGGTGTATTTAGGAATCTCAATTTCTAAATCTTCATCAACAATCTCAACCTGACAAGACAGGCGCGAGTCAGGCTCTAAGCCCCATGCACGGTCAAGCAAGTCAGCTTCTACATCATTCATCTCTTCAAGGCTGTCAAAACCTTTACGCACAACCACATGGCAGGTCGTACATGCCGCTGACATGTCGCAAGCATGTTCGATTTTAATGCCTTGTTTTAATAAACTTTGGCATAGATTGGCGTTTTGTTCGACTTCAAATTCTGCACCTTCAGGGCAAATTTGTGCATGAGGAAGAACTTTAATACGTGGCATATTGATCACCTATACCTTTAGTTTGAGTTTGACCAATCTTCAAGTTTCGTACCTTTTAAGGCATGGTCAATATGTCGGTTCATACGAAGCGCAGCAAAGGCATCGCTATGAATTTTAAGCTGTTGAACAGAATGCTCAATCGCTGCAAGCTCATCTGTTTTAAGACGGGCTTTTAACGCTTCAGCAGCAAGAATTAAATCACGAGCCTGTTGCTGTGAAAGTAAATCGGTATCTGCTTTCAAAGCTTGCTCTAATGCTTCCAGCTCACGTTGTGCTTCAACTTTGGTCTCTTGTAAGTGACGAAGATGCTTATCTTCCTCAGCATATTGGAAACCTTCTACCAGTAAGCGCTCAGTATCCGCTGACGATAGACCATATGACGGTTTGATATCGATTTGCGCTTGAACACCAGAAGTTGTTTCTTTAGCCGATACCGTCAGTAAACCATCTGCATCAACTTGGAAAGTTACCTCAATACGTGCTTGGCCTGCAGTCATTGGAGGAATGCCATGTAACACAAAGCGACCCAATGAACGGCAATGCTCAACCAAATCACGCTCACCCTGAACCACATGAATCAACATGGCAGTTTGGCCATCTTGATAAGTAGTGAATTCTTGACGGCGTGCAACAGGAATCGCTGTATTGCGTGAAATCAGACGTTCAACCAACCCGCCCATGGTTTCTAGGCCAAGAGAGAGTGGGGTGACGTCAAGTAGTAAGGAACCATCTTGGCTATTGCCAATGAGCTGGTTTGCAGTAATTGATGCACCAATCGCAACCACTTCATCGGGGTTGATTGTGCAGAGTGGCTCACGTTTAAATAATTCACGAACTGCTTTTTGTACTGCATAAGAGCGAGTTGAACCACCCACTAAGACCACATGTTCAATTTCATCGAGTTCAAGTTTAGCATCACGTAATACGCGTTTGCACACACTCATAGTTTTATCGAGTGCCACTTGAATAATGGTTTCAAATGTTGGGCGGTCTAAAGTCAGACGGTCATCTAATAGTTTTAACTCAGCAGAATCATGATCTGTTAAATATTCTTTGGCTTGTCGTGCAGCCATGATGAAGACAGCATATTCTTCGTCGCTTAAGGTCTCGATATTGAGCTGTTTTTTCGCCCATTTTACGATTAAGCGATCAAGGTCATCACCACCAAGCGCAGTATGTCCGCCTGTTGCCAGAACTTCAAAGACACCTTGTGAGAAACGTAAAATTGATACGTCGAAGGTACCACCACCGAGGTCGTAAATGACATAGTTGCGATCTGTACTGAGATTGGTGTCTTGATCCAATCCATAAGCTACGGCAGCAGCAGTAGGTTCGTTGAGTAAACGTAGAACATTTAAGCCCGCAAGCTGTGCAGCATCACGCGTAGCTTGGCGTTGTGCTTCATCAAAATAGGCAGGCACAGTAATCACCGCACCATTCACAGGATTGCTTAAACTTGCTTCAGCACGATCTTTTAACTGTTTTAAAATTTCAGCAGAAATTTCGACTGGTGTCTTACGTCCAGCAGCTGTTTCAAATGCAGGCATTTCATTTTCTGCACCAACAAGGGTGTATGGATGCTGAAATTTGATATCTGCTTGTGAGCGACCCATAAAGCGTTTTACTGAAACGACTGTGTTTTTCGGGTCAGTTAGCATAAACGGTTTAGCTTCATAGCCAAACGTCGTTGCGTCCTTTGCATAGTGAACAATAGACGGCAGTAATACTCGGTCTTTGTCATCTTGTAGGACTTTCGGTTTTCCCGATAGCACTGTCGCCACTAAAGAGTGGGTTGTCCCTAAGTCAATGCCAATCGCAATACGATGTTGATGCGGGGCAGTAGCTTGACCAGGTTCAGCAATTTGCAAAAGCGCCATGCGTGCGGTATCCCTTGAAAATAATCGGTAACAGCGAATTAAAAATCATCATCGAGGTCGAAGCTTTCTTCTTCGTCCAACATGCGATCTTCAGCTTTATCAATATCATTCATAACACGTTGGAAAAAACGTAATTTACGAACAGTATCACGTGCTTCAGCCCAGTCTTCGTCAGCAAAATCGATTTTAAATTCGCGAACTAAACTATCAATCCACTGTTGAATTTCAATTTTTAACGTATTGAGTTGCTCTGTCGACGTTGCTTCATCCAATTGTTCACGCATTTCGAGTGCTGATTGCAAAAACTCAAAATCACTAATGGATTGGTCAAGATGGTGATCTTGTTTTTTTAAGGCAAGCAAATATGCAGCACGACTATCAACTTGTGAAAGTACTTTATACGCTTGATTGATTTCGCTCGACTTGATCAATGCCTGATCTTTGTCGATGGCCTTGTCGGGGTGATATTGCTGTTGCAAACTTAAAAACTGTTTTTTTAAAGCTGCTAAATCTATATCGAGTGCTTCGGGTAATTGGAACAACTCAAAATGATTCATGGGAGATGAATTCCGCTATTGATAAATACGTTAAAACAGTGCGGAACACACTGTTTTGACGAAAAGAAAGAGAGGTGCTGCAAGTTAAACAGTAAATGATTCACCGCAACCACATTCACCTTTTTGATTTGGGTTGTTAAATTCAAAGCCTTCATTGAGACCATTTTTTACATAGTCCATCTCTAAACCATTGAGATAAACTAAGCTTTTAGGATCAACAAATACTTTAACGCCGAGTTGTTCAAATACTTGGTCGTGCGTGTCGACATCATCGACAAACTCAAGTACATAAGCCAACCCAGAACAACCCGAAGTTTTCACACCAATACGAATACCTTCACCCTTACCGCGATTTTGCAGGTAATTGCTGATGTGACTCGCAGCATTTTCAGTTAAATGGATCATGAAAACTCCAATGTTATTTCGGTCATCAATTAAGCTTTCGCTTTTTTGCCACGATAGTCTTCAATCGCAGCTTTAATTGCATCTTCAGCCAATACAGAGCAGTGTACTTTTACTGGTGGAAGCGCAAGCTCAGTCGCAATATCAATATTTTTGATTGATTGAGCTTCATCAAGCGTTTTACCTTTTAACCATTCGGTTACAAGAGAGCTTGATGCAATTGCAGAACCACAGCCATAAGTTTTGAAGCGAGCTTCTTCAATTACGCCATTGTCATCGACTTGAATCTGTAAACGCATTACATCGCCACATGCTGGTGCACCGACCATACCTGTACCTACGTTTTCTGCATTTTTGTCTAAGACACCAACATTACGAGGGTTTTCGTAATGATCAATTACTTTTTCGCTATAAGCCATGTTGCTTCTCCAAACCTCGGGGTCAGCCTAATATTAATATGAGGGTAAAAACACGTTTTTCAATTGAGGGTTCAATGAATTAGTGTTCAGCCCATTCAACTGTTGAAAGGTCGATACCTTCTTTGTACATATCCCAAAGCGGAGAAAGTTCACGCAATTTCTCAACTGCAGCTTTGGTAATTGTTAACACGTGATCAATATCAGCTTCAGTTGTGTATTTACCAAAACTAAAACGAATTGAACTATGTGCTAACTCATCAGATAAGCCTAACGCACGTAAAACGTATGAAGGCTCTAAAGTTGCAGATGTACATGCTGAACCGCTTGAAACAGCAACGTCTTTCAGCGCCATCATCAATGACTCACCTTCAACGAAGTTGAAGCTCACATTTAGATAGTTTGCAACGTTTTGAGTCGGGTGGCCGTTCAAGAACACTTGTTCAAGGTCTTGTAAGCCATTCCAAAGCTTGTCGCGTAATTTACGAATGCGCTCTTGCTCTGCTTGCATTGTTTTGCCTGCAATTTCAAAAGCTTCACCCATACCAACAATTTGGTGTGTCGCTAAAGTACCAGAACGCATACCACGTTCATGACCACCACCGTGCATTTGTGCTTTTAAGCGAACACGTGGGCTACGGCGAACGAAAAGTGCGCCAATACCTTTAGGACCATAAATTTTGTGACCAGAGAAACTCATCAAGTCGACTTTCATGGTTGAAAGATCAATTTCAACTTTACCTGCTGCTTGAGCAGCATCGACGTGGAAGAATGTTTTATTGGCACGTGTTAATTCACCAATTGCAGCAACGTCTGTTACGGTACCGATTTCATTGTTCACCATCATGAGGGATACAAGAATCGTATCTGGACGTAAAGCTGCTTTCACCATTTCAGGTGTAATTAAACCTGTACGTGGTTCTGGCTCTAAATATGTAATTTCGAAACCTTGTTCTTCTAGCTCACGGCAAGGATCTAACACAGCTTTGTGCTCGATTTTACTTGTAATGATGTGTTTGCCTTTTGAACCGTAGAACTGAGCAATCCCTTTTAATGCAAGGTTGTCAGATTCAGTTGCACCTGAAGTCCAGACGATTTCACGTGGATCTGCTTTAATTAAGTTTGCAACTTGCTCACGCGCATATTCAGCTTTTTCTTCGGCTTGCCAACCATAAGCATGTGAACGTGACGCAGGGTTACCAAAAGTTCCTTCGAACGTTAAACACTCCACCATACGTTCTGCAACTTCAGGCAGTACAGGAGTGGTTGCTGCGTAATCAAGATAAATTGGACGTTTCATGTCAAATACCTGTAACCGATAGAAGGGCTGAATCTAAACTTGGTGAATTCTGGCGTAGAGCAACAGTTTGAACGTTGTCACGCGCAATTAAGTCAGCAAGTGTGATTTTTGCGAGATAATCGGCAATATGGTGGGAGAGTTCTTGCCATAAGTCGTGCGTTAAACACATTGCACCATTCTGGCAGTTGCCTTTGTGGTCACAACGGGTTGCATCAACAGTTTCATTTACAGCTTCGATAATTTCTAGCACGGTGATTTCACTTGCAGTGCGCGCAAGGTGATAGCCACCATTTGCACCACGAACGCTTGAAACTAACCCATGACGTTTAAGTTTTGCGAATAACTGTTCTAAATAAGCGACTGAAATGGATTGGCGTGCTGCTATTTCCGCAAGCGTGATCGTTTGTTCAGTTGGCTGCAAAGCTAAATCAAGTAGAGCAGTCACTGCGTAACGACCGCGAGTTGTAAGACGCATGATTCGGTACACATGGTTAGACTAGATGTCTAAATTTTATGAATTCCGACTAAAATAGTCAAGTTTTAAATTGCCAATATCAGCGTGAAAAGTGAAATATATTGGAATTATTGTATCCACGTATTATAAACAAAAAAGGCAATGAAAATAAAGCTGAATACCGCGAAGCTAATATTAATCAAGCGTTGACGCTTTTGCAGGCGATGAATACGGTTTTGATATTGCTTTACTTCCACCAGTAAAGTGTTGATTTCGGTGCGTTGCTGATCGATTTTATCTAAAAGTGGGGCAATACGTTGCTGAGATGCAGCTGCTTCAGCTTCATCGTTAAATAGGCTAAACCATTGTTTCCAATTTGCAAAAATACTTGTGAGTGTGAGATGGGGGAGTAAGTCTAGAAATTCTTCTGCCAGTGCAGAGTCACCCAAGATACGCATATTGGTGATGCTACGCTGATTGTTAAACACAAAAATCTTAATCAGATCGATGAGTGTGCTATTAATTTCTAAATCAATGGTCCGATCGAGTGCTTTCATATCAAATAAAAGACCCTTTTCGGTAAATTGAATATAAAAATCGAAAAAAGGGATATAGCTATTGATTCGAATCGTCATGTTGCGATTGATCAATTTTTGGGCTTGCAGGCGTAATGCCGCATCGTGTGTAAGGATGAAGGAGAAAAAAGTTTCTAAAACAATGATGACAATGTTTAGCAACAAATGGGGATGTTTATGTCTTTGTTGCGTATCACTCATAGATCTCTTTTTCCTTACCAATAGCGTTGTGAAACAATATCGTCCGTAAACTTGAGTATCCTTACTCAATTGTTAAAAATAATTTACATGACTTTATTGCTTTGTAGAACAGTTTTTTAAAACGATCAAGTCTTAACTTTGATATTATAAAAACATTTTTATGGTTAAATACGACATACTGTTTGTAAAGTGCTTAGGAGCAATGGTCAATGGATAACTCAAATATAGAAAATCCTAACGAAGAAGCTGAAGTAAAAACTAAGCAAAAATCAAAGAGTTCTAAGAAATCTGCGCTGGATTTCAAAAAATATACACAACAAATTTGGCTTGCGGGTTTAGGTGCTTTTTCACGTGCAGAAGAAGAAGGAAATAAATTGTTTGACTCGCTGGTCAAGGTGGGAGAAGAACTGGAATCTAAAACGGTCGATTTCGCAGACAATACTGTCGGTAAGGTGACAGAGAAAGCCAAAGAGTCTGTGACAGATACCAAAGACAAAGTTGAGAAGATTCTGGATACCGGTGTGAATCATTCACTCAACCGTATCGGTTTGGTCACACCAAAGGATCTTCAGCACATCGAACAGCTTCTTGTACAGTTGCATATTAAGGTGGACGCTTTAATCGAAGAAAATAATCAATTGAAGGCCAAATTGAATAAAAAGTAAAAAAATGGCAGGTAACTCGTCTGTTTATGTCGTATTTCAGTATTTATTTTAATTAAAAGGTCTTTCTAGTATTGCGTTCTCCCCCAAAGCATTGCTATAAAGGCGTCATGGCCTTTTAAACTATAGCCTTGGATCTTAACAAACGATATTAAGAGGATATTTTTTATCATGAATAAATCAGAATTAATTGATGCGATTGCTGAAAAAGGGGGAGTGTCTAAATCGGATGCTGGTAAGGCACTCGATGCGACAATCGCGTCAATCACTGAAGCACTTAAGAAAGGTGACACGGTTACTTTAGTTGGTTTCGGTACTTTCAGCGTTAAAGAACGAGCTGCTCGTACAGGTCGTAACCCTAAAACTGGTGAAGAACTGCAAATCAAAGCAAGCAAAGTACCTAGCTTCAAAGCTGGTAAGGGTTTAAAAGATTCGGTTGCGTAATCTTTTTAAATCAATAAACGCACCATTTAGGGTGCGTTTTTTATTTATTGAATGAAAAAGTTAATTTGATCTTTATTCTCCATTCATTCGTCTTTGTTTTTCAGTTAAAATTGCCCCGAAATAAAATATTGGAATTCTTATGGAATCGTTTCGTACTCTCATTAAGGGTTGGCTTGGCAAAGTCCTGTTAGTTTTGTTTTTGACTCCTTTAGCACTTGTCGGTATAGAAGGGTATTTTAGTGGTAGCAATAAAGCAGACGTTGCGAAATCAGTAAACGGTCAAGATATTTCTAATAAAGAATTAGAAAGTGCAACCAAGAACTATAAAGATCAATATTTGTCATTGGTGAAAGGTGATGAATCTCTTTTAAACTTGCCTGTTATTCAGGAAAAAGCATTAGATGCACTTGTTGCGCGTAGTTTGTTGCAACAGCAAGCTGAGAAATTGGGTTTGACTTTAAGTGATGTGCAACTTGAGCAAATGTTAGCTCAACAGCCAAGCTTTCAAGAAAATGGTCAATTCTCTCAAAAATTATATGAAAACTATTTGCGCTCTGTTGGCATGACCAACCAAGCATTGATTGCCAGCTTACGCCAAGACCATGCACTTAAAATGATTTCTACATCATTGATGGATTATGCATTGGTGAGTAAGTCTGATGTGCAGCAGTTAGCGAATTTACAAACTGAACAACGTACATTGCACTTGGCAAGTATTAAGTTAGATGATTACAAAAAAGGTGTGACTGCTTCAAATCAAGAAATTGCAGACTACTACAACAAGCATAAAAATGAATTTAAGCAAGTTGCCAGTGTCGATGTTGATTATGTGGTTTTAACACCAGCATTATTGCCTAAAGCAAATCTTGCAGTGACTGAGGCAGATTTACAGCAGGCGTATACTGCTTTTGTAGATGAACAGAAAAAAGCAATTAAGCGTCAGGTTAAGCATATTTTAATCACCACTGATGCGCGTGATGATGCGGCTGCACAAAAACTTGCCAATGATGTCTATGCAAAAATTCAGGCTGGTATGACATTCGCAGACGCTGCTGCTCAGTTCTCGGATGATCCAACTTCGAAGACTCAAGGTGGTTTGGTTGAAGCTTATGCACCTGGTGCATTCTCGACAGATTTTGATAATGCAGTGAATGCATTAAAAAATGGTGAAATTTCGAAACCTGTTAAAACACAATATGGTTATCACATCATTGAAGCTGAATCGCCAATGGTAAAACTACCATCATTTGAATCAGAAAAAGCGCGTTTAACTGCCGAGGTTGAAAAATCTAAAGCAGCGAATTTATTCAGTGATACAGTCAATAACCTGAATGAAATGGTTGTTGGGGCTGATTCATTAGACGTGGTTGCACAGGAAGTGAAGGGTGCGCGTATTGAATCTGCAAATGATGTAACTTTAGCGACAGATAATCCATATTTAAGTGATTTGAGTGTTAAAGCGAAACTATTCAATGATGACGTGAAGAATGGCGATCGTAATGCTTCGTCAAACATTCAGTTGGCTAATGGCGATACGGTCTGGATTAAAGTCCGTAATTATCATGCAGCAGGTGTAAAACCTCTAGAGCAAGCGACAGCTGAAGTGAAAGCAAAGGTGATCGAAGCGAAAGCATATAAAGCAGCTCAAGCGAAAATTGCAACAATCCTTGCTGATTTTAAAATGCTACCAGCTGCTCAGGTTGTTGCAAAATCACAAGTCACTTTTGAAAATGCAGGTACATTTGCTCGTTCACAAGGTTTAAAACGTCCGATTGAGCGTGCAGCATTTAGTATTCCAGCGCCAAGCAAAGAAGGTTTATGGTCTGCGACGACGGCGAAATTGCCAAATGAATTGGTGATCGTTGCTGTTTCAAATGTAAATAGCAGTGTAGCTAGTACATTACCAGCAGAACAGTTGCAAGAGTTGAATAGGCTTTATCAACAGTTCCGTGGTCAGCAGGTGTTGGAAGACTATACTGAATACTTAAAATCACAGGCAAAGATCAAATAAGTTTGTTCTAAGCATAAAAAAAGCCAGTTTGTTTAAACTGGCTTTTTTTATGGGCGCTATAAATTATTTCTTCTGAATAAATTTAGCTTCTTCAGATTGTGGATATTGGCTGATTAATTTGCTTTTGTATTGATTTGCAAGGGCCGTATTTTTATCGACCTCTTTGGCAATGCTATACAACTGATAAACCGCACGAGATGCTTTTGCTGAGTTTGGATAGCGAGTCGCCACAATATTGTAGTTCTGCTTTGCAGCTTTATAGTCTACTGGTTCAACGGCTAGGTAGAATTCAGCAAGCCAGAAATATGCATTCCCCACATAAATACCATTCGGGTGATTTTTGATGAAGTTTTGCATCGGCTGGATGGCTTTTTTTGCACCACCTTGTTTGTATGCATCAAGCGCAACAGTATAGGCTGCTTTTTCTAACTCGATTTGATTGGTGGTATTGCTCGTTGTGGCGGTATTTGCAGGTGGTTGATCCGCAGCGGGCTGTGCTTTAGCAGGTGCTGTTTGTTGCTGCGCAGGCGCTGTCGGAGCGATTACAGGTGCTGCTGTCTCAGCATTGGCAGTTCCTGTTGCAGCTGTCTGATCTTGAGCTTCGGTATTTTCTTCTGGCGGATCAATTTTTTGTGACAGTAACTCTAAACGCTGATCAAGATCGGTATAGCGATTGGTCAATTCTTTTTTCAATTGCTCGATCGCATTGTCATGTTCTTCAAGTTGACCGCGTAATTTACGTATTTCTTCTTCAAGCTTCTGGTTCTTTTGCATGATTTCCCAGTTTAAACTAGGAGTACCAGCAACAACATTATTGGCTTGTTGTTGGCTCAAAGAGCGCGATTCAATTGGAACATTGGCATATAAATGCGCACTGCTGAGCAGGGCAATAAAAAGTACGGAATGCTTTTTTAGCATAAAAATTCATCCATAAGTTGAAATATAAAGCTGTGGTCGAACAAGCATCAGGTTTTACTTGCAACACACCAGATATAGATTTTTGATTAAGCCATTAAAACAGCAACTCATTTAAATGCAATAAGCATTTACAATCTTCAAGCACTTTTGAAGGAAAATGATGGGTTGTTGTTTAATGTTTGCACGCCTTGAAAGTAAATAGATAACAAATATATAGCGATTGATGAGGAATTAGGCAGTTGAACTGAAAACTCACTTAAAAACAGAGACAAGTCTTGCAACTCAGGCAAAAATCTCTATACTTTGTCAGGCAATGGTAGCCCTGCTGGTAGCTTCGCAATTGTACTCTACGAACCCCGCCAGGACCGGAAGGTAGCAACGGTAGTAGAACTATGATGTGCCGAAGTCATGCTGGTAGGGCTGCCACCATTTATTCCTCTTCGCTCGTTCGAGCAATCGCTTTCATAATTACGCCCATATCAAAACCACGATATTGTAAAAATCGAACTTGTTTTGCTTTGATTTTTGGGTCGGTTGCGACTTCTTCTCCAAATTTTTTAACTTTGAGCTGATAGGCTTGATCGAGCCAGTTCACTTCTTGAAGTTCTTCTACAATCAGCTCCGCATCCAGTTGTTTTGCTTTCAAAGCCTGTTTGATTCGTTGTAAACCTTTGCCTTTTCTAATTTGGCTGGCGAGGGTGAGTTCGGCAACGCGTTGATCGCTCTGATAGTTTTGTTGTGCTAACTCTTCAACAAGGTTTGCCACTTCATCTGGATTGATTGCATAAAGATTCAGTTTGGTAATTAATTCAGCTTTTGAATAATCACGACGCGTAAGCAGGGCAAAAGCATAAGAACGTAATCGTTGCCCAGTGAGCGTTTTGGGTTTCTCGGTTTGATCTGAATTAAACATACGTTCCTCATTAAAAAAACGCCCCGAAGGGCGTTTCAGTTTAGATTTCTAGTAAATCTGGTTCTTCTTCAATCTCATTTTGCGCTGCTTCATTTTTGTTCTTGGTGAGAAGCTGTTCACGAATGATTTTTTCAATTTCTTGAGCCATTAATGGATTCTCTTCGAAATGACGAATCACATTATTTTTACCTTGCCCAATTTTATTACCTTGGTATGAATACCAAGCACCTGCTTTTTGAACGATATCTTGTTGAACGGCTAAATCAACAAGCTCACCCAACTGGTTGGTACCTCGGCCGTACATAATTTGGAATACCGCTTCTTTGAACGGAGGCGCCATTTTATTTTTAACAACTTTAACGCGTGTTTCGTTACCTGTGATTTCATCGCCTTCTTTCACAGCACCGATACGACGAATGTCTAAACGTACAGATGCATAGAATTTAAGTGCATTACCACCAGTCGTTGTTTCTGGGCTACCAAACATTACACCAATCTTCATACGGATTTGGTTAATGAAGATCACCATACAGTTAGAACGCTTTGCATTACCTGTGATTTTACGCAATGCCTGACTCATCAAACGTGCTTGTAAGCCCATGTGTGAATCACCCATTTCGCCTTCAATCTCAGCTTTAGGTGTCAATGCAGCCACGGAGTCGACAACAATCAGATCAATTGCACCTGAACGAACCAACATATCAGCAATTTCTAATGCTTGTTCACCATGGTCTGGTTGTGAAACCAATAGGTTATCAATATCTACGCCAAGCTTGCGCGCATATTCAGGGTCTAAGGCATGTTCAGCATCGATAAATGCACATGTACCGCCATTCTTTTGACATTGTGCAATCGCTTGCAATGTCATGGTGGTTTTACCTGATGATTCAGGACCGTAAATTTCAACAATACGACCCTTAGGTAATCCGCCAATCCCTAATGCGATATCTAATGTTAAAGAACCTGTAGAAACAGCTTCAACTGCTAATACGGTGTTATCACCTAAGCGCATCACCGTATTTTTGCCAAATTGCTTTTCAATCTGACCTAAGGCAGCTTGTAGCGCTTTACTTTTATTATCATCCATCTCAAAACCTCAAAACTTTATTTCTTAACGACTAACCCAAGTGGATGTATTGAATCTCAACTTGTTGGGACTTGAGTATAGTGGCAGATTCTCGTTGTTTATTCTACATCTGATCTGTGTCTATGCGACACGAGATGACGCATCCAAAAATAGAAAATATCGATCTAATCTATTCATCATGATAAGACCAAGATTGGACATTTTCTTGCTTAAAACGATTGATATCACGACGATCTTTTTTACTTGGTCGGTGATCTGGTCGGGCTAGATTATGCAATTTTCGTTGTGAGGCATGCAACTCTCTACGCTCAATACTTTCTGTGGTTTCTTCATAAAGCAATTGGGCGGCAGGTGCGCCACCACGGACGGCAGAAAGTGCCTTCACAACCACCGTTTTTTTCTCAAAACCTTGTTGAATGGTCAGCTCCATTCCAATGCGGACATCTCTGGAGACTTTAACGCGATCATTATTGTGATGGACTTTGCCACCTTCAATTGCAGCTTTGGAAATCGAACGGGTTTTAAAAAAACGTGCGACCCAAAGCCATTTATCAATACGCATGCTATCCATGCTTGTTGCTTCATGCTGTTTTGGCATCTGTTACCTGTGTGTTGGTTTCAAGATAATCAAAGAGTTCAGTGAGCTGATCGAGTGCAGGGTACGGCAGTTCAGTTGAAAGTCTTGCTGGTTTATTGCTAGAAGGTTGAAGAATACTGAACAGTTGGGTGATACCAAAATCTTCTGCACCTTTTAGCACGGCAACGGTGTCATCAATAAAGACCGCTTGTGCTGGATCAAATGGATGTCGTTGCTGCAATTTTTGCCAAAATGCAACGTCCTCTTTGGCATGCCCGAGTTGTTCACTGCTGATCATAAGTTCAAAGTATGGGCTCAGTTCGACATTTTCAAGTTTAAGCTGTAGTCCAGCTTGATCTGCATTGGTCAGTAACCAGCAACGATAACCTAGGGCCTTCAGTTGCTGTAACAGTTGATGGCAACCTACACGAGCACGAATTTTTTCACGGTGTTCATATTGAAGTTGTAAGACATCGACTCCAACTTTAGCCGTCCAATACGCCGAAGAATACCAAGATAGTGTATGCTTATGTTGTTGGTAGAATTGAAAGAGTGTCTGTTGGCTTTGCTCAAGTGTGCATTGATGGACTTGGGCATGACGCTCTGGCAAACAATGATTCCAAATGAAATCATCAAAGGCTAAATCGAGTAATGTGCCGTCCATGTCAAACATGGCAATAGGCTGCTGCTGTAAATCTGAATATGACATAAGGTTGGTCTATGTTTATTAAAACGCTTGTCCCACAAGATCAGTTAATTTCTCAACTTGTTCCGATCATGGCGCAGGCCAGTCAAATATTGTTGGAAGAATACCAAAGTTATTGTGCAGGTTGCGAGTTTAATATTCAGGAAAAAAGTGATGATTCACCTGTCACTCAAGCAGATTTAAAAGTAAATCATTTTTTATTAAAGCACTTAGCGACAGTTACGCCGCAATTACCCGTATTATCTGAAGAAAGTGATTATTCAGCGCGTACGGCATGGCAACGCTGCTGGATGCTTGATCCATTAGATGGCACCAAAGAGTTTATTCATGAGCGCGATGAATTCACAATTAATCTAAGTTTGATTGACGGTCACCAGACCATATTTGCCATTATTGCAGTGCCATGCGAGCAGGTCATGTATATCGGACATACCTCACAATTACCTTATAAATATAGTTTTAGCCGACAAGAATGGTTCCAATATCAGCTTGAAGATCATGATCTGGCGGCTCCGCTGCAAATTGGTTTAAGCCATAATAGTAAAAATCCAAAGTATAAAAACTTTATCGAGCCGATCTTACAGAATCGTCAGGTAGAGCGTCGTGAAGCAGGCAGTGCTTATAAGTTTTGTATGATGCTGGAAGGGGAAATTGATATTTACCCTCGTTTCCATCCAACCTCAGAATGGGATACCAGCTCAGGACAAGCTTTGCTTGAAAGTATTGGTGGTGGCTTGATGACCTTGGATGAAAAACCTTTTCTCTATAATCAACGCGAGACGGTGTTGAATGGTGGCTTTATCGCTTATCGTGATCAGCATTGCAAAAATATTGCATATGATGCGCTAAGCCGTTCTGGCATTTTAGATTGAGAGTTATATGGCTCATGCTATAGTGAGTTAAATTAAAGTTTGTATGTGAATATGACTCTGCACTTATTGCCCAAAAGTATGTTTGAAGCAATTGATTTACTTCCTGATGCTTCAACACCTGTGACTTTATTTACGCGCCACTCTTTACGTGAATTGGTGAATGGGCAGGGTTTGGCTGGCTATGATTTGCAGCTGACGGAACAAGGTCGTGATCTGGCTTATGCATGGGGTGAATATCTCATCCGCAATACGGATCGTGCCATTCAACATTGCATTTCCAGTCCGATACAGCGCTGTGTCGATACAGCTGCCTTAATGATTGAAGGTGCAGACGAGACGCGTAAAGCAGTCAATACACATCAAATTGAAATTGTTGAGCAACGTTTATTGGTTGAGCCAGGTAGTTTCGTTTTGGACATACAGCAGGCAGCGCCTTATTTCCGTAAACAGGGTGCGCTAGGTTTTATTAATAGTTTTGTGAATAATGCTTTGCCAGGCATGAAACATCCCATTACTGGTGTCTTTGATGTATTGGAATTGCTTTATCATACCCATCCGACACAACAGAATGGCCTCAGTTTGGCGGTAAGCCATGACACGATTCTTGCTGCCATTGTTGCGGTGATTTCTGGTAAAAATCAAATTGAACAAACAGATTGGCCAGACATGATGGAGGGTTTATTTGTGTGGTTTGAGGGGGAGGATTTTGGGAGTAGCAAGTTAAAATGGATTTGGCGCGGCAAGCGTGAAGAGTTAATCATTCAAGATTTTAAAAAATTATAAAATAAAAAATAAACTAGGATTTAGACATATAAAAGTCGCTTTTTTATCTAAGCTGCTGTGTTTTCTTGTTTTTTAAAAATTAATCCCCCTTTGCAGTTTTAGCTGATAGTATATATAAATACATGATTTATATTAATTTTAACCAATTAACTTAATTTTTCATTAACGATAATTTATCAAGTTTTTCTTGGGGAAATGTGATGCAATTACAACTTAAACATTTAACAGTTTGTTTGTTATCAATCATGCTGGTCGCTTGTGGCGGCGGTGGAGCGGACCATTCAAATACAACCAATAATACTGAACCGCCTAAAAATGATAATACAACTACAGGTGGAAATATAACTGCAACCCCTGGTGATGGAACCAATGAATTACCAGGTGATGGTTCACCTGAAACACCAAATAATGGTTCAGGGAATACAGTACCTGAATTACCGAATACCGGTAATAACGGCTCTGACAACACTTTGCCAGAGGTACCAAATACGGGCGGCAATACTTCTGGGAATATCACACCTGAAATACCAAACGGTGGTAATACTGGTTCAGGAACTACCATACCAGAGACACCGAATAATGGTTCTGGGAACACAACACCAGAAATACCAAATAATGGCAATAATGGTTCAGGCAATATTCAGCCAGAAACACCGAATCAAGGTGGGGGTAGCAGTACAGAAACACCAACTATTCCTCCTGTGATGGAAAAGTATCCTGAACCACGTAAAGACTTAATCGATGAAACGGTATTGGGCTTTTATGATTACGATAAACTTGGGCTACCAAGATTATTACGTAATGATTTGAATGGCAGTTTTGCTGCCATGTTGCAATTTGCACAAAGTCATGTGGTCAATCCTAAAAATAATGAAAAAGATTCAATGCCACGGTTAACCACAGAAAAAGATGCATTGCTGCTGGTAACACCATTGGCAGAGATGGGTGATCTAAAAAAACTACAAGTTGAAATTTATCAAGGCAATCAATTGCTCAGAACTGTTAAGTTGAAAGAGCCGTCGAGAATAGCAGCTTCTGATCAGTCAAATACCGATGGACGTCCACCTGTTAGCTACTCGAAAAGAGCGTGGACGGTTGCATTAAAGTGGAGTGAGATTCGTGCAGGTTTACATCTTCGAGTGATTGATCCACTGAATAATCGTAGTGGTGATTTAACTGCGGACAATATTGATTTAGCCGCGCCGGGTGAATTGGTGGTACAGAATATTCGTTTGGGTTTATTAACCGATCCGCCAAAGTCAACAGGTCATTATATGTTGCTTGAACCTGCAAAGGCAGGCACAGATTATTTCCAGACTATTCCTGCTGCTCGGATGATTGTCACCAAATACGATGATTTAAAGCTGAATAAAGTCATGGTGGCCAGTGGTGTCATTTATGATGCGGTGAGTGCTACCACAGGCGATGTTTATAGTGGTGATATGCGCGAAAATACCGCTAAATCGACCTTTGGTGTAGGTATTAACTTGGCCAATTGGGGAATCACCAGTGCCTCAATGGCGAGTCAAGAACAACCACAAATCACTCAAAGTGTTGTAGCACATTATGCACGCGGCAAATATAGCAATGGTGAGGCAACTCATGGCTTAAGCGGTGGCAATGGCATGCTGACCCTGATTGATTCAGTGGGCAATGAATTTAGCCATGAGATCGGCCATCACTATGGGCTTGGACATTATCCTGGTTCAGTTGGGGATAATATGTTTTGGGCCGCGCATCATGCGGATAGTGGTTGGGGTTATATTGCTTTTAGAAATAAAATGCGCGGTAACCTCAATTGGACCAATACCAGCCTAGGCGATGGTGCAAATGGTGTACCAAACTTCCTGAACAAGTATGCCTATGGCTGGGATGCGATGTCGGGCGGCGCAACAGCAAGTAGTATTTCTAAATATACCCATTACACAGGGCACAGTACTTATTTAAAAATTCAGCCAGCATTTGATCGTTACGTGTGGGATGCCAGTTCACCAACAGGCTATAAAAAATGGAATGCAACAACACGGGTGATGGAAGTTGCGCAGCCTAAGACGCCAAATTCAAGCAATGTTTGGTATAACCGAGCTGATGGCAATTATTTGAAACCAAGAATGTTTGGCGTGCCTGTGTATACGATTTTGGGTGGATATGATCCTGAAGCGCAGGTTGGCCTGATTTATCCTGCGGCGAAGGGGAACTGGGGCAATGTATTTGACCTGCCACAAGGCAATCCAAATGCGACGACAGCAAATTGTTGGTTGAATGTGAAGTTTGCCAGTGCAAGCCAAAATATCGCTTTAGCACCACAACGTATGAATGCCAATAGCAATGCCAATAAGTTCCATGTCAATCTTGCGCAAAGTGAAGCACCGCAGCAAGTGAATCTGTATTGTAAAAAAGCCAATCAAGCAGCGGTATTGCTTTCTAGCATGTCGATTCCCTTAAATACGGTGGCTTTAGCGCCAGCGGTTGAGATTGGTAAAGAGGCGGAATACTCAGCCCTGAGAACAATTGAATTGCCACAGTTAGAACAGGCTTTACTCGATAATAAAAATAAGGCAGTGGTAAATCTTTCCCCTGAATCTAAGCTGCTGTTTGATTCATACCGAACTTTTAAAGATCAACTAACAGTAGATGCCCAAAATGAAATGGTGCGTTATACCCAACAGCAAATTAAGCTGTATCGTTTAAATCGCTGGATCAATGTATATCGTTCAGACCTCACCAATTTAAATACCGATGCATTAAATGCATTTCATGCCTTTATAGAAAAGCTGGAACTGAAAGGTGATCTGAATGTTGCATCAAGTACAAGTCTGATGAATCGAACCAATTGTTTAAAAGCCGAGAAATTGGGTAATGGGCAATTGAATGCATTTATTAGTGGAGCGACAGGTTGTGTGGGTGATGACTCGGAGAAGTGGGTATATGATGCTTTGGGTAAAATTCATAACAAGCAATATATTGATCAATGCTTAACTACTACAGCAGGAAATGTGATTAATTTGCTGCCATGTAGCAGTGCAAGCAGCCAGATATGGGAAACTGATGCAGTTACACAGGCAATTAAGCAGTCGAATCAGTGTTTTGATTTGGAAGGTGGTTATTTAAGTAATAATCGTGCACGTTTAATCCGCTATCGTTGTACTAATGGGGCCAACCAAAAATGGAGCATTCCTGTGATGAATAATAGTCTGGTGCTGGCGGGTTTATCGGCGAAGAATTTAGCAGTGGCAACCAAGGTGTTGGCACAAAACCCTTCATAATTTTATCTGAATGTCATAAATTGATGATATGAAGCTCTTCGGGGCTTCATATTTTTTATCTGGAATAGATTTTTGCTAAGGTTAAAAAAATAATAAAAGTGTACTTTTAAAATGTATGAATTTTCGTCATGATATGGAAATAAAAAGCGAAACTTGACGCATAATTGGATAAAAAGATGTTATTAAACACAATTTATTTATGGGAGCCTGAAATTTTTACAGGCAAAGTCCCCGCAGAAGATGATTCACAACAAGTTGCTTTTGAACTTCATCAGCAATATCGCAATATTTCTACGCATGGTAAAACCCTTCAGGCTTGGTTGGATCTTTTTTCAGACAAAATTTGTGATCCGCAATATCAACTCTACTTTTCCGAACAGACACAGCAGTGGGTGCAGGGAATTAAGGATCGATTTTCTCAGGGTTTATGCGCTAGTGTGCAACTTGATGTTTTAGAGCATGAAGCACAAAACGATGCGGTTTATCGGGTGTTTTATGAGACCGTTCATGAAACGGGAATTGGTTTTTATGAACCAAATTATAATGTGTGGGCAATTGGTGAGCTGCAATCGCCTGAAAATGCAGTTTCAAATATGTTGCAGCCGTATTTATTAGAACCTTTAAAAATTAAAGTGCTTGAATCAATTGCTGAACCCAAAAAGCAACTTAATCATTTTCAAACACCACAAAGCATGCCAGAAGCGGAGCAGTTGATTAGCCAATGGTTTGAACAGCAAAGTTATACTCAGCATTTAAAGCTAGACGTATTTAACGTTGCGCATGATTTTATTTCAAATTGGGGCAATATTGGTCGACCTGAATTGGCGTTAGATACGGGCTATCGGTGCTTTTTGTTAACCCAAAAACAAGTTGGTATTTTTTACCAACTCAAAATGGTACTCAGAAAATTAACAGTCAGTCCGATGTTGTCTTTCGCAATAGATTTTACCGATCGTTTTATTCCTGATCAATTGCAACAGCAGTTACCTGAACGTTTGATTTTTCGTCTGCGTTCGATGGATGTACATAAAAGGATAGGATTGAAAAACAATGCTGAGCCTCATTTTGCATTGACGGGGCGTTGGGATACGCCAACAGATATTCAAGATTTTTTCACCAATCTGGATGCTTATATCGAGTTTATTTTTTCAAATCTGGGGCAAGGTCGATTGGAGACATTACAGGCGTGGGCCTATGGTGATATGCCATCGGGTATTCAGATTGATTTGGATTTTCGTTTTGAGTTGATGATGCTGGCATTAAGCCAAGATCAGTTGTATTTGCAGCAACGTTATCAATATCATAAGGGGGTATTGATGCAGAGTAATGCTCGAGCAAGTGATTTGGGGTTGTTGGAGGAGAGTTATACGTTGTGCCAGAAGTTGCTCAAGATTGTGACAGAGGCGGGAACAGGTTTACAGCCTTATGTGAAAAATTAAAGACAATAAAAAAGCCCGAAAATTCGGGCTTTTTTATATGCATCAAATTAGTTAGCTAATGCTTTAACTTGAGCGTTTAAGCGGCTCTTATGACGAGCAGCTTTATTTTTGTGGATAATGCCTTTATCAGCCATACGGTCGATAACTGGAACAGCAGTTTTATAAGCTTCTGTAGCAGTAGCATAATCACCAGCAGCAATTGCATTTACAGTACGTTTGATGTATGTACGAACCATAGAACGCAAGCTTGCGTTGTGTTTACGTGCTTTAACGTTTTGACGAGCACGTTTTTTAGCTTGAGCAGAGTTTGCCACTCGTGCACTCCTTGAAAATAAGTTGGTCTGGGCGGGCTGAAGTTAAAACCAATAAAACATTAGCAACATTCACCAGCCCGTAAACAAGTGCCATATTTTGATGAAACTAAGCCCCGAAGTCAAGTCTTGTGATACTTTTAAGTACATTTAACAGGTGATAATGTTGCAAGAAACCGTTACATTAGCATTAGACATTGATTGGAATAAATAAAAATGAAAACAGGTGATAAAAAGGCAATCGTCATCGGTGCGACAGGACTGGTGGGTCAAGCATTGATTGATGAGTTACAGCACTCAGATGACTTCGATGTGGTGACTGTGGTTGTCAGAAAAAATTCAGATACATTAAAAGCTTACAGTAAAGTTAATCAGCTGGTTTTAGCAGATTTCCTACTGTTGAATGACGAAGATGTGAATGGTTATACACATGCATTCAGCTGCTTGGGAAGCACCATAAAACAGGCAGGATCGAAAGACGCATTTTACGCGATTGATTATGAAATTAATGCTCATTTTGCTGATTTAATTCAGGATAAAAATATTCATTTATTAGTGGTGAGCGCGTTGGGGGCGAATGCTAATTCACCAGTTTTTTATAATAAAGTGAAAGGTGAGTTAGAAAACTACCTAAAAAGCTTGTCAATTTATAAGCTATCGATCTTTCAGCCGTCATTGTTAATTGGTAAACGTAGTGAAGTAAGGGTTTTGGAAGACATGGCTCAAACCATTTTTAAGCTGGTTGAAAAGACATGGACCAGACCGTTTAAACTTAAACCTGTAACAGCTGAGCAATTGGCGCATACTATGTTGTTTGCAGCACAAACGCAGACGGCTGCATTCAAACTCTATGACAATTTAAGCATACAACAAAGCAAATAATGGAGAATTTCAGTGACAACGATCCCTTTCGTAACGTGTGATTTGTTAGATGATAATCCTGAGAAAAACCTGCAAGTGGTCATACCGTCATTAGATGGTAAATTCTTTAAAAGTTATGGTGCACGTAAGACCTTTGGCGGGCAAGTGGTCACTGTAAAGTGTTTTGAAGATAACTCTCGTGTGAAAGAACTCTTGGCAACCGATGGTACGGGTAAAGTATTGGTGGTTGATGGTGGGGCGTCAATGCGTTGTGCTTTGATGGGGGATTTGATTGCTGAGTCTGCGGTGAAGCATCACTGGAATGGCGTAGTGATCTACGGCTGTGTACGTGATGTTGATGCACTTGCAGAATTGGATCTAGGCGTACATGCATTGGCTGCAATCCCGCAAAAAAGTAATCGTAAAGGCATAGGTGAAGTCGATATCACACTGTATTTTGGCAGCGTAACGATCAATTCTGGCGATTATCTGTATGCGGATAATAACGGCATTGTGATTGCAAAAGAAAAATTAGTCGACTGCTAAAAGGATAGCGCTATGCTGAAAATGGTGAACCATCAATTCAAGGTTTTACAATCTGTGCTTGCAAGTGTGATTGAAGGTGGGCGGGGCGTCTCAGGTACGCCATTTCCAAACCAACCTGCAAAAGCACTCAAGCTGTATGAATTCGAAGGTTCTCCGTTTTGCCGCCGTGTCCGTGAAGTGATCACCTTGTTGAATTTGGATGTAGAAATTTATCCATGTCCTAAAGGCGGGCAAAAATACCGCCAGATCGTAAAAGAAAAAGGTGGGAAACGACAATTTCCTTTTTTAATTGATGAAAATACGGGTGATCAGTTATATAAATCACAGCAGATTATTCATCATTTGTTTAAACATTATGGAAAAACAGGACAAACGCCGAAGAAGTTTAGTCACTATCCGAAACTTCCTTACGTATCTGCTTTAGCGACTGTGGCCAATGCAGCGCGTGGCGTATGGATTAATCAGCAGATTGTTGAGCGCTCAGCGCCAGCACAGCTCTTAGAGTTATGGAGCTTTGAGGCGAGCCCTTATACACGTCTAGTGCGTGAAGTTTTGACGGAATTAGAACTACCCTATATTTTGCATAATGTGTCTAAAGAGCGTTGGCAGGACATGGGGCCAGCAGTATTGCGTTTAAAACCAGGTAAGTATATTCCACTGCCAAATGGCAAACGTGAAAAGGTGGTTGAGGTGATGGGGCGAGATATTCAGGTTCCATATTTAGTTGATCCAAATACAGGCGTGAAAATGTTTGAATCTGCCAAGATTGTTGAATATTTAAAAACGCAGTATGGAAAGTAAATGTTGAGAAAGCATCTTTTAAAAAGATGCTTTTTTTATAGCGAGTTATCACGTGTAGGTTGCTTGATTGGCATCTTTAGCGGTTTAATATCAGCGAAAAATAGAGTGATGTGATCGATTAATGCTAAGTCAACTGACCAACCTATTCAAAAGTTCGAAAGAAACACCAGAGCAGTTATTTTTAAAAGAGTATGCTTTGAGCTTTGATGCTGAACAAGGGCCGATTCTGAATGGGGCGGTGCTGAATGAATTAGGATTTCGTTTGGAATATTTCTCAAACCGAAAATTAGATCGATTTGATGATTTAGAAAAGCTGTTTCGGATTGCACTACAAATTAATGAAAAGATCGATTTGGAAATTCATTCACAACGTTTTGTGGAGCGATTGGGCAACACTGAGGAAAACCTTATAGAGCTCAAGCACGCGATTAAAGTTTTAAATGATTATTATGTGAAGTTTAAACGGGCGAGATAGTTTAGCTTTAAGCCTGAATTGATCAATATATCTTCATATTAACTAACATTAGATAGGCTGGCTTTGCTCTTGCATTTTAGAGATAAAAATTACGGAAAATCCTTGCCCAGCTTTAGTCACTGTTCATAAACTGATGCTATGTCCGTGTTACCTTAGTTCAATGGGTAATATCCATGCGGCCAATAACAATTGTCAATCAAAGTTTAAATTTAGATGGGTGAATTTTTTGTAGTTTTAAATGTAAAAAAGAGACTAAATCCAAAGATTTAATCCCTTTTTTTGATCAGGTTGGAGATTATTTTTCAATAATCGCCGTTACACCTTGACCACCAGCAGCACAGATCGAAACAAGGATACGACCTGAACCTTTTTGATTTAAGATTTTTGCAGCAGTTGCGATGATACGACCACCAGTTGCAGCAAATGGGTGACCCGCAGCTAATGAAGAACCTTTGATGTTTAGCTTGCTACGATCAATTGAACCTAAAGGTGCATCTAAGCCTAAACGCTCTTTACAGAATTTTTCATCTTCCCAAGCTTTCAAGGTAGAAAGAACTTGTGATGCAAATGCTTCGTGAATTTCATAGTAGTCGAAATCTTGAAGTTTAAGGCCAGCACGCTCAAGCATACGTGGGACTGCATAAGCAGGGGCCATCAATAAGCCTTCTTTTTTGCCAACGAAATCAACCGCAGCAGTTTCAGAGAAAGTGAGGTATGCAAGCACTTCGTGACCATTTGCTTTAGCCCATTCTTCTGAAGCTAAAAGAACACATGAAGCACCATCAGTTAACGGGGTAGAGTTACCCGCTGTCATGGTTGCAGCTTCGCCTTTACCAAATGCAGGCTTTAATTTTGCTAATTTCTCAGCAGTAGAGTCCGCACGTAAGTTGTTATCACGGCTTAAACCTAAGAATGGCGTGATTAAGTCATCGAAGAAACCTTCTTCGTATGCTTTTGCCATTTTTTGGTGAGAAGATGCAGCTAAAGCGTCTTGATCTTCACGTGCAATACCCCATTCAAGCGCAGTGATTGCTTGATGGTCACCCATTGATAAACCAGTACGTGGTTCACCATTTTTAGGCGCATCCATAAGATCTTTTACATTGATTTTCGCTAAAGCTTTTAAACGGTCTTTACCCGTTTTTGCAATGTTAAGCTCAAGGAGTGCTTTACGTAAGCCATCACCGAAAGCGATTGGTGCATCAGAAGTGGTATCAACACCACCAGCAACACCCACTTCGATTTGACCTAAAGCGATTTTGTTTGCAACCAAGAACGCTGCTTGTAAGCCAGTACCACATGCTTGCTGAATGTCATAAGCAGGTGTTTCTGGTGCAAGTTGAGTATTTAAAACACACTCACGTGTCATGTTGAAGTCACGGCTGTGCTTTAATACCGCACCCGCAACCACTTCACCTAGGCGTTGACCTTGCAGGTTGAAGCGCTCAACCAAACCGTTTAACGCCGCCGTAAACATGTCGATGTTAGAAGCTGTGAAATAAGCGCCGTTAGAGCGAGCGAAAGGAATACGGTTACCGCCGATAATGGCAACACGGCGCACAGTGTTTTGGCTCATGGTTTTATCCTGTTGAACAGAAGGTTTGGTTGTTTTAGCTGTAGCTGCTTTCGTCGTTGTAGAAGAAGCAGTACTTTTTGTACCACTCGTACTGCGACTTGGTGTACGTGTACGAGTTGTTTTTTGTGTCGTACTTGCTGCTTTAGAAGTTGTGCTTGCAGTTTTACGTGAAGTAGAAGCTGCTTTTGATGTATTTGACACAGTCTCAGTAGCAGAAGTCTCGACTGCTGGATTTTCTTGAGTTGTTTTGCTCATAAGGCTTTTCCAAGCATAATTGCGATATTCTTGGTACAAACATACCATATTTCCAATACTGCTGTATTGACTAGAATGACGCTTGAGACCACATTCGGGTCAAGACATCTAGACATGAACTCAAGTATGATTTGCTATGAGTCAATCAGACATTGATTTCATGCCATATCCCAACATGATTCATGTGTTTGTAACAAATTCATTTGTATGAGAGATAATAACCATGACTGATCAATACCAAGCATTTACACAATCACCTTTAGGTAAATTTGTTGTAAAAAATTTAGGTTTACCGTCGCCAGTTTCGCTAGATCGTTTTGAAAGTGCTCAACCTGTTGTGAATGGTGCGGTATTGCTTGGCGCAGCACCTTCAAGTACGGTTTCTGCTGCGATTGCTCAAGTTTTGAGTAATATTCATGCCGATAGCTATGTTGGCAATAATGTTGAATTGCAACAAACTGCTGCAAAAGTAGGTTTAAATCTTCGTCCTCTTAATGCAGATGACAAAGAATCTAAATTTAAAGCGGTTGTATTTGATGCTTCTGGTATTCAAGATTCTGAACAGTTAAAAGAGTTGTATAACTTCTTTAATCCAATCGCACGCCAAATCTCAAGTTCAGGTCGTGTGATCGTGATTGGTACCACACCTGAAACTGCCAAAACAGTAAAACAAGCGATTGCACAACGTGCACTTGAAGGTTTTATCAAGTCTGTTGGTAAAGAATTCAAAAAAGGTATTACTGCACAAGTGGTCTATGTTGATCAAGGTGCGGAAGCAAACCTTGAATCAACTTTGCGTTTCTTGATTTCTCCACGTTCTGCTTATGTATCAGGTCAGGTGATCCGTGTTTCTAAAGCAGATGTGCTTGATTTGGACTGGGCGAAGCCACTTGCGGGTAAAACAGCATTAGTGACTGGTGCGAGCCGTGGTATCGGTGAAGCGATTGCTCATGTATTGGCGCGTGATGGTGCACATGTTATTTGCTTAGATGTTCCACAACAACAAGCCGATCTTGAGCGTGTTGCTGGTTCAATTGGTGGTTCAGTATTGGCAATTGACATTACTGCTGCTGATGCGGGTGAAAAAATTAAAACTGCCGCAGCAAAACAAGGTGGTGTAGACGTTATTGTTCATAACGCTGGAATTACCCGTGACAAAACTTTGGCAAACATGAAACCAGAGCTTTGGGATCTTGTAATTAACATTAACTTGTCTGCAATTGAGCGTGTTAACGATTACTTACTTTCTAATGATGGTTTAAATGCAAATGGCCGTATCGTTTGTGTATCATCAATCAGTGGTATCGCGGGCAACCTCGGTCAAACCAACTATGCGGTGTCAAAAGCAGGTGTGATTGGTTTGGTTAAATTTACTGCGCCGACATTAAAGAATGGTATTACCATCAATGCTGTTGCACCTGGTTTCATCGAAACACAAATGACTGCTGCGATTCCATTCGCGATCCGTGAAGCAGGTCGTCGTATGAACTCAATGAACCAAGGTGGTTTACCTGTAGATGTGGCAGAAGCAATTGCTTGGTACGCGTCAACGGGTTCAACTGGTGTAACTGGTAACGTTGTTCGTGTCTGCGGTCAAAGCTTGTTAGGTGCGTAAGCATTAGGGTTTTGAAGAGGGGTGCTTGTGCATCCCTTTTTTATAAAAATATTGAAAGGTTTATTATGAATACACGTCATTTTAGTCAATTGCCAAAACCTTATTTAGCTTATCCAAAAGTCATTCAAGGTCTCATTTTCAAAAAGCCAAAAGGTGAGAAGGTCCTGCCACAAGTTGAATATGTGGTGGATACACTTAAGATTGATAGCAAACATTTAGAAAGCTATAACGAGATTTGTGGTTTTAAAAATGATGGTTTCGTGCCTGCAATTTATTTAGCGGTTCTGTCTCAAAGTCTGCAAATGCATATGATGACCAGCGAAGCTTTCCCATTTGCGATCTTGGGCTTGGTGCATATTCGTAATCAGATCAAGCAAACACGCAAAATTGCTGTGAATGAACAAATTACGCTGTCTTGTAAGTTTGGTGAGTTGAAACCACACGACAAGGGTTTACAGTTTGATTTCATTACCACTGCGAAAGTTGCAGGTGAAGTCGTCATGGAAAGTTTAACGACGTATTTATCGCGTCAAAAAACTGAGAAAAAAGCGACTGAGAAAGTGAAAGATACGCAAGAACCTGCTTATCAACCACAAGCAGAATGGGCGATTTCTGAAAATACAGGTCGTCGTTATGCGGTGATTTCTGGTGACTTCAACTTGATCCATATTCATGCTGTGACTGCAAAAGCATTTGGCTTTAAACAGGCGATTGCACATGGGATGTGGAGCAAGGCAAAAGCTTTGGCGAGCATTGAGCTCCCAGCAGCTTATGAAGCAGATGTTTGGTTCAAACTGCCAATGTATTTACCTTCAACGGTCGAGTTTTTAACTGCGGCTGAATCAAAGCAAACAGATTTCTTAATCCGTAATGTGAAATCTAAAAAGCCGCATGTCGCTGGTACAGTAAAAGCACTTTAATACGTTAGTATTTGTTAAATCATCCCTGTTGTTCGCAACAGGGATATTATAAAAACATAAATATCATAAGGAATTGAGCTTTGATTAAAGAAATTCTATTTGCTGATACACATCATTATCACGGCAGTGTTGATGAACGCTTTATAGACTTGGCTAGCCAATTCAGCCGTCTACAAGATGCGCGGAGCCAGCAAGGTGGTGCTGCATTGGTGGTGTATTTCCAAGGTCAAAAAGTTGTTGATATTTTTACGGGTAAAAAATCTCAAGAAGAAGATTGGCAAGCCAATACCTTGGCGATGTGTTATTCAACTGGTAAAGGTATTCTAGCAACACTTGCGCATATTTTGGTGAGTGAGGGGTTACTTGAGTACGATCAGCCCATTGCACATTACTGGCCTGAGTTCACTCAAAACGGCAAAGCCAATATTACGTTACGACATGTTTTATCGCATCAAAGTGGCTTGTTTGATATCCGTAATATGATTGATGCTGCGACAGAAATGCTGGATTGGTCGCACATGCTGGATGTCGTTGCAGCAGCAACACCACGTTTTGCAGCTGGACAAAGTTTTGCCTATCAGCCTTTGACTTATGGTTGGATTTTGGGTGGTGTGATTGAGAAAGCAGCGAAGCAGCCTTTAAGTTGGTTAATGCAACGTTATCTTGTACAGCCTCTTGAACTGGGTGGGGCATACTTTGGAACGCCTGCTTCAGAATTAGATCGCGTTGCACGTTTATTGTTAAAACCCAAAGCGCCTACCTCAACTAAACCTCAAACCAAGAAAAATAATCAACCACGTAAAGCATCTTTATCAGAACGGTTATTAGAGCTTTCAGGTCAAAACCCACAGGATTTTCAGGATGCTATGATCCCAAAGGGGATGCGTAATTTTAGCTTCTACAGCGATGAAGGATTACAAGCCGTTATTCCAGCAGCCAATGGTGTATTTACTGCAGATAGTTTGGCTAAAGTATATGCGATGCTGGCCAATCAAGGGCAATGGCAGGGGCAACAACTCATTCTTCCAGAAGTATTTAAGCAACTCAGTATGGTACAAAGCAAAGCGCGTGATCGCGTGATGCCAATTCCAATGCATTGGCGATTGGGCTATCACCGTATTCTCACCATGGGCAAACGTGCACCACATGGCTTTGGTCATGTTGGCTTTAATGGTTCAGGTGCTTGGTGTGATTTTGATCGTGAACTGAGTTTTGCTTATACCCATAATTTTAACGTAACCTCGGCAACAGGGGATTATCGTTTGTGGGGCTTAAGTCAGGAAACGCTTCGCTGTGCAGATGAAATATTAACCGGTCGCAAAGGCTGGTTTTAATTCGTATTATCTTGATAGGGCGGAATGTGATAAATCACGGCCTCATATTTCCGCTCAGTTTTGTATCCTGCAACAGTCCCTCCTAAAAATTCAGCCAGTTTACGACTCGGCTGATTTTCGATGGCAACAGGATATAAAAAATATTGGGCCGAGATATGGGCAGAAGCCCAACGGAAAACTTCTAAGATGGCTTCTTTAGCAAAGCCTTGTTGGTGAAAGTCTTCTCGAATCCATAATCCTAACTCGGGCGTTGCGGTATCTAAATGATGGATGCCAATTAAGCCAATAAAGACCTGATCGCGTTTATCACGTAACACAAAATGGCGATCCGTATGGTTGCTTTCTGCAATTAGCCATGTTTGCCCAATCTGTTCGATTTCTGCAAAGCTTTGAGCAGGCTCCCATGCCATATAACGCGTTAAAGTTGTGGTGACGCAAGGATAGATGTCAACAAGATCATCCATCTGAAATGGAAATAAATCCAGTCTAGGACTCTGTAATAATGCTTGTTTCATTGTTTGCTCTTTTTACTTTTTAAACAATTCTGCCTGAATAATGGCTTCGGTATGGCGTTTAAAATCGTTTTCATTTAAGCCAATGAGTCCTAGTTTGTAAATCCCTTCTAAGCCGCAGACAAATGCAATCAGTCGCCATGCGATATCGTGGCTGTTCGTCTCAAAATGAAATTCACCTTGTGCTTGACCTTCATCAATCATACGTACAATAGAGCAGTGCCAGTCTTGCATGGCGATATTGTAGGCCAGCTTTATTTCTTCATCTTGATCAATCAGAACTTCAGCTTCATTCCACAACCTTAAATAAGGCTGGATTTGCTCAATGTTTTCGCAACCGAGTAATAGGGAAAGGCGCTGTAAATAGTTGGCTGTCGTGACCTGTTTTTCAATTTCGTCCAGTTGTTGCATCAGTTTAATAAAAGCTTCGGCTTTTAAATGTGAGTTAGAGGCAAAATGATGATGGACTTGTCCTGTCGAGGTTTGGGCTTCGGTGGCAATACGGCGAACCGTCATCGCAGAGAAACCTTCGTTTAGAGCGACCTGCATTGCAGCTTGTAAAATCATTTCACGACGTTGTTCACGGTTTAAATAAGCCATTCTTTTTAGCACCTATCAGGACATACAAATCAGAAACAAATTAACTCAACTTTGAAAGTTGGACAAATGTTCAATTTTGGTTATAATAACGCCAATTTGAACAATTGTCCAATTTAGAGGCATTTATGTCACGCAAGTGGTTAATTCTTGCAATCGTTGTACTGATTTACCTTCCTGTATCAATTGATGCAACCGTTTTACATGTAGCGACCCCAACGTTAAGTGAGTCACTTTCATTATCTGCAAATGAGTTATTGTGGATTATTGATATCTACTCCTTGGTCATGGCTGGTCTGATTTTGCCGATGGGTGCATTGGGAGATCGTATCGGCTTTAAAAAGTTAATGATTATTGGTGGTATTTTATTTGGCCTAGCGTCGTTGGCAGCTGCATTTTCTTCTACCGCATATGCCTTGATTGGTTCCCGTGCTTTATTGGCAGTGGGTGCAGCCATGATTCTGCCTGCCACTTTATCTGCAGTTCGAAATACCTTTCTTGATGAAAAGCAACGCAACTTTGCCCTAGGTGTTTGGGCAACTGTTGGTGGTGGTGGTGCAGCATTTGGCCCATTGCTGGGTGGTTTCTTATTGGAACATTTCCATTGGGGCGCTGTATTCCTGATCAATGTGCCCATCATGTTGGCTGTATTGACTTTAACTGTATTTGTGATTCCAAAGCAGGCAGGGCAGCCGAAGCAAAATCTTAACTTGCTACAGGCCATCGTATTGGTGGTTGCTATCCTGAGTATGATCTATGCGATTAAAACCGTGATGCATGGTTTTAGCATCTGGTCGGTTTTGATCTTTGCAGTGGGTTTTAGTTTGTTGCTTGGCTTTATTCGTACACAGCTCACTTCAACGTCTCCAATGATTGATATTCAGTTATTCAAACATCCGGTGATTGCGACAGGCGTGGTGATGGCGATTGTATCCATGATGGCCTTGGTCGGATTCGAGTTGCTGATTTCACAAGAATTGCAATTTGTTTATCAACTTTCACCATTGGCAGCAGGGGCATTCATTTTACCGTTCATGGTTGCGATTAGTTTAGGTGGTCCAATCGCCAGTATGCTGGTCAACCGTTTCGGACTACGTTCGGTTGCTTCATTTGGTATGTTGATGAGTGCTGTAAGTCTGTGGGGCTTGGCAAATACCGACTTTATGCAGGCGCAGATGCAAGCATGGGGCTGGATGGTTGTGTTGGGCCTTAGTGTGGAAATTGCTTTACTGGCTTCAACCTCTGCAATTATGTCTTCAGTACCGCCAAGTAAAGCCACGGCAGCAGGTGCGATTGAGGGAATGGCGTATGAGTTGGGGGCAGGTTTAGGAATTGCCTTTTTCGGTCTGATGTTGTCATGGTTTTATGCCAACTCGATTGTGGTGCCAACCGATGTGCCGCATCGTATTATTGAACAGGTGAGCAGTTCGATTGGTGAGGCGGTTCAAGCTGCCAAGCAATTACAGCCAGTGATTGCTGAGCATGTGATTGAAGTTGCGAAACAGGCTTTTAGCCAATCGCATCGTTCAGTGTTGAATGTGGCAGCCTTGTTATTCTTGATCTTGTCGATTTTCATTTGGTTTGCTTTACCAAAGAGAGTCACGGTGGTTGAGGAATAATGGCTTACCCTGATCTAAATTGAGTTTAGGTCAGGGTATTTTTTAAGGAACACTGATTTCAAACTGACGTAGGATCTTACACAGTTGAATCATCGGCAAGCCCATCAAGGTAGTTTGATCATCACCAAGCATTTTTTCAAATAAGCTAATGCCCAAGCTTTCACATTTAAAGCTGCCCGCACAATGCAAGGGTTGGTCAATCTCAATGTAGCGCTCAATTTCTGCCAATGTGAGCTGACGAAATTTAACTTGGTAATGTTCAACCAATGTGGTTTCAAAGCCAGATTGCAAATGTTGAACACTGAGAGCTGTACTGAAAAACACGATTTGACCCGAATTTGCCTGTAATTGCTGAATGGCATTTTCAACGCTTAAAGGTTTACCAATAAAGTCATACGGAGCATATTCACGCCAAGCCACCTGATCGGAACCAATCACAATGGCATCTGGATGTTGTTCCGCAATAACACGGGCTTTTTCATGGGCCAGTCGTTTAGCCAGATCATCAGCATGTAATTCACCTGTTGCTGATTCATCAATATCAGGGGAAATACAGCGATAATCCAAGCTCAAACGATTCATGAGATCTTTACGGGTTTGGCTGCTGGATGCCAAAATCAATTCAGGTTGACGCATTACACCGCATATTCCACAAGGATATTGAGAGGCACGTAATGCAGCACGGCATTGTGGCAGGCATTCAACTTAATAGGAGGAGCTTGTCCTGCTTGATAAGCTTCAACCCAACGGGTTACACAGATACACCAGAAGTCACCTGGTTTGAGGCCAGGGAAACCCACTTCGGGTAAAGGGGTAATCAAGTCGTTGCCGACTTTTTGAGAGAAATTTAAGAACTCTGAAGTCATTTGTGCACACATCGTATGCTGACCTAAATCGGTGACCGCCGTATGGCAAAAGCCATTACGAAAATACCCAGTGATTGGGTCATAACAACAGCTGGCTAAAGGTTCGCCAAGGACGTTTAAACGGTTAATTTTTGGATCTGGATGAATTGACATAATAATAGAAAGATTTAGTGACGGTGATTATCATAATCAAAACTGAAGCTTTCGGCAGCTTTTCTGCAAAAAAACTCACCTTTATTTCAGAGAATCATTTAAAATTACGCCGTTTTTAAAATCAACTAGAGAGCCATCCATGAATTTTCAGCGCATGACTGATCTTGATTTAGCAGGTAAACGTGTCCTTATTCGTGAAGACTTAAACGTTCCTGTAAAAAATGGGGAAATTACCAGTGATGCACGTTTACGTGCTGCATTGCCAACAATTAAAGCTGCTTTAGAAAAAGGTGCGGCAGTGATGGTATTTTCTCATCTGGGTCGTCCTGTAGAAGGTGAGCCAAAACCAGAACAATCACTTGCACCGGTTGCTGCTTATTTGAGCAAGGCGTTGGGTCAAGATGTTAAATTATTCACAGATTATTTAGATGGCGTTGAAGTGGCTGCGGGTCAAGTTGTGTTACTTGAAAACGTTCGTTTCAACCACGGCGAAAAGAAAAATAACCCAGAACTTGCGAAGAAATATGCTGCACTTTGTGACGTATTCGTTATGGATGCATTTGGTACAGCACACCGTGCAGAAGCGTCTACTGAAGGTGCAGCACGTTTTGCCCCAATCGCTGCTGCGGGTCCTTTATTGGCCGCTGAGTTAGATGCGCTTGGCCGTGCGATGCAAACCCCAGAAAAACCAATGGTGGCGATTGTTGCAGGCTCTAAAGTTTCAACTAAACTTGATGTATTAACTTCATTGTCTACAATCTGCGACCAATTGATCGTGGGTGGTGGTATTGCCAATACCTTCTTGGCTGCTGCTGGTTTCAATGTTGGTAAATCACTTTACGAAGCTGATTTGATTGAAACGGCAAAACAAATTGCTGCAAAAGTCAGTGTTCCATTGCCAACAGACGTTGTGGTGGCAGATGCAAGCCAAATCAACTTTGAAGATTTCCTTGGCTCATTGGCAAGTGCACAAGCCGTTGTAAAAAATGTTGCTGATGTGACTGACACCGATATGATTTTAGATGTTGGTCCTGAAACAGCTAAAGCATTTGCAGACATCTTAAAATCGTCAAAAACAATTCTTTGGAATGGCCCAGTGGGTGTGTTTGAAGTAGATCAATTCGGTGAAGGAACCAAAACACTTTCTTTAGCGATTGCTGAATCTGCTGGTTTCTCGATTGCAGGTGGTGGTGACACATTGGCTGCGATTGATAAATACCAAGTTGCTGATCAAATTGGTTATATCTCAACGGGTGGTGGGGCATTCTTAGAGTTTGTAGAAGGCAAAACTTTACCAGCGGTTGCGGTATTGCTTGAGCGTGCTTAACCAAGATTTAATCTGCTGATTAATCAAATAAATACCCAAAAAGAGTCGATTTAAATCGGCTCTTTTTACTTTTGTACAACGTTACAGTCATGAAAATGTCATATATCTGAAATATGCTTGTCATAAGTTAACCAAGTAACTGTGGAAAGCCGTGATGAAATTTAAATTAACCCTTGCCGCTCTAATTATTGCTCCAATCATGCTGACTGCATGTGCAAAGAAAGAAGAAGCGAAAAATGCTGAACAGCAAGATCAAGCAGCTTCTGCTGTATCAACACAGACGACCCCAGAGCAACAAGCCGCGATTGATGCGATTGATAAGCCAAATGTAGATGAAAATAATACTGATGTTGCAGAACATGCTGCTGCTTCAGAGGTTGCTGCGAGCGAAGCTAACTAAGCGATCTAGAAAATAAAAGCCGATGTTTGAACATCGGCTTTTTTATGTTTAAGCGTTGGCTTTGCAGTAGAACGTCAGTGTGGTTTGATAATCATCATCACGGGCGAGTGAGGCATTTTTGCCAGTGAAGGTACCAATTACACCTGCGGCAGCTTCAACCATTTTTCCAGTTTGCTCATCCACCACACCTTTGAGTACGCCTTGATATGCAGTTTTGTCATCAACTACGACAGGAGAGGTGTTGCGGGTACAGGTTTTTTGTGCAGCTGTAACGGCATTGTTTTTTGCAATCAGACTGGTTTTACCCACACCTGTCACTTCGTATTGATTGTTTTCTTTTTGAATGGCCAAGGTGTTGGTTGGTGTTGATGCACACGCTGTTAGGCCAAGGGCTAAACCGCCGAATAAACTCACGATTAAAGTTTTTTTCATTGCTTGTTCTCAAGTTGCTGCTTAATTGTATTATTCGAACATAGAATTTCGCATCGGTTTTGCAGGTTCTGTACAGTTTGTGCAGAGACTCTGTTAATTTTTTCAGATGAATGATGGGCTTAGCAACTCTGGTATTTTCGAGTTGTTAACGAAATCCAATATAGACATCTGAGACAAGCATGAATTAAGCATAGTGGAAATCATTCAGATTATGCTAATCTAGCGCCATCCTTGTGTTAGTTAGATTCATTTCAATGACGGACTCAAAAATAGAGACAATTCATCAAAATATTCATCAACGTCAATCTATTGGGCAATTAATTGAGCCAGCGCCGAATACAGAACAACTCGAAAAAGCAGTACAAGCTGCATTGACCGCACCTGATCATCATCGTTTAAAACCTACTCGTTTCGTCATCATCACGCCTGAGCAACGCGCAGCTTTTGGTGAGCATTTGGCGAGTGCTTTAGCAGATTTGGGTGAAACAGATCCAGCACAACTTGATCGGGTGAAACAGCATCCTTTCCGTGCACCTTTGCTGGTTTTAGCTTTAACGACTCTTCAAGATCATCCTAAAGTTCCACATTTTGAACAGATTTTAAGTACAGGTGCAGCAATTCAAAACTTTTTGCTATCTTTGCAGGCCCAAGGTTTTGCAACGATGTGGCGTTCTGGTGCCGTGGTGGAGTCAAACTGGTTAAAACAACAGTTAGGTTTAAAACAGCAAGATTTAATTTCAGGTATTATTTATATCGGAACTGCAGCCAAGCTAATCGCTCCACGAGCAGAAATAGACAGCCAAGATTTTGTAAAAGTATGGCAAGCAACCTAAGCTTTGTTTTGCGTGATTAAAGAAAGAAATTCGTTTCAGGATAAAAAATGACAGAGTTAAATTTTAGCGATTTAGTTGAGCCAGTTGCCGTAGATCAGAAAACAGCACTCAGAATTACGGTATTGGGCGGTGGTAGTTTTGGCACGGCCATGGCAAATTTAGCGACGAGAAATGGTTGCGATACCATGATCTGGATTCGTGATGCCGCTGTTGCCGAAGAAATTAATCAAACGCATATCAATAAACGCTATTTACCTGATTATCCATTGGAACCTGCATTGCGTGCAGTGGCTGACTTAGAATTGGCAGTACGTGATCGTGACATCATTTTGGTGGCGATTCCAAGCCATTCTTTCCGTGATGTGCTTAAACAGATTGCGCCGTTTATTACTTCTCAGGCTGTGGTTTCATTGACCAAAGGGATTGAAGCAAAAACCTTTAGTTTTATGAGCGATATTATTCGCACAGAATTGCCAGAAGTACCGTACGGTGTTTTATCTGGTCCAAACCTTGCCAAAGAAATTATGGCAGGTATGCCTTCGGGAACGGTCATTGCCAGTGAATCAGAACTGGTCCGTTATGCAGTGCAACATGCGCTACACAGTGCTTTGTTCCGTGTGTTTGGCAGCGACGATGTGCATGGTGTGGAATTGGGGGGTGCCTTAAAAAATATCTATGCAGTTGCAATGGGTATGGGCGGTGCATATAAGATTGGTGAAAATACCAAAAGTATGATTCTAACCCGTGCTTTGGCTGAAATGAGTCGTTTTGCAGTGAAGCAGGGTGCAAACCCATTAACTTTCTTGGGTCTATCGGGTGTGGGCGATTTATTCGCAACCTGTAACAGTCCATTAAGTCGTAACTATCAGATTGGCTTTGCATTGGGTTCAGGGAAAACACTGGATCAGGCGACCAAAGAGCTGGGTCAGACCGCAGAAGGGATCAATACGATTGTACAGGTTCGAACCAAAGCGGAAGAACTGGATGTGTATATGCCAATTACCAATGCACTGTATGATGTGATTTTTGAAGGTGCTCCACCTATGACAATCGCATTGTCTTTGATGAAGAATGGCCATCGTAGTGATGTTGAGTTTGTTTTACCGCATCATGAAGTCTAATCAAAAAACTGTCATCTATTCGCGTTATGATACAGCTATAAAAAATAAGGTCGTTTTATGCAGTTAACTTTAGTTCGTCACGGTGAAGCCTCTCCAGCCATCAATCGAAACGATATGCAGCGTCCATTGACGGTGCGTGGACACCAACAAGCGGAGCAAACAGGGCATTTCTTAAAAGATGTGATTCAGCCTGAAATCTTTGTGGTGAGTCCGTTATTACGAGCTCAGGAAACATTGGCACATATCAAAGCACATTTTCACGGTATTCCTGTGTTAATTTGCGATAAGATTAAACCCGATGATGATGCCAAAGATGCGATCGAGTGGTTGTCAAAACTGCCTTATGAGTCAATTGCAGTGGTCTGTCATATGAATGTTGTGGCACATATTGCCGAACAACTGACCCATGAAAACTTTAATCCATTTGCATTGGCAGAAGCACGTATTTATGATCAAGCTGTGATCGCAAATGGGTTGTCGACACAAAACAATCGTTTTACACCAACATTATAATTTTTATATATCCGCGTAAGGATAAGGGTACTGAACACCGATGCTGTATTTATGGATGCCCGAAACCAATGGAACATGGTATTGGTCGGCTGGGGAAAATTGGTTGCAGGCAGATAGTCTTGAACAGTTGATTCAAGACATGCACGAGCATCATGGAAAAGAGGCTATGGTTTATTTCCCAAGCCGAAATGCACAATTATTACAACAAACAATGACCAAAGCGCATTACAAGCAATTGGGACAAGAGGGTGTTAAATACCTCTTGGAAGAGTTTGTCACCTTGCCGATTGATCACATGAAGGTTGTACATCATTTCCAAAATGATCAACTGAATATTTTGGGTGTTGCACAATCTACGATCGAAACATGGCAGCATGCCTTGAGTTTGTTGCCCATCCAGATTGTGGCCTTTTTACCAGACTTCTTGATCTTACCTGAGCCAGAACCGAATCAAGTCGTGTTGGTCAATCTTTATGATCATTTATTAGTGAGAGAAAATACATGGACAGGTAACTCTGTTGATGATTTAGGATTGTTCTTGGAGTTTCAGGCTGCAGAAACACAGTATAAATTTGCCAATCTGAATGTCAGCCAGTTAGATCGTCTCGCAACTGCATCGAGTAAAGATGAGCGAACTGAATTCAGTTATCAATTTGAACAATTATTAAGACCGAAGCAGCATCCATTTAATGTTCTGCCGAAATCAAAAAATGCCGAAGTACAATGGTCTGGCTATTGGAAGGCGGCAGCTGCCGTACTGTTGGCGGTGATCGTCGTGCAATTGGGTTATGACGCGTTACGGTGGTCAAAACTGAAAAACGTGGCGGACCAAACAGCCAGCCAAGCGATTGAGCAATATAAGTATTGGTTTGGTGAAAATAGTCGTGTCACCGAGCAAAATATTAAGAGTCAGTTTGAAAGCCAGTTGCGTATGAGTCAACTAGGGGATACACAAGCACTTTCGCTATTAAGCCGTGTCGGACCAATTTTGATGCAAAAACAGATTGTTGCCCAACAGGTCAGTTATGATGCCTCTGTATTGGCGATGTCTCTTAAAGCAAAATCTGCGGATGATTTACAAGGATTAACTCAACAATTAAACCAACAAGGTTTCCAAGCTGAATTGGGTAATGTTCAGGCAGATACTGTTGGCGCTATTGGGGTGGTAAAAGTAAAATAATGAAAGCATTCACACGATTACAAAATAGCTTTGATCAGAAAATTGAAGCGTTAAATGAATATTTACAAGGCTTGTCTGTACGTGAACGGGTGATGGTTATTTTCACCACCATTTTTGTCATTGTTACGGTTATTGGTTTTGCTTTGTGGAAAACGCATGCATTGGCAGATCAACAACAAAAACGGTTAAATGAATTAAAAGATTTAACGGTGTGGATGCAGAGTAATGCAGCCACGATGAAGCCTGCAAATGATGTGGGATTGACCGCAGCAGATAAAATACAGCGAACGGCCCAACAGCAAGGTTTAGCAGTTTCTTCACAACAAAATGGTGAGCAGATTCAGCTTGTTGCAGAACATCAGAATTATGCTGTGTTGGCTAATTTTTTGATGCAATTGTCTCAAATGGGGATCAGTATCCAGAAAATGGATATGGTCTCTAACAATAATCAGATTAAATTAACTGCAACAGTACAGTAAGCCATTAAAAACCCTATGTCAGGCATGGTGTTTTGATACGCCTATGCCTATAATATGCCTACTTGAAAATCAGTAGACTGTGATTGGTATGTTATATTCATTGGCTCGCCCTTTGTTGTTTACTTTAGCGCCAGAGCGTGCACATGAACTGACGCTCTCTATGCTAGATAAGGCCCATAAACTCGGCTTTATGCATCAGAAAGTTGCTGCAAAACCTGTGAGCTGTATGGGAATTGAATTCCCAAATCCTGTCGGTCTTGCCGCTGGCTTGGATAAAAATGGCGCGCATATTGATGCTTTAGCAGCATTGGGTTTTGGTTTTATCGAGATTGGAACCATTACACCGCGTCCACAAGCAGGCAACCCTCAACCACGTTTATTCCGTATTCCTCAAGCAAAAGCGATTATTAACCGTATGGGGTTTAATAATGATGGCGTGGATAAGCTGATTGAAAATGTAAAAGCTGCAAAGTTTAAGGGTGTTTTGGGAATCAATATCGGCAAAAATGCGGATACACCTGTTGAAGATGCAGTTTCAGATTATCTTATCTGCCTAGAAAAAGTTTATAATTACGCATCTTATATTACTGTTAATATTTCCTCACCAAATACTAAAAACTTACGTAGTTTACAAAGCGGTGATGCACTGACCGAGTTGCTGCAAACTTTAAAACAGCGTCAGCTCGAACTGGCAAACCAATATAATCATTATGTTCCACTGGTTCTTAAAGTCGCACCTGATTTAACCGCAGAAGATATTCAATTTATTGCCGCACAATTACTGCAATTCAAGATTGATGGTTTGATCGTGACCAATACGACATTAGGACGTGATGGGGTTGAAAACCTACCGAATGGAAATGAGGCAGGTGGATTATCTGGCGCGCCAGTGTTTGAAAAGAGTACAGAATGTTTAGCTCAGTTTGCTAAAGTACTGGCGGGTCAAATTCCATTGATTGGCGTAGGCGGCATTTTGGCGGGTGAACAGGCGATTGCAAAACAACAAGCAGGTGCGAGCTTGGTACAAGTTTATAGTGGTCTCATTTATACGGGTCCAACACTGGTCAAAGACTGTGTTGATGCGATGACTGTGTGAAATGAACACACTTGATATCATCATTCTGGTCATCTTGCTCATTGGAGGGCTGAACGGTTTGCGTCAAGGATTTATCAAAGCCTTTGCGAACTTGATCGGATGGATATTCGCATTGATCGTTGGGGCAAAATACGCTGTGGTGTTGGCACCTGCGATGAGCAGTCTAAGCCAAGACCCCGTTGTGCAAAAAATTGCAGCCTTTGCCTTTATTGTATTGATCATTGTGGTGTGTACATGGATTGTGTCTGCATTACTGAATGGGCTCTTGAAAAGTCTGAAATTGGGCCCATTAAATCGTTTAGCAGGTGGTGCATTTGGTTCCCTCAAAGGACTGCTGATTGTACTGATCACAATGCAGGGTTTAGGGCCTTGGGTTGAGAGTTCACCGCACTGGAAACAGTCTAAATTTGTACAAATTTTATTACCTTACGCACCTTTGGCAAGCGAATTGTCCAAAGATGCAGCAAATCAAGCTTTAAATCAAATGACATCAGAAGGCGCGTTATTACATCGCCCTTCGACCGAAATGGACCAGTCAGAACGTGCTTCAGTGGATGAGCGTTCTGATCATTCGACGAAAAATCCTTTTTATTAATCGCTAGCTTGTCGCGAGGTTGCTATGTGTGGAGTTGTTGGGATAGCCGGTAAATCACCAGTGAACCAAATGTTATTTGATGCCTTAACGATGCTGCAACATCGAGGACAAGATGCTGCAGGGATCGTAACCTGCCATCAAGGGCGTTTATTCCTCCGCAAAGATAACGGTATGGTACGTGATGTATTCCATACGCGTCATATGCGTGCATTGCTTGGTAACTATGGGATCGGACATGTCCGTTATCCAACCGCAGGTTCATCAAGCAGCGCTGAAGCGCAACCATTTTATGTGAACTCACCTTATGGCATTACCCTTGCGCATAATGGTAACTTGACCAACGCTGCCGAAATTCATGATGACCTGTTCAAAACAGATTTGCGTCATATGAATACCGATTCTGACTCTGAAGTTCTACTCAATGTGTTTGCACATGAGTTACAGAAGATCGGAACTTTAAACCCAAGCCCAGATGATATTTTCCACACCGTATCTCGCGTGCACGAACGCTGTAAAGGTGCTTATGGCGTTGTAGCAATGATCACAGGTCATGGCTTAGTCGGTTTCCGTGATCCAAACGGGATTCGTCCTTTGATTTATGGTTCTCGCGAAACTGAACAAGGTGTTGAATATATTATTGCATCTGAATCGGTTGCGATTACGGCACTCGGTTTTAAAGTTGAGCGTGATATTGCACCGGGCGAAGCGATTTTTATTGATTCAGAGGGGCAGTTGTTTACCAAGCAGTGCGCTGTGAATCCTGAATATCGTCCATGTATTTTTGAATATGTGTATTTTGCTCGTCCAGATGCCATTATTGATGGAATTTCAGTATATAAAGCCCGTTTAAAAATGGGTGAAAAACTGGCTTACAAAATCTTGAAAGAATGGGGTGAGCAGCACGATATTGATGTTGTGATTCCAATTCCTGATACCAGTCGTACTTCAGCATTAGAGCTGGCAAATATCTTAGGTGTGAAATTCCGTGAAGGTTTTATGAAAAACCGCTATATCGGACGTACCTTCATTATGCCAGGTCAGCAACAACGTAAAAAATCAGTACGTCAAAAGTTGAACCCTGTAGAACTTGAGTTTAAAGGCAAGAATGTTCTATTGGTCGATGACTCGATTGTCCGTGGTACCACATGTAACGAAATTATCCAGATGGCACGTGATTCTGGTGCGAAGAAAGTATTCTTTGCTTCTGCTGCGCCAATGGTGAAATATCCAAATGTGTATGGTATTGATATGCCCGCGAAGGCTGAACTGATTGCATCGGGCCGTACAGTTGAAGAAATCCGTGAAAATATTGGTGCAGACCGTTTGGTTTTCCAAGACTTGGACGATTTGAAAAATGCAGTTCGTACCAGCAAAGTGCCAGATTTAACTGAATTTGACTGTTCAGTCTTTGATGGTATTTATGTGGCGGGTGGAATTGATCAGGCATATCTTGCTGAGCTTGAGCAGAAACGTAGTGACTCTGCAAAAAAACAGGCGGATGGCTACATTGATGTGAATATTGATGCAGCGTCGGTAGATCTAACTGGGATTAAAGAAGAGTAATCATCTTAATCTATAGAAAAGCGGGAATTTCCCGCTTTTTTATTTTATGATAGTGGGTACGAGAAACTTAACTGAAACAATGTAATCAGGAAAACTTACATTGAAAGAAATGAGCCATTATTTAATTGAAAATAAGAATATTGCATGGTCAGTCAGTTTCTGTCTTATCGCAATGTTATTAACGGTCTTTATTCTCAATTTAATTTTGGGTTTGGTCGTTCATTTCTTTGATTATACCCAACCAATTTGGTGGCACGTTCTTAGTCCTTACTTCATTGTCGTGCTTGTTTTGGTTCTGTTTTGGTCTGTAGGTGCGGAGTTGTATGTGTTACGTGAGGGCGGGCACTCACTGGCAAAGCAGTTAAAAGCAAGACGTTTGGTTTTTGACGAAAGTACACCTGAAGAAAGCACCGCATTAAAAGTTGTAGATCAGGTTGCTAAAAGTTTTAATATTGATACCCCCGCAGTCTATGTGTTACCTGATGAGGTCGGGGTAAATGCGTTAACGGCTGGCTTTAGATCACAAGATATTGCAATTATTCTGACGTGGGGCGCACTGCAAAATCTGGATGAACTGGAGCTTTATGGCTTACTTAGTTATGAGTTTAATCAAATTTTATCTGGCGAAGCGGTTGAAAATACCAAACTTAAAATTTTATATAGCGGCTTGACCACCTTTAGTCAGTGGGGCAGTAAACTTGCTCAAGCAGGCTATAATCCTTATGCAACGTCTTACCGAAATAAGTTTGAGACCATCTTTGTTGCAATTGGTGGAGTGATTTGGCTGATTGGTAGTTTGGGTATTTTAATTACACGTTGTATTAAATATCTCACCTTGAGTGGTCGAACTTTGCGTAATGATCTCAAGACCATGCGTTTGATGAACAACAATGCCAATGTCCAAACCTTATTACGGATTTATGTGCACCATTCGGGTTCTCAGATTCACAGTGCTTACTCTGAATCGATTTCGCATATGTGTTTTGCCAATTCACTGAGCCCACAAAGCTGGATGAATATTCATCCGAGTATCAAAGAACGAATTTACGAATTAAACCCCACCTTGTTGCAAGATCTACAATTAGAAAATCTACGCAAGCTGCGCAACCGACCATTGTTCAGTTTATTCCGTTCTTTGGAAGAAGAAAGTGCGGATATCACCATGCCGTGGAGTTCACCTCAGCCATTACCTTTATTGCGTTTATCGCCGATCAGTTTTGCGTTAAATGATGCAATCAAACCGCTTAATCCAGAAATTCGTAAGAATAAAAAGCGGCCTGAATTGATTCAGCGAGCGATGCAGACGGCGACAGGTTCGCGTGAAGTAATGGTTGCGATTTTAATGATTCGTCAATATCGTGAATTTATTCCACAAGAAGCACCTGTGAGTCATGCGATTGTGGATGCATTATTAAATCTGGATGGTCGTATTCATGTGCAGATTTTCCATGATGCCTGTAAAAATATTGGGCATATGCCAACCAGTATTGCACGTCAGTTCTTAACCAAGCTGGCTTGCATTATTCAAGAAGACGGGGAAGTTGGTTTACTGGATGCATTATTATTGGAACGTGTGAAGCAGGAACTGAATTTAATGCCTGCACATCTACCCGCAGCATTTGAAGATGTGAAATCTCAGATTGTCCATTTGATTGATGCATTACTGCATGTGCAGCAGATTAATAGCCCGAACCAGTTGGAAGTGCGTGAACGCATTTTACAGATGCTTTTAACTGAAGATGAAATGCAAACTTATGCAGACATTTCAGATGAGCCATTGGACTTGGCAGAAATTTTAAATGATGTCTCTGGGTTATTGTTACGTGACCGTCTTAACATCTTGTCTATTGCAGAAAGATGCCTCTGGAATGATCGGATTATTACCCAAGATGAGTTGGATGTTCTGGAGCTTTTGTATTGGCGCTTAGGTTTTGACACCCATGAAGTGGTTGAGCAAATGCAGAAGAAAAACAGTCTGATGATTATTTAAGAGCCATTGCTGTATTGCTTTGAATCTTTTTGTGAAAACGTTACCTGACAATCACATAAAATGCTTAGATTTCAGGGTAAGCTTGCCATTTATTTTTATTCTTGTATTACGTACTTTTGAGTAATTTATGGAACATATTGAAATTTTAAAAGCCTTGTTTTTAGGCTTTATTGAGGGTCTTACCGAATTCTTACCCATTTCAAGCACGGGTCATTTGATTTTATTTGGTCATATGATCGACTTTCATTCAGATGATGGTCGTGTTTTTGAAGTTGTTATTCAGCTTGGTGCAATTTTGGCTGTGTGCTGGTTGTACCGTCAAAAGATTTTTGACTTGGTCAAAGGTTTCTTTAGTGGAGATGCAGAAGCTCGGCATTTTGCTTTTAGTGTCTTACTCGCTTTTATTCCAGCAGTCGTGATTGGTATTTTCGCGGTTGATTTTATCAAGAGTGTTTTATTCAGCCCGCTTGTGGTAGCCGTTGCTTTAATTGTGGGTGGTTTGATTATCTTTTGGGTTGAGTCGAAGAATTTTGACCATAAAACCACAGATGCGACCAAGATCACTTATAAGCAAGCATTCTTGGTCGGTTGTGCGCAATGTGTCGCGATGATTCCTGGGACTTCACGTTCAGGCGCAACCATTGTGGGGGGGATGTTCTCTGGGTTGTCTCGTAAAGCTGCAACGGAATTTTCATTCTTCTTGGCAATGCCGACGATGTTGGGTGCGGCAGTGTTTGATTTGGCGCGTAATGCGGATGTATTGACGCAAGACAATATGATGAATATTGCTGTTGGTTTTGTCGCAGCCTTTATTTCTGCATTATTGGTGGTTAGTGCCTTAGTCAAGTTTGTGGAACGCCATACCTTACGAGTATTTGCTTGGTACCGCATCGTACTCGGTATCATTCTGTTATTCGTCTTTTTATAAGAATAAAAACATCTCCCTTTTGGCACATGCGAAAAGGGAGATTCTCAGTTAAAATTCCTGTTCTTTATTTTAAATCCTTCATATCTGGTTCGATAGCACAATGACAATAGCGAAAATGAATGCTCGAGACTTAATTATTGATTTGCTGTTAGGGCTTCAAGGTCGAGCGATTTCAATTAAACAAATCATTATTGCGGCACGGCTTTTTGAAATCAGTGAAAACAGTATTCGTGTTGCTGTAACACGTTTATCCAGTGATGGGGTGATTGAAGCCATTGAGCGTGGTGTATATCAATTTACTGAGCAGTCGCATGAATGGGCAAATGTCATGTTGAATCGTAAGCATGGCATTAAGCAAACCAAAGCATGGGTGCATCAATATCTGGCTGTTTTTACCGGTGAGTTGGGACGTGTTGATCGTACTGCATTAAATCGTCGTGAAAGGGCCTTAAAGCATTTTGGTTTTAAAGAATTAGAACAAGGAATTTATATTCGTCCTGATAATTTGGTGATTACATTTGATCAGCTTATTTCAGAGTTAAAAGCTTCGGGCTTGGAAAATAATGCCAAGATCTGTCAAATTAGCCATTTTGATGCAGATACTTTGGCGGCAATTCCATTACTTTGGTCCACTCAAACCTTAAATCAAAACTACGAAAAATATAGTCAAATGATTCAAAAATGGTTGTCGACTGCCGATCAGCTCAGCTTAGAAGATGCAGCGCGGGAATCTTTATTGTTGGGACGACAAACCATTTCGTTACTCATGAATGATCCATTGTTGCCAGAAGGTTTTGTCGATGTGCAGCTTCGCGAACAATTTGCGCAAAGTGTGCAACAGTTAGATCAAACAGGTTTGGACTCTTGGCAGAAATTTTATGAAAGCAGTATCGAGTAAATGTTCATTACAAATATTACAATAAATTAAATTTTAATTTATTGACAGAAATATTACTTAATTTAAAATAAAAATATAAATTGTGTAGTTTTAAAATAAAACAAATACAGGATAGGGATATGAATACACGTGTCGCGATTAGTGATTTATTCTCACGAGAAGAAATTACCGAGTTAACTGCAAAATCTGATGCTCATGGCAGTTGGGCTGTATTTTCGACGTGGGCAGTTATTGGTGGAACTTTTGCAGCGGTGGCCAGTTCTTGGGAATATTTACCTGCTTGGGGTAAATTACTGATGTGTATTGCTGCCTTAGTTATTTTAGCAGGTCGTCAGTTGGCACTCGCCATCATCATGCATGATGCTTCACATCAAAGTTTATTTAAAACCAAATGGTTGAATGATACCTTGACGGATTGGTTGTGCGCGCGTCCGATTTGGAATGATCTACATAAATATCGGGCTCATCATATGCGTCATCATAGTAAAACCTCAACGGTGGATGATCCAGATTTATCATTAGTCGCAGGTTTTCCAACTTCGAAAAAATCATTAATGCGTAAATTTATGCGTGATATATCAGGGGTGACTGGATTCAAATTTGCGGTCGGTCGAGTGCTAATGGATATTGAGAAAATGGAGTGGACGGTATCAAATGATCGTCGCTGGATTTCTCAGGAAGGCAGACACTGGAGTGATTATCCCAAAGCCTTGCTTAAAAATAGTGGCGGGGCAATTGCAACCAACGCCGCGCTATTTTCGGCTTTATGGGCGGCAGGTCATCCTAAACTTTATGCATTATGGGTCGTGGCATATTTAACGCCATTTCCTTTATTCCTGAGAGTCCGTTCAATGGCGGAGCATGCAGGAATGGAAACCAGCAATAGCGCGTTGACCAATACTCGGACCACCAAAGCAGGTTATTTAGCGCGAGCTTTGGTTGCACCGATCAATGTTAATTATCATAAAGAGCATCATTTGATGGCCGCTGTGCCATATTTTAAACTGCCAAGAATGCATCGTATGTTACGAGAACGTGGTCATGTAGCTGCGCCACCGACGTATTGGCAAGTTTTGAATGAGTTATCAGATAAATCGGATTAAGAAAGGGATTTTGGGTTCCTGTTTTAAAGCAGAGGCACTGTAACATTAATAACTGGAGAGAGCATGGCTGCAACCAAAGATGAAATCATGGGATTCTTGGCACAAGAGTTTCCACAGGCACTTAAGAAAAGTGTGATTGAAGACATTACGCCAAAAGGTGCACAACTACTTTATCAAGTTGATGCTCGGGATTTACGACCAGGTCAAACAGTCTCTGGCCCAACCTTGATGCTGATTGCTGATTATGTGCTTTATATCGCCATCATGGGACATTTAGGTCTGGTTGCGATGGCGGTTACCACCAATATGACCATCAATTTTTTTCGCAAACCCAATGGAAATCGCGATATTCGAGCAGTGTGTAAATTAATCAAAGTCGGTAAAACCTTGGTCACAGGAGAAGTGTGGTTATATTCGCTTGATGATGAAGAACCTGTTGCACACGTAATCGGAACCTATGCGCTTCCACCGCAGCAGAAAGATGAATAGAACCACTGGTATAATTTTCACCTAAATAGGATGCATATCGCCTATAGGTGAAAATTATCTTCTATTGAAAATCCTTTAAGTAAATGCCCTTTAAACGTTGATTGACTGCAAATACATGAAAAAACAAATCTCGTCATAGGATAATCACCACGAATCGGTTGTGATAAAAGGAATAAATCTTATCGGGAAGAAAGAGATGATAATTAAAAATGGTTTAATTGCTTTGGCATTATTGAGCTGCGTTACAGCAACGCAAGCGAAACAGACGGTATGTGTATTTGATCCTGTGGGTAAATCGGGTGATGCCTTTGCCTTAGCGAAAGATTATGCACTGGAAGCAAAAAAGTGGGGCGCAGAAATTGATTTGCGTGCTTATGTGGATGAGCGTGTTGCAGCAGAAGATTTAAAAGTAGGGCAATGTGATGGCGCGATTATCAGTGGATTGCGTGGTCGACAGTTCAATAAATATGTCGGTTCATTGGACGCTATTGGTGCATTAACCGATTTAAAAACAGCGATCCTTGCTTATCAATTGCTTTCTAAACCGCAAGCTGCAAAAAGTATGCTCAACGGTCCTTATGAGATTGCAGGTTTGGGTACGATTGGCCCTGCATATTTATTTGTCTCTGATCGTAGTATTAATACTTTGGCCAAGGCTGCTGGCAAGAAGATTGGTGTTTTTGCTTATGATGAAGCTCAACCGAAACTGGTCGCCCAAGTGGGAGCGCAAGCAGTTTCTGTCGATGTCACCAATGCAGGGGCAAAGTTTAATAACCATCAAATTGATATCGTACCTGCACCGATTGTTGCTTATAAACCGTTTGAACTCTATAAGGGTTTGGGAGATAAAGGCGGCATCGTAAAATTTCCACTGACACAAATTTCTGCAAATTTTATTATTCGAAAGGACAAGTTTCCAGAAGGATTTGGACAAAAGTCGCGTGAATGGGTAGCGGGTCAACTCGGTCGTACCTTCAATATCATTTCAAAGTACGAAAAAGAAATTCCTGCAAAATACTGGATGATTATTTCTCCTGAAGAGCAAGTGAATTATATGAAAATGATGCGTGAGGCACGTATTTCACTCACCAAGGCAGGCATCTATGATCCTAAAATGATGAACTTTTTGAAAAAGGTGCGCTGTAAACAAAATCCAAATAGTTTTGAGTGTGCGCTGAATGATGAATAAAACATGATTTAAAAGAACAAACAGACCCTCTTTATTAATTGTAATTTAGAGGGTTTTTTATTGAATGTGGTAGATGAGTCCTTTAAAAAACATAACAACATTTAAGTATGCGAAATAGTGAGAACATGCTAAAACTAAATCTGTTCAAATTCATTTGTTCTGACTGTTTGTTACTTTTATGACGATACCGCTCGACTTAACACCTTTATCGCAAATTGAGTCAAATCAAGAACATATTTTGGCGATTAAACGGAATGACTTATTGCCTTTAGTCAATGATCCGCATCGTTTGAATCATTATGCAGATCATTTGGTGCAGGCACAGAGCGTGTTACTCAATGGTGTTGATCCAAAGTTGAATCAACAGCTGAGTGAAGTCATTACGCAGATCATTCAGCAATTATCGCTGTCCAAGAAACATTTAGGTAGCCGACGATTTAATGCATTGCAAAAATGGTTGGGAATTGATGTTGAATATGATGCTGGACAAGTGAAATATGTTAAAGACTTGGATCGTTTGATCAATGAAGCAAATTATTTAAGCCAACGCTTGCAGATTGAAATCCAGAAATCCCAGTCCCGTTTGCAGCAAGCCTTGGGTTTACGAGAACAAATGGCAGCCTATATTGTTGCAGCAGATGAGTTTTTAAGGGAATACCCTCAATTCAGTAAACAGCAGGTGCTTGATCATTTTGTTGAACGACTATCTAAAAAAATCAATACATTACAAACCTTACAGAGCAGTAATGATATTGCGATGAAACAGATGCAGTTGTCACAGCATTTATCCTTTAGTCTTTTAGATCGTTTTAAAGAGGCACAACAGGTGTTGATTCCAGCTTGGCAATATCATTTAAAGCAAAGTCGTGAGTCAAACTCTAGCGCAACGATTGAGCAGCTAGATAAGAGCCGAGAAGAGTTAATTCAAAATTTGAAAAAATCGTTACAGAAATAAGAGGGGAATATGATGTCCGATTCAGAATTAATCCAATCATCAAATGAAATTGAACTGAAGCCAGAACAGCGCTTTGAGCAATTGAATTTAAAAGAGCTGGGCTTGCAACCCCACGACTATGCTGAAGTGATGGATGCACATAAAGAACTGGCTGAAATCAGTACTACAGCTGTGGCTGAATACGGTAAAAATATTGCCAATAAGACTTCAACCTATACCGATGAATTATTAAATTTGGTACAGAATAAAGACTTGGATGCTACAGGGCAGAAACTTAATGAAGTGGTACAAGTCGCTCAGCAGCTAAATACTTCAAGTATTCTGAATAAATCAAAAAGCTCTGGGTTTTTTGGTGGATTGCTGAGCAAACTTAAAGGCGCCAAGCAAAATTTTGACCAGCATTTTAATACCACCAAAGAGCAGATTGATGTACTGGTCAAAGAAATTGAAAGTTCACAATCAGGTTTGAAAGCGCGTGTTGGCACATTAGATAAAATGTTTGATGCTGTTCAGGACGAATATAAACAACTGGGTGTGTATATTGCAGCGGGCCAGTTGAAGCAGCAGGATATTCAACAGCAAATCACGACTCTGACCAGTCAGGAACAAGATCAACAGACCACTCAACAGATTTATGACCTGAATCATGTGGCAAATAATCTTGAAAAAAGAGTCAGTGATCTTCATGTTTTACAGCAGTCTGCAATGCAAACTTTGCCGATGATTCGGATTATCCAATCGAACAATTTAATGTTGGTGGATAAGTTTTATGCGATTAAAAACATCACATTACCTGCTTGGAAGAATCAAATTAGCTTGGCAATTTCGCTGCAAGAACAAAAGAACAGCGTACAACTCGCCAAGGCGATTGATGATACCACCAATGAATTATTACGTCGTAATGCTGAGCTATTGCATCAGAACTCTGTTGATACGGCCAAAGCGAATCAGCGTTCTGTAATTGATGTTGAAACACTTGAACATGTACAAAACACCCTCATTAAAACAGTAAACGATGTGATTCAGATTCAGAAAGAAGGTATGCAAAAGCGTGCAGAAGCAACAACTCGCTTACGCGCTTTGCAAGAGAATTTGAATCATTTGGTGCTTGAGAATAGCCAACCGCCTAAATCTTGATATTGCTTATTTTTGAAGGAAAGATCATTGTCACCCATAGACGATTTTAGTGTACAACCCATTGACCAGCGTTTAGATGTATTAAAAAAACGTCAACGCAATTTGATGATCTGGTTTTTTCTGACCAGTACATTGTTGGTGGTTACAATTGCTGCGCTGTTTTTGCAAAAAGAATTTATCTATCGTTTCTTTGATCTTTCCATACATGTACAGGCTTTAGATTTGCCTTATCATGTACAGGATTTGGTTCCTTTTAAGCAACCTGTCGATTATTTTTTTAATTTATTATCATGGTTTGGCTGGCTGTTTCTCAAACTCTTTGTTTCGTTTGTTGGTGCTTTTTTACTGATCAGCTGGGCAAAGAAATTCAAATTTTTTCAGCAACGTTTCCAAGCATGGACACAGCGTATTCTGGCATGGGTGATTTCGTTTATCTTGCTTTGGTCTGGTTTGACCTATATCCAATACGACTGGAAAGATGAAACCAAGCAGGCCTATCAGCAATGGATGAGCTATCAAAACAATATTGTTGAAAGTCAGATTGCACAGGATTTACAGCAGGCCAATATTTCATCGACTGAAAAAGCCTATGTCTTGGCGCAAGTGGCTTTATTGCATCAGCCTGTCGATCGTAAAACAGCAAATGAGTATGTTAATCAATTGATTGCTGCTGAGAAAAACAACCCGATTCAGTTTAAAGAATATGATTTTAAGCCTGAGCAGCTGTGGGTCATGCAACAGCAGCTTTACGGTAAAAGTATTACATTACTCACACAGCCTCTAGATCTGCGGGCACAGCAAGCAGAACGGGTTTCAAGCGTTGTGAATGTGATCTTGTGGGGACTGATCGTATTTAGTGTCGCGTTCAGCACCATCTTGTATGTGCTTGCCAAACATTTGAAAAATCGTCGTGTTCGAATCACGCAGAAACTTGACGTTTTTTAAATCCTAATTCGGTTTATCCGATCAAACTAATAAAAACATACTGTTTTACCTATTTAGTACTTTTGCGTACTATAGCTTCATTGAATGAATTTAGCCGATTTGCACGTCTTAGAATTTGGAGTCATACATGTTAGATCAAAATATTAAAACTCAATTAAAAGCTTACTTAGAACGTTTAGAAAGTCCAATCGAGTTGGTTGCTGCTTTAGATGACTCGGACAAAGCTGCAAAAATTAAAGAACTCGTAACGGAAATTGCTGAACTTTCTGGCCAAGTTACGGCGCGTTTTGACGGTTCAAACGCTCGCCGTCCTAGTTTTGGTGTAGCCAAAGCAGGTGAACAACCGCGTGTGTTCTTTGCTGGCTTACCAATGGGACATGAGTTTACCTCTTTGATCTTGGCATTATTGCAAGTATCGGGCTATGCACCAAAAGTCTCTGATGAAGTCTTAACTCAGATCAAAGGCTTAAACTTAAGCGCAAACTTTGATGTGTTTGTCTCGCTCAGCTGCCATAACTGTCCTGATGTGGTTCAAGCGCTTAACTTGATCGCGATTAACAATCCAAATACCACTGCCACTATGATTGATGGTGCTTTCTTCCAAGACGAAGTTGAAGAACGTAAAATCTTGGCGGTACCGATGGTGTTCCAAGACAATCAACACATTGGTCAAGGTCGTATGACTTTGGAAGAAATCGTTGCCAAGTTAGATAGCAACTCGGCTGAGAAAGATGCAGCGGCAATCAATGCCAAAGATGCATTTGATGTGTTGGTGATTGGTGGTGGTCCTGCTGGTGGTACAGCAGCGATCTACGCAGCACGTAAAGGCATTAAAACAGGTATCGTGGCTGAACGCTTCGGCGGTCAGGTGATGGATACCATGGATATTGAAAACTTCACCACGGTTCAAAAAACGGTAGGTCCTCAGTTCGCCCAAGACATGGAAGCACATGTACGTGAGTACGGTGTGGACATCATGAACTTGCAACGTGTTAGCAAGATCACAGGTGCAGATCAGACTGTAAATGGTCTGGTTGAAGTTGAACTGGAAAATGGTGCCAAACTTGAATCAAAAACCATCATTCTTTCAACAGGTGCACGTTGGAGAGAAATGAATGTACCGGGTGAAGCAGAATATCGTACCCGTGGTGTTGCGTACTGCCCACACTGTGATGGTCCATTGTTTAAGGGTAAACGTGTTGCGGTGATTGGTGGCGGTAACTCAGGTGTAGAAGCAGCGATTGACCTTGCTGGGATTGTAGAACATGTGACTTTGGTTGAGTTTGATACCAAACTCCGTGCAGACCAAGTTTTGCAAGACAAATTAAACAGCTTGCCGAATACCACGGTGATCTTGAATGCACTCAGTACTGAAGTGGTCGGTGATGGTGCTCAAGTGACGGCATTGAAATATAAAGATCGTGCCACTGATGCTGAACACAGTGTTGAACTTGCAGGGATCTTTGTGCAAATTGGTTTATTACCAAACACGGATTTCTTGAAGAACAGTGCAGTTGAACTGAGTAACCGTGGTGAGATCGTGATCAATGATCGTAACGAAACCAATGTCAAAGGTGTATTTGCTGCGGGTGACTGTACCACTGTGCCATACAAGCAAATCATCATTGCCACAGGTGAAGGTGCCAAAGCCTCACTATCTGCCTTTGATTATATGATCCGTTCTGGCGTATAAATGATTTAATCTAAAAAAGCCCCAATGATTTGGGGCTTTTTATTGTCTTTAGTTCTTCGGTTTATATAAACCGTGATCTACTAAATGCTGGCGTAAGATACGACGAAGTTCTAACACAGCTTCAGGCGTTTCTTGGATAGAGTGGCCACCTTTGAAAATCTTTTCCGAAACTGCACCATCTAAATGTGCACTTTTATAAGGAACAATACCATCTGTAATGACATTTGGGTCGTCACTTTTGGTGATGTTGCCCATAATAGAATGGAACACCAGATCTTTTTCTGGCGGAATGCTGGCAGTTAACTCCATAAATTTGGACTTTTTACTCAGATCACTTGGACCATTTTGAATTACATCATTGGTCAAAGTTTTGACAAAATCTTTAAGATCCATGTCATCACTGGTGAGTGTATCTGCGAGAGTAGTTAAAAAGGTTGCAGGTAACTTGATAATTTTTCGTGCCGCCAAAGTAAACCAGCGATCAGCAAAATCTGTTCCGTGATGTGGTGCAGCCAAGAAAATAGCACGATCAAAGTTTTGAATGGGTTCCATTTTAAGTCGTTCACCAATCACAGGATGCTTCCGCAAACGTGCTTGCTGGCGGCTATTCATCATGGTGAGAGCTTCTTTAGAAATATCGGCATTACTCACCAAAAGACGACTGATAATGCCACCCATACTATGACCAATTAAAACCGCATCCTGAGCAGCTGCGTCTTTAGGATTTAGTGAGCCAAAGGCTTGCTTTAACACGGCATAGATTTGAAAGCGACTTTCTAGAATCGGCATATTGGTCGAGTAGAACACCTGCCAGACTTGATAGTGCTCACGCAGAACTGCATCACCCATAATATCATTGGTGACTGCAATCCATGCTTCAGGGCTACTTGCCAAACCATGTACCAATACAATGATTTTCTTATTGGGATTATAGGGTTCGAGCATATATAAATGTGGCATGGTTAAATGCTGATCACGATCAATTAAAGTTAAATAAGCAGCAGTCCCTAAATTATTTTCAGCCAGCCAAAGCCCATAAGGTGCAGAGAAATTGGCTGCCAGAGAGTATTCTTTTCCAGCAATATTTACTTTCTCGACGCTATATGGATCGTAAACCTTGATTTCAAATTCTGGGCTATTAAGCACATCCTCAACCGTTGCAGTTGTCTTTTTAGGTTGTGCAATAATGGTTGCAGCTAAATAACGGGCTTTATGAATATTAGGGTTGATGCCATTTGGATAGCTGTAGCTCAATGGATCAAGTATGTATTTATTTTCACCAGGAGCTGAATCTGTAGAAGGGAAAACCGCAACGAAATCCGAGCCGAAACCATCACGGCGGTTAATTGCTCTTAAGCCAGAAAAGTTCATGTTGTAACTAGAAATAAACTTTTCAAGCTTCATATTTTGTAGACGCTGATAAGACTGGATATCAATAGTATAGGTGCTTTTGCCAATCTGGATGGTTGGCGTTATCGTTTTAGATGGATTTCTGAGGCTATGTACATTGACCAGTTTGGTTAACGCTTGATTATAGAAGTCGCGAATTTGAACCTGTCTGTTATCAAAAATGCGTTCTTGTGGTTGGCGTGATGTCTTGAATAAATAAGCATAACTATAACGAATACTTTTATCTAAAGCTTCAAGCTCTTGGTCTAAACATTGCTCATAGCTTTTTTGAATTTTTTTTTGTTCTTCTTCGGCCTTATGTTTGGTCAGCTTACTGATTTTGCATTCAGAAGAGTCAGACAGTGTCATCGCTTTTGAAAGATACAGTTCACTGGAAGTTGATAAAAGTTGTTCATCCTGAATTTGCGGAATTTTATGCAGATCAGCAATACACTCATTTGGTGTCTGCATGCAAATTTTAGCTTCTTTACCTGACATGGATAAAACATTCAGGCTTGCTTCGCTCAATCTCTTTTGCGTCAGAATACTATTACGCTCATTGGCAATGGTAACATTGAGGTCTTGTTGTTTGAGACTGACAACTTGACAGCCACTCATGACCATGGTGCTGAGCAGGGAGAGAAGAAATAGACGTTTATTTGGGGTAAATGCTAGCATGATATGTCAGCAAGTTCGCTGGAAGATTGTAGCTATAATACGAAAATAGAATGTTTTTTCAATGACTGATAAAAAAATAGACTGTACACGACAGTCTATTTTTTAGCGCAGAATCTGCAAGCAATTAGTTGAGGACTTGCCACATATTCCAGCGTTTTCCAGTTTCAACCTCTTTGATTAAGCGATCTGTTACTTCCGCTTCATCTGGGTAGCTCACTTTATAATTCTTTAAGGTTTGAATCGCATTTTTCTTTTGCTCTAACCAAAGGTAGTTATTTGCAGCAGAAAGATACGCTTCTTGTACACCGCCTTTCATCGCTTTGTCTAAATATGGAATCGCTTCACGCTGACCACCACCTTCAGACAAACCAAAACCAAACCAAAAGTTGGTTTCAGCATCACTTGGATTCATCGCAAGAATACGTTGAGCATAAGTTAAAGACTTAGAGGTATAAGAGGTACCTAAGTCTAGGTTACGCGCCATAACACTTGCTTTGAAAGCTCGTGTTAATACGTCAAGAGACGCATTTGGTTTTTCAGCTAAAGTATCTAATCTTTGTGTCGTTTCTTTCAGCTTCACTTCATAACCTTTACGTTCTTGACGCTCAGGGAAACGAGGTGGATAGTGACGTGCTTTACCTTCAACCAATTGTAAGAAATCGTCGATTTCAGTTACATCAACTTCATTATCACCAGCAAGAACCGCATATTTCATGCTGCGTTGTTTGCTGTCGATTGTTGGAATAATCAGTTTATTGACATCAAGCGTTGTTGTTTTTGACGGGTCGCTTTGTAATGACACCACCATCTTGGTCACAGGTTGAGCAGTTGCATCTTTAATCGCAACTTCAAAACTTGGCGGTGCATCGTACTTGATTGGATTTAAAGCATAGAAAGCTGGGGTTGGATCTGGTTCCTTGAACACAAATGGTTCAGCAACCTTATCTTTTTTAACGGGTGCAATACCACAGGCCGTCAAAAAAGAAGTTGAAAGTACAAGTAATGCCAAAGGCTTAAAATTCATGCTTTACATCCATTAATTTTAGTTAAATGAGAAGTAGATCGTTGGTTTCAACAGTCTAGGAAAAGCAAAACCAACTTGCAATGATAAGCTTGTTACATTTCTTATATATTCAATTATGTTGCTGAAGTTTTGTTCTGTGCTTCGCATTCACGTCTAACTTCTTCAATAATTTTGAGTTCTTCTTTACTCAATGGTTGAGTTTTCGAACTTTGAGGCTTGAAGCTTGGATCAACTTCAGACAGACGTTGGCAAAGTACATTCATGCGCTTTTCGTTCTTTTGCATGCGGTCGAGTAAAACACGGATGCCTTCTAGAATCGGATCTGCCTGATCTTGTGTTGTTGCATAGGGTTGGAAACCAATGCTTTCTGCATAATCACGGCGACTGACTTCATCTTGCTCGATTTGGGTCTTGTCTTTGAAAATATAGCGAGCAGGGTTGCCAACAGCCGTTACGCCTTCAGGGACTTCTTTAGTGACGACTGCATTTGAACCCACTTTTGCACCTTTATGTACAGTAAATGGACCTAAAATTTTTGCGCCAGCCCCAACGACCACGCCATCTTCTAGGGTTGGATGACGTTTGCCTTTATTCCAAGTCGTTCCACCTAAAGTCACACCATGATACAGCGTGACATCATTTCCAATTTCCGCAGTTTCACCAATCACTACGCCCATACCATGGTCGATAAAGAAACGTTTACCAATTTTTGCACCTGGGTGAATTTCAATCCCTGTCGCGAATCGGCTAAATGACGAGAGTAGACGGGCAGTGCCTTTGTATTCTTTCTTCCAGAGTTCATGTGCCATACGATGCATAATCAGTGCATGAATACCTGGATAGGTGGTGAGGACTTCTAGTGTATTTCGAGCTGCAGGATCACGTGCAAATACAGCCTCAATATCTTCTTTAAGCTGTTTAATCATTGGAATGATCCTCCGTATTGGTTTTTTTCCATGAACCTTGGGCTAATGCCTGTACGCGGCTAAAGATTCCACGTAATAAATGATACTCCATACGATCTAATTGTATCCTTCCGAATAGACGACGCAAGCGTAATGGTAGTAAACGGGGATTATTTGGATCTAAAAACTCAATTTCGGTCAACATTTTTTCTAAATGAGGATAAAACTGTTCCATTTGTTGTTGTGTCACCAACGGTTCATCCCATTCCATGCTCTGTTGCTGTTTCAGTTGCATGTGATCATCTGGGGTATCTTGAGCCTGTGTATTTTGCTCAAGTGCAGCCATTCTTAACTCATAGCACACCACTTGAATAGCTTGTGCTACATTGAGCACGCCATATTCAGGATTGACTGGAATGGTTAAGTGATAATTGGCCAAGGCTAACTCTTCATTGGTGAGTCCACGATCTTCACGACCAAATACAATTGCAATATTTTGTTGTTTAGTTGCGGCCTGCAAAGCTTCTTTAGCTGCGGGGCGGACATCAAGCAGCGGCCATGGAATAGTACGGCTACGCGCACTGGTTCCGAATACCATATGGCAGTCTTGAATGGCTTGCTCTAAGGTTTCAACAATTTCAATTTTTTCAATTAAATCTTGAGCACCGGCTGCTAGAGCATCAATATCTGGATGCGGATAGGTTTTAGGTGCGACCAGTACAAGTTTTGATAAACCCATGGTTTTCATTGCGCGTAAGGCACTACCAATATTGGCTGGTAGGGTGGTATTGACCATAACAATACGCACATGATCCAATTGTTTGGACACGTTGTTTGAGTCAAACAGGTTCATATATCATCCAAAATTAAGAGTATTGAGAGACTTCAGCTTGGTAAAGATCAAGGGCTTCATCCATAGACATATTGTCTTGCGGAGGAGCTATAGTTGCAACCTTAGGCGCTTCCGCTACTTTTGCAGCCTTTGATTTCACTTGATATTCGATGGAAATGGTTTCTTTACCAAAATAATCGCGCAGTTTTCCAAGTAATTCATCTAGTGGCACAACTTTCCATTGTGCACCTAAATGCAATTCAGCTGTTGCAAAGCTTTGTTCAAGCAGGATTTGCAGACCAATATGCTGGCACATATCGATATTGCAATAAGGTAAGAGGATCGCCTGTAAATCTTTGGCTAAAGATTTGGTCATCAGATCTTGAGGGAGACGAATTTGAATGCTTTGTGCACGTTTCTGGCGAATTTCATTCAAATTAAAAGCCTTGCTTAATCGCGCCATCGGACGATCAAAACCTTCGCGCTCGTAAATCTCGCCTTCAATCACCACAACCTGTTCTAAGCGAACAATATCCTTATAGCGTTGGAAACGTTCATGGTTGCAGCTAATTTCAACCCGTGCGGTACCATCATCAAGGGTGATCATGATACGGTTCGGGAAGTTGGCAATATCCACCACCAGACCTGCAAAAACTGTCGTTACGCCACGACGAGTCGGGGTGAGTTCATTCAGTTTTGCTGAAATGAATGATTTTAATTCAGGACGGTAAACATCAATTGGGTGACCAGTGAGATACAAGCCAAGCGTATCTTTTTCACCTTTGAGGCGAACTTCATCAGCCCATGGTTTTACGGGTTTGGCAGGTTTACGTTGAACTTCTTCAACTTCACCAAACAAGTCCATGATACCTGTTTCACGGTTACTTCGAGCCTGATCAGCGGCTTGCACGGCTTCAGGCAGTTGAGCCATTAAACTTGATCGCTCAATCCCAAGGCAATCTAGCGCACCCGCACGAATTAAGGCTTCCAAGGTACGTTTATTGATTTTTTTCAGATCAATACGATGGCAGAAATCAAATAAATCTTTATATGGACCTTCATTAATCCGTGAGTCGATGACCGACTGCATCGCCTGTTCGCCGACACCTTTAATTGCACCTAAGCCATAAACAATGGTTTGTTCGTCACTGGCATGGAAGTGATATAAAGACATATTCACAGAAGGTGGAAGCACTTCCAGTTTGTTATTACGGCAGTCATCAATCAAGAAAACGATACTGTCGGTGTTCTGCATTTCCGATGATAAAACGGCTGCCATAAACTCAGCAGGGTAATGTGCTTTTAACCATGCAGTATGGTAGGCAACAAGGGCATAGGCTGCGGCATGTGATTTGTTAAAACCATAGCCTGCGAATTTTTCCATATAGTCGAAGATATGGTTGGCTGTTGCTTCATCAATATCTTTCTTCGACGCACCTTCAATAAAGATTTGGCGCTGTTTCACCATTTCTTCAGGTTTCTTTTTACCCATGGCTCGACGAAGCAAGTCTGCGCCACCGAGTGTATAGCCTGCACAGAACTGTGCAGCCTGCATCACCTGTTCTTGGTAAACCATAATCCCGTAAGTTGGTTCTAATACACCTTCCAGCAAAGGATGTAGATATTCAAACTCACCACCATGCATACGGTGGATAAAGTCAGGAATAAGGTCCATTGGGCCTGGGCGGTACAATGATACGAAAGCAATAATTTCTTCAAATTTGCTTGGTCTTGCTTCCTTGAGCATTTTTTTCATGCCGACGGATTCAAACTGGAATACCGCAGTGGTATTTGCGTTGGCAAAGACGAGATAAGCATCTTTGTCATCCAGTGGGACATCGGCAATATTAAGCGGTATTTCAGCCTTGATTCTTTTATTAATATTTTGAACTGCGTCTTCAATGACGGTCAGGTTTCGTAAACCCAAGAAGTCAAACTTAACCAGACCTGCCGCTTCTACGTCATCTTTATCGTATTGCGCGACGCGGTTTGTTCCGTCTGCATCACAGAGTACTGCGGAATAATCGGTAATTTTACCTGGTGCAATAACAACACCACCGGCATGCTTACCTGTATTACGGGTAATGCCCTCGAGTTTGAGTGCCATTTCCCAGATTTCAGCAGCATCGTCATTGTCTGGATTTGATGGATTGGTAACGATATCTTTAAGCTGAGGTTCCATATCAATCGCAGTGGCTAGATCGACACCAAGCGGTTTGGTTGGAACCATTTTTGAAATACGGTCAGCAAGACCATAAGATTTACCCAAGACACGTGCTACATCTCGGATTGCACCTTTCGCAGCCATAGTACCGAAAGTTGCAATCTGCGATACGGCTTGGCGACCATAATTTTGCGCGACATATTCAATCACACGGTCACGACCTGCGATACAGAAATCGACGTCGAAATCGGGCATGGAAACACGTTCTGGGTTTAAGAAACGTTCAAAGAGTAGATCATAACGTAATGGGTCAAGATCGGTAATTTTTAAGCTATAAGCAACCAGTGAGCCTGCACCTGAACCACGACCAGGGCCTACAGGGACGCCATTATTTTTGGCCCACTGAATAAAGTCCATGACGATGAGGAAGTAGCCAGGGAATCCCATTTTGAGAATAATATCAACTTCGTATTTGATACGTTCGTCATAGGGTTTACGAATTTCTGCCCAGTCATCATCACGTTCAGCAATTGGATAAAGATGATTTAAACGTTCCTCTAAACCTGTACGAGATAAATGCTCGAAATAGGTGTCGATGGTATAGCCATCTGGAATAGGGAAGTCAGGTAAGAAATAAGTGCCGAGTTGTAATTCGGCATTACAACGTTTTGCGATGTAGTAACTATTTTCAAGGGCACTCGGAATATCTGAGAATAACTCAGACATTTGCTCGCCTGTTTTGAAATATTGCTCAGGAGTGTAGTTTTTAGGGCGTTTGTCATCCCCAAGTACATAGCCATCGGCAATACAAACACGAGCTTCATGCGCTTCGAAATCATCTTGTTCAACGAAGTGAACATCGTTATGTGCAACCACACCAATTTGATATTTGGCAGCGAGTTTGACTGCTTGCTGAATGAAATCTTCTTCACCGGCACGTTCAGTCCGAGTTAAAGCTAAATAGACACGATTTCCAAACTTTTCAATCCATGCTTCTAATAAAGGTTCAGCTTTTTGTGGATTGGAAGAACACAGCATTTTACCAACATCACTATGTTGGCCAAGCAATACAATCAGGTCTTCGGCTTGTTCAAGTACCCAGTCTTTTTGTACACATGGGATGCTGAGCTGCTGACCTTCAATAAAACCTCGAGAGACGATTTCAGTCAGGTTTCGCCAACCTTTACTGCTCATCGCCAATAAGGTGGTACGGTGCTCGGCATCATTCAAGCGAATGACACTACCTAAAATAGGTTTAATGCCTTTTTTTAAACAGGATTCATAAAACTTTACTGCAGCATGCAGATTGGATAAGTCGGTGAGTGCCAGTGCAGGCATCTCTTCTTTTACGGCAGCCTTGACCAAATCAGGTATGCGAACAATCGATTCCGTAATCGAGAATTCTGTATGGATACCGAGATGAACAAACCGCATAGAAGGACTATCCTTTTTCAAAGCAACGCATAGTTTAGCATGCAAACCGAAAATGAAATGCTTAATATTTTGGCAAACCGTGTCTTTGCTTTGTTATTTTTATAAAATATTAAAAATTAGTCTTTGATTTTTCAATGGATATAAATATCAGTTTACAAGAAGTGTTTTACAGCTAGAATGTAATCGAATAAAAATGTAGCAATGCGAGCGACATAATGAAATTAAAAAATATCGTACTTTCAATACTATTGACTAGCAGTTTATTTACCTTGAGTTATGCAGATGATGTTTCTTTTAGTCAAGGGCTTGTACAGCAAGCAAAAGCGGGTGATGCCGTTGCACAGAATAATTTAGGCGATGCTTATTATTATGGTAATGAGGTTGATCAAGACTTTGGTAAAGCATTGGAATGGTTTAAAAAGTCAGCGGCACAGGGCAATGCTGATGCAATCTTTTCAGTCGGTTACATGTATGACTATGCTGAAGGAATTGAAGAAGACAATCCAACCGCTTTGAAATGGTATACCCAAGCTGCACAAAAAGGTCAGCTCTACGCACAATATTATTTAGGATATTTATACCTTTACGGCGATGATGGTGTGAAGGTAAATACTCAAAAAGGATTGGAATGGATGAGCAAGTCAGCCGATGCTGGCTTAGATATGGCTCAGGCAGAACTTGGACATTTATATAATGATGGAGGTGAAGGTGTACTGCAAGACCTAAAAAAAGCACTGCGTTATTACCAATTAGCTGCAAAACAGAATGAATCTTCTGCGATTAACAATTTGGGTATTTTTTATTTAGAAGGCAAGGCTGGATTAAAGCAAGATTATAAAGAGGCTTTGCGCTTATTTAGTTTGGCTTCTGGCGCAGGCAATGGTTTAGGTTCTTCAAATATTGCCTATGTATACGAAGAAGGTAAGGGGGTCGCTAAAAACTATAAAAAGGCAGCGGAATTTTATGAGTTGGCGGTGACACAAGGTGAGGACGAGGCCCTGCTGGATTTAGCGCGAATCTACGAAAAGGGTGGTTTTGGCTTAACTAAAAATTTGAAGAAAGCCAAAGAATACGAGGCACAGTGGGATGAGCTACAAGATTCGGACTCTTAAATATAAAAAATCCCCCAGTTAAGGGGGATTTTTTATTAACGCATTTTCGCCAAGAAGCGACTCAAGCGATTGATCGCTTCACGCAATTCATTTTCAGCGGGCAAGAACACTACACGGAAATGGTCTGGCGTTGGCCAGTTGAAACCAGTACCTTGTACTAATAGAACCTTTTCAGCTCTTAATAAATCCAGCATCAATTTTTCATCATCCTCAATTGGATAGATCGCTGGATCAAGTTTAGGGAAGCAGTACATTGCACCATCTGGTTTGACACAACTTACGCCTGGGATTTCATTCAGCATTTCCCAAGCAATATTGCGTTGTTCATATAAGCGACCACCTGGGCGAATCAAATCATTAATCGATTGATAACCACCTAACGCAGTTTGAATGGCATATTGCGCTTGATGGTTGGCGCATAAACGCATTGAAGCCAACATGTCCAAGCCTTCAATATAGTCAGCTGCACGTGCTTTGTCGCCTGTAATTGCCATCCAACCCGCACGATAACCAGCAATACGGTATGCTTTTGATAAACCATTGAATGAAATACAAAGCTGATCGCCAGCCAATGCTGCAACAGCAACATGTTCAATGCCGTCATAAACGATTTTGTCGTAGATTTCATCAGCAAATAAAATCAGGTCATGCTTTTTCGCCAGAGCCACAATCTGCTCTAACACATGACGTGGATAGACTGAACCTGTCGGGTTGTTTGGATTAATAATCACAATACCACGTGTATTTGGTGTGATTTTGCTTTCCATATCTGCAATGTCTGGATACCAGTAGTTTTCAGAATCACATTTATAGTGAACAGCAGTACCACCCGACAGATTTACTGCTGCTGTCCATAACGGGTAGTCTGGCATAGGCACTAGCATTTCATCGCCATCATCAAGCAAACCTTGCATCGCCATCACGATCAGTTCTGAAACACCATTGCCGACATACACGTCATTAACGTGCATATCAAAAATGCCTTTTTGCTGGTAATACTGGCAGATGGCTTTACGTGCAGGGAAAATCCCTTTTGAATCGGTATAGCCAATTGCATTCGGCAGGTTTAAAGCAACATCATTAATAATTTCTTGTGGTGCTTCGAAACCAAAAGGTGCAGGGTTGCCGATATTTAGCTTGATGATCTTGTGTCCTTGCTCCTCCATTTCATTGGCGGCGCGTAATACTGGTCCACGGATGTCGTAGCAAACATGCTCAAGCTTAGATGATTTTTTAATTTCTCGGCTTGATTGGGTAGACTGGGGAACAACAGTATTTTTTGACATAGCTGGATTCACTTTTGCATATCGGTATAAATAACTTTTAAAGGTTTCAACGCTTACCAAATTTAGATCGTGTTGATCTCTCAGCAATTCAACAATTTTTTCATGGGTAAAACCCGATTGTTGATATTGTCTGATGGTTGGTAATAAGTTTTGGAAAACCACACTTTTTTTCTGAGACATTTTTTGTCCTATACAACCGTGCGGAATTAGAATAACACCATATTTGCTTACGTAAAAGACAATATTGTTAAAAATTGCTTACCGTGTAGATTTAATTTGCTTTCTTTTTGCTATTTTTAAGTTAAGTGCTTAAATTTCACTAAATTGTACGATCTGAGACTAGAGTTTTTTTTTCGAATGGCGTAAATATAAAATCTGATCATCATGATATTTTTAACAACAGAATATAAAGGTGCAGGTTATGGGAAAAGTGAATAAAACGGACCGAGAATGGCAAAGAGAATTATCACCTGAAGAATATCGCATAACTCGTCAGAAAGGCACAGAACCCGCATTTACAGGACAATATTGGAATAATAAACAACATGGTACTTATGTATGCCGTTGTTGTGGTGCGGAATTATTCTCTTCTGAAACGAAATACGATAGTGGTTGTGGTTGGCCAAGCTTTTTTAGACCGATTGATGGTGTTGCCATAGAAGAACATGAAGATTTGTCACATGGTATGGTCAGAACAGAAATTGTCTGCCATGATTGCGATGCACATTTGGGCCATGTGTTTGAGGATGGCCCACAGCCGACAGGACTGCGTTATTGCGTGAATTCGGCATCATTACAACTTAAAACAGAAGAAAAGAATGACGAGGAAACTTATCCATGAGTAACATTTATCAGTTCGAAGCTGACTTGTTAGAGGGAGAAATAAAAGCGCTCGCTGATTATAAAGGCAAGGTCATGCTGATTGTAAATACTGCAAGTAAGTGTGGCTTTACACCACAGTTTGCAGGACTTGAGAAACTTTATGAAAAATATAATGCTCAAGGATTAGAAGTTTTAGGTTTTCCGTGTAATCAGTTTGGAGGACAAGATCCAGGCACAAATAAAGAGATTGGTACTTTTTGCCAGCGTAATTATGGGGTCAGTTTTCCTATGTTTGCCAAGGTCGATGTGAAAGGCCCAGAAGCACATGTGATTTTCCGTTATTTAACCCGTGAAGCAAAAGGGCTTTTAGGCAGTCGTAATATCAAATGGAATTTTACTAAATTTCTGGTAGGGCGTAATGGTGAAGTGCTAGAGCGTTATGCACCAACAACCAAGCCAGAAGCGTTAGAAGCTGATATCGAAAAAGCTTTGGCAAAATAAAAAGTGATCAGCCTAGTGGTTGGAGTTTAAATTATTTTGGACTCAACAGTTGAATTTTGGAGTCATCCAGATATGCCTTATGTCGAAACACGTAGGGCATGTCAAAGTCGCATTTGTTATAAATCCCACAGCCATCCTACTTTTTCAATCGGTGCCGTTGATATAGGGCAGAGCCGCTTTTCAAGTGCTTTTTCACACGAGCAAGTCATTCAAGCAGGGAGCTTAGTGGTTATTCCTGCGCATGTAGAGCACGCTTGTAATCCTTTACCTGATCAGGCTTGGGGTTACCAGATGATGCATCTTGATGCCAGATGGTTGGCTGGATTGATCGAGGAGCTACAGCAAAATATTCAGCTAAAAGTAGAGATAGATACGCTATATTTTCCGAATCTAAAACCAAATATCATCAATAATTCAAATCTTTATCATGCATTCAGCGCTTTAAATTCTATTTTGTTTGATTCTCACATGTCGTTGATACAGAAAGAGCACTGTTTAATTCAGGTCCTAACCGATATTTTGTTGCCAAATTTTAACTGGGAAAAAATACAGTCATCTCATTATTTTCAGCAGCATTTATCTGATTTATTGGAATGCCTTGAAGACAATATTGAGAATCTGTCTTTGCAAGAGCTTTCTGAAAAAATGAACATCAGTCGTTATGCTTTGATACGATTATTTAAACATTACTTTGGATTAACACCCCATGCTTATCAATTAAATTATAAAGTGAATCAAGCTCGGCAACGGTTAAGGGCAGGCTGCGATTTAGCTCAGCTTGCCTGCGAGTTGGAGTTTGTAGATCAGAGTCATTTTCATCGTGTATTTAAACAACATACTGGCATCACGCCGAAGCAATATTATAAAAAATCTTAGCCTACGCAATTTTATACAAGAATAATTTGTCCTGCTTTTCTAAGCTCGCTCCCATCTATCGGGAGAGAATCTATGGAGCTTTTTCTAACCATCGCTATCACTCATTTTATTGCGTTGCTTACACCAGGTGCAGATTTCTTTTTGATTCTAAAAACGCTGATACAAAGTAAGCAACGAGCAGCGCAATATACGTGTTTTGGTATCGCACTGGGTAATGCAATTATTTTGATTGGAATATATGTCAGCTTGTTTTTGATGGGTCAGATCAATACCAAGTTGTTGATCTATATGAAATGGTTGGGCGTGGCTTATTTCGCATATCTGGCTTTTCAATGCTTTGTTGCTGCACGGTTAGCCCGTCGTTCGATTGATATCATTCCTGAAGAACTTGAAATACAAGTAAATAATACTAATCTCAAGCAGTTATTGCTTGGCTTACTTTCTAGCTTACTTAATCCTAAGAATTTGATGTTCTATATGGTATTGGTGATCTTGATCTATCCGCAATATGGCTTTATTGAAAATGCTCTGGTCTGCTTTTGGATGGTGGGGGTGGTACTGATTTGGAATCTAGCTCTTGTAAAACTACTTGGCTCTACGATTGATTTAGTCTGGCTAAACCGAAAGCTGCATTATTTATATTATTTGGCGGGTGCAAGTTTTATCTTTTTCATGTTGGTTTTAGTCGTGTCTTAATGAGAAAAAAGACGGTCATCTGACCGTCTTTTTTTATTCAACACTATTGAGTGGGTTCAATAGGCTGAACTGGGGTTTTCCTAAAGCTGTGTATCTTGCGATTAATATCATCAATAAAGGTATACACCACTGGAATCACCAGTAATGACAAGAAGGTACTGGTAATCAAACCACCAATCACCGAGATTGCCATTGGCGCACGGAAACTCGGATCTGTACCAATCCCGAGTGCAATCGGCAACATCCCAGCGCCCATCGCGAGTGTGGTCATGATGATTGGACGTGCTCGTTTGTGGCAGGCATCAAGCAGGGCATTGAATCGCGAATAATGCTTTTCGTTTCTTGCAATAATGGCGTAATCGACCAGTAGAATCGAGTTCTTGCTGGCAATCCCCATGAGCATAATCAGACCAATCAAGCTTGGCATCGAGAAGCTACTTTTAGCTAAAAGCAGCATCACAAATGCACCGCCCAGAGATAAAGGCAAGGCTACAAGAATGGTGATTGGCTGTAGGAAGTCTTTGAATAACAGTACTAACACAACATAGATACACAATACTCCCGTTAACATTGCCAAACCAAAGCTTGAAAAGAGTTCCTGCATGACTTCGGCATCACCAATATTGGTACGCTTCACAGTTGGTGGTAAATTCTTCATGGTTGGTAGTTGGTCAACTTTGGCAGCAACATCCCCCAAAGGTTGGTTGTTCAATTCGATATTGAAATTAATGTTGCGTAGACGGTTGAAGCGGTCAATTTGCGATGGCCCACTTTCGATATTGACGTCCGCAATGGTGCCCAACATCACTGGTCCGCGGCTACCTTTCACCATCAAACGTTTCATCAATTCCTGATCTTGACGAGCAGCTAGAGGAAGTTTAATCACCACAGGGACTTGGCGTTGAGATAAGTTTAATTTCGCAAGATTTTGATCGAAATCACCCGCGGTTGCGATTCGTAAAGTCTCAGCAATGTCATAGGTGGTCACGCCTAAATCTGCGGCTTTGGCAAAGTCAGGACGAATCACTAACTCTGGACGAATCAAGGCTGCACTCGAGGTAATACTGCCAATATTTGGAATCGTGCGTAATTCACGTTCAAGGTTACGCGCAGTTGCCATCAATGCTTCAGGATCATCACCAGATAAAGCCAATTGATATTGACTGTTATTCCCAGCCAAGCCGACTTGAATACGTGCACCTGGAAGCGGAGCAAGACGCTGGCGCAATTGATCTTCAATGTCTTGTAAGCTGGCACTACGATCAGAACGTTCAGTGGTTTGAATCGTCAGTGTTGCTTTACGTGGTTCGCTCGAAGCGCCACCTGCAAAAGGATCTGTTCCCGCAGCACCGCCACCAATCGTGGTATAGATACTTTTAATTTCAGGATGATCTTTAATCAGTGAGCGGGCATATTCGGCTGTTTTAAGCGTATCTGCAAACTGGGAACCTGGTGTTAGCTCTAATCGGACTTGTGTCTGTCCTGTATCTGGTGGGGGTACAAAGCCTGTGGGTAACAATGGAATCAGCATGACTGAACCGACAAAGAAGGCAATTGCACCCGCTAGAGTGATCCAGCGATGGTTCAGACACCATGTGACCAAACGCATATAGCCACGCATGACTTTGCCATCTTTAGCACGGTCTTTGGCTAGGCTGCTTGTGCCTTGATCAGTGGCAGTTTGTAGTGTTGTTGATTCATCTTGTTGCTCAACCTTACCGACCCATGGTTTCAGAATATAAGCAGACATCATTGGGGTAAGCAAACGCGCAACAAGCAGTGAGGCAAAGATTGCCAAAGCTGCTGTCCAACCAAATTGCACGAAGAATTTTCCTGCAATACCACTCATAAATGCGGTTGGCAGGAATACTGCAATCAGTGTGAAGGTTGTGGCAATCACGGCCAGACCAATTTCATCGGCTGCTTCCATGGCCGCCTCATACGGCGTTTTACCCATGCGTAAATGCCGTATGATATTTTCAATCTCAACAATCGCATCATCAACCAGAATACCGACCACCAATGACATGGCCAAAAGCGTGACGGTATTGAGGGTAAAGCCAAAGAAATACATCCCAATCAAAGCTGGCAAAATTGATAAAGGTAGGGCGGTTGCAGCAATGATGGTGGCACGCCAATCACGTAAGAATAACCATACCACCAAGATCGCTAATATCGCACCTTCATACAGCAGTGACATTGAGCCTTCGTAGTTATCCTGAACAGGTTTTACAAAGTTAAATGCTTCATTGATTTTGAGATCTGGATGTGCGGCTTTGAGTTTATCCAATGCGGCGACTACACCTTTTTCAACATCAACCTCACTGGCACCTTTACTTCGCGTGATCTCGAAACCAATCACAGGTTGGCCATTTAATAAGGCCGCAGAGCGTCTCTCCGCAATACCATCGCGAACAGTCGCAACCTGATCCAGACGAATATGTCGGCCATCACTGAGCGCAATATCCATTGCCCCAATTTCATCCGCTGTTTTTACGGTCGCAATGGTACGAATGGATTGTTCACTTCCGCCGATTTTGGTTTGACCACCTGAAGCGTCTTGCTGAATTAAACGTAATTGTCGGGTAATGTCGGTTGCAGTTGCATTCAGAGCCAAGAGTTTTTCGGGATCGAGTTCAACCTCAACCTGACGAGTCACGCCACCGACGCGAGCCACAGCACCAACACCTTTGACCTGTAACATGGCGCGGGCAATATCATAATCAACAAACCATGACAGGGCTTCTTCATCCATCTTTGGTGATTGGATGGTATAGGTCAGAATAGGAGAGCCTGAAAGGTTAATCTTGCTGACAATCGGATCTCGTAGATCCGCAGGTAAATCTGAACGGACTTGTGACACTGCATTGCGCACATCATCAACCGCTTCTTGCAGGGGTTTTTCGAGTTGAAACTCTGCTGTAACAGTGACAACACCATCTTGAATATTGGTATATTGATTTCGCAGTCCTTGCAAGGTTGCAATCGAGTTTTCAATCTTACGCGCTACTTCAGTTTCAAGCTGAGGTGGTGCGGCACCAGGAAGTGCCGCTGTGACGGTCACCATCGGCAGTTCGATGTCTGGAAACTGCTGAATTTTCATCCATTTAAAACATAACAATCCGGCCAAACCCAGCATGATAAATAATAGAATGCCGGGAATCGGGTTTCGGATCGACCAAGCAGAGAAATTCATATTATTTCTCCTGTGTGGTCACAAGTTGTTTGCTAAGTGGAGTCTCTGGAATGTCTTTAGCGATACTGACCAGATCGCCATCGGTTAAGAAACCTGTACCTGAAGAAACCACTTTCACATTCGCAGGTAAATTCAAGAGTTCGACACGATCTCCTAAACGGCGACCCACATTGACTTTCTGTTGAGTGACACGATTCTTGTCATTGACAATAAACACATAAGAAAAACCATCGCGTAATAGCAGGGCAGTTTGAGGAACTGTCAATGCAAGCTTTTGACCTAAATCAAATTCACCTTTAACGAACATTCCCATACGGACTGCTTGGGTTGTTGGAATATCTACATAGACCAAGCCATAACGAGTCTGTGGGTCAATCACTGGTGCAATCATTCTGACTTTACCTGTCACTGCAGGTTGGGCAGGATCAGGTGAGATGATGTGCGCGGTCATGCCTTGTTTAAGCTTGTACAAATCAGAGGTTGTGACTTCCGCACGCCACTCTAAACGATGATCGCGGATCAAGCGGAAAAGTTCTTGCCCTGTTTGCGCTAAAGAGCCTACGGTTGCAGTACGAGCTGAAATGACCCCATTATCTGGTGAAACCACTTGAGTCTGTGCTAAACGTAATTGATTACTTTCGATCTGTGCTTTGGCTGCATCAAGACGTGCTTGGGCCGTGGCTTGAGAGGTTTGATATTGGGTGGATTCCTGTGCTGAAATTGCACCTGTATTTTTAAGCTGCTGGATACGTTTGTTGTTGGTGATTGCATCCGCAAGAACGGCTTGTGCCTCGGCATAACTTGCTTTCGCTGCTGCAAGATCGGCACGAATGGTTTCGCTGTTAATTTCAGCCAAAACCTGACCACGTCGAACTTCATCACCGACATTGACATTCACTCGGGTGAGGCGTTGGCCTGAGAGTTCGCTGCCAATCACCACTTCTTGCCATGCAGCAATATTGCCATTCGCGGTGAAAGTCTGTTCCCAATTCTGTTGTTGAGGAGAAACAACAGTAACGGTCAGTGCTGCTTTTTGTGTCGTGGTTTCTGCATTTTTAGCTTTGTCTGCCTCTGTTGATTTTTTAGCAGTTCCAGTCTGCCAAATCACGATAGCAATAATTAAAAGTGCAACAACAATTGCTAAAATGAGCCAACCCTTTTTCTTAATTTTCTTGGGAGTTTGAGAAGTCATCTTTCCATAGTCATCAAGTTTTGATGGCTAAGTATAGACGAAGATTTCAACAGTTGGTCAATACAAACAGACAGATAAAAAAATTAATAGAGTTGCCCATCTTTATTACCTTTGAGTAAAGAAAAGATGTGAATTTATTCATATTGATACATTTTAGCTTTACCCAAAATGATAATTATTGCTTAAAGCGGTAGTAAACGATTCGAGACCACATTTTTCATGACGATGGTTGAGGTTAGGCGCTGTACATTGGGCAAGGCCGACAGGCTGTCGTCATAAAGTTTCTGGAAACTCGCCAAGTCTTTAGCAACCACATGAAGTAAATAGTCTGGATTTCCAAATAAACGCTGAGCCTGAATGACGTTGGCAATTTCAGTGACTTTTTCTTCAAAGCTGGACAGGGCTTTTTTATCACCATCTTTTAAGGTAACAAAGATAATCGCTGAGAAATTGAGACCGATTTTAGAGGCTTCCAGATCCGCATGGTAACCTTTGATGACGCCAGTTTCTTCCAAAGCTTTAACACGGCGATGGCATGGTGACAGGCTTAAACCAATTCGTTCTGCCAGTTCTGTAATAGATAATCGCCCATTTGCCTGTAGTTCAGCAATAATTTTCTTATCAATGCGATCCATTTAGAAGAATCTCCCTGTGGGCTTTGAAGATATAGAAGTATTTGGAATAACATTTTCACCATTAAAGCATATCCTTTCTCAACAATCTTCACCAAATGGTGAAAAAGAAAGCTATTAAAAAATAGCGTTGGTGATGTGAGAAGGGCTTCGCTTATGGAACTTAGTGTGATTTTTGCTTTTTGGTGTGTTTCAATTTTATTTGTACTTACACCAGGTGCAGACTGGGCTTACGCTATCCTTGCGGGCATCAAAGGTAAGTTTATTTTAAATGCAGTTACTGGCTTGGTGCTTGGGCATTTAATGGCAATTTTATGTGTGGCAGCAGGTGTAGGGGCGTTGGTGCAGCATTATCCGATCTTGTTGACTGGCATGACGATTTTAGGGGCCTGTTATTTGTTATGGATGGGAATCAATCTATTTATACATCCAGCGACAATTTCGAGTGATCACAAGGAAACGCAATCTTTAGATTCAGCACGTTCATGGTTGATTAAAGGAGTAGGCATCAGTGGTTTAAACCCAAAAGTATTGCTGCTGTTTTTTGCTTTATTACCACCATTTATTCATCCGCAAATGGCATTTTCTCCGACAGCACAGATTATTTCATTAGGACTGATTCATTTGCTGAGTTGTGCTGTAGTGTATGTATTGGTCGGTATGGCAGCAAAGAAAATACTGAGAACCCGACCTTTTGCAGTACAAGTGGTCAGTCGTATTTCTGGTGGACTGATGATGGGCATTGCGGTGATCTTATTTGTTGGGCAAATTTGAATCAACATGTTGTTTTGAACTGAATATCCGGCATTAGACTTTATATTGATTGAATTCAGTCTGTTAATTTTAATGCCGTTTGAGTCTGGAAAATCATTAAATTATCGAATGGCACATATAGCTAAAAAATAGTGTAAAACGTATCAATTCTCATTTATTATGCGGTTTTTTGAAGTCGGCTGGTAAAGATTATGGGTAGACAACTTAAACCATTAGTGCTGATGATGGCATGTGCGTCGATGGGGACAACCGCTGTTTTTGCAGATGAAACGCAAGATAGCCAAAAGGCTGAAGCAGCAGTGACCTTGAATACTATTCGGATTACTGCAAGTGCAGATGCCTCGGCTGATGGTCTAATGGACGCTTTTGCTGGCGGACAAGTTGCTAGCGGTGGTCGTGTCGGGATCTTTGGCAATCAAAAAAATCTGGATACACCTTTTAACCTGACCAGCTATACCAATGACTATATTCAGTCCAAACAAGCCAAAAGTGTAGGGGATGTATTAAAGGCTGATCCAAGTGTCCGTGTTGGTCGTGGTTTTGGAAATTTTCAGGAATCTTATTATATTCGAGGTTTTAATTTAGGCTCGGATGATACGGCTTATAATGGTTTGTATTCGATCTTGCCACGTCAATATATTCCAACAGAGTTATTTGAACGTGTCGAAGTACTTAAAGGTGCTTCATCTTTCTTAAATGGCGCAATGCCAGGAAATGGTGGAATTGGTGGCGCAATTAACCTGTTACCAAAACGTGCCAGTAATGAACCATTGAATCGTGTGACCGTTGGAACGGATTTTAACGGTGGTCAAGTTGCTAGTGATATCTCGCGTCGCTTTGGTGAAAACCAAGAGTTTGGTGTGCGTGTAAATACAGCCTATCATGGTGGCAATACCAGTGTAGACGATGAGAAAAACTCATTAGGTTTAGCTTCAATCGGTCTGGATTACCGTGGCGATCGTTTGCGTTTGTCTGGGGATATGGGATACAGCAATAACCGTTTAGATGCAACACGGCCTAATATTTCTCTTGCAGGTTTGACTGAAGTGCCTGCTGCAATAAAGGCGAGTCGTAATTACGCTCAAAAATGGACCTATTCTAATGAAGAGGACGTGTTTGGTAGTTACCGTGCAGAATATGATTTAACTGATGCTGTAACCGCTTATGCAGCATATGGTTTTCGTCATGGTGAAGAGCAAAATAGCCTTGCGAATCCAACTGTAACCAATATATCCAATGGAGACGCGAAGTATTCTCGTTTTGACAATGGTCGAGTCGATATGGTGAATACAGGCGAAATTGGGATTCGAGGTAAATTAGCGACAGGTTCAATCCAACATAATCTGGTACTATCAGGTTCCGCATTCCAGCAAAATACTCGCAATGGCTGGGCTATGAGTGGTAGTAATACAACTAATATTCTTAAACCCAATTATACCAATGCATCGGAATTAACAATTGGTAATCCTGAGCGTGTCAATGATCCTAAGCTTGGAACGCGAACTCGTTTAAGAAGTATCGCGATTGGAGATAATATTTCTGCATTCGATGATAAGTTGATTGTCATGCTTGGTGCACGCTATCAAAAGATCATGCAGGAAACTTATAATTATCAAACGGATGGTAGTAAAATTAATCCGGCATATAATGAAGCGAAATGGACGCCTGCTTTAGGTGTGACTTATAAACTGACGCCAGAATTTTCGCTGTATGCAAACTATATCGAATCGCTTGCGAAAGGTTTAAGTAATACCACTGCGAATGCAACCACGACTCTCAAACCTTTTGTTGCCAAGCAAAAAGAAATTGGTGCTAAATTCGAAAATGATCGTCTAGGCGCCAGTGTCAGTTTATTTGATATCAATAAGCAGCGCGGTGTTTTACAGGATGGCGTATTTAGTGATGCAGGTGAATACGTACATCGCGGTGTCGAGTTGAATACCTATGGTAAGTTGACCGATTCTATTAAAGTATTGGGTGGGGTATCTTGGCTACATGCCAAGCAAAAAAATACAGGTTCAGCATTATATGATGACAATAATGAAGTTGGTGTGCCGAAGTTCCAAGCCAATTTAGGTACTGAATGGGCCTTACCAATTCCACAAGACATTTCATTAAATGCACAGCTGACTTATACAGGTTCAACTTACGCAAGCTTGGATAATAAGTTAAAAGTGAATGACTGGACTACGCTGGATATCGGTGCAAACTATAAAACCCAGCTTGGACAAACACCAACCACTTTCAACTTTAAAGTGAATAATGTCTTCAATAAAGATTATTGGTCTTCTGTTGGTCTATCTGACAATATTAATAGCACAGCAAATACGAATAACGGTTATGTCGTTGCAGGCTTGCCGCGTACCTTTATGCTCAGTGCAAGTTTTGATTTCTAATGTATTGATTTAAAAAAGCCCCGAATATTCGGGGCTTTTTATTTATAAAACTGCTTTCAATCGTTTGACCACTTCTTCACACTGCGCTAAATCCGCAACAAGAGCCATGCGCACATGACCTTCACCTGGATTCCCTTGTTCTGTATCACGAGATAGATAACGGCCTGGTAAAACCTTGATATGCGCCTTTTCCATCAACATTTTGGCAAAAGTCTCATCATTATCTACTTTTAACCAATAATAGAAGCCAGCATCTGGTTTTTGTAACGGTAATAAGTGACCGAGTTCAGACTGGAATAAATCAAACTTGGCACGATATTGCTGACGGTTTTCTTCAACGTGTGCTTCATCATTCCATGCTGCAATAGAAGCCAGTTGATTTTGTACTGGCATCGCAGCACCGTGATAAGTGCGGTATTGCAAATATGGTTTCAATAGGGCTGCATCACCCGCAACAAAACCAGAACGCATGCCTGGTAAGTTGGAACGTTTAGAAAGTGAATGGAACACGATACAATTTTTATAATCGTCACGGCCCATTTCCGCACAGACTTCTAAAAGTCCAATCGGTGCTTGATCAAACCAAAGTTCCGAATAACATTCATCCGATGCGATTACAAAACCATATTGATCCGAAAGTGCAATCAGCTTTTTAAACTGTTCTTTTGAAAGTACTGTTCCTGTTGGATTGCCTGGGGTACAAACAAATAATAAAGCTGTTTTTTCCCATACTTCCGCTGGAACCGCATCAAAGTCACCTAAGTAACCATTTTCTTCGGTACAGTTAATAAAATAAGGTTTTGCACCTGCAAGCAGGGCTGCACCCTCATAAATTTGATAGAATGGATTTGGCATCACTACATAGGGTGCATCTTCACGCTTAATCAAAGCTTGAACAAAAGAAAAGATGCCTTCACGTGTACCAGAAACAGGCAGAATATGATCTTCTGCACTAATCTGATTCAACTGGAAGCGGTTTGTGAGCCACTGTGCAATGCTTTGGCGCAGTTCAGGTAGGCCTTTACTATTTGGATAGGTCGATAGATGAGCAAAGTTATCAATAATTGCTTTCTTAACAAACTCTGGCGCTGGATGTTTAGGCTCACCAATTGATAAGGGAATCAATGGTAAATTGGCAAGTTGCACATCTTTAAAAAGTTGATTTAACTTTTCAAAAGGATAGGGATGCAATAACGACAAGCTAGAGTTCATTTAAACAGTTACCAAACAATAAAATTTAAGATGGATTACAAATTTGATTCGATGCTTCATCTAAAGCGGCTTTTAAGCTTTCCGCAAAAGTTTTCACTTCTTCATCGGTGAGCAAGACACCATTTTTCTTGGTGACAAAGAAAATATCTTCCGCACGTTCGCCCAGCGTGGCAATTCGTGCAGAATGAATATCTAAACCTTGCAGCATAAATAGGCCACCAATACGTGCCAATAGACCTGGGTGATCGAGCGTCGAGATTTCGACCATGTGTTGCTGTAAGGTCGGGTTCAGAACGATATCCACAGTATTCTGCACATCAAAATGGCGTAAATGACGTGGGATACGGCGTTGCATGATACCCGGATATTGATCTGAATGGCTCAATGCATCAATCAAAGCGTCTTTTACTTTGCGTTCGCGATCAGGATCAGTCAACAAGGTACCAAAACGGTCAAGCACTAAGTAAGTATCGAGACTGAATGAGGTCGAAGCCGTAATAATACGTGCATCTTGAACATCAAGATTCATACGGTCTAACACGGCCACCGTTGTGGCAAATAAGTTTGGTTGATCGCGGGTATAGATAAAGATCTGAACTGCATCATCCGCAGCATTACGGTGTGCACGCAATAACACCAAAGGTTCAGGATTATCGCCGTGTTGCAGAATGGCTTGAGTATGCCATGCAATTTCATTCGCCGATTCTTTGACAAAGTATTCATCGCCCAATTCTTGCCAAACTTTCTCCACTTCAGCAAGCGAAAAGTCATTTACCAACAGTTCACTGGCAGCAAATTTGGTGTCCTCGATCAGCATTTGATAGTCGACTGGGCGACCCAAACCTGAACGGATCACGTCTCGCGCATAGGTATACAGCTGGCGCATTAACGAAGCTCGCCATGTATTCCACAGTTTTGGATTAGTCGCATTAATATCTGCAACGGTCAGGGTATAGAGATAATCTAAATGCTCCATATCGCCGACTTTTTCTGCAAATTCTCTGACCTCATCTGGGTCGGAAATATCTTTTTTCTGTGCAGTGAGCGACATCAATAAGTGATTGTTAATCAGCCATGCAACCAGTTTGCATTCACGCTCAGTAAAACCATGGGTACGACAGAATTCAATCGCATCGAGTGCCCCAAGTTCACTATGATCACCACCACGACCTTTGGCAATGTCATGGAAAATTGCAGCCATATAGACGATGTCATGGCGGGCAATACGTTGGAATACCGAACTTACCACAGGGAATTCTTTCGCAAATTCAGGTTCTTTAAAACGACTTAAATTACGAAGGAGCAGAAGGGTATGTGCATCGACGGTATAAATATGGAATAAGTCGTATTGCATCAATCCTGTAATCTGTCCAAATGCAGGGATGTAATTGCCAAGAACACCGTAACGCTTCATGGCCACCATGGTGTCATAGAGGTGCGGTGAGCGAATAATCGACATAAACAAGGCTTGATGTTCTGGATTATCGCGGAAACGTTGGTCAATTCGTTTTGCTGCAAGCACCAGTAGACGCAAAGTACGGGCACGAATACCGGTAATTTCTGGACGATTTGCCAACAGAAAGAACAATTCTAAAATCGCGCTGGGCTCTTCAGAAAATACTTTATGATGCTGAACGGCAAGTTTGCCATCGACAATTTTAAAACGCTCATTAATCTCGATAATGTCACGTTCATAATCAGGCAGACGCGGTGTAATCACCGACTCATTGAAATAGGCCAGTAGCATTTCGTTCAGCGTTGAGACTTGTTGTGCAGTTCGATAGTAACGCTTCATGAACTGTTCAACCGCAAAATTAACTGGTTGGCCTTCTTCACGGACATAGCCAAATTTTGCTGCAATATCACGTTGATATTCAAACAACAGGCGGTTTTCATCACGCTTTGCTAAACGGTGTAAATGGGTGCGGATTTCCCACAAAAAGCTTTCAGCCTCTTCCAGCACACCTAATTCAAATTCAGTGATAAAACCCAAATGAACCAGATCATATATACGATTGACACGGAAATGGCGTTTGGCAATCCAACCAATTTGGTTAATATCACGAATACCCCCCGGAGCATTTTTAATGTCGGGCTCTAGGTTGCTTTCCGTATTATTATGCTGTGCATAGCGTTTGGCTTGCTCGACCATTTTGGCATCATAGAAGGTTTTATCCGTCCATGTTTGCGCCACGATACGGCGTGGCCATTTTGCCAACTGCTCATTGCCAGTAATCAGACGAGCTTCAATTAGCGTGGTCGCAACGGTTAAATCGTTAATGGCTTGTTCGACACAATTCTGAATGGTCCGAACACTGATCCCTGGTTTGAAATTACCCACATCCCATAAGGAAGAAATAAAAGTTGAGATCAGTTTTTCTTGTTCTTCGTTGATATCATCTTCAGATAAAATCATGATATCGGTATCTGAATATGGCAGCATTTCATGGCGACCATAACCACCGACTGCAAATAAGCCCAACTCTGTTTGATCAAGGCCTGCATGATTCCAAAGAAAAATCAGCGCTTCATCAATGGAGTCTGAACGTGCGCCAATCACTTCACGAATGGGTTGTCCATTTTCATAACTCTCCTGTAATTGCTGTTCTACATCCTTACGCCATTGGTTAATGGCTTGAATATCATGAAGACTGGTGACGTAGTTCAGCAATGGAGAGGTCTTGATCATAAAGCTAGTCTTCTATCAAAGCCCCTCTAAATCAAGAGGGGAAGTTATAATGATGGCAACGAAAGGTGATCTTAAGCGTTGGTTTGTACACTCACTTGGTCTGCAGCCTGCTGAGCCAGTTCACGCGCAAGATCAGTTGTTTCTGCGCGTGCAGTTGCAACGCCCATACGGCGGCGTTTAAAACCTTCTGGTTTACCAAATAAACGTAAGTCTGTGTTTGGGTTGGCTAATGCAAGATTCAAGCCAGTGAAACTTAAATTTTTTGCATCAACACCCGCATAAATCACCGCGCTTGCAGCAACGCTATGGCGAGCTGTATTCACGGGCAAACCTAAAATTGCACGTGCATGCAATTCAAATTCATTTTGGAATTGTGAAGCCAAAGTCACCAAACCTGTGTCATGTGGACGAGGAGAAACTTCACTAAACCAGACTTTATCGCCTTTGATAAACAGTTCTACACCGAAGATACCACAACCACCTAAAGCAACAGTGACTTTATTGGCAATGCGTTTTGATTCTTGTAGAGCAGCAGGTGTCATCAACTGTGGTTGCCAGCTTTCAACATAGTCGCCTGCATCTTGGCGGTGTCCAATCGGATCACAAAAATGTGTTTCGATCTCGCCAGTTTCTGGATTTTTGGCACGAACGGTGAGAAGGGTAATTTCAAAATCAAAATCAATCTGCGATTCAATAATCACTGTGCCTTGATTGACACGACCGCCTTGCATTGCATATTCCCATGCAGCATCCACTTCATCAAAACTTTTTACACGTGATTGGCCTTTGCCTGAAGAAGACATTACTGGTTTTACAAAGTTTGGATAACCGATGTCATCACAGGCAGCGCGGAAGCTTTCCAAGGTATTGGCAAAACGGTAGGCAGAGGTCGGTAAGCCAAGTTCTTCTGCTGCTAAACGACGAATCCCTTCACGGTTCATGGTGAGATTGACAGCTTTAGCCGATGGAATCACTGTTGCTGTTTGGCTTTGTTCAATTTCAACTAAAACTTCAGTCGCAATTGCTTCAATTTCAGGAACAATTAAATTTGGTTTGATGTTTTCAATCAGTTGCTTTAACTCAGTTGGATCCGCCATATTCAGGGTATAAGCATAATGAGCTACTTGCATGGCAGGTGCATGATCATAGCGATCTGCTGCATGAACTTCGACACCCAAGCGTTGTAAAGAAATCACAACTTCTTTACCTAGCTCTCCAGAACCTAACAGTAAAACCTTAAATGCAGAAGATTGAAGTGGAGTTCCAAGAGTGACGCTCATGCGAATAATCCTATCCTGAGTAATTTGCGTTTAAGCATAGCAGAACTTTTTGCTGAATTAAGCTTATATGACACAAAAAACATGGTTTTTGTTAGACAGAAAATAGCACTTGGGACGGTATTTGTCTGTTTAAACATTGACCTGATAATTGAATTGTAATTCATCTGCATTTTGTCCGCGAATCCCCCAATTACATTTAGGTGTTTCAAAAATTGTGATTTCAATGTCTTGGGCTGAAATCCCACATTGCTGCTGGACATAAGTAAAAATGCTTTGAATCAAGCGTTTTTTTGCTTCAGTGCTTCTGCCTTCAAACATAGAAATTTCAATAATCAGATAGTGCGGACTACGATCATTCGGATAGATAAAGTCTTCTTTCGCTAGTGCAATAAAACGCTGAAATTTTTTTTCGATGGGATAGTTCAAACTTTCCACCAGCGCTTGATGTATGGCACGAGAAAGTTGATGCCTAAACTGCTCAATCGTGGGTTGTAAGGCATAAATCTTGATTTGTGACATTGTGGATTTCTTCCTTCTCGGAGTTTTAATTTTATATATATGGACAAGTCTGACTTTATGCTGAACAAGACTATAAAATCAAATGCTTAGAATAAAAGGTATTCTGCTGAGTAAATAAGTAACAAACATTGAGAATTATTCCCAAATTGACTAGCATAATGGCCAAATGTTTCCTCGGCGATTTGCTATGTTTAATTCAAACTCTCCTGTAGCTGCAATCCTGTTATGCAGTGCGTTTTTATTGGCTGCTTGCGGAAACTCAAATAATGAGCCAAAAGAAAAGGTAGAAATCAAACCTGCGCCAAAACTCAACAATGATGCAACAACCTATGCCAATGCAGCATGGAAGTTGATTAATGACATTGATTCGATTGTTTATGATCAGCAAGTTGCTGAGATTGAAGAACAAGTCAGGAAGCCTTTACGTCAACTCAGTACAGATTGGCGTATCAATGTCAAAATGACCGACTCAGTGACGGAAGGGAAATATGCCTTGTGCCGTAAAGCACTCACCAGCTTGGATACATGGGCACGTGATGTAAAAGACAATGCCAATGCATCTACTCAAAAGCAGGCTGATTATGAGCGTGATAAAGCACAGTGTAAGGATGCAATTGATAATCCTGCTTTAGGAAATACCTCTCCTAAATAATTTGATAGCAATAAAAAAGCGAGATCATGAATCTCGCTTTTTTATGGTTAAAGTTATCAATCACTTATGAGGTTTTTACTGTCTTGGCTGCTTCCTGTTTTGCTTTGCTTGCAGTAGTACTGGCCACTTTCTTGGTATCAGACGCAGCTTTCATGGCTTCATGTTTGCTTGTATCTTTGGTTTTGATCGCTTCTTTTTTAGCAGTATTTGTCGCTTTGACGGTTTCTTTCTTGGTTTTGACTACACCAGCGGCCACACATTTTCCACCTTTATGATTTGGTCCTGTACCACCTTGGAGTTGGGTTCCTTTTGGGCAGGCAAATGCGCTAGCGCTTAATACGGTAAATAAACCTGCGGTTAGAATCGTTGCAATTTTTCTCATGATTGTCATCTGCATCGGATAAGCGATAGTGCTTAGCTTTAATGTAGATGGATTGAAGTCAATAAAGCAGATTGATTTTGTGAAATATTTTAGAGCATGCGTAGCATTTTATAGTAAGAGTTTGTCTTTTAATTTATGTTTAAGCTTAGAAGCATATTGCAGAAAGTGTATTGCTTAGCGATTTAAAATAAAAAGACTCTAGGCTTATTCTTTGAGATGACCCACTGTTGCCAGCTTTCTGAGCCGATCAAGATCAATCACTTCAATTTTTTTAAATCCTAAATGAATGACTTCCTGTTTCTCGAACAGATTCAATTCCTGATTCACTGTTTGTCTTGATACGGTCAGCATATTGGCCAGTTGGTCTTGTGAGATTTGAATGTGAAAATCTTGGATAAAGGAACGGTTGCCATAACCTTCTAAAATAAACAATAGACGCTGTGCCAGACGTTGGCTAATGCTCTGCGTTTGAATCGCAATTTGCTCTAAAAAGACGTAGCGTAATTTCTGACTGGTCAGCAAGGCGAAGTAGTACCAGTAATAAGGATTTTGTAGCAAAAAATCATGTAAAGGCTGGGCAGGAATTTGCAGCACGACACTCTTTTTCAATGCAATTGCATCATGCGAACGAGGTTGTTGATCGATGAGGGATATTTCACCAAACCACATGATCGGCTCTGCAATGGCGGCAATCGCTTCATTACCATTCACATCGATATAACCCAAGCTAATTGAACCCTCCAGTACCCCGTAAACACCGTCAAAAATATCTTGAGCACTAAACACCGCAGCATTTTTTTCAACGATATGCTTTTTGCCATGTTCAATAATAAAGTTCTGAAAAGGTTCTGCCAGATGACTAAACCATGAATTTTGCTGCAAATGTTTGATATAAATTGGGTCTAGCACAACATTTCCTTTGTTAAAAATAGATCCATTTGTCAGCTACATGACAACTTCACATTGATATTTCTTATAGATTAACAGCATAAACGAATTATATGAGGAATGAGAAATGACAAATTTGGAACGTCTGCTCAGCCAGTATGCGGCTTATCACTTAGATCGAAGTAATATAATGACCCATTTTGTGGGGATTCCATTAATTGTTTTTTCCATTTTATGCTTAACAGCCCGTGCTGGTGTGAACATCTCAGGTGTTTCAATTACCTTAGCACTGGTGCTGATCGTACTCAGTACACTCTATTATATTTCACTAGATAAACTATTCGGCATTCTCATGCTGATTTTATTCGTATTGGTTTATCCATTCGCTGTCAAAATTGCAGCTTTACCAATGTGGAGTTGGTTAGGTGCCAGTATTGGTATTTTTGTGGTGGGGTGGGTATTTCAATTTATCGGTCATTATTTTGAGAAGAAAAAACCTGCCTTTGTTGACGATTTGATCGGTTTGGCGATCGGGCCATTATTTGTGCTGGCAGAATTTGTTTTCTTGCTCGGATTCCGCAAGCCTTTACATGAGCGTATTTTAAAAGAAGCACAAATGAAACGTGCTGAAATGGATATGAAGCCGCAAACAGTGTCTTAAATTAACTATTTCAGTAAGATGAAGCCAATACGATTCGGTGTTGGCTTTTTTATTTAAGCAATAAATGCTTTTAAACGTTCAAGCAACTCAATAAAAAAACCGCCAATAAGCGCATTATTGGCGGTTTAGCTATCAGAACACTGATTTAAACGTTAAAACGGAAGTGCAATACGTCGCCGTCTTGAACGACATAAGTTTTACCTTCTAAACGCCATTTACCTGCTTCTTTGGCACCGTTTTCACCGTTGTATTGAATGAAGTCATCATATGCAACACATTCTGCACGGATAAAACCTTTTTCAAAGTCAGTGTGAATGACACCAGCTGCTTGTGGCGCAGTTGCACCGACTTTAACGGTCCAAGCACGAACTTCTTGTACACCTGCAGTGAAGTAGGTCTGTAAGCCAAGTAAGCTATAACCTGCACGAATCACCACGTTCAGACCAGGTTCTTCCATACCCATTGCTTCAAGGAATTCGGCGCGATCTTCATCTTCTAATAATGAAATCTCAGCTTCGATCTGGTTGCAAAGTGGAACAACAATGGCATTTTCTTCAGCAGCAAGTTTTTTTACTGCGTCAAGGTGTGGATTATTTTCGAAACCATCTTCTGCCACGTTGGCAATATACATGGTTGGTTTAAGCGTCATTAAACCGAAACCGCGAACAGCTTTACGTTCATCATCAGAAAGATCAGCCGCACGTGCTGGTTTACCTTCGTCAAGCAAAGGCTGAATTTTTTCTAAAACCGCTTTGGTTGCAAGCGCTTCTTTGTCACCGCCTTTTGCTGCTTTAGTCAAACGCAACAAGGCTTTTGCAACGGTATCAAGGTCCGCAAGTGCAAGTTCGGTATTGATCGTTGCGATATCATCTAATGGATCAATTTTACCGTTGACGTGAATGACATTTTCATCTTCAAAGCAACGTACCACGTGTGCAATGGCATCTGTTTCACGGATATTGGCAAGGAACTGGTTACCCAAACCTTCACCTTTTGATGCACCTGCAACGAGACCTGCAATATCAACGAATTCCATCGTAGTTGGAATAACACGTTGTGGTTTAACAATTGTTGTAAGTTTATCTAAGCGTGGATCTGGAACAGGTACAATCCCTGTATTCGGTTCAATGGTACAAAATGGAAAGTTTTCAGCAGCAATCGCTGCCTTTGTTAATGCATTAAATAATGTAGATTTACCTACGTTTGGCAGACCAACAATACCGCAATTAAAACCCATGAAACCACTCACAAATGTGTTATTTAAAAATTGCTGCTGATTTTACATGAAAGCCATGACAAAGTCATGGCTAGAGCGGATTATCAATTCGACATTAAACTTTGCGTTTATCGAGCTGTTTGGCAATATTATCCCCTGTACTTTGGACCAGCATGACCAAGACAATCAATACCAAGATGACGGCTAACATCACTTGCATATCAAAACGTTGATAGCCATAACGATAGGCAATATCACCGAGTCCACCTGCACCAATCGCACCGGCAATGGCAGAAGAACTGATCATGGTGACAATGGTCACGGTAAAGCCTGCAATAATCCCTGGTAAGGCTTCGGGAAGTAATACATGCCAAAGAATTTGTTTACGATTACAGCCCATCGCTTGAGCTGCTTCAATCAGGCCTTGATCGACTTCACGTAAACTGACTTCTGCAATACGGGCGAAGAACGGAATCGCGGCGATGGTTAGAGGTACAATTGCAGCTAGCACACCATAACTGGTGCCGACGATCCAACGGGTAAACGGAATTAATGCCACCATTAAAATCAGGAAGGGGACTGAACGGGTAATGTTAATCACCCAACCTAATGACTGGTTAATTTTCTTGGATGGATAAATACCAAAATCTGCAGTACTGACGAGAATCAAGGCAATGGGTAAACCAATCAAAAAGGCAAAGATGGCTGAAACACCAACCATGACTAAAGTATCGATTGTCCCTGTCAGTAATAAATCAATGAGCTGATTGTGCATAGCCGATCACCTCAAGTTGTGTAATTGCATGATGTTTTTCAACTTTTTCGTCATTTAAGTTAAATTCGAGATTACGAATACCAATGACCAGTGAGCCAATTGTTCGTTGTTGAATGGTGTCCACTTGACTGTGATAGACCTGAACTGGGCTATTAAAACCACCAAGTAATTGGTATAAATCAGGAACCGATTTCGATTCACTTGCGTATTTCAATTTTAAAATTTGATGGGTGGTGTGCTGGTCAAGGGTTTGGCTCAGTTCAAAGGGTAAGTTCACTTTTTCAAGATTGAGTAATTCTTGCGTGATTTGTTGTTGGGGATCTGAAAATACTGACCAGACTTGCCCAGCTTCAACAATTTCCCCTTGATCAATCACCACCACTTGATCGCAAATCTCTTGGATAACCTGCATTTCATGCGTGATCAAAACAATGGTCAGACCCAAGTCTTGATTGATCTGTTTTAACAAAGCAAGGATATTGGCAGTACTCTCGGGGTCGAGTGCCGACGTTGCTTCATCACAGAGCAGGATTTCAGGCTGAGAAACCAAAGCACGGGCGATACCGACACGTTGTTTCTGCCCACCAGAAAGTTGAGCAGGATAATCATTTTGCTTTGCCTCTAATCCAACTAGTGTCAGTACCTCACTGACGCGTTGTTCGATTTCAGCCTTGTCATAAGCTGCGATACGTAGCGGTAAAGCCACATTTTCCCATACGGTTTTGGCAGACATTAAATTAAAATGCTGAAAAATCATGCCAATTTTTTGTCGTGTTTTGATCAGCTCAGCATGACTCAGTTCAGCAATATTTTGTTGGTGAATCAAAATACTGCCTGTATCAATCGCTTCCAGACCATTTAAGGTACGAATAAGTGATGATTTACCCGCACCACTTTTACCGATAATGCCGACAATCTGCGCTTTAGGAATATCGAGGTTAATGTCTTTTAAGGCATGTAGGCGTTGGCCCTGTACTTCATAAAATTTATTTAAACCGCGTATTTTCAGATGTGGAACTGAAAAATCAACCTGTGATCCAAAACTCACCATTATTGTTCTCCTTACTTCCAGCCAGGGAACCAAAGTGTTGGGCCGAAATCGCTGTCTAATGCGGCTTTGACTTTCGGCGAGTTTTGATAAATCTCGACAAATTTCTGAAGTTTGTTGTCTTTATCTTGATAGTTATCACGTACCACAAATAAAATCGCATAACGCTTGTTGGTATTGTCATCAAACAATAGGGCGCTTTCAGGATCAGCCGTTTTTGCCAAGCGTAAGTAATGTGGATAGCCAAAAGCTAAATCAACATCATCAATCGCACGTGCAGTTTGAGGGCCTTCAACTTCGGTAAATTTCAGGTTTTTTGGATTTGCGGTAATGTCTTTCAGTGCAGAAAGGTGATTATTGCTGTCTTTCAGTTCAATCAGCTTAGCTTGTTGTAAAAGCAGGAGTGCACGACCTTGATTCACGGGATCATTAGGAATGGCAACCGTTGCGCCATTTGGGAGTTCACCAAAGCTTTTATATTTTTTGGAATACAGTCCTACATGCGAAGCCGCACCTGCAGCAAAGGATTTTAATTTAAACCCCGTTTCCTTAATCGCATTATCCAAGAATGGTTGATGCTGGAAAAAGTTCGCATCAATGTCACCATGATTTAAGGTAATATTCGGCGTATTCCAATCAGAAAATTCCACCAATTTCACATTTAGACCTTGTTGTTTGGCTTCATCCGCAGCGACTTGTAGGGGATGTGCAAACGAAGGGCTAATACCAATCACTAGTTCACTGCTGTTACTGTGTCTTTGTTTATTCCAAATGAATAACGCGATAATTGCGATAACAACGACAAGGCCAATACCTAACCATTTTTTTGAGGCAGTTTGAGCCATTTATTTCTCCAATTCTATTCTTAAACGTGTAAGCACTAATTTCTTCAATTCTTTTTAGATCATCTGTGTTGTTAGGCGTTCTACATCGGAACTGATCGGCAGGATGGCTTGCGGCTAAATGATCACCTTGGGCAAACAGTTTGTTGCGCAGTGAACCCGTTGCATATTCAGTTTTATAACGTCCACGTTGTTGTAACTCCGGAATCACCAATCGAATAAAATCATGATGTGATTCAGGGGCAACGGTACGGGTCAGGTTAAAACCATCGATGCCTGTCTGATCAAGCAGCTCAATCAGATATTCAGCAACTTCAGTACTACTGCCGACGATGAGAGGATAACGTCCACCGAGAACATGTTGGGCTTTCAGGTCATTTTTACTGATACGCTGTTCTTTAAATTTTTCATTGACGGAAGCAATGCTGTTGCTTTTTTGATAGGGAATCGCTTCATTATCAGCAAACTTGGCAAGGTCAATACCGACTGAGCTGGCATAATGGGCTAAACCTGCTTCAGGGCTGGCATATTGGCGATATTCGGCCAGTTTTTGCTGTGCGAGTTCGTGTGTTTCAGCCACAACAACGGTAATCCCGACAAAGATCTTAATGCCATGCGCATCACGACCTTGTTGTGTAGCCTGCTGTCGTATCTTATTGACTTGCTGACGAATTTTCTCAGGTTGATCACCGCCAATAAAAATACATTCTGCATGACGCGTGGCGAACTGTAGTCCCTTCGGCGAAGCACCTGCCTGAAATAAGGTTGGAGTGCGTTGTACCGATGGCGCTACTTGAAACACACCTTGGCTTTGGTAATATTGACCTTGATGATTGATCGAGTGGACTTTGTTTGGATCAGTAAAAATACGCTGTTGCTTATCTTTCTTTAAGGCACCATTTTCCCAAGAACCTTCCCAATATTGATAGCAAAGCTGTAGAAACTCCTCGGCCTGATCATAACGCGCATCATGATCTTTTAAGCCTTTTTGTCCAATCAGGCGTTCGGCACTATCCAGATAACCTGTGACAATATTCCAACCGAGACGACCTCGGGTTAAATGATCAAGACTGGCAAAACGGCGTGCAAATTGGTAGGGCTGTTCATAGCTTAGATTGACGGTCACGCCAAAGCTTAAATTCTGTGTTACCAAGGCCATGGCCGAAATCAAGGTAGAAGGATCATGACTTGGTAACTGGATCGACTCTTTTAAGGTCAGATCTATACCATTTTGGTAGACATCATAAACGCCCGTAATATCAGCTAAAAATAAACCATCAAACAAACCTTGTTCTAAGGTTTGTGCCAAGTCAGTCCAATAATTCAGTTCATTAAAGCGATGTGATTGATCACGCGGATGCGTCCATAAACCGTGATTGATATGACCAACACAGTTCATATCAAAAGCATTCAGTAAAATTTTCTTCGGGAGATTTTGACTCATCACAGCGTCCCTCGGCGTGGTGGTAAGATACCGTTCAGGACATAATTGCCAATAAAGTAATATTTCCAGCGTGCGGCATCGTGCAAGGTATGTACACGTGCATTTCGCCAATGACGATCGAGACCATCTGCACGTTGACTGCCACGGCTGCCAGCCAATTCAATGAGTTTTGATGATGCTTTTAAGGCGGTTTCCGTACTATGCGCACGAACTTTGGCGACATCAGTTGAGGCTTTGGCTAAGTTCTCTGCATTGAGTTCCTGTTTAGCGATATCAACTGATTGAGCTGCTTGTTTGAGTAATAGTTCACTGGCTTTAACATCAGTTGCCACGCGACCCAATTCAGACAGGGTTAATGGATCTTGAGTTGCTGATTCAATATTGGCATCAATCCAAGGGCGAGCCACACGCACCCGTTGTAGTGTTTCCTCAAATGCGGCACGGGCAATCCCAACTTCAATCGCAGCATGCATGATTTGTGCAAACGGTCCGACCAAAGACAGCTGCTTGAATGCAGTATCAAAAGGAATGACATCCTCTTTGGCAACGAAGACCTGATTAAACTTGACTGTGCCACTGCCTGTGGTGCGTTGACCAAAACCAGACCAGTCATCAATCAGCTCAAGGCCTTGGCTGTCGCGTTGTACAAAAGCCAGAAACTCATTACCCGCTTCATCCACTACTAAGGTTGGAATACGATGGGCGAATAGGCTGCCTGTGCAATAAAACTTTTCCCCTTGAATCAGATAGCCGTTTTCACTTGGAATCAATGTGGTTTGCTTATGGGCTGAAGTGCGAGTTTTAAATTCAGCCAGTGCATTACCAAAACGAGCACCTTGTAAAACTTCTTGATAGAGACGTTTCTTTTGTGCTTCTGTGCCTGTATTTCGCAGTACTTCCAATGCATAGAAGTGATTTTGTGGAATTTGCCCAATCGAACCATCTGCACCGCTAAATAGGGCAATCACTTTGGCAACGGTGAGGCTGGAAACCTCTGCACCGCCATACTGTTTAGGTACGGTAATCGCCCATAAACCAGACTGGCTATAAGTTTCGATTTCAGTGAATGGCAAATTTCGATTGGCATCGCGTTCTACAGCAGCTTGTTTAAACTGTTGACTCAGTTGTGTAGCAATATCCAGCGCTTCCGCATCGCTTTGAATGATATGGGCTGTTTTAAGATTGGTTTTGGCAAAACCTTGTAATTCTTGGTATGAGGTCATGATTTACTCCTTAAATCCAAGCATGGCGGGCAGGGTGCGTACCATTGAGGTAATAGTCACCGATGGCATGGAATTTCCAACGCACAGGATCGTGTAAGGTGTGTACACGGGCATTGCGCCAGTGTTGATCAAGATTATGCTGGCTCAGACTGGCGCGGCTGCCACCAAGTTCCAGTAGTTTCTCGGAGATATGCAGGGCAGCATCATTGGCATAGATTTTTGCTTCAGCCACTAAAATTGAGGCGCGAGCAGCTTGCTCGGCAGATATTTCAGTAAGTTGATCTAGCTCATCCAGATATTCGGCAGCATCATCGAGTAATAAAATGGCTGCATCAAGCAGGATATTGAGCTTTCCGACTTCTTGCAGGGTGTAATGTTCTTCACTGGCTTTTTCTGCACCTGAATCAATGATCGGTCTGGCTTTACGAATGCTGGACAATGTGTCATCAAAGGCTGCCTCGGAAATTCCTACATCAATTGCGACTTGTAAGAGCTGAGAATACGCACCACGTACATTGGGAGTATCGGCAATGATGCGTTCATCAAAAAACAATGCAGGATCAACTTCAACATTGTTTAATTTGACGGTACCACTGGCTGTGGTCCGTTGCCCAAAGCCATTCCAGTCATTAATTACTTCCACGCCTTTGGCATGACGATCAACGATTACCAATACGGTATAACCTTCAGGATGGAGTGCACGGATGGCTAACCAGTCTGCAAAGCTAGTTCCAGTCGAGTAAAACTTTTCACCATTTAAAAAATATTTGTCATGTTCAAAATTTAGCGTCGTTTGAATGGCTTTGGTGTCTCTTGAGTTTTTCTCTGGGCCGCCATTGGCAATGCGTTTACCTGCAAGAATTTCAGTATAGATAAACTGTTTTTGTGAATCTGAACCTGTGATATTGATAAAATTTAAAAGACCAAACTGGTTTTGTGGAATTTGTCCGACATTGGCATCGGCTTTACTTAAAATACGAAACACATGTGCCAAGGTCTTATTGGAGACAAAAGCCCCTCCGTATTGTTGTGGTACACGGATTCCACCTAAACCTTTTTGACTAAAATGAATGATTTGTTCGGTGGGTAGAATACGATTTTGATCTCGATCATTTCGATCTTCTAATGCAAAGTCAGCAACTTGATAGGCAGCATTGATGGCCTGCTGATCATTTGAAATCAGTTGTGTTTGAGCTTGGATCACTGATTGATTACTGGACATGTGAGCACCTCTAATAGATAAGAGACACTTTACAAAAGTTTTACTTTTCAATTAAACCATCAGTTATGTCTTGTATATCACAATAATTCCTAAGCATTTTTTATGAGAAAAATAACAGAAAAATTAATATTAAATAGCAATATAAAACAATGGTTTGCAATGGTTGTTAATTTATTAAACAGTATAAAAAGTCCTTTTCTATGAAAGAAAGGAATATTCTCACCACGAAAATTTATAAAGATACTTCGCCAAAATTAAAAAAGATCGAGCGAAAAGGACATTGTATTCATTAGCTTTTACTTCTAAAGTAGGGAAAACCTTATGTTTGATCGAGTAGAAAAATAAATTTGGAGAGTCTATGCGGGTTTTATACCAATTTCCTTTGTCTCACTATTGTGAAAAAGCTCGCTGGTTGTTAGATCATAAGGAATTGGACTATGTGGCACATAATTTAATTCCAGGTTTCCATCGCGCATTTACCTATCTAAAGTCTGGGCAATATTTATTGCCTATGCTGAAAGATGATAAGCGCTGGGTTGCTGATTCAACACAAATCGCTTTATATCTTGATACGACATATCCTGAACATGCCTTATTGAGACGTGATGAGCAATTACGTGAGCAAGCTTTAGAAATTGACAAGCTGGCAGATGAACTCGGTGTTCATGTACGCCGTTGGTCTTTGGCCCATGCGCTGTCAGTGGGTGATCATCCACTTGAAATTATGATGGGTGAACAAGGCTATTTACGTCAGTTTGAAAAAATTTCAAAACCGATTTTAAAAAGTCTGGTCTCAACCAATTACAAGTTGAACCCTGAAAAAGTTGCTCAATCGAAGTTACGTATGACTGAGTTGATTACTGATCTCAATCAGCGCTTGATCGATAATCAAGGTCGTTATTTGGTGGGTGATCGTCTTGGTTTAGCTGATATTGCAGTCTGTTCTATTCTTGCGCCTTTACTGGTGATTAAAGGTACGCCGTGGGAATTGGAGAGTGATGATATTGAACAATTCAATAGCGAATTGAAAGAATATTATGACTATTTACTCGACCTGCCGATTGGACAATACGTACAGCGGATTTACGCCACTGAGCGGAATGCGCGAGTTGATTGGCGCGGTTTGTAAAATATTCTGCAAGTAAAAGCCCTGATTGAAAATAATCGGGGCTTTTTTATGAGAAAGAAAATAGAAAAATGATCGATAAAGCAAAAAATAATTAGGGAATAAAATTAATTTTTAAAAGAAAATTCGTTTTAAGCAGAAAATATTAGAAATTATTGCCAAATTTACTTTAAAAAAACTGAAAAGAGGGAAATAATTATAAAAAGGCTTTGTTATCTTATGTTTCAGGGTGTGATGGGGATCGAAACGAGTTGTTCAACTATTGGGAGATCAGTTGAACAGTTGCTCAAAAGGTCTTGTTTCGGCTTTGAGACAGAGATAAACCACAAGTTTATCGGAATCATGTTTGCGTTATCCATGCAGCATCGTCAAAAGTTAAACGAATGTTTTCCCTTGACCCTTAAAAATTACTGAGTGCGCAGTTCCGATAAAAACATAAATTTAGAGTGAGAACTGTAGAATGGAATTGGATCGTTTTGATAAACAGATTCTTGAAATTTTAACCCATGAAGATGTCAATCTGAATGAGCTATCAGAGCGTATTAATCTTTCTGTGAGTTCTGTGCATCGCCGTATTAAAAATTTGATTGAATCCCAAGTGATGGGACAGCTCAAACGTGAAATTAATTTTAATAAACTTGGTTTTAGCTTACATATTCTGTTGCAGGTTTCATTAAGCAAACACGACAGTGAAACTTTTGATAAGTTCCTACAAGAACTTGAAGATATTCCAGAAGTGACCAATGCCTTTTTAGTGACAGGGCAGAGTGCTGATTTTATCTTGGAATTGGTGGCGCGTAATATGGATGACTATAGTGAAATTCTATTGCGTCGTATTGGTAAGATTGATAGTGTAGTTGCGCTGCATTCAAGCTTTGTCATTAAAGAATACAATGTCTTTAACTGCTATAAACTTTTAAATAAGCTATAAAAAAATGCATCTAAAAAGATGCATTTTTTGATCATTAAAAAGTATTAGGCATCAAGTTGAGCTAATACTTCTTCTGAGAATTCAACGTTGGTATAAACGTTTTGAACATCATCAAGATCTTCAAGCATATCAATCATTTTCAAGATTTGTTTTGCTTGATCGATATCGGTGATTTCAGCTTTAGTCGACGGGCTCATTACAACTTCAGCATTGTCAGATTTTAAACCTGCTGCTGTAAGTGCATCCTGAACATCACCAAAGCTCTCTGGGCTGGTAATCACCAAGATACTGTCTTCATCGATCTCGATATCATCAGCACCCGCTTCTAATGCGATGTCCATGATTTTGTCTTCTAAAGAAACATCTTCAAAAGAAATTTCGCCACGCTTGGTAAACAAGTAGGCAACAGAACCATTGGTCCCCAAATTACCGTTGGTTTTGCTGAAACAGTGACGTACATCTGGAACGGTACGGTTTAAGTTGTCGGTCATTGTTTCAATGATAACTGCAACACCACCAACACCATAACCTTCATAGGTGATTTCTTTTAAATCATCATTATCTTCGCCGCCAGCACCACGTTGGATTGCACGGTTAATCGTGTCACGTGTCATATTCACTGAAAGTGCTTTTTCAACAACAGCACGCAGACGAGGGTTGCTCGCTGCATCTGGACCGCCCAAACGTGCAGCAGTCACGATTTCACGGATGTATTTAGTAAAAACTTTACCGCGACTCGCATCTTGTTTCGCTTTACGATGCTTAATATTGGCCCATTTAGAATGACCCGCCATGGAAGTAACTCCAAAAAATTAAAACTTAAAAAAGTGCAGGAATATTAGCATAGCGATGGTTTTGTTGAAAACTCTCGTACCCTAAATTCAAAATTTAAAATCTTGATCAAGTTTCAAAAATTGATCAAATAGACTGAATGTTTTAGTTAATTTTGACATCAATATCATATTCAGCATAAAGCGCTTTGATTTTTTCCAGATCTTGTTGCAGATCAGTCGGGTAGATTTTACCCAAGATGCCACCTTGTTTGGTACGAGCATTGGCATACATCAAAATGATAGGCACATTGGCTGCTTTGGCAATATGCCAAAAACCCGTGCGGATGGGTTTGCGCTCTTCACCATCTTTTGCACGTGTTGCTTCAGGTGCAATCACTAGATTAAAGCTGTCATTTTGGTTAAACAGTTCAACCATTTGCGTCACAATATCTTTATTGGCTTTACGATCGACTGGAATGCCACCTAAACGTTCTAAGATTGGTTTTAAAGGACCTTTGAATAATTCCTTTTTGATCAGGGTATGAATTTTGAGTTCTAATATTTCAAATAAAGCGAGGGAGAGGATCGTATCTAAGTTTGAGGTATGCTCAAATCCAATAATGACTTGTTTCTTTTCTAAAATGGTTGGATCAACCTTGTATTCCCAACCTGTTGCTTTAAAAATAGATTTTCCTAAAATTTTTCTCATGTTCGTCATCATAAGCAATGAATGGCAGCAGTGTAATACGAGTTTTCAGGAAAATACATATCCGAAAACACCAGATAAAAAGAAATTTGGATGTCTTTTTAATGATCAAAATAGTGCAATATGATCTTTACTCAAGCTGTAAAGATCATATAGAATCAGCGCAGTTTATGATTTTTAACATTATTTTTAGTAATTTGATAAAATCATCTGCTTGTAATTTAAGTTAAATTTAACTAAGATCAGGCAGCATTAATCATATACAAAATATGATTTAAGTTTAGGGCCTATAGCTCAGTTGGTTAGAGCAGCGGACTCATAATCCGTTGGTCCCGTGTTCAAGTCACGGTGGGCCCACCATATATTTCAAGCACTTACATGTACTAATTGTAAGTGCTTTTTTAATATCAAACCCATGTAATCAATAAAAATAAAGAGGTCATGAACCTATGTTTACTATTGAATCAATAAAAAAGAGTAAATTTACACTTTATAAAGAGTTACTTGTAGAGCATTGGGGAATTTTAATCTTTATACCTGCGATATTGGGCGGGTTTCTTCAATTATTTAAATTAGTAGAGATGGATTTTTCATATGTAAGATTTTTTGCTGTCGAGCAAGTAGTTCCTGATGGGCTTTTAGTGCTTTTTTTAATATTATCAGGATCTATAGTTATCGGGAGTGTTTTGAGTGGTAATTTCAAAATAAAAAAAATAAGATTAGGTTGGAATTTTAAAAATTTATTCATTTTCACATTAGCTTCTTTAATTGTATTAACACCAATCTTTATAGGTATAGCAATAGGTATTAGCAGTGAGGGTTTAACTGCAAGTTTAATCACTTTTATCTGTAAAATAGTAATAACAATTGCAATATTTTTTTATTTGGTTTCTTTAAGGTATCTTTATTGTTTTAGAAATAAGATTCATCAAGATGAGATAACAGATTCAGATTATCTTAATTTTATTGAAGATATGCAATTTCCGAAATTTCATTATTTTATTTCATATTTTATTTTAGGTTTTTTTGTATTTATTTATTGTATTGTGATTCCATTAAAATCTATTTATAAGGAGGCTAATAATTTTAGGAATATAAAAAATGAAGAAATTTATTTAAATAAGGTGAAAACAGATTTAAATATTAAAGAAGACCTCGCTATTGAGTATTTTAATGGGAAATATATTTTCTTAAAACTAACGGGGGTGAGGGGGGAGACTAAATATTTAGTATTAAAAGGAGAAGGGTTTACAAATTTGCTCAAAGAAAAATAGGGACTAAACCCCGATAAGGTTGCAGATATCTGTCATCTACAGTCTTGTATAAAGTTTTGAGCCCTGTGTCTGTATGCAGCTAAAAACATTAAAAAGTTAATCTAAATAATAAAAATATAACTTTAATCAGTGCTTTTTATTTTGTCATCTCTTATTATTTTTGCTATCTTACACTTTTTGATTTTATAGATTATTTAAGTGAAGAATATCTTAGCTTTCACCACGCTTCTATGTTTACTGGGATGTGAAAGTTTTGAAGATTATAAGAGTAAAGACTCTAATATTATAAGTGGTTTAGAGCAAAATTTAATTGAGAATATTAATCAGGATGATGAAAATAATTTGAGTAAAAGCTCTTCTTTTATTCGGATATCAGAAATTAACTTAAATAAAGAGAAGTTAATTGAAGAGTGCAAATCCTTAGTGATTTCCTATGTAAGGAAGAAAAATACAGTCAGTTTTAATAATAGCCTCAACGGTAATTATTATATAAATAAAAAAACTGGAGATGTATATCTTTACTTAGAGTTTTGTGCGGAAAATGAGCACGGAAATGCTCAAGAATTTACAGGCGAGTGTAAATTCCCAAGAGATGGTCAGAATGAAGTTACTATCTCTGGGTAATGGAAAGATTAACGAATAGAATGGTTCATTGAGGTTCTTTTCTTTCAGCAGAATTCATTTCATGTCGAATCGTACTAATATTCTCGTAAATCACTTTACGCAATCTATTTATGGCACCTAAAGGTCTGTGCTCAGGTAGAGAATGCCAAGGTGTGAATGAAAGATTCTCACAAAATTCATTTTGATCAGGTGTATCAAAGGTCTGTTTAGGTATATAGATCGTTGCGACTTGATAAAACGGAGCTTGGCTTTCTTTCCATTCGGTCATTGAGTCTTCGACGAGCATTTTATCTGATGTTCTAGGTTGGATAAGAAACTCCATACACGCATCATCTTTTTCTAAACTATTGCGAAGGGCTTCTCTTAAGAAATCATGACTTGGCTTATTTGGCATGGTCGTTAAATTTTGAGAACAAGATCTTGCTGAATATTTAATAGCTTGCCGTTCATTGCCTAGTCCTAATTGGTAGGGAACCATTGACCAATATCGGGCCTGTAAAGGATTAGAAATTTTTGAATTGCTCGCTCTAAAAGCATTCATGGTTCCCTGAAAACCGAGAGCAAAAGGGATCTGTAATTTTTTGAGCGTACTTTCACTATTTATATCCTGTATAAAAGATAAATAGCGCTGAGGGTTATCCACAAAAAATACAGGATGATTAATCATAATAAAATCTTGTGTCATTGCTTGATCATCATTTTCCATGATCTTTTTGCCTGGAACCCCTAGAATTTTTATTGCCATACCGCCGGCATCTTTCTTATAGTCAGCTTTTGTGGCATCTCCTGAAGCATTGGAGAAACGAATCCATGCTGAATAGGTCTTATCAGGTATAAAAATTCCCTTAGCTAAATTTGATGGCAAGGATTTTGACACATGGAATTCTGCCCGAACACAGCCATGAGCTTTAGGATGTGCATCTCGCAATGCATGGCCTGCTGCGTACTGCTGGCGGATACTTTGTCCAATCTGCTCAGATATTTGTTCAGCCAGAATGTTTTCGTTTGGTTGTAACTTTTCACCCAATCCCGTATCAATGGTTGGATAAGGGATTCTGTGTGTATTGGCTACAATATTTGTTTTTTGATGAGTATGAGCACATCCACTCACAGCAACGAGTATTGGAGCGATTGAGCACAATAAACTAAAACGCATCAATGGCATAAAACCTAACATTTATATGCTCCTTAGCATAAACCTTTGAGCAAAGTACTTATTCTAATCAAAAAAATTTGGGTTGGTGTCATACGATTATCTAATTGATTGCCATACTTATGGTGACTGTCAGGTCTATATTAGTCAGTGGTTGTTTGATGCGCTTTCCAAAAAGCGCTATTTAACCATCTTTGCTCTTGTTTGTATAAAGCATATCGGCGGTTTTCGTAGGTTTTTATCACCCGATTTATTTCTGCTAAGTACTGTGCTTGTGAATGCTTATCTTTTGCAGACTGGATAATGGTTTCGGCTGCTTTCATACCTGTATAAATCGCATTAAATAAGCCTTGTCCTGCAATAGGGTCAAATGCCAGTAATGCATCACCACAGGCAATCCAACCATCGCCGAATCCTTGTTTTAGCCAAGTGCTGCGAATGTCATGAGCGTAGATATCTTTTTTTAGTTCTAAGTGACCTAATAGGCCAGAGATTGTTGTATTTTTCCCAAGGATACTGTTCCAGTTCTGCGTATTATTATGCAGTGTAGATGCTATTTTAGGGGTGGTGTGGTAACCAATAACCCAGTGGGATTCTGAAATTTTGCCTGCATATAGCCATCCATTTTTATCGGAAGAAATGATTGTTTTATTGAATGAAATATTTTTTTCAGGTGTGCAACTACGATACACCGCAACCAAGGGGATTCCTCGATGACGTTCAATACCCAATAGACGACTTATTTTAGCACTTCGACCTGTTGCATCAATTATCCATTTTGCTGAGATTGAAGTGCCACATTCCAAATGAACATTCCAGTTATTATCAATCTTTTTTAAATCTAAAATGTTGGTACTGAATTGCGGTATTTTATCAATTTGTGCTTGTTGTGCTAAAAGCGCATCAAATACTTGCCGATCTATACGCAGTCCAAAGCCATAGGGATCTTGCAGAGCATCCGTAAACAATGCAGTATCGCTGCCCCAAAAGGACATATTTCCACTAACACGTGGTGAATAATCTTGATGAAGATTCTGATCCTTTTGTAAAGTTTCAATCACAGATTGAAGACCGAGCTTTGTTAATAATCGAATTGCAGAGCTAGGTAGTGTTTCACCGAATTTATGTATTTTATGGTTTGGGTTGTCAATGATGATGACGGAGAATCCAGCCAACACAAGTTGTCTTGCTGCGATGATGCCAGCAGGCCCTCGACCTGCTATGCAAACATCTGTGGTTAATTGAGCCATTTTAGCGTTTTTGTACACGTACAGAACGGAATGCTAATAATTGTTCATGGCTTGCCCAGCCTGCTTTTTCAAGATCGGTTAGTGGCTCGACTTTGCTTTCTAATAAGTTGGTTGCATATTCTGCTGCTGTTTTTAATTGGCCTGCAATCAAAGTTTCAACATAAATATATTCAGGAATATCTGGATCACCTTTTAAACCTTCGCGTACTTCAACAATACCAAGCTCATTGAAATGCGCAATCATACGCATCATCACTTCTGCTGTATCTGCATTTTGGATGGCACGTAACCAGCTACGACGTTGATTAAAGGCGGCAATACGTTCTTCTCGTGGTAGTTCTAAGTTAATCACTTTTTGATAGTCTTGCTCGGTTAGAACATGATTTGGAACACGGGCTGCCCAAAATGTTGGAAGATATGGGTCGAAATCAGGATCATAACCTGAGCGACAGAATGCTGTATCTCCTTGCCATGGAATCGCCATCCAACGGGTAATGCTACCCGGTATTTGAGCATATAAAGGCCCATCTACTTGTTGAACTTTGACAGGTGTCATTGTGGCACCATAATCAGGTTCAGGATCCGAGTTGGAACGTAGTCGGATTCGAAAAGGTGAACTATACATACTGGCATGACGCATGGGCCATGTCATTTCACAACCAGGATGGAAAGTATCGGCTAAGCAATAATGCAACGCTGCTTGATCTAATGTATGTGGTTGTTCTGGTAGCGGGACTTGATCTAATGAGCTTGGTAATTTAATTTCTTCATTTGACCAGTCATCAATAAAATTTCCTTCTACCCAATGACGGAGTAAGCCTTCTTGTAAACCTGTCATGGTGAGCATATTGCCAGTTCCATTTTCTGAAAAACTGCCAAAGGCATCGCCATAAATCCAAGGCCAGATGTGTGGCCATTGTACTGGCTCGGCGACTATCGGTTTTGATGGTCTGAAATTGTGGAAGATCGCACGTCGTAGCTCACTATATGGATCAGCTAAGGTTTTATCTTTGACTTTATGAGAAAGTTTGGCAAGCAATGCTGGGTTGCTAAAATCCATAGGACAACCTTTAGCGAAATAGGCTGCAAAACCTTTATTGACCCATTGTAAGCCGCCTAGACGCTTTAATAGGGGCCATATATCTTTGGTAAAAGAGGGCTTTTCTGGCATGACCATCCAGCCTGCATTGACATAGACATCACACATGAGATCGTACATCGTCCGCCAACTGACTACATCAGGTGCATAATTGGGTGGAGTAACGACAACCCATGCTGATTCAACAGGAATGGCAATTCCATTTATCGACACGTTTGCTGTAACTGGACCATCAGATGTGTCGTCATACCAATCATCAGCATTATTAAAGCTTGGTGGGTTATCTGGATCATAGACAGGTGCTTGGGTTGGTGAAGCTGATTTTCCATGTCCTCCCAAAAACAATAAACGCCCATTTTCATCCGTTTGAATTTCACCTAAAGGTACCGTGATAGCTTGATCCGCTGCTGCCTGAAAAGTTCCTGTATCAAAACGATGTTCAGCACCACCTGCAATATTGCGACCATGAATACTTCGTGGGCCAGGATCTATGGCTAACTTATGACGGTTTATTGGCCTAACTTTTGGGTTGCGCAATGTAAAAGCATTGTCTGATGCATTTACTGCTTCTGGGATATCAAGTGCATATTGAAATTGATACCATTCAGCTTTACGGTTAGCCACATGAACAGTCCAGACAATATCTGCATTGTCAGGGTTAAGTTCTCGAACCACGTCTCCAGCAGCGTTATAACCATAGATACGGAATCGGGCAGCTTGTCTTTTTATTGCTCCCGTTGCATCTCTATAACTATTGGGCTGTTGATTTAGGTCCGCAGGCGCATCTACAACTTCTGGTCCAATAAAGAACTCATTTTCACTATCACCTACACGTGCAATACCAATCGCTGGATGAATTGCTGCACGTACAATTTGGGTGTCAATGCAAGCAGCAGGTGAAATAAGCGGGCGAGGAGTATCAGGTTCACCTAAGGGAACACCATTGACATTACGGCGTAATTCAGCAGATGCAGCGTAAACAACACGTCGTGCGTCTGCAATCGAACCTACTGGAGCATGTTCGGCTGTGACTCGCCAAATATTCATAGATAAGTTTTCACCGTATTGGGCTTGTCCACGAGCAGAAATATCTTGAATAGGAATAATAATATCAGCGATATGTATTGGTGGACTTAGATCTTCTGACCAGACTACAGTCGCTTCATCTAGTGGCATTGTTCCAGGGTTGGTTCTGAGTTGGATCATGAAGCGGAAACGTGCTTCTGACTTCTTTAAGCGCGTGATTAAATCTGTAGCTAAATAAGAAGGATCATTGGGCGAGTGCTGAGGTGGATCAAGATAAAAGTCAGGTTCTAATTTATATTTTACATATTCATTTTGACCAAATTGAAATGGTAAACCGCTCCAATAAGGCGAAGCCAAAACACTGGCAACGGGTTTTGCCATCGCATCCAACAATTCTGAAGTTTTGGGATGTGCTTTTAAATAAGGATCGTAATTACCATCGACAACACCTGCTTTGGTAAATTCACACATGTCTTTGGCCGTATCAACGAAAAAGGCATCGAAGTTTTGTAGGATAAAATCAAAGGTATCAGCATCAGGATTCCCTAGTATTTTCGCACCAGCGACATCAAATAGTTTAATGCCAATACCCAACGTAGATTTGAAATCTGTATTTGTGGGCGTTGTATCTGATGAGAAGCGAATCCACGCTGGGTAACTTTTGCCAATATTTGCAAATAGCCCGACACGTAACTTTTCAGGCAAATCATCACGGATAATGAACTCGGCAGCAGCAATTCCATGGGGTTTGAGAAAAACTGGTCGCATAGCAGGGCATTGGCCTTTACCAATTCTGCCAGCTTGTACCATGTCGACAAACATTGCTTTCAAAGATTCAATTGGATCTTTTGTGCAATCAACGCAGGTGCTATTGTTTTGTGAATCGGATTTCAAGTGATCCATTTTTATTCCTTATTATTTTAAAGTGTTTTTATTTTCATCAATTAAAAACTATAGAAAATGATTCGACTGGTCAATATACAACCATGTTTAAATGGGAAATAATTTAAATATAGCTTTAGTTTTTCTAATTTTAGTTTTATCTTTTCTTAAATAATATTAATTAAAATAAAATTATCTTAACTTTATTTTAATTAAATTTTAAATAAAATGTGATCCATTAATCAAAATTTGGTGATTTTCATCAATTGGTTTAATTTGTAAATAATTTAAGTTGATTATGTGAGCTAATTAAATTTAAGTGTAAATTAGTTCACATACACGATAATAAAATACTAACTAGTAGTAGTTTGCAATAATGACAGCACTCTTTTGGTCAGAAAGCTGCTCGAAGCTAATATCTGTAGTGGTATTTTTTTGTGTTTGGATATTTAAGTCATTGATTGAAATAGATTGTGTGTCGATTTTATCGCGTATAACGTTCAGTTGCTGACAGTCATTGTTTTGATGCTGTTGCGAACAGGTATCTTCTACAATACTTCCATTCAATTGGATGGTGTTTGCAGAATAACTCACCGAAGCAAACGCCATTAATGATAAAAGTAGGGCAGATTTATAAATTTTTTTATACATGTTTATTGCCTTTTATAAATGTATTAAGCATTAATTAACATGAGTTTTATTATTAAGGCAACATTAATATTAAATATTATTAAAATAGTTGTTTAAAGTGTGATGTGTTTAAGATTTTATTTTAAAATTGATAATTAATATATTTATTTTATTTTGTTAATTGAGTCACATATTTTTATTTTAATGAGAATTTAAAACCTAACCTGTCTGGTATGCATTATATGGTCGCTGTAACGTCTTTATAAAATTCAAATATGGAACTTAGCTATACAATTACAACTGGAAAATTATGCTATTTCCATTTTTTTAAAATAAAAAGCCGAATCAAATGATTAGGCTTTGACAGCTTTAAATGAACTAGATTGCGTTACCACAGATGTCTGTTGTACCTTGTGGATAGCTAAACTGTAGGGCATTTCGGTCAGTGATTAATTCAGATGAGAACTCTAGTCCTGCGAGTTTGTCTGAGAATTTACCGTTTTTATCTGAACCAACCCAGCTACGGATATCAAAACCGATATTTTTCAATGGGGCAGGGAGTGTTCCTTGATACCCCTGATCAACACCATTGACAATAAAGCCAACCTGTTTGGTATTTTGGTTGATATAGATACCTACGCGATGATATTTACTTTGATAGTCGGTCATTTTATTGTAGTAATAAGCAACTGAAGTATACTCGGTCTCATCGCTATTCGGGTAACCAAGCATAAATAATACGGATGGTGGATTTTCACCGAAATCAGGATCAGCGGCACCTGCCATGAAACTATATCCTGACCTTACAACATATCCATTTTCAGAGATTCCACTAAAATTAATATCTGCGAAATAAGATGAACCCGGTTCTCCATAATAACCACCACTTAGTGGGGCGCCAGGTATATCGAGTTGCATTTCCAGTGCAAGAATCCCTGTTTTTGGTAAGTTAAAATCTCCTAAACCATCTTGTAAGTATGGAAAGTATGGAGAATTTATTGCCGAATAAAACCTTGCTTTACTGGTAGCTAAGTATTGTAAGTAATTAAAAGTACCGTACTCAGGGTCGCTATTTGAAAAATAAGGGGGGGCAACGGTTAAGCTAAACTTTTGACCATTGATGGTTGGAAATATACCCATTAGATAATCTGAATTTTGATTGTTCCATAAATCATCATAATCTTGTTGTGTGGCATCAAAGTTATACTGACAAGTTTGTGGTTGGCTAAAACTACGCAAACTAAGGCTTGAAGATGGTGCTGCTGTTGATTGAGTAGAAGTAGCATTTTGTTGTGAACCATTTTGATTTTCACCACAGCCGAGTAAGGCTAGGCTAAGTGCAAATATGCTCAGTTTTTTCATTGATTATTCCTCTGGTGTGTTATTTACGGTTTTTATCAAAAATTAAATGTGAGTATTTTTTGAGTTATTGATTTTAAAAATTAATAACTTAATTCTATTTTTTGAGTTTTTATAAAAAAAGACCTCTCGTTTGGGAAGAGGTCTTATAAAAGGTTAATCGTATTGAATGGTCACAGTAGCCATAGCGCGGACTTTACCCGCAGTGACATTGGCTGCAGTTTGATAGTAGCGAGCTGTTAGTGGAACGTTGTATTGAACAGTTTGGTTCGATTTCACTGTTCCTAGCTCTAATTTATTACCTAAACCAATCACTTGATTTTTATTTTGATAATTCCATACAAGCTGTACACCAACACCATTTGCTTTAGTCGAATTGGGTTCAAGATTCTTTAAGACTTGAGTGTTATTACCTTCTTGTTGATAGTCAAAGGTTAAACTAATGAGGTTTTTTTCTTCATAACCTGTTGGATTTTCACCACCATTGCAAAGAATATTTAAGTCAAAAGATTGCTCGCCTTGAGTTGAGCCGATACCTTTAAAGCCCGATTTCATCACAGTTGGAAGTTGTACTGCTTTATTAATATCACCTCTCCATTCACAAGAAGAAGAAGCAATCGTAATCGCGTTACCGTAAACGGTACTGGTTAAGAAAGGGCGATCATTCCTGTTTCCAGCATAATAGGTACTATAAACACCAGGCACTAATGTTCCTGAGCCCGTATTTTCTGCTGTTTTCACAATTTCAACAACGAAATAGCCCTCGGCAAGGCTAATACGAGTACTTGGTACAGATCGGGTATAAGGATAATATCCTGAGAAATTCGTAGCATTAAATGCTTCTCGATAAAGACGAATTCCAATCCCTGGGATATTGGTTGAATAGATATTATCGCCAAGTGGACTAATTGCATAATTTTGTAATAACCGTGCGACCATCATATCGCTACTATTACAAGTATATGTTGTTCTAGAATCAGGACGAATTTCAAAAAGAGATTTAACTAAGACTTTACCAACGGGGTCACTTGGTCGAACTACAACTCGACCTACTTGCATGGAGACGTCAATTGTTCTGAAACCCGCGCTAGTTGAACAAGCAGCTTGAGCTGCTGTATTTACACCAAAACCTGCAGCAACTAAGGCACTGCTTAAGAGTAATTTTTTCATTTGCATACGGCCTCAGACATGATCATGCTTTGCTGGTCGTTAGAAAGTTGTGCTGTCACATCATAACTGAAATGGCACTGCTCATTGGCTTCATCGCCCCATTTTACGTACAAATCACCTTTTGGTTCTTGCGTACGTAAATACACCATGCTGCCTTGTGCCACGATACCAACAGATTCATCTTTAGTATTAAAGACTTGTGCAGCGAATGGTAAGCTTTCACCAGTTGCTGTTTTGGTATTGATGTAAATGGCATAACCTTTCTTGGTTGAAAAATCAACTTTTGCAATCGCACCAGCAAAAGGCGCGATACGTTGACTGGTTTCTTCTAGTTCAACATTGGTCGACATTTCTTGAGGATCAAGTGTGATGTCATTTAAACGGTATGGTGTTACATAAGGGATAACCGCATAACCAGATTTATTTACACTAAGGCCAACGGTGTTGTTGACTTTGGCACCTGCAGCATCTGGCGCATATACTAGTACCATGGTTTGACCTTGTTCAGGACCAAACAGGATGCCATCCGAATGAGCAACAACGCTACCACTAACACTAAGCATCGCTTGTTGATATGAATCAGCAATACTATAAGAACCACCAACCGTCGCAAAGTTTGTACGATAACGACTGTTAACGTTGAAACTCGGGTTCTGTCTGTCTTGATGAGATACAGATGCACCGTAGTTGAAACGATCGCCAACCATACCGCTCATACCGACTGTGCGGTTGTTTTCAGATGCGTTTGCATTGACGTTGACCGAATTCTTTCTGAAATTGATTGGGAAAGAAAGTGTCATCAAATATTCTGTATCACGTGTTTGCGTACTGCTTGAACCGTATTCGATCTGACGATTGGTTGCAGAAAGACCATAGGTTAAGCCATGATAATTGTTGCTATAACCAATTTGATATTGGCGACTGGTTTCATTACGGTTCCAGTAATCATTCCAAGAACCAACCATGTAAATATTACCCCAACCTTCAGGTAAACCTTGGTTTAGGGTGATTTGGAACTCACTACGCTGTTTACCCACAGCAAAGGTGTTCACGCCTTTATCTTCAAGATCGCGAATCAACAGGGCATCACGTAACTTGTAATAGTTCTCGGTTGAATAGCGATAGGCTGCCAAAGTTAAGTTGGTATTGGTCGGTGAAATGAGCTTACTATAACTTAGACGGAAACTTTGACCCGATTGAGAGCCTTGTTTGTCAAAGTCAGTATTGGACTGGGTAATATCGAATGATACTGCACCAATCGGTGTTGCAACTGCTGCACCTAATAATAACGCACTATAATCTTCTGCTAATTGAAAACCTGTATAGCCCGTCAAATAGTTATTAATACCGCGTTGGTATTTACCTTGTGTTACCCACGGCGTTAAATCAATATCACGGTCGCGAAACTCACCCGCAGTGACGGAGTAACGGCTTAGGCCTGGGCGTAGCATTTGCACAACAGATGCATAAGGAACGGCAAGTTTTTGTATTTCGCCATTTGATTCAATAATCGTAACTTCGAGTTCGCCACCAAAACCTGTAGGGTAGAGGTCATTAATTTCAAAACTACCCGGCGCAACCGTGGTTTGATAAATCAACTGACCTTGTTGGCGAACTTCTACTTTGGCGTTGGTTTTTGCATTACCGCGAATACGTGGCGCATAACCGAGCATACTATTCGGTAGCATACGGTCATCGCTTGAAAAATCTAAACCACGATAACCAAATGAGTCAAATAACTCACCATTGGTAAAGCTATCACCTAAGGTAACAACTCCTCGATACTGAGGGAAAGCACGTTGTAAATAGGTGCTTGTCGATTCGTAGTTTGATTTCTTTTTAGTCGTTGAATCTAATTCACTTTGAGCACCATCTTGCCATTGCCACTGACCATTGTGGCGAAGTTGCCAACCTGCAATATTGGCACCCGCAGTAATTGCCATAAAGGCATTGGTGGTTTCTTTATTTTCATTTAAACGATTAAACGTTTTATAGGCACTACCGCTATACGATAAAAACCCAGCATTGACACCACGATCCCAAATACTCGGATCAACATAGCCTTGTGCATTTTTTTGTAAGGCGATTTGTGGAATCGAAATATCGACACGCAAACGTGACGTGTCGAAATCGTAATATGCGTTTTCGATCCATTCTTCGATTTTGTAGCAGGCATTCGGCGCAGCAGTTTCAGTACGATTGACAAGAACGTCTTGTTTTACGCCATATTCAAGCAATGAGCTAGAAGTGAAACAGGTAAAGGCATTTTTATTTTGTTCAGTTGAACGGAACATCATTCTTCTTTTGCCAAACCAGTTGCCATTGATATAAACGTCAACGTTATATTCACCAGGCAAAACTGGGTTCCCGTATTTAAAACGAGAAATATCGACTTTTTGTGCGTCACCGATCAAGAAGACAGAGTCAAATTCTGCTTCCATTGGTGGTGCTTGTTCTGCTGTCTGTTCTACTGCATAAACAGCCATAGGCATCGTGACTGTGACTACCCCAGAAGTAAGGTAATAACAAATACGACGCTTCAAGAATTTAGCTGTTGCATTTTTCTTTGACATAATCCGTTCGCCTATTCAAGGATAGGTACAAAATCACTTATTGAGTGGAAATAAATTTGTTTGTTATTGAAGCTTGATCTGGTGTTCGATACGACCACCGTAATCATTGATATTCACGTAGCTGAGCTTTTCAGTACTACCAGTTTTCAATTGGATCTTGTCCTCTGAAAAAGGCGGTAACATCAAACCTTTAGGCAGCAAGTCAACAGGTTTTCCTGCATTTTGCTGGTACACCGCAGTCATGGTGACGTGAAACGGCGTTGGATTTTTTACAATCAGTGTTTGACCGCTTTTAGCCCACTGCAATTTTTCACCAGCGAGATTGGCATCCGCTTTAATGCTTGCTGGACGATAGAAAAATTTGATGCGTGAACGGATCGCAAGCTGTAAAAAATTATCAGGAACAGCATCTTTATTGTTCGCTGTAGGTCTTGGTGGTATATCCAAAACATTCAGCCAAAAAACTGTTTCTTGTTTTTGATTTAATTGAGCTGCATTTGGTAATGCAGTAATACGAAGAGATTGGCTCTTCGTTGGATCAACACGCGAAATAGGGGGCGTAATCATAAACGGAACTTTAGACTGATCGGGTGTACTTTTAGCATCACCTTCGTCAATCCATGCCTGAACAAGCGATGGCTTAGAACCATTGTTACTGACTTGCAAAGTCACTTCACGAGCATCTGATGGATAAATAACGCGAGTACCATGCAAAATAATTTCTGCATGTGTTTGACTTGCGATTAAAGCCGATGACATCGTTAAACCAAGCAAAAAATTGTAACTGTTCAGTGCCATTTAAATTTACTCTATGATTGCGTGAAGTGTACAACTGCGAATTTCTAGAAACCTAGAAATTCGCACCATTTATCAAAGATTATTGATAAATAATAGTGTACTGAACTGAAGTATTTACTTCACCAGCAGTAGACGCGCCAGTTGCATAGTATTCAGCATAGTAGTTAAGGTCAGCAGTACCGCCTTCTACAACGTCAACCCATTGTGAGTTCGCTTGAGCACCATTGCTACCAGCAGCAAGAACTGGAATTACTTGGTTGTTGTTACCTAGTAATTGAACATCAACGTTTTTCGCGCCAGCAGCATTTTGGTTAAGTAAACGGCCAGTATTGAAATCAACAGTTGCACCTGGTTCGAAGTAAGTTGCAACTTTACCTTCTGAACAGTTACCTAAGTTGATTTGGAATGGTGTACGACCAGCAACAGCACCTGCATTAGCAAGAGTTTGCTTAGAAACGGTAGGAAGCGTAACAGTAAAGTCTTTACCCGCTGGAGTCACGATGTCACAAGTTTTGTCTGTTACTAGACCATTAATTGTAATCGTTCCATCTGCAGCTTGAGCGTTAGCAATACCAACAACTGAAAGAGTAGCGATCAAAGCAAGTTTTTTCATAATAATTTCTCGAACACATCGGCTAAAAGTTTGAATTAAAATTACTTCTCAGTTGGATTTTTGCGCTGAACAAGTAATGTGCGAAATATATATCACTAGGTTTTAAAAATGCAAACAGCGTCACATTTTTATAGTGGTTTTTAATCTAATTTTCCGATTATTAATAAGTTGTTGATATGAAAAGTTTTTGCTTTGTGGAAAACTTATTTTACCGACTGGTTTGTTTAAAATTGCTTAAGACTGATTGTTTTTTCCTTTCATAAAAATTGGGCCACATGATTATTTTTTGATCAAAAAATGGCTAAAATTGTATTTTTATGTGATTTGATTAACAAAATTGAAAAAATGATTTAGATGAATAATCAAGTTTTTAGAATGATTATTAAGTGTGTTTACAAAAAGCTCAAAGTTCTTTTAAGAATCTTTTAAGGTTCAATCCTTAGTTTTTTAGTCATGATTAGATGAAAAAAACGCCGAGAGGAGCTTTCAATGAACATGCTTTATACCCACAAACCAAACTACTATTTCTTTGCACACAAGTTTGTTTTATTCCTAGAAAGTTATTTAAAAAGTCATCCTACGGAACAGCAGACTAGCTTCAACTTGCAAACGATCTATGATCTATTCAGCCATGATCGTGCCTCTAGTACGACCAATTTAGAGGGTATCTTAAATATTGCAGATGAATACGTGCTTGAAACAGATGAAGGGCAGCAGTCATTGATCCAGTCTTATCATGTTCATTTAGATAACCATGTGCTGACTTTGGCATTTAATACAAAGGCTGTTGAAAGTTTAAAGGCAGGTCAAACGATTGTGAGTCCGCAAGCGGCTTAAATATTTAAAGGTGTATTCTCGTTTTACACACTTAGTGAGTAATGTCCTTTACTAAGTGTTTTTTACAAGCTGCGTTAAAGCCTTTGATCCGTTATGATGTATAGATCCAATGAAGATATGCATAGTGTTATGGATAAAGATTTTAAGTCGGAAACTTATACGGTAGATGAAAATATTGCCGATACAGTGTTATGGTTGATGCATCATCAGGATATTTTTGATTCATTTCATTTTGATGTGCATAGCCAAGAACTGTCAGTCACACATGCAGCAGGCGTTGATATCATCCGTATAGGAATGTTTTTAAATGCTGAATATGGCATTTTGGTCACATCAATTTAATCATCTTTAAAGAAAAAGCCTTGTCATGTGACAAGGCTTTTTTGTTTATGCACTCATGGCATCTACGGAAAGTTCAGCAACGGTCGGCTTTGGTTTTTCTGCGGTTAAACCTAATTTGGCAAATAGAACTTGATCTTTGCCTTCACCCGCATTTGGTGTGGTAAGTAGTTTATCACCTGAGAAGAGTGAGTTTGCACCCGCCATAAACGCAAGGGCTTGGTCAGAATCACTCAATGATTCACGGCCAGCAGAGAGGCGAACATAACTGTGTGGCATGATAATACGTGCAACAGCAATGGTACGGATCCATTCAGTCACATCAAGCTTTTCAACATTCGCCAACGGTGTACCTTCAATTGGAACCAACATATTAATTGGTACAGACTCTGGGTGTACTGGCATGGTCGAAAGTTCATGTAACAAGCCAATACGGTCATTACGGCTTTCGCCTAGGCCTACAATACCGCCACTACATACTTTCATACCTGCTTGACGTACATGATCTAGCGTATCAAGACGATCATCAAATGTACGGGTACTGATGATATGTGAATAGTATTCACGAGATGTATCTAAGTTATGGTTGTAATAATCTAGGCCTGCATCTTTTAAACGTTCAGCTTGCGATTGGTTCAGCATACCTAAAGTCATACAGGTTTCTAGGCCTAATGCTTTAACTTCACGTACCATTTCAAGCACGTAAGGCATATCACGTTCATGTGGGTTACGCCAAGCGGCTCCCATACAAAAGCGCGATGAACCAGACTCTTTTGCTGAGAGTGCTTCACGAATGACTTTATCGACTGCGATACGCTTTTCTGCTTCTAATTTAGAATCGTAACGAGCTGATTGGGAGCAATACTTACAGTCTTCTGGACATTTACCCGTTTTAATCGAAAGTAGGGTACTGACCTGAATCGCATTTGCTTGGAAGTGTTGACGATGAACACCTTGTGCTTGAAATACTAAGTCTAAAAAAGGTTGGTCATATAAAGCTTGGATTTCATCACGAGTCCAGTCATTACGTAAAGTCATTGTTATATCCATGATGATTGATTACAGACATTGAGATTCATCATACAGAAATCGTGCCAAAGCCAAAGGGCAAAAAACACCATTTTTCTATTCAGTGTACGTTTATTTGCTGCAATTGCTGTTGAATTGCCCAATCAATATGTACATTGACGATCTCATCGTGCAACGTTTTTGCATCTTGCAATTGAGTGACGATTTCAGCTGAGTATGGAGCATTTCCAAGGCCAATTGCAATATTGCGTTTAAAGGACTGATATCCTGTACGGCGAATCGGGCTGCCTTCAGTATTGGCTAAGAATGTCGCTTCATCCCATTGCCAAATATCCAGTAAGCGAATGTTATCTAGACCATGTCTTGGGTCAAAGTCAGGGATTGACGCAGTTTTGGCAAAACCATTCCACGGGCAAATCAACTGACAATCATCACAGCCAAAAATACGATTGCCAATGCCAGAGCGTAATTCTTCAGGAATGATCCCTTTATACTCAATGGTTAAGTATGCAATACATTTTCTTGCATCTAACATATACGGTTCCACAATTGCCTGTGTCGGACAAATGTCGATACAGGCAGTACATGAACCGCAATGTGCAGTCGCAGGCTGGTCAAAAGGCAGTTCTAGAGAAGTAAACAGTTCGCCTAAAACAAAAAAAGAGCCTGATTTTTTATGGATCAATAAGGTATGTTTACCGGTCCAGCCCATACCTGCACTTTCAGCCAAAGACTTTTCAAAAATAGGTGCCGAGTCGGCAAAAGGACGTGATTCAAAATCACCGACTTTTTCTTTGATACGACTCGCTAAAGTCTTTAACCGTCCACGCATGACTTTATGGTAGTCACGACCACGTGCATAGCGCGCGATAATGGCCGAATTTGGTTCAAATGGTACATAACGGGGCTTGGGCGATGCCACAAGATAGTTCATCCGCACACAAATAATGCTTTTAGTCCCAGGCACCAGCAATGTTGGATCAGCACGTTTTTCTAGGTTTTCCTCTAAATAGTGCATATCTGCATGATAACCCCGTTCTAAATATTCTTTGAAACGAGGCATTTGATCTTGAGCATCTGGTTTGGCAATGACACAATCAGAAAAGCCCAAGTCTAAAGCCTGAGTTTTTATCCATGCTTTAAGCGCCTCAGGATCAAGCTGTTGTAGCTCGATTTTTTGAGACTGTGTTTGAGATAGGGTGCTGGTAGCCATAAACCGATAATAAAGGGGAAAAACATGCAAGGCCTAGTTTACCATAGCCAAAGTATTCAAGCATGGGAGCAACGTTGGTTTGCTCAGCAAAATTCATCTTTAGGGTTAATGCAGCAGGCAGCATGGGCAATATCACAGCAACTGGTCGAGCAATTTAAGCAAAACAAAATTCAAAAGATCGCGATTTGGTGCGGGCAAGGTAATAATGCAGGTGATGGATACTATATTGCAGCTTTTCTGAAGCAACAGGGGTTTCGCACCACTGTTTATGCAACTGAACTCGGTCAATCTTTAGATTTAAAACAAGCAGCAGATTATGCGCAACAGCAGCAAGTGAATATTCAAAGTGTTGATTATCTATTGTCTGAAAATGCGGTCCATCAAGAACTCCCCATTTTTGATTGCCATATTGATGCTTTGTTTGGCATCGGATTAAACCGAGTACTTGATCAAAACTGGCAAGGTATTATTCAACTCTTCAATGCGCAAACAGGTTTAAAAGTTTCAATTGATATTCCAAGTGGTCTGCAAGCCAATACTGGACAAGCCATACCATGTGCCATACAAGCTCAGCATACCTTTACGATTCTCGGCTATAAAGCAGGGCTATTTACTGGGCAGGCGAAGCAATTTGTTGGGCAATTACATCTCGTCAGTTTGATTCCAACAGACGCTGAATTAAAAGCACTTGCTTATTTATCGCCTGAAAAAATCGTTTTGCCGAAACGTCAGGCTTTTGGACATAAAGGAAGCTATGGGCATGTATTGGTTGTAGGTGGACATGCCGATATGGGAGGCGCGGTCATTATGTCGGCTGAAGCTGCCTTTCATGCAGGGGCTGGTAAAGTCAGCGTAGTTTGTCATCCAAAACATCATCAAGCTATCTTGGCGCGTGCACCCAATATTATGGTGCGAGATATTAACAGCTTAGATCAAGAAGATATTGAGAAGTTACTTAAACAGGTCGATGCTGTATGTTTTGGTATGGGCTTAGGACGGGATCAATGGGCTGAACATATTTATCAGCAATGGTTTGCGTTACTCAATCAAAACTCTCATTTAGAGGTTGTACTGGATGCAGATGGACTCTGGTTTTTGGCAAAGAGTTCGGAACAACTTGGCGCTCATATCTACGCCACACCGCATTCAGGTGAAGCCGCAACGTTATTAGGATGTACTGCTGCTGACATTGAGCAAGATCGAATTGCTGCGATTCAGCAACTGCAACAAAAGTATGCAGGGCAATGGGTATTGAAAGGTGCAGGGAGCTTAATTTTAGAAGATAAATTATTTATCTGTACGCAGGGCAATGCAGGCATGGGCACAGGTGGAATGGGTGATGTATTGGCGGGGATGATCGCCAGTTTAAAAGCTCAATTTCATCAGCAAGTTGCATTGCATGAAATCGTGAGTTTACATGCGCGGGCAGGTGATCTCTTAGCTAGGAACGGAGAGAGAGGCTTGCAAGCGCATGACATGGGAAAAATGATTTATTATGTGGTGAATCAATAATTTTTATTAATAGTGGTGAGGGGGAGTTAGATTTTTTAACTAGGTTGCTTTTAGGTTAATCCCATAAATGCTGATAATAGCTTGTAAATAATCTCAAACCTTCCTCGATTTGTTTTTCAGCCTCTGTACTATGATTTCCTGCCAAGACTAACTCAAAAGCAAGAATCATTTTATTTAGATAGTCTAACCAGATGTAATTTAGCTCATCATCACTGAAATCTTGAGGATACTTTGAGTCTACAACCCATGTAGGTAGGGATATATTATCTTTTTTAATAATTAATTTTCTATATGATCGTAATATAGGAAGAATTTTGTGGGCAATTTCTTTCTTAGAGTCAGCATAATAAGAAATGGGGACAAAGCCGTATCCTTTAATCAAATTTCCCAACTTTTCTTTAAAGTCTATATAAGGCTTGATGGCCTTATCTAATAGATTGCTTTTAATCATATTGGTTTGTTCTTAATTTAACGGCGTCTGCTACTTGAGCGACTACGCCCACGTGCCATACCACCTAATGCATTGAGTACTGCCATTTTGCTCATACTGCCTGAAGCATGGGCATGGCAAATTGCCGCAGCAAGGGCATCTGCTGCATCTGCTTGCGGTTGGATGGTTAAATTGAGTAAACGCATTACCATCAGCTGTACTTGTTCTTTTTCTGCAGCACCATAACCGACAACGGACTGCTTGATTTGACGTGCGGTGTACTCCGCAACCTGTAAATCCAGATTGACCAGTGCAGCAATTGCCGCACCACGGGCCTGACCGAGCTTTAAGGCTGAATCGGGGTTTTGCGCCATAAACACTTGCTCTACAGCAGCTTCAGTCGGACCATGAAATTTAACGATACGTTCGACGCCGGCAAAAATACGCTTCAAACGTTCAGGCATTTCCTGTGTTTCAGTACGAATCGTCCCTGCATCGACAAAACGTAACTTATTGCCATCTTTTTCGATAATTCCGTAACCCGTTATGCGTGAACCGGGATCAATACCAATAATTAATGACATGAAGCACTATATAAAAGAAAGGGTGCTGATATTGTTACATACTGGGCTTTTCACTGCATAATATTTTTGTAGAATTTTGAATTATAAAGAAATAGTTGTTTTATTGAACGAATCTTGTCTGATTTATTCAATATCTGAATCTTTAGCGCTCTGCTACAAGCTTAACTCAGACACATTGAGTGAGCGTGAGTTTTGATCGATTTGTGTGTAATTTAGGCGTTAATTGCTAAATTAAGCGATTTTTATAAAAATAATTTGCATTGTGGGTTAGATGTGCGTATAAAGCTAACTCGTCGGTGCGGGATGGAGCAGTCTGGTAGCTCGTCGGGCTCATAACCCGAAGGTCGTTGGTTCAAATCCAGCTCCCGCTACCAACCGAATTAAATTAGTTATGCTCTGTGATGTATTTAAAGTTACTGTCTAAAAAGAATAGGCAGTAATGAAGTTAGCTGAAATAACCCTAAATAAAGCTAAAAATTATTAGATTCTAGAAATGTAGTTGTTATCTCTCATCTGTCTAGCGTTATAGTAAACAAAATCGATCACTTGAGCTCAGGAATGAGTGATTTTGTGTTAAAAATTATTAATGAATGGCGTGTAGCCAAAGCCAGCAATGGCAACGAAATTTGTGTGAGAATCATCCCATTGAAACGTCAGCAAAATACGTTGAACGGTTCTAAATGGGTAGAGGTTGGAAAGAAAGTACTGTTGGAATCAGGTCAAGAAATTGACTTTAATTTGGACGGGAAAAGCTTCTATACGGATGTTAATCAGCTTTATCGATTAACATAAACAGTTCTTGCACTTGTAGTATCTATCTAATAACGATAGATTGTGTTAGGTCATTATTGAAAAATTTTGATCTAACTCATAAATGAACAAAGTTTAAAAGGTTTAAAAGTATGTCTGATACAGTTACTGGTACTGTTAAGTGGTTCAACGAAACTAAAGGTTTTGGTTTCATTCAAGCTGATTCTGGTGAAGATGTTTTCGCTCATTTCAGTGAAATCCAAAGCAAAGGCTTCAAAGTTTTGAATGAAGGCCAACGCGTTTCGTTTGTTCTTGGTCAAGGTAAAAAAGGACCACAAGCAACTCTTATTACTGTTATCTAAGTACTCTTTAGACCAGTGAAAAAAAAGCTCACAACATGTGGGCTTTTTTTGTGCCTATAAATATATGTAAAAGTATAAAATGAAGCTGGATTATGAGAATATGGTTTGCTATTTGAGGTCAAAATGGCATGAAATAATATGTTAAAATTTTATATAAGCATCTGATTTTATAATTTAAAAGAAAAACTATATTTTTAAACATATGAAAATTAAAGTAAAAATACAATATTGGGTCGTTTCTAATGTCTAGTCTTATATTGGAATAAAAGGTTTCAACAGAGATTGAGATTGCGTGAAAAATGTAAAGTCGTGTATAGTAAAAGCTAACTAGAAGAATAACGCTGTTGATTCAGAAAATCTTGCATCTCATAGTTGTAGATAAACCTTTCGTTTTATCAGATTTCCTCTCAGAGTTTATGATTCCAAGTTGCTCGCTGTTCAGCGCCCCAAATTTTTTAAAATAGGTTTAAATATATGTCTAATACTGTGACTGGTACAGTTAAGTGGTTCAACGAAACTAAGGGTTTTGGCTTTATTCATGCAGACTCTGGACAAGACGTTTTCGCTCATTTCAGCGAAATCCAAAGCAGTGGTTTCAAAGTTCTACACGAAGGTCAACGCGTGACTTTTACAATTACTGAAGGCAAAAAAGGCCCTCAAGCAAGTGGTATTACAGTCGTTGCTTAAAACATAAGCGCGATATTTAAAAAAGCTCACTTTGGTGGGCTTTTTTTAGGTCTTGATCCTTTACTTTCTTTGCGGCAAGCACTTTTTTTAATTATTCTGCCTGAAGTGCTGTTTTTTGTCATAAATTCACCATTTGGTTGAAAAATTGCACTAGCGAGATATACGACTTTTTGCTAATTTATTTCTATTAATTTGTTAGGCAAATTAATCAGTGTAGTACATTTAATGAGCGTGAGAGTTATGGAAAACTTGGAGCCGTATGCTCAAGGGTTTGAGCAAGAAGTTCATGTACATTGTAAAAGATCTTTAGGTACGTTGTTATTCAGCTTTGTGGTATTGATTGCAACGAGCTTATGAGAGAAAAAAGCACCTTCGGGTGCTTTTTTAAATTTGGGTCCATTTTCTTTTTCGTAAATTTCTTAATGCAAAAAATTATATTCAAGATTTAAAAATAATATGTATTGCTGATCAATCATTAACGGTTTCTCAGCGTTATTGACCTATCAAAATTATTGAAAGATTCTAGTTTTATTGTTCATTCTTGTTGGGATAAGCTTTGTACATTATTGAGTAAGAAATTGTTTTTAGGTGAATTTCAAATGTATCGCGATATAAAAAAACCAACACATTTAGATGATGTTGTATTTAAAGAAAGCAAAGCATATAAAAATTCTAATGAGTGGAGTTGGGTCAATCCAAAGCATGGTGAGTTTGACCATCCTGCAAATTACTATGAAAGCGCTTTGGAAGATTGGTCTTGTTTTGACGCTCTAAATGCCGATCAAGAATGCGATGTCGTGGTGATTGGCGGTGGGCTGTTAGGTGCTTCAACAGCCTTGCATCTGGCTGAACAAGGTGTAGATACGATTTTAGTTGAAAAGAATCGAATTGGCTCTGCCGCTTCAGGTCGAAATGGCGGGCAGCTTACGCCTGGTCTGGCACGGTGGGAAGCTGAAGAAATGATTAAGCGCTTTAGTTATGAAGATGCTAAAAAACTTTGGCATTTTACCTCTACAGAAGCGATGAGTTTAATTGATCAGATTGCAGAAAAGTATGCTGTAAATTTAGCGCGTAAGCGTGGACATATTACCGCTGCAGTGCATGAGGGACATTTGATTGCGTTGACTCAAGGTGCAGATGCTCGGAAATATTTGGGCGAAGATCATACGAAAGTTGTGGGTGAGTATGAATTAAAAGAGTTAATCAAATCTGACCTATATAAAGGTGGTTTGGTGGATGACTTGGGTGGACATATTCATCCTTTGGCTTTAAACCGTGCTTTGGTACATGGCTTTTGTAAAAATGCTGGGAAAGTTTTTGAACAAACTGAAATCACTTCAATTTCTGAGCAAGCAGATGGTATTTATGTTCAAACAGCGACTGGTGTGATAAAAGCACGTAAAAGTGTGGTGATTGCTGTGCACCATAACGCGTTTAAGTTGCTCCCTGAAAAGAAACAAACCGCGATTCCATTCCATACTTATATCGCAGTGACGGCGCCATTGGGAGTGCCACTAACTGAATTATTACCTCAGGATCATCCTGTTTACGATACGCAATTACAGATTGATTATTACCGTGGTGTCTCGAAGAATAGATTGCTTTTCGGCGGACAAGGAACAGGTACAAGCTGGAGTGTAGGGCACATTAATCAATATTTACTAGGCCGAGTGAATAAAGTGTTTCCACAGCTAAAAAATGTTGAGATGGATTTCTGTTGGAGTGGCGTCAGTGATCTGACCATGAATGGCGCGACTGATAGTCGTAAGTTTGGAAATAAATTTCCAATTTATGCGGTACATGGCTGGAGTGGGCATGGTGTAGCGCAAACGGTGCGTATTGGTAAGGCTATTGCGGATGATTTTGCGGGTTTGAATCAGGATTATGCGATGTTAACCAAAATTCAGCATAGCGATATCCTGTTTGGGCGTTTGTTGGCACCATTGGCGATTCCAATGTCAAAAGGTTGGTATGGTGTAACAGGGATGCTCAATCCGGGCAAAATGGTTTCGTTTTAACAATCTATTTATCATCAAGTAGTATAAAAATGCCTCTTAAATGTGAGGCATTTTTTATGTTGTTTCGTGATGAGTGATCATGACAGATAGAAATTGAATGAGCCGATTAATTTGATTTTTTTCTATATATGGATAAGTATTATGTATGCAGTGAGGTAAAAGGATGAAGTCCATGGATATTATACAAGTCAAAGATTTTTCTGCGGTGACAGGGTATACACAAGCGATCCTGGAGATGGATGAGTGGGTTGCGACCCGTCCTCATTTTTATGTGATCAAACAACATTACTTAGTTGATGAAGCAATTCGACTGGAATATTTAATTATCCAATAGTTTTATGTAAGCTACTCCAAATTTATTCAGTTTGCATCGACGTTCCACGTTAGTATCGATTGGGAATCTCTCTGCTGTATTTCTATGCAAGGCATACTCTAATCTATGTTTTTGTTTCAAATCATAGACATAATCTTTGAGTTTTTTTGCTATCTTTGCCTTTTCACTTTATCAGAATTCAAATTATGAAAAAGATCTTAGTTTTAGCTGCGGTTCTTACCTCACTTGCAGCGTGTTCAGCAACACCTAATAAAGATACTACACCACCTAAAATTGGTATGGCGAATCCTGCCAGTAAATATTGCGTTGAGCAAGGTGGTCAGTTAGAGATTCGAAATGAAGCCAATGGTCAGGTAGGTTACTGTAAATTACCAAATGGTCAAGTGGTTGAAGAGTGGGAGCTTTTCCGCGCGAACCAACCTAAATGTATCGCTGATGAAGCAGCTAAGTTGGTTGGACAGTCTGGTTTAACAGAAGCGCAAATCAAGCAAAAAACCAAGTCAGAGATTGTGCGCAGTGTTGGACCAAACCAGCCTGTAACCATGGACTATCGTGAAAACCGCGTTACGGTAACCATTGACCCTCAGTCTAAAAAGATTACTCAAGCAAGTTGTGGCTAATCTTTAAAGCAGGTCTGCTCGGCTCTCAATTGGATTTAATTTAATTGGGAGCTTTTTTGTACAAGCTATCGTATAAGACTTGATAAATTAAGAAATGTACCCATCAATTAATGTATTGAGTTTATTTTATTTGTTGTGTCAGGATTGTTTCATCAATATTGCACAAAGTTTTAATTTTTTGAGATTTGACATGAATCTACTTCTTATCGTGGTATTTGGCACAATTGCTGAAGTTTTAGTTTGGATTGGCGTGGGTGACCTCGTTGGAAGTATGTGGTATGTCTTTTTCTGGTTCATTATCGCATTCTTTATTGGTCTAAACCTTGTGCGTTCAAGTACCTCGGGTATTATGCCGCAGTTACAACAAATGCAGATGACCGGACAATTGGGCGGTGATCCAGCGGTAACCAAAAAACTTGCACTTGCGATGGCTGGTTTCTTGTTAATGGTTCCTGGTTTGATTTCTGATGTGTTGGCGGTATTGGTACTGATTCCACCTGTTCAAACCGCATTTCGTAATGCATTGATGAAAACCATGGCGAAACGTCAGCAAGCGATGATGGATAAAATGATGGGTGGTATGGGCGGCGGTGCAGGTGCTGCTGGACCAAATCCATTTGCTGATCTGATGCGTCAAATGCAGGATATGCAGAACCAACAAGGTGGTGGTCAATATCGTGATTCAACCATTATTGATGGTGAGGCGCGTGAAGTGAAGCCTGATCAAAAGAAAATTGAATTTAAAGATGTAAACTAATCTAATGCGTTTAAAAAAGCACACTTTATAGTGTGCTTTTTTATGTCTGATCATTCAGTTCTTGCTGATTCGCTATTTGCTCTGAATTGGGCGTTTGTTTATCTGCTTCTTTGTTTTGGGGCTGATATTGGCTTGATCGGAGCGTAGTAATTTCATTTTCAGATTGTTTGTACTTACGACTACGATTTGCTCGCTCGCGAAATCCACCTTTATTAATTAATTCAGTCATGATGTATTCCACATGTTTGAAAAGATTATTTTATCAAATTATGTGAAAGATCAAAATAATATTAATAACTTAATGATTTTCTTTGGATGTGGAATCTAATCAAATTGTCATAAAAATTTGTTAATTTGAATGAATAGGTCAGAAAACTAGATTGAATTCTCGTTTTTTTTCTCATAGGATAAAAGTGTGACATTTGAAAATGTTGTAAAAAGAAAATAAAAAATAAGCGGTAGGAGGAATAAATGATGTTATATCAATATCATTGTGCATGTTGTGACAAGGTCGTCGCATCAACCGATAAAGAGTGCCCATATTGTGGCTCTCATCATATCCGTAGTCCGTATGGAATGTGGATGTTTTGTGTAGCGGCCTGTCTTGCAGTTGTTGTCGTGATTAAACTTGCACATTTATATACTCAGCATCATCAAGAAGATCAGCCAGTGCAAAGCAATTCCTTGTTTGAAATGTTTAAGCAAGATAATACCAATTCAAATAAATAATGTCGGGGCAATAAAAAAGCTCGCAATTGCGAGCTTTTTTACAGAAGAGCAGTGTGGATTACAATCCAGCTGCATCCTTAAGCGTTTCAACTTTATCTGTTTTTTCCCAAGTAAAGGCAGAGTCTGAACCTTCACGGCCAAAATGACCATAAGCTGCAGTTTGCTTGTACATTGGTTGAATCAGGTTCAGCATACGCGTGATGCCATATGGGCGTAAGTCGAAGTGTTCACGAACAAGTTGAATAATCAACTCGTCAGATACTTTACCTGTATTGAATGTATTGATTGAAATCGAAGTTGGTTCAGCAACACCAATTGCATAGCTGACTTGGATTTCACATTTATCTGCTAAACCAGCAGCAACAATGTTTTTTGCAACGTAACGACCAGCGTAAGCAGCAGAACGGTCAACTTTTGATGGATCTTTACCAGAGAAAGCACCACCACCGTGACGCGCCATACCGCCGTAAGTATCGACAATAATTTTACGACCAGTTAAACCACAGTCACCTACAGGGCCGCCAATCACAAACATACCTGTTGGGTTGATGTGGAATTTGGTGCCCGCATGAAACATTTCAGCAGGGATAATTGGCTTCACGATTTCTTCAATAATCGCTTCTTTCAGCTGAATTTGAGAAATTTCAGGGTCGTGTTGAGTTGATAATACAACTGCATCTAAACGTACTGGTTTGCCGTTTTCATAAGCAAATGTTACTTGGCTCTTCGCATCTGGGCGTAACCACGGTAATGCACCCGAACGACGTAACTCTGCTTGACGCTCCATCAGACGGTGCGCATAAGAAATTGGTGCAGGCATCAGCACATCAGTTTCACGGCTTGCGTAACCAAACATCAGACCTTGGTCACCTGCACCTTGATCTTCAGGTTTCTGGCGGTCAACACCTTGTGCAATCTCAGGAGATTGTTTACCGATCATATTGATCACGGCACAAGTTGAACCATCGAAACCTAAATCAGAGTGATGATAACCAATGCCATTTACGGTTTGGCGTACAATTGCTTCAAAATCAACGTTTGCTGTCGTTGTAATTTCACCAGCAAGAACAACCGCACCTGTTTTTACTAATGTTTCACAAGCGACACGCGCATACGGGTCTTCTTTTAGGATTGCATCTAAAATTGCATCGCTAATTTGGTCAGCCATTTTATCTGGATGACCTTCGCTTACAGATTCTGAAGTAAAAACAGCATACTCGCGCATGAACGTCCTATCACTGGTATTTTCAAAAAGACAGAGTATGTTACATCGACTTGGCTTATAGGACTAGCACAAGCTGACTAAAAAGCAGGAATTTATTCTATTTTCATTATGTTTTTATTGATATGTGTATCAGTAAAATTGATATTTAGTGCTTTTTATATGAATAAAGCTGTAATTGACGGTCGAAAATTTTTCTGGATTGTGCAGTGATCTGTTTATCACGTGAACATTTACCCACAGAATGCCAAATGAATACGGGAAAAGTAAGAAATATCGTGTATTGCACTTTACCCACTGTCGTTTTTTTAAGACAATAGTCGCAGTTTTTGAAAGATGATTTCTCATCTTCTCTCATATTATTGATTTAATCGGATTCTGACTTATGACAACCCCTTTAAATGAACGTCGTATTGCAAATGCAATTCGTGTCTTGGCAATGGATGCTGTGCAACAAGCAAACTCAGGGCATCCAGGTGCACCAATGGGGATGGCAGATATCGCTGATGTAGTTTGGCGTGAATTTTTAAATCATAACCCAACGAACCCGCAATGGGCGAACCGTGACCGTTTCGTATTGTCGAATGGACATGGCTCAATGTTGCAATATGCGTTATTGCATTTGACGGGTTATGCGTTATCGATTGATGATTTAAAACAATTCCGTCAATTACATTCTAAAACACCAGGTCATCCTGAATATGGTTATGCACCTGGTATCGAAACAACAACTGGTCCATTAGGTCAGGGTATTGCGAATGCAGTTGGTTTTGCATTAGCAGAAAAAACTTTAGCTGCTCAGTTCAACAAAGACGGTTTGAATGTTGTTGATCACTTCACTTACTGTTTCTTGGGTGATGGCTGCTTGATGGAAGGTATTTCTCACGAAGTATGTTCACTTGCAGGTACTTTAGGTCTTGGTAAGCTGATTGCTTATTATGATGACAACGGTATTTCAATTGATGGTGAAGTAGAAGGCTGGTTCAGTGATGATACTGAACAACGTTTCAATGCTTACGGTTGGCAAGTCCTTCGTGTAGACGGTCATGATGCTGCTGCAATTCGTCAAGCGACTGTCGAAGCGAAAGCTGAAAGCAATAAGCCAACCATCATTATCTGTAAAACGATTATTGGTTTAGGTTCACCAAACAAACAAGGTAAAGAAGATTGCCACGGTGCGCCACTGGGTAAAGACGAAATCGTTTTAACGCGTGAAGCATTGGGTTGGAAAGAAGATTCATTTGTTATCCCAGAAGATGTATATGCAGCTTGGGATGCAAAAGCGAAAGGTCAAACCTCTGAAGCAGCTTGGAATGAATTGTTTACTCAATACCAAGCAAAATATCCAACGGAAGCAGCTGAGTTATTACGTCGTATCAATGGCGATTTACCAGCTGAGTTTGCTGCGCAAGCCGACGCATTTATTGCTGAGACAAACGCAAAAGCAGAAACCATTGCAACACGTAAAGCAAGCCAAAATACTTTGCAAGCATTCGGCCCATTGCTTCCTGAATTATTAGGTGGTTCGGCTGACTTGGCGGGTTCTAACTTAACACTTTGGAAAGGTTGCCAAGGCGTACAAGAAAACCCTGCGGGTAACTACGTGTATTACGGCGTTCGCGAATTCGGTATGACTGCAATTGCGAATGGTGTGGCTTTACATGGTGGTTTTGTTCCTTACGTTGCAACATTCCTCATGTTTATGGAATATGCACGTAATGCAGTGCGTATGTCTGCATTGATGAAGCAACGTGTGATTCATGTTTATACACATGACTCGATCGGTTTAGGTGAAGATGGTCCTACACACCAACCAATCGAACAAATTGCATCGTTACGCGGTACGCCAAACTTAAATACATGGCGCCCATGTGACACAGTTGAAGCAGCTGTTTCTTGGAAATCTGCACTTCAACGTAAAGATGGCCCATCAGCGTTAATTTTCTCTCGTCAAAACTTGCCATTCCAAGCACGTAATGAAGCTCAAATTCAAAACGTTGCAAAAGGTGGTTATGTGCTTGCTGAAGAAAAAGGTGAGTTAAAAGCAATCATCATCGCAACAGGTTCAGAAGTTTCATTGGCCATGGAAGCATATGCACAACTTGAAGGTGTGCGTGTTGTATCTATGCCGTGTGCTGAAGAGTTCATGAAGCAAGATGTTGCTTATCGTGAAGCAGTATTGCCTGCACATATTCGTGCCCGTGTAGCGGTTGAAGCGGCTCACGTTGATTACTGGTGGAAGTTTGTTGGTTTAGATGGCAAAGTGATCGGTATGACCACTTATGGCGAATCTGCTCCTGCAAAAGACTTGTTCCAATTCTTCGGTATTACAACTGAAGCGGTTGTGGCTGCGGTTAAAGAATTGACTGCTTAATTGAATTAAGTGGTATAAAAAAAGCGCTCTCATTAGGGCGCTTTTTTTATGATAAAACAAAGGAATAAATAGAAAAATGAGAAGGTTTGCATTATCAAATAAAAAAGAACGGGGAATTCCCCGTAAATTAAGAAATCTTAAGTATTGGAGTGAAAGTTTTAAAGGGTATTTCCCTGATTTAGATGGGTATGAAGAGCGATATTATAATTGGAAAATACCTGTAGCTATGAATCTAGTTCAGGGAAAGCATGCTCAACAAGAAATAAAGGCACAGTGTGCCCAGCATCTAATTAATGCATGTCAGTATTTAATTGAGGCAAAACCTGTTGGCATGAAATTCTGTAAAGTCGTATGTGTCATTATTCAGCCTGATATGTTTGCTAGCGAAATTTGTTTGTATCTAGATGAAGATTATTTTAACTCCCATACTTTGTCAGCAGAATATTACAATCCTCAATATCTTTTAGCGGATGACATGAGCTTATCTCGGAGATGGGGATTGGAAGTTCCTGAGAAAATCAAGGAGCGAGGAATACTTATTGATTATATTGATCCAAAGGATGAAGCAGATAATTATAGAGCTGATCAGTGGTACTTTATTGAAACTTAAAAGACTGAGGTATTGTGATGAGAAAGGAATTTGAACTTCATGCTTTTGATGAAATATTAAATGATATTAAATATTGGTATTTGGAAAATCTAAATAAAAAAGAAATACTTTGGCAGTGCGCAGAATATAATTTTTTATATTGTGCATTACGAGAATGTTCAATCAAGAACAAGAGTGACCTAAACTTTGATGGTTATAGTTATCGTATGCAAACTTATTTTGAAGAGGCCATTCAAGCTCGGACCCAATATGAGTGCATATCAGGTTTAATAAAGTTAAAGGGTAAAATCTTAGTATTTGACGTACATTCATCAATGTTTGACTGTTTAGCTGAGAGGGAAACAGGTCGGTTTATAGATAGTTGTGATACACCACCGCCTGAGTTTTGGATTCATTTCGATGGGGAAAACTTATATTCATTTATTCCAAATGAGCTCACAAATATTGTCGACCTAGCAATAGATATTTCGATGAGTGGCTCATTGGAATGGTATACGGATGTAATTGAAATTTAATGTAATAGGTCACTCATCCAATACTTAATTCACTCTGAATCGAAATATTAGACGTTAACAACTTATGAATTGGGCAGCTTTCTGCGACTTTTAACAAACGTTTGTGCTGATCCTCGGTAAATTCACCTTTGAGAATAATTTTACGTTCAATATTATTTTGACCTGACTCAGGCTCGCCATTTGGATTCAGTGCTAAATCCACTTGAACGTGCTCTAGCTTAATGCCTTTATGCTTGGCATACATTTCTAAAGTAATGGTGGTACATGCGCCTAAAGCGGAAAGTAACAGCTGAACTGGATTTGGCGCGGTATCTTGCCCACCTTTGTCCGCTGGCTCATCTGCATACCATGTATGACCAGCAGGATCTGTCAAGCTAACGCGATAAGGTGTTGATGTACTGAGTGCTTGTGCTGTGTGAGTCATATTCTACCTTGTTGTTTATCTTTAAGAATTTAAACCTAAATTGATCATGTTCTTTCGATGCTCAATTGTCTAGTACCGAATGGTCTTATGATAGGCGCTTTAAATAACAACTGTAACGCTTTTATTGTTGCATGGATGAAACATATCGTTTTATAAAGAATGGTGAATAAAAATACTTGATCTATACACTAATGACGATATCAAACAAGGATTCGAAAAATGCAATTTAAAACATTAAGCCTCGGTTTAGCAGTTGCTTTAGCAAGTTCAGTGACTTTGGCAGCACCTGTAGATTATAAAATTGACCCAACACATACTGCGACAGTATTTAGCTGGAATCACTTTGGTTTCTCTACGCCAAGCGCAAATTTCACTGATATTCAAGGCACAATTAAAGTTGATACTGCAAAACCTGCAAATTCATCTGTCGAAGTGACGATTCCTTTAAGCAGTGTGAATACAAATGTTGCTGCTTTAGATAAAGAATTCCAAGAAGAAGCTTGGTTTAATGCTGCGAAATATCCAAACATAACTTTTAAAAGTACCAAAGTAGAAACCAAAGATAAAAAACACTTCAAAATTACAGGTGATTTAACGGTTAAAGGTGTAACCAAGCTTGTGGTATTAGATGCTGTTCTAAATAAACAAGGCGAGCATCCAATGGCGAAAGTACCTGCGATTGGTTTCAATGCAACAACGAGCTTTAACCGCTCTGCATTTGGTATCGGTAACTACGTTCCGAATGTCGGTGACAAGATCACTGTGAATATTACAACTGAAGCAACTGCTGCGAAGTAATATTTAATCCGAAGAAAAAGCCTAGATGAGCACATCATCTAGGCTTTTTTTGATTTCGATAATATACATTTATTAAAATTCTAATATTAGTGAAAAATTAGTAATCTAATAAAAAACATCAGCTGTGTTTGATCTTGGATCTGCGTTTTGATTGGTAGATATAGCGAATCGAATCGACTACTTCACCGACAAAAATACACTCTTCATCCAGTGGAATGATATTGGGTTTGAATTCAGGATTGAGTGCCTGCAAATATCTTGAATTATCCGTTTCAATCACTAGACGTTTAAACGTTGCGTCTTCATGCTTCCTCACTACAATCATATCACCTGACTGCATATCGCTGTATTGCACGGTTGGATCAACCAAGATGTAATCGCCCTCATGAAAGACAGGATAATTACTCAGACCTTGTACTTTTAGATAGAAGCAGTCATCGCAATCATCTGGTAGTGGAAGCCATTCCTCAACCTGTGTGATATCAACCGATTCAACATTGGTGAAAACACCCGCTTGTACCCAGGACAGTACCGGAGCCATATTGGCTTTTACAGGCGAAATGTTTGAAGCATCTTCATGATTCGATTCTTTCGGCGTGGCGTGTCCTTGGCCTGTTTGTAGCCAATAGGCGTCTACACCCAGAAAATTAGCAATCGAAGCTAAATGTGATGATGAGCTGACCAGTCCTGTTTCAAGCTGGCTGAGCGCAGATTGTGTAATACCAACCGCAGCAACCACATCTTTTTGCGACTTCTTGGCATTTTTTCTTGCTTCTTTAAGCCGATCTTTAAGCATTTTAATACACCTTAAATCAATAAATTAAGAATATTAGCAAGCTAATGTGAAGTCAAATTAGTATTCTTATTGAATTTATATTAGTTTGCTAATATAATTGACCTGTTCATTCGGTTAAATGCGAGAGGTGCGGTATGAATAAGTCAATCAATCCCAACATGCATATTAAGCAAAATCTCAATACGGAAATTGAAGCATGGTTGGCACAAGGCAATGTAATTACAAAGATTCAAAATACATATGAGCAGCGCTTGAAAGCAAGACCAAGTCATATTGTTAAGTTTGTATCACCAGAAAAAACCCAAAAAGAATTAAAGAAAATTGAACGAGTCGCAAATCAAGCAACTGCAGCTCAAATTCAGATGTTCAGCCAGTGGCTGGGTGCGCATAAGGGACGAGCAAAAGCATTGGTGCAGATTCTAGGTTGTGCACATAGTTATATTTCTCAAATCAAAAGTGCAACTCGGCCCTGTACAAAAGCTCGATTTGAAGAAATTCATCAGGCCATGAAGATTGTTGAAGCGAGAGAAAAGTATCACTAAACGCGCCAAAAATAATAATCGTTAAATCACAAAATATATAAATCAGTACGAGGTGAAGATATGAATGCAAATGTAGCAAAGTTTGAAAAATTTGAATGGTTAATGCGTGGACTCACACTGCGTTCGCCAAACTTAGAGCCTTTTGTTCGTGGTACAGGCAAGAGACCGTTGGATTATGAGGATCGTTTAGGGGCGATTGCCTCAATGCAAAGTCAATTGGCAAAGTCGGTTACCGCATTGATTGTGTTTGAACATAAAAGCAAACAGGACTATGAAGAGGTTCGTCAGCATTTGGCTAATGCATTTGTTGAACAAGCAGTACGAGATAGAAAACGAGAACCTGAACGTATTGCGATGTACCATCTGGCTTGGTTGATAGCACGCATGGTGTTGGATTTTGTTTTAGATCCAGATTTGGAAGAAAATTATACAGCCAAAGGGCGGTTAGCCTATGCGGGTATTAGTCGGCATCAGATGAGTGTCGATTGCTATAGAAAGACATGGAAAGGCTACGAGGTTCAAATGATGACTTTGCTTGAAACTGCAATTAATGAGGCTGAAGCAGCAATTGAAGAGTATAGAAGAAATATTTATAAAGTAATGAAGGTATGATATTTTATAGCGATAATTATAAGCGCCATATTTATTCTCATTTTATTGTTTAAATGTTTGTTATTAAAAGCTCATTTTAAGGTGGGCTTTTAATATGTAAGTACTATAAAAAAATATCCAAGGATAAGGAAGAGGAATATGTTAATAAAATATTTATAAATTTTGACTTTAATCTTTATGGTCTTGGGTGTAATTTTCTATTCAATTTATGGATCAAACTCATTCTTTCCAAGAAAACCTGTTCGGGTAGATTCCAGACTCTATGGTGTTGATGTAAATAAATCAATAAAATACAATAAGATTTTGGGTTTTTGCTCATGCATTCATATTGCTGAGTAGGTATGTAAAGAGGAAAACTATAAATATTGTTTTAGTTGTTTTTATTCTAAATAAAGGCTGATATAAAAATTATTTGATGATTTATTTTTGATTGATAAGAGCGAGCATCGCTATTCGAGTTAATCTATTTTAGTAAGGAATATTTACAAAGATATTCTAATTTAATATTTCCATTTTTTAGGAAATTAAGTTATAGTTTTAATATAATGGTCAATTTATATATATCTGACCTTAACTAAAAAGCTCATCAATAGATGGGCTTTTTTATTGCCTAAAAACTCGGGTCCATGTGGATGCCGAGTTTTTTTATATCTACGGGTTAGCAGCCGTTATCCATTATGAGCGACTTAAAAGCCGAAAATAACTGAAGGTGAATAAAATGAATTGTATGAATAAAATGATGCAAAGCTCTTGCTCAATCAAACATCTAGACATTCTTTCTTATGCAGATATTGTGCCCGCGATCATGCAGACGACAACCGATCTAAAGGCGATTGCATATATTGAAGGAAATGATCAATTGGGCTCTATCAAAGTAAAGGACACATGCGAAGCTGCTGTATCTGCATTTTTCCAAGCCCAGAAAGGTCAATTTTCACTGAGCAGTGCAAATACAGCGCAAAGCTCAATGGTCATCGTAGGTGTGGATCAGCAACCTGAATATAAAGTGACATTAAGCCAGATTGAAAATGGCTTTGTGATCCATTGTTATTTTTTGGATGAAAAATTTGTGGTGACTTTGGGAGAATATAATAGTTTAAATAATGTCACTTTCATTCAAGCGCATCCATCAGCAAAGCCGATTGTGACATTTGAGATTACAGGTGTTCAATCGATGAAAGTCTTTATTGACTACGAGCTCGTTGGAACATGGCATTCAACCAATGCGCTGAAATTGCCAAAGTATTATCAAATCGTGGCACAAGCTGATGTACAGCAGCTTGATTTTGATCTGCGAGAAGCCTATGTCAGCTTGGATTATAAAATGCCATCTGAACTCGAAGATGGTGTTTATTATCACTTAACCAGTAAAGGTGAAATCTTGGGTTCGCAAGTGAATGTAGGCGATTTTGTTCAGTTTCATCATCAGCAAAGTGAAATGATGCATTATCCACAATAGTATGAATTTAAAGAAAATTGATAAGCGAAGGTGATAAAAATGAATTGAGAGCAGTATGTGATGTGGTTTTGCTTAAAACGTCAATCTAGGCCTTAACTTTGAATAAGTTAAGGCCTTTCTATTTATGGAGGAAAAATAATGACAGAGTTTGTTTCAACGGGTGCAGGGATTGTAGCCGTTATTAAATCCTATGGAGTATTTTTTATTGTCATGATGGCACTTACTTTTATGCTTTTGGCTTGGATGGTGGTGATTATGACTCGGCTACCCAAGTCTCGACGTGAATGGGTGGTTTCACTCATTTCGACAGCAGTGGGCAGTATCGCAGGAGGTGCTTTTGTGATTCAGCACTTTGGTTTGCAAGAGTGGAGTCAAAACCCCTATGGCGCATTTGCCTTAGGTGGCCTGTACTTTCTTTGTGGATTGCCAGTATGGGCGATCATTCGTTGGACTTTTAATTATATTAATGCAAGAGAAGACTCGACCATCTTGGATGTTGCCAAAGAGTTGAAGGACTTTAAAGATAAATTGTAGCTAAAAAAAATCTAATGCCGCCTTCGGGCGGTTTTTTATTATAAAGAGGAAAAAGACATGAAAATAACACAAGACGGTTTTGATATTTTGCGTCAGACATTTGGAAAACTTAGTCAGTCTCAGGTAGATGGGATTAATTTCTTGGTTTCGGTTTTAGATGAAGACACGGGTATCACACGCCCCCAAGCCGCCTATATGTTGGCAACGACTTGGCATGAAACTGCACACACCATGCAACCTGTGATTGAGTACGGTTCCGAAAAATATTTAAGATCTAAGCAATATTATCCCTATATTGGCTATGGTTATGTACAGTTAACTTGGTTGGCGAACTATAAGCGAATGGGGGATTATCTGAAAGTTGATCTAGTCAAAAATCCAAAACTGGCTTTACAAGCAGATATTGCTGCCCGTGTCATGATTGTTGGAATGAAAAATGGCATGTTTACGGGTAAAAAATTATCAAATTACATCCATCAAAATCACAAAGATTATATTGGAGCTCGGCGAATTATTAATGGAACTGATAAAGCTGAGTTAATTGCTGGATATGCAGAGACCTTTGAGGCAGCTTTATATGCTTCTGAACGAGTTGCTTTATCCCATTAAAACAATAGAAGCCCATACCATTCGATATGAACTTCTATCTCAATGTAATTTAGCCTAGAAGCTTATGCCGTGGCATGGAATGCATCAGCATAAACAACTTCACCAGTAGGGACATGTTCAGTGAAGGGCAAGACCTGAAAATATTCAGCGGGAACATCTGCTAATCGCAGTCTTGAATCTGCTTTAAAACCGAATCGATCGTAATATTCTGGTTCACCCAATAAAACACAACCCACTGCATCCAAGTCTTTAAGTGCTTCAATACCAGTACGTATTAGTTTGGAACCCACACCTTGACTCTGATATTCTGGCAGTACAGAGACTGGGCCAAGTCCATACCAACCTGTAGTGCCATCAGAAATTTTCACGGGTGAAAAAGCAATATGTCCGACGAGTTTGTGGTTGTGTATTGCGACTAAAGATAAGGTCAGCTGGTTTGAATCTCTTAAAGCATTCACAATAAACTGTTCGGTATGACTGGAATGTTCTACAGTTTCAAAGGCAGCTTGGGTTAAAGTAAAAATACTCTGGATATCGGAGATATTTTCATCTCGAATAAGTATGTTCATCTTTATTTTCTCTTGTGTTTCTTGATTCAAAATGCTCCGAATCTGTTTGAGTAAGGGTGAGGTATTTGTGTATTTTTCACCATAAGTGAGATTAAAAGCATAATCAAAATCAGCAGGATTAATGCCTTGATTATGCTGCAAAATGGTCTCTAACTTATCCAGTGCTTTGACAAGCTTTGCTTCAGGAGTCGATGCATTTTCGTATTCCTCCCAAAGTGTTCGAATCAACGTCTGTGGATGTTCATCCAGAGATTCCGTCAGTTGATAAAGATCCTGTTTCTCCTGTTGATGTTTATCAGGAAATTGATCTTTCAGAATGGCTGGAATATCACCATGAATTGCTTCACCCAGATCATGAATCAGGCACATTTTGAGCAGCTTCTCAAAATCAATCTGTTTAAATTGATCTGCAAAAATCATCGCCATCAAGCATAAACGCCAGCTATGTTCGGCTGTACTTTCTTGACGGCCATTAGAGGTGTGTGAAAAGCGGATCACATTTTTCAATTTTTCTGCTTCGCGCAAAAATGCTAAGCGGTTTTGAATGACATCTAGTTCCATTTTATTTCTCATAAATAAACCATCTGTAATTTGGACAAACCCGTTCTCAGCTTGTGTCTGACATCATCTATACACAACCAGAGCTCATCCAAAGCGATGGTTGTTTGTTAACGATTGTCTAACTGTGGGCGCACGGATCTCAGCCCTTGTAAATTGATCTGATAGGGCTGTCCATTGATGGATTTAATCAATCTTTTCTTTCTTAGCTTGTTAAAAACGTCGAGGCTACAATCGGACAGCAGGAAACCTTCTCGGCTGTAGCACTCTACAGCGATGATTTGACCAAGGTCATTGCGAAGTTTTACGATTTTTCCGCCTTTAGCTAAGACGTGTAGTGTCCGTTGTTCGGACTTAGATAAGTTCATGTTGTTATCCAGATAGTAATAATCACAGGCAAAGTTAGGCTTAAAGCCAAAAAATTCGCGTAGATAACCAATTTCAATGTGTTATTGAAATTTAGTTACCAGATTACTGCTATCTCCAACATAAAACCCTCGATATGGAAGCGATACGAGATGTATCAGCAAAGATACTAAAACAAGGCGGATTAAAAATCAATAAAGAAGTGAAAAATACGATTTTGAATCGATCACAATTTACTTTTTAGAATGTTTTTCTTTGAGATGTAAATAAGCGGGGACCGATTTTTTTGCTTGTCGACGCAGCATCATTTTGATGTAAAGCACAATCGCGAAGCAGGCGGTTGCCACCGTAAGCATGAGACCATTCATATAACTCATGACGGAACTGACATAGCCAATGGTCGCAAGACGACGTTGCATGCGTTCAACTTGAGTACTGGATTCAACGCCTGTAATTGCCCAAGTGCATAAGTGCTCACAATTGTTAATAATTAAATGATAGTGGTTTTCATGCATGCGTGAGCGCATACGCCGTACAACAGCTTTAGCGGTGTAGCGTGGGGACGGGTAATGTCGCAAGTAGATTTGCTTACCGCGCGCAAAACGTTGGATAGAGGTCATTTCAATTGGATGCTTTTTAAAAATATGGGCAAAACCAGAATAATGAATGACTCGACCACGTCCTGCATAGATACCGTGGTGACTATAACCAAAGTGTTTTACGATCAGATGTGCGCCAATTGGAAAGCGCGGATGTTTTTGCTGCATGTGGATACAAGGTTATTGTATTTACAGCCTTATTTTAATGAAAAAATGTGAATCAATCGAGGCTATTTAGCATTTCAAGTCCATGATTATGTGTGGTGTTTGTATCTGCTCTTTAGTGCTATGCCTTGCTATGGGAAAATAAACACAAATTGAGGCTTAAAATTTGTATTTATGATGAAAAAATGGCTTTTCCTACCACTTTCATTTTTAGCTGTTCCGACTGTGAATGCGATGCAGCATGAAACCTTGCAATTGAATCATCAGAAATATGATGTCGTTAAAATAGAACAGCTCAATCAGTTGAAGCTATTCTTAAAACAAGCTCAAAGTAATCGTTATTATCAGAAGTTTGCCGCAATCCAGAACATGTTACCTGCCTGTGAGCAACTCAGTTTTGCAATGAATGCAGGAATGTATCATGCAGATTTCCAACCTGTGGGTTTGTATATCGAAAATGGGAAAGAGCTGACTAAGCTCAATGAAGCAAAGGGCTTTGGGAATTTCTTTATGCAGCCCAATGGTGTCGTTGCTTGGAATGATCATCATGCTGTAATTAAAACGACCGCTGATTATAAGCGAGATCCATTTAAAGCACAGTTTGCAACGCAATCAGGGCCCATGCTGATCTATAAGGGAAAAATTAACAATCAGTTTCTGGCTGACTCGAATTCATTAAAAATTAGAAATGGGGTCGGCGTTAAAGATAATCAGTTGTATTTTGTGATTTCACAGCAACGTGTCAGTTTTTATCAATTTGCACAATTTTTTAAGCAGCAATTGAGAATAGATAATGCGCTGTATTTGGATGGTTCGATTTCAAGTTTGTATTCAGCAAAAACTAAACGACATGATCAAACCTTTAATTTGGGGCCAATCGTCGCAGAAGTGAATAGAGAGAAGTGTAAGTCGCGCTGATACCCTAATCTCTTTATGCAAAGAGATTAGGGTAGGCTTATTTTTATTGGATAGGCGGGTTAATCATCGCAAGTAATTCTTTACGGCTGTAACCTCGAGAAATCAGTACTTTTTTAATGCCTTTAATGACATCTTCATCTGTTGCTTTAACTAAAGCATCCAACAGTTGTTCATTGGTTTTGCAAGAGCAATCATTTTCGACGCAAGAAGTTTGGTTCTTGTGTTCATTGTATTGTTCATCTGCATTGAACAGTTTTTGCCAAAAACTCATAGAGCCTTCATATACAACCTAACATAGCTCGAAATATAACCACTTTAAAATAAAATACAAGTCAGCTTAAGTGATAAAAGCAGCAGTTGAACTTCAATTTTTTCGATAATTCTTTGAATGTCTAACGAAATTATGACATTTGAATGACTTGACCTTTGAAAATTATCACTTTTTTATAAATATAGTTTGAATAAAAATAAAGGGTTACTCGAACCCTTTATAAATTACTGTTACGTTGAAATAATTTGTTTAAATCTTTTCGAGCAAAATACCTGATTCCACATGATGGGTAAAAGGGAACTGATCGAACATCGCAAACTTCACAATTCGATGTGTTTGACTGAGTATTTTTAAATTGTCGTGCAGGGTATCTGGGTTGCATGAAATATAAAGAATACGCTCAAAACCTTGTAATAGTTTAAGCGTTTCATCATCGATGCCTGCACGTGGAGGATCGACAAAAACCGTGTCAAAGTCGTAGCTTTGAATGTCGATCTCAGCTTCTTGTAAGCGTCTAAACTCACGTTCACCTTGATAGGCTTGGGTGAATTCTTCGGCAGATAAACGTGCAACCTGAATATTTTCGATCTGGTTCTGCTCAATGTTCCATTGCGCCGCATAGACCGAGGATTTGGCAAGTTCAGTTGCAAGAACACGTTTAAATTTTAATGACAGTGGTAGAGTGAAGTTACCATTACCACAGTACAATTCTAACAGGTCTTTTTCTGAAGCTTCCGCTGCATCACAAGCCCATTCCAACATATGTTGGCACACTTGCGCATTGGGTTGGGTAAAACTACTTTCAATTTGTTTATATTTAAAAGTACGGCCGTGAACATTGAGCTGTTCAACTACGTAGTCGTCACCAATAATCACTTTTTGACCGCGACTGCGACCCATAATTTTAATATTCAGCTTTTTTGCTAAGGCTTTGGCTGCAATTTCCCATTCAGCATCTAATTTACGATGGTAAATCAATGTGACTAACATTTCTCCACTTAAGCTTGAGAGAAAGTCTGCTTCGAAAACACGTTGCGATAGAATAGGAACTGCTTTTAATTCTTCTAATAAGCGCGGCATTAAATCATTAATGCTTCGATCTGCAATCGGAAACGCATCCACACGGATAACTTCTTTTTGTTTCCCATCTTCAGCACGTTCAAACATGGCATAGAACAAATCATCTTCGGTATGCCAGATACGAAATTCTGCGCGCATACGGAAATGTTGTTCAGGCGATTGAAATACTTCTAAAGCAGGTGGATTGAACGATGCAAATTGTGAGGTAATGCGTTCAACTTTCTCTTGAAGTTGCTGCTGGTAAGATACGGTCATAAAAAAGAAAACTACAGGTGAAATCTAAACGAGAATGGTATCAAAAAAGCGTGATAAGGTGCAGGGAAATTATGACATTCACTTATTTTATCTGTTTAATCTAGGGCGAGAATAGATTGAATGAAATCTGCTTTAATTTCCCGATATTGATCTTGAGAGAAGCCAACACATCTTTGTTTGAGCTGATTATATTGTTCGGTCAGATTAGGTGCATTTCTTAATCGGTCGCGAAAGATGAGGAAATTACAAAATTCGGAGCCTGTGACCACGATTTGCAATGCGGCATCGTGTAGTTGAGATTCCAACATACAAAGTTGATCAGTGCGTAGTGTATCAAGTTTTTCTTTAAAATTAAGCTGTTGTAATTTTTCAATGGTATCTAAAAAATGATGAGCGGGGACTTCTACATAAATATCTAAGTCACCTTTTGAAATTGCGTTTGGAATAGCAGATGAACCAATATGTTCAACAATAGCAAAAGGGGTAAGTTGCAGGATCTTATTTTTATAATCTTCAAAAAGTTGCTTACAAGCAGGTTGATATTGGTGTGCTGAGAAAAACTGCATATAAGTGATCTCATTTTGTTATTGCTATTTAAAGGTAACGTTAAAATAATAAAAAACCCGAACCATGTAAACATGATTCGGGCTAGGATGAGGAACGTTTGAAGTTCCGCAAGAGACTGAAAATTAGTCTTCAGATAAAGTCATCAAACTCGCATTACCACCTGCTGCTGCAGTGTTTACGCTAATTGCTCGTTCAATGACTAGGCGTTCTAAAGGAATTTGCTCGTTCACTTGAAGGTGAGTGATCCCCACGATTGCTCCAGAGCGGTTTGCAATCTTATGCTGTAAGTCAGTTAATTGTTCAACTGAACCTTGATGTAAAGCAGCATCAAAATGATCAGCTTCAACACTTGAAATCACAGTGATCGCATCTAATACATCTTTTGGTAAAGATGCTTTGTGTTTCACTAGGAATGCATTGTCTTTTAATACCGCTGCTGTGCTACCTACTGCGAAGATTGCTAGGAGTTGCTGCAATTGAGCAGCTTCATCATTGGCAATAGCAAGTACACGATGGCGAGGCAAGATAATGTATTGGTTGCTTTCACCTGTTGGACCTTGCAATTCATAGAACTTACCAACACCAAATGCTGGAATCGTTGGAATTGCTTGAGGCATATTTTTATTTGCCCATGACAACAAGTTTTGGTAAGCAACATTCGATACAGCATCAAAGCTAGAGATTTCAGCTTTCACCGCAAATGGTGTTGCTAATACTTTCTCAGAACAATGCTCCATCAAACGGTACATATAAAGTGGACCACCGGCTTTTGGACCAGTACCAGATAAGCCTTCACCACCAAATGGTTGAACGCCTACAACTGCACCCACGATATTACGGTTGATATATAAGTTACCTACTTCTGCGCGTTGAATAACCGTATTAATGGTTTCATCGATACGGGTATGTAGACCCATAGTCAAACCGTAACCTTTTGCATTGATACGATCGATCAATTGCTCAAGTTCACCGTACTTATAAGTGATGATATGCAATACAGGACCAAATACTTCACGTTCTAAGTCATCAAGATTTGGTAATTCGATCGCCGTTGGCGGAACGAAGGTACCTTGTGCAAGTGCTTGTTGGCTTGCAGCATCATTGAACATCAATTGATGAACAGGATAACCCTTAGATTTCATCTTTTGAATGTGCGTATCGATCGTTTGTTTTGCTTCGGTATCGATTACAGGACCAATATCAGTTTTTAAGATCGCAGGATGACCTACGATTAACTGCTGCATTGCACCTTTCAACATTTTGATGACGGTTGCGGCACTGTCTTCTTGAACACATAAGATACGCAGGGCAGAACAACGTTGACCTGCACTGTCAAATGCAGAACTGACAACATCGAGTACCACTTGTTCAGTTAGTGCAGAAGAATCGACGATCATCGCATTTTGACCACCTGTTTCCGCGATTAACGGAATCGGTTGACCATTTGGAGACAAGCGTTTTGCTACAGTCTTTTGCAAGATTTTTGCAACTTCTGTAGAGCCTGTGAACATAATGCCTTGAATACGATCATCTTGACTCAATTGAGCACCAACAGTTTCACCGCGACCTGGAAGAAGTTGAACCACACCGCGAGGTACGCCAGCTTCCCAAAGCATTTCAACTGCTTGAGCTGCAATCAGTGGTGTTTGTTCCGCAGGTTTTGCAATCACGCAGTTACCGCTAACTAAAGCAGCTGCAATCTGACCAGAGAAAATTGCAAGAGGGAAGTTCCATGGGCTGATACAAAGCACTGTACCTAATGGTTTTACTTGTGCATTGGCAGGTAAGTTTTCAATTTGCGTTGCGTAGTAACGTAGGAAATCGACCGCTTCACGAACTTCTGCAATGGCGTTGGCATAGGTTTTACCACTTTCACGGCAAAGCAATACCATCAACTCTTGAATGCGAGTTTCCATCAAATCGGCAGCACGTTTTAAACAAGCTGCACGTTCAACTTTGTCGGTCATATCCCAGCTTTGTTGTGCTTGCACAGCAGCTTCTAGTGCCAGTTGTACATCTGCACTGGTTGCTTCATTGACATGACCAACCACTTCACTATTTTGTGCAGGGTTTGTAATTGCAATTGCATTACTTTGATCGTGAACTGTTGATTCAAAACCAAGCAGTGGCTTACTGTTCCACACGTGGTTACGAAGTTTTTGTGCAGTTGCATCTAAATCTGTTAATGGTTGATCGTTATTCAGATCGAAGCCATTTGAATTTGGACGTAATGGGTAAAGATCATGCGGAAGTGGGATCGCAGGGTGTTTTAAGCCAAGCTGACCTTCTTCTTGTGCTGAAGTTTGAATGTCTTTGATTGGAGACTGGATTAGGTCTTCAACTTTCAAGGTCTTATCAGCAATACGGTTTACGAATGAAGTATTGGCACCATTTTCAAGTAAACGACGGACCAAGTAAGCCAATAATGTTTCATGGTTACCAACCGGTGCGTAAACACGGCATGGAACCCCTAATTTACCATCTTCTTTAGAACCGACAACTTGTTCGTACAATGGCTCGCCCATACCATGCAAGCACTGGAACTCGTATTGACCTGGGTAGTATTTGCTTGGATCTGCCAAGGTGTAGATCGTTGCAAGTGATTGCGCATTGTGTGTCGCAAATTGCGGATAAACTTGATCTGGTGCTGCAAGTAATTTTTTCGCACATGCAATGTATGACAAATCAGTGTGTACTTTACGGGTAAACACAGGATAGTCGGTCATACCATCAATTTGCGCTTTCTTGATTTCGCTGTCCCAATACGCACCTTTCACCAAACGGATCATCAGGCGTTTGTTGCTGCGTTTTGCAAGATCAACAATATAATCAACAACGTAGAAACAACGTTTTTGGTAAGCTTGAATAACGAAGCCAATGCCTTTCCAATCCGCAAGCTTTGGTTCGAAACACAAACGCTCAAGTAATTCGAGAGAAATTTCTAAACGTTCAGATTCTTCTGCATCGATGTTTAAGCCGATGTCATAGTGTTTTGCCAAGCACGCAAGTTCAAAAACTTTGTTGTAAAGTTCGTGATGTACACGATCAATTTGCGCACGTTGATAACGTGGGTGCAATGCAGAAAGCTTGATTGAGATACCAGGGCCATCGTAAACACCACGACCATTTGATGCTTTACCAATGGCATGAATCGCTTGCGTGTAGTCGTTATAATAACGCTCAGCATCATGTTCAGTAAGTGCAGCTTCACCCAACATGTCGTATGAGTAACGGAAACCTTTGTGTTCAAATGGTTTTGCATGATCAAGTGCTTCTTCGATGGTTTCACCAGTAACGAACTGTTCACCCATCATACGCATTGCAACGTCAACCGCTTTACGGATGATACCACGACCACTACGCGCCAAAAGACCCGTTAATACGCTAGACAAGCTGGTTTGCTTAGGTGTTTCCATTAACTTGCCAGTTAACATCAAACCCCATGCAGCAGCGTTGACGAACATCAGGTTACTTTGACCTACGTGTTCTTTCCAGTTGCCTTGGTTGATTTTGTCACGAATCAATAAGTCGCGGGTTGCTGTATCTGGAATACGAAGCAAAGCTTCTGCCAAACACATAAGCGCAACACCTTCTTGCGAAGAAAGTGAGAACTCTTGAAGTAAACCTTGAACAATACCAGCTTTACCAGCCGAGCTTTTACGCTCACGTAAATTATGCGCTAGGCTAAAAGCAAGTTCATAAATTTTGTGGTCAAGATCAGGAGAAATGTTTGCTGCTTCAGCGAGTACAGCGACTGCTTCAGGCTCAGCACGTCGCCAAGCTGTATTAATGCGTTGCTCAAACTCACTTTTTTCTTTAAATTCGGTAATATAACCGTCTATGTGAGCTGTTTCCATTTGTGCGGGAGTATCCAATGTATTCATACTAAATTCCAATAACAATCTCTAGAACATATTGAGTAGAGAGGTTTAGATAATTTATGATTACAGAATGAAACCCGAGTAACTCACTATAATTTACTTATTTTTTAGAGGAAAATTCAGTTGAATGGCCCTATTTATGCGTTAGATCGAACTGATCTAAAAATTCTGGATATTCTTCAAGCAGATGGGAGAATTTCTAATAGTAAATTAGCAGAACTCGTGAACCTATCACCGACTGCGGTGATGGCGCGTGTCCAGAAGCTGACCAAGGATGAATTCATCTTGGGATATGAGGCAAAACTCAATCCCAACAAGCTGAATGCAAGCTTTTTGGTCTTTGTTGAAGTACTGCTGGATAAAACTACCCCACATGTTTTGGATGATTTTATTGATGCCGTAACGCAATATCCAGAAATTGTGGAATGCCATATGGTCAGTGGCGGTTTTGATTTTCTGATTAAACTACGTAGTGCAGGGATGGAAGAGTTCCGTCGTATTGCAGGGCAGATATTATGGCAATTACCGGGGGTGAAGGAAACTCGAAGTTACCCAGTGATGCAGGTCGTGAAAGACAGTTCAAAAATAAAAATTAAATCAAAAACAAAATTTTAAGCAAAAGAAAAGGGGCTCTAGGGCCCCTTAAATTTTCATTCAAGAATTATTTCATTTCACGTGCATAGATTTCGTCAGCTTGTTCAAAACGACTGGTTACCGCAGCATTTGGTGCTTTACCCAGTAAGCTCACCACCACGATACTGATCAAAGCAAAAACGAAGCCTGGGATAATTTCGTATACGCCTGTATGGCCAAAGAAGTTTTTCCACAAGATTACAGTCAATGCACCAACAATCATGCCCACCAACGCGCCGTTTAACGTCATACGTTTCCAGAACAATGAAAGAATAATCAACGGACCAAAAGCAGCACCGAAACCAGCCCATGCATAAGCAACTAAGCCAAGAACCTTACTTTCTGGGTTTTGTGCAAGCGAGAGAGCAAGCATTGCAACGGCGATTACCATTGCACGACCAATCCACACCAGTTCTTTTTGAGATGCATTTTTACGGATAAAGCCTTTGTACAAATCTTCGGTCAAGGCACTAGAGCATACTAATAACTGGCAACTCAAGGTACTCATGATTGCAGATAAGATTGCAGCTAGGATTACACCAACAACCCAAGGGTTAAATAAAATTTTGGTGAGTTCCATAAACACAGTTTCAGGGTTAGCCGTTACTGCTGCTGCAAATTCTGGATGCATTTGGAAGTAAGCAATACCGATAAAGCCTGAACCTACTGCGCCAGCAAGGCATAAAATCATCCATGTCATACCAATACGGCGTGCAGCTGGGATTGATTTTACAGAATCAGCAGCCATGAAACGCACAAGAATATGTGGTTGACCAAAATAACCTAGACCCCAAGCTGCAGCTGAAAGAATCGCAACAAAACTTAAGTTAGTCGCAAAATCAAAAGCATGAGGGCGTACAGATTCAACGACTGCAGTAAACTCTTCCATACCAATGCCTAAAGACATGTAAGTTACGATAGGAAGCAGTAACAATGCGAAAATCATCAAGCCTGCTTGGAAAGTATCGGTCCAGCTGATTGCTAAGAAACCACCAATACAAACATAACCAATTGTCGCGAATGCACCCAGCCATAACGCTGTTGAGTAAGGCAAATGGAACAATGTTTCAAATAAACGTGCACCAGCGACCATGCCAGAAGCACAATAAATCGCAAAGAATACAAGAATAATCAATGCAGATGTGACGCGTAGGATTTTCTTCTGATCATCAAAACGACCGGTAAAATAATCTGGCAAGGTCAAAGCGTTATTTTGTACTTCAGTATGTACACGTAAACGACCTGCAACCAAGTACCAGTTTAACCATGCGCCAATAATCAAGCCGATGGCAATCCATGATTCTGACAAGCCAGTTAAGTAAATAGCGCCAGGTAAGCCCATGAGTAACCAACCACTCATGTCTGATGCACCCGCAGATAAAGCGGTTACAAAACTGCCTAGACTTCGGCCTCCGAGAATATAATCATCAAGGTTTTTAGTAGAAAAATAGGCGTATAAACCGATGCCAAGCATGGCGGCGATATATACCACGAATACAACAACAGTGGGGTTAGAAAAATTCATAATGGATGCCTGTCCTTACATATCCATAATTTGCAATCACACCTGAATAGCTAAAAAAATGATTTACTATTCTTGGGATTGATAAGGTCACAGATTCAAGCACAAATGATTTTTAAAACACTGTTATGTTTATGTATATTATTTGTATATTTTGTGTAATTTAAATTAAGTATATGAATCTTAATTTTTTAATTCAAAAAATAGGATTTTTTCCCGTCAAAAAAACAGAATCTGGTGTTCAAAAATAAATCATAATGTATTTAAAAGTTACAATTCATCAAATGTACATGTGTAGATTAAATTTGTTGAGCTAAAAATCAAACAAAAACTATGACACATGCTGTTACAAAGACAACAATCCAGAGAAATTTCACTATAAAAAAATATAATGTTAAGCAGTTTTGCTAATGAAAAATCAGTTGGAATATTTCATATTAGTTCATTGCACCATAAGGGTGCATTGTCTGAGAGAAATGCAAGTGGAAACGGTTCAAGCGGCAACGATAAGAATAGAGCATGATTTGCTCGGTGCAAAAGAAGTTCCAGCAGATTGTTATTATGGAATTCATACACTGCGCGCAATTGAAAATTTTAAAATTTCTTCGCAAAAAGTTGGACAAAATGGCTACTTTATTCGTGCATTGGCTCAAGTAAAGAAAGCTTCGGCTCAAGCGAACTTAAGTTTTGGTCAATTAACAGAAGAACAAAGTTTGGCGATTCAGCATGCTTGTGATGCTTTAATGACTGAAACTGAAAAATGGCAAGATGCATTCCCGATTGATATTTATCAGGGCGGTGCAGGCACTTCAATTAATATGAATACCAATGAAGTCATTGCAAATATTGCACTTGAATCATTAGGCCATCAAAAAGGTCAATATGACGTGATTCATCCAAATGATCACGTCAATAAGTCACAATCAACCAATGATGTTTATCCAACCGCGATTCGTCTATCAACCTATTGTTCTTTAGATGCTTTATTCACGCAAATGGATAAGTTGATTACTTCATTTGAAAATAAAGCAATTGAGTTCCGTTATGTATTAAAAATGGGGCGTACCCAATTGCAAGATGCTGTGCCGATGACACTCGGACAAGAGTTTCATGCTTTTGCGACCTTATTAAAAGAAGATGTGCGCTTGATTAAGCGTACTCGAGAAATGTTACTTGAAGTGAATCTGGGTGCGACAGCCATCGGTACAGGTGTAAATACACCAAAAGGTTATGCCATCAAGGCCGTTTCCTGTTTAAAAGAGATTACAGGTTTGAATCTGGTCGGTGCCGAAGATTATGTTGAAGCAACCAGTGACTGCGGTGTATTCATTATCTTATCCAGTACATTAAAACGTCTTGCATGCAAACTTTCTAAAATTAGCAATGACTTACGTTTGCTTAGTTCAGGACCACGTACAGGTTTAGGTGAAATTCAATTGCCTGAATTGCAAGCTGGTTCTTCGATCATGCCTGCAAAAGTAAATCCTGTCATTCCTGAAGTGGTCAATCAGATTGCTTTTAAAGTGATTGGAAATGATTTAACCATTACTTTTGCGGCAGAAGCTGGTCAGTTACAGCTGAATGTGATGGAACCTGTGATTGCCATTTCACTGAATGAATCAATTGAATTGCTTACACATGCAATTCAGAGCTTGGATGAAAAATGTGTACGCGGTATCAAGGCACATGAACAGGCTTGCCATGATGCGGTGATGCGTAGTGTTGGAATTATCACTTTGCTTGATCCATTATTAGGCCATACGCTCTGCGATGAGATTGGTAAACAATGTATTGCTGAGAACAAAACCATTCAAGAGGTTGTTTTAGAGCGCGGTTTACTGACACAAACTCAACTTGATGAGATTTTCTCTTTTGAAAATTTGGTTTCAGAAGTTGATGGTATCCAAGTCGATTATGTTGCTTAAATCCTAAGCGAATAATTTTTTATTAAAGCCCAGTTCAAACCGAATTGGGCTTTTTTACTTGCACTGAAAAATAATGGATTTGTGAAATAATTTGATCGGGTCAATACAACGCTTTATTCCTGTGATCAAGTCATCTGACATATTACAGATCATTACAGAGTATGTGGTTGTCTTAGCTAAGTGGGTAACCTATGGTCTAAGAGGTGTCTTAAGAACACCAATGCTTAACAACAATAAATAAGTGAAATAATGAAGGTAGAATAATGATGATGCGACATTTAATTAAACGTAGTTTAATCTCGTTTGGAATATTGGTACTACCTGTTGTGCCATCTTTGGTTTTTGCACATGGCTATGTACTTAAACCTGAATCTCGTGCTTACGCCTGTAAGCTTAATAAAAATGCACAATGTGGAAGCATTGTCTGGGAACCGCAAAGCTTAGAAGCACCGAAAGGTTTTCCACAGTCTGGGCCACCAGATGGACAGATTGCCAATGCGAATCTGAGTCAATTTTCAGAACTGAATGCGCAATCGCCAACACGATGGGTAAAAACAAATTTACCCACTGGCCCCAATGATTTTACTTGGCAATTTACGGCACAACATGTGAGCCAAGGCTGGCGTTATTTTATCACGAAGCAAGGGTGGAATCCTTCAGTAACGTTGGCACGTAGTGCTTTTGATCTTAATCCCTTTTGTAGTGTGGATGGGAAATATCAAAAACCTGCAAGTGTGGTCACACATCGTTGTAATGTGCCAGCAGATCGGAGCGGATATCATGTCATTTTAGCCATTTGGGATATCGGTGATACCAGCAATGCTTTTTATAATGTCATTGATGTAAATGTTGGCTCAGGAAATCCAACCACACCAGTCGATCCACAGCCTCCGAAACCTGTTCAAAGTTGGAATGATATTGGTGATATCAATCCGCTTGATGACTTATTGCAAAATGATCGGGTATCGACGCGTGTGTTTGATCGTAATGGTGAAAATTCAAATTTAAAAACAGAATTACTGATTACAAGTACCGCCAACGGCAGTCGAAATATTTGGCCACGCTTATTAGCAGAAGCGATTAATCGAGAGCATAGGGCGTTACGGGCAGGCGTTAAAAATACAAACAGTGAGATTGTGCCAGTCAGTGGGAAAAATGATGTTTATAGTAGTTTAAATAGTGGCATCCAACGTGTTGAAATCAAAATTGAGCGTGCACCGATCAGTGGTGGTGGTTCTTATGATTTTGTTTATCCGAAGAATATCAGTACATATAAAGCAGGAACCAAGGTGTTGGGCAGCGATGGGCGTATTTATCAGTGTAAGCCATTTCCTTATAGCGGTTGGTGTACGATTCAAGCACATCAATATGTTCCAGCCACTGGTTCGAACTGGCAGGATGCGTGGATTCTCGTAAAATAATAGTCAGTGTAGAAATAAAAAAACCGAGCGAATACATCACTCGGTTTTTTGAATATTCAAGATTTAAAAAATTATAAACCTGACTCATAGTCGCTGTTTGAAAGTAACTTTTCAACATCTGCCATATTGTCTGGTTTGATCTTATAAATCCAGCCTTTACCATAAGGTTCATCATTGACAAAGTCAGGGTCATCTTCAAGCTCAGTATTGACTTCAACTACGGTGCCTGACACAGGTGCATGGATGTCAGATGCTGTTTTTACTGACTCAACAATACCTGCTTGTTCAGTTGCGGTTACATGGCTGCCAACTTCAGGCGTTTCCACATAAACTAAATCACCCAACTCATCTTGTGCATGGTCAGTAATCCCTGTTACAACGAGGTCACCCTCAATTCTTACCCATTCATGCGTACGTGCATATTTCAATTCCGCTGGATGATTCATGACAACTCCTTAACAATCTGTCGCATCATTTTATTGGCTTTATACAGGTTTTTTAATCAAAACAAAAGTTTTGGTAATGAAGGGTTTAGCTATGCATAAACCCACAACATTTTACAATCTTACAAATAAGGGTCTTTGCGCCAGTTACTTGGACTACGACCACTCCAACGCTTAAATGCTCGGCTAAAATTTGCAACATCTGAATAGCCGAGCTCATCTGCAATTTGTTCTAGACTATAATCTGTTCGAGACAGTAAAGACGTTGCATGACGGTAACGAACTTCATCAACTAAGGTTGAGAAGGAGGTTCCTTCTGCTGCCAATTGACGTTTCAAGGTTCGATCTGACATATGCAGACGTTCAGCCACATTTTCAATACTTAAATAATGCTGTTCTGAATTGGTCAGAATATCACGGACTCGCATTGCTAAACGACGGCGTTCGCCCAGTGCTGATAATTCGGTTTCACATTGATTAATTGCAATCTGACTGGCAATCGCATCTGCATTGACCATCTTTAAGCCAAGATATTTTTTATCAAAGCTAGAAATCAAATGTGGCTGATTAAAGCGGACTGTACTGGTTAAACGGTCTTTATATTTATCAAAGCCTGCTGGTTCAGCAAAATCTAAGTCAACTTCACCTTTTAAATCATCAATTCCAGTTAAGGCTTTGGCCATGGTCATGATACCAATGGTTAAACCTAAAATGATTTCGGTGCGTAAGGGCTCAACTTCAATATCACATTGGAGCTGTAAGGTCGCTTTTGGACCGAAGGTGGAAAAATAGAGTTGTAAAAAGGGAAGGCGTAACTGAATGAAACGACTTGCCAATGCAATCGCATCCGTGATGTCATGCGCCGTCATAATGGCATAGCCGATAAAGCCATGAATGGAAATACGCATTTGCGTACCTAGATGAAAGCCAAGTGTACTTTCACCAGTCAAACGCAAAGCGTGTTTCACCAATTCATTCGCAATCGGTGTTGGAATTCGATAGTTTGGATCAGCCAACTGTTCACTCGTTAAATGAAATGGAGCAAACAATGTTTCATCGCTATATCCCCAGCGAGAAACAACATCTAATAGCAATAAGCCATAGACGCCTGGTATTCCTTGATCTTGACGAGTTGAGGTTGTTTTCATGTGCTTTCCGTGGCGCTCATCAATTTTGCCAATATCTTTTAAACATTTAAGTCTTAAACATCTTTACATGAAATAAAATTATCAATCATAAAAATTGTTGGACAAAAGAGTCACCGAATGTTCAACAATCAAATTGCTTTTCTAAAGACTAGAATTTTGGTTGTAGATATTAATAGCACATCACCATGTTGGTTCAAAGCTTGTGTCACGTAGCTGACGATACCACGATCATTTTTTGTTTTAGATGGCACAATTGCAGTAATTTCAACTTCAACATGAATTTTATCGCCAGCACGGGTTGGGCGTGGCCAGCGCAAACTTGACTCTGTACCTAACAGTCCACCGGCTACTGGAAAGCATTCTGTCCATAGACGCATGGTGACAGCTGAGGTATGCCAGCCACTTGCTGCTAAACCTTGAAAAATGGGGTGTTGTGCCGCAGCTTGTTCATCTAAATGAAAAGGTTGGGGATCATATTGGCCTGCAAATTGTTTCACTTCTTCAAGTGTCATTTCATATTCACGGCTACTAAAGCGATCACCAACATTTAAGTCTTCTAAATACAACATTATTCTGTGTCCTGAGTCACTCGCTGTTCAACTAGAAAACCACCAGTTTGGCGTTTCCATAATTGTGCATACAAGCCATCATTGGCAATCAATTCCTCATGTGTTCCTTGTTCAGCAATTCGACCTTGATCAAGGACAATAAGGCGATCCATTTGAGCAATAGTAGATAAACGGTGTGCAATTGCAATGACTGTTTTGCCAACCATCAAGTCATTTAAACTACTTTGAATCGCTGCTTCGACTTCCGAATCAAGTGCGCTGGTTGCTTCATCAAGGATGAGAATAGGGGCATCTTTTAAGAAAACACGTGATATTGCAATACGTTGACGCTGTCCACCAGAAAGTTTTACACCGCGTTCACCGACATAGGCATCATAACCAACCCGACCTTTTTGGTCCGTGAGTTGTGGAATGAATTCTTCTGCTCTTGCTTTTTTAACCGCAAGTTGGACTTCGGCTTCAGTCGCATTTGGACGACCATATTTAATATTTTCAGCAACAGTACGGTGTAATAAAGAGGTATCTTGCGTTACTAAGGCGATATTGGCGCGTAAGCTATCTTGAGTTACATCATGAATATTTTGACCATCAATCAAAATACGACCTTGGTTGATATCGTAAAAATGCAGCAGTAATTGGATCAGTGTCGATTTACCGGCACCAGATCGTCCAACAACGCCAATTTTTTCACCAGGTTTGATGGTTAAGTTAAAATGCTCAATGACATTTTTTTTGTTATAAGCAAAGCTAACGTCCTCAAATCGGATCTCACCATGCTGAACTTTTAATGTAGTCGCATCTTTCTTGTCTTGAATTTGGATCTGTTTACCTAAGGTGGTCATGCCATCCTGAATGGTACCGACATTTTCAAACAGCATGGTCACATGCCACATTAAAAACTCAGCCATACTATCGAGCTTCAATACCATCGCCGTGGTCGCTGCAATAACCCCAATAGCAGCTTGCCCTTGTGTCCATAACCAAACTGAAGTACCAATGACACCAATGTATAGAAATGCACTGAGTAAACGAATGCTGATTTCGTATTTGACCCCTAAACGCATTTGTTTATAAACCGTCACCATAAATTCTTGCATGGATTCTTTGGCATATTGGCTTTCACGGCCTGCATGAGCAAAGAGTTTTACGGTTTGGATGTTGGTATAAGCATCGGTAATACGGCCTGTCATCACCGCACGTGAATCCGCTTGTTTTTTCGATATTTTACCTAAACGGGGGATAAAATAGCTGGCAATCACAATGAAAAAAACCAACCACAACATTAAAGGAATAATCAGGATAGGAGAAATAGAGCCTAATACCACACTAATCGTAATGAAGTAGATCAGTACATAGACCAGCATATCGCCTAAAATCATCCAGAATTCGCGTACAGCCAAAGCGGTTTGCATGACCTTGGCAGAAAGACGCCCTGCGAAGTCAGTATGGAAGAAGTCTAGGCTTTGTTGTAGTAACAAGTTATGAAAGCGCCAACGCATACGCATTGGGAAATTACTAAACAAAACTTGGTGTTTGACCACAGATTGCAGGCTGACAAAGAAAATATTGGCAAACAGGATGCTAATCAGGATGGTGAGGTTTTGTTGATTATTTTCTAAAAATGTACTCGGATGGCTTTGTGTCAGCCAATCGACCAATTTACCAATATAAGAGAAAAATAATGCTTCAAAGCTTGCAGCGGCTGCGGTGCATGCAATCAAGATAAATAGATAAGGTCGGATACCTTTGGTTGCTTGCCAAACGAAAGCAAAAAAAGTAGTCGGTAATGGTTTGTTTAAGTCTTTCGTTGGATAGGGATCAACTAATTTTTCAAACCATTGCAGCATGCCGCATTTCCTCTGATTATGTCTTACGATTCAGCTCACCTCTGTAGGATAACAGAAAATAAGATGAGAAACGGCAAAAGAAAACAAATGATGCGTATCAAGATTCTTGTAGAAAGGGCGTTTTAATTTAGAACAGAGCGAGTGTTTTGGAGTATTCATAATTATGAAGCAATAGGTTTAAAATAAATAAAGTGAATTTAAGTAAGGCGTATATGTAGCTTAATTTTGCTGTTAAATATATTTTTAAAATTTGGGATGAAAATATCGAGATAATTTTATTTTTATTTAGAATACCTTAATATGCTGTGTTTTTAATCTTAATTAAAGTGTGGGTCGGATTTTATGTGTGATGGTGATATAATAGATGAAAATTAATATATATTGAAACGGTGATGAGAATAATAGTTACAGCTATATTTATGCTTTTCTTAAGTATAAGTCATGCAGGAAATATTAATAGTTTTAGAGAAAATTACGTCAATTTGTCTGATGCTTATTTCAAATCTCTAGATGATCAAATTCAATTCGAATATGGCTTGAAAGGGAAGGAAAAATCCAATATTGAGCAATTAGAGGCAAAACAAAAAGAGTGCTTGGTTGAAAAGAGCAAAATGAATTTGCATCAACTCATTATTGATCGTTATTCAGCTTATCAGCGTTATATGCAAGACATAGATGAAAGCATCCAGACAAAAAATGAATTTAAGCTTAATCAAAATGTAGCTCAGGAACATTATCTTGCGCTCAAAAATGAATTAAAGAAAACCCAGTTTTCATGTTGATTGATAGTAGATTGGGTAGGTTTTTTTGAGATGTTTTGATTTATCCAAGCTTTTTAGACTCAAGAGTGTCTATAACGTAACACATCCTTAAACGTGTTAAGGATGTGGATGTGAGCTACAGTATGTGTTCAATCGTCTAGCAAGTTATTACTAACTGTTGAAAACTAGCTTAATACAGTTGCTTTTGCCGAGTTTTGCGTCATTTGTTCAAAATACTGTACTGCTGGTGAACGAGCCATATAAGCTAATGCCTGTTCAGTATCTCCTTCATCAATTGGATTAAATTTAGGAGAAGTCCAGCGTAATGTTGCTTTCCACAAATATTTGATCGTTGGTAGGTTATCGGTTTGAGTCGCCGTCTTTTCGAATTCACGGATAAAGCTAAAGAATCCACGGCGCATCAATTTTTGAATATCTTTATGTTCTAGATCTTGTTGCCCAAGGCTACGTGCAAAATCAGCAAGGAAGAAAATAAATAAAGGGAAAACACCCATCATAATCACTTGTCGAGAAACATAAAAACCAAGTTTGTTGGTGAGTAAGTGCTCAAATAAATCATAAGCCACACAACGATGCTCAACTTCCTCGGCAAGATGCCAGCGGAATAAATCGGTCATCGCAGGATCTGCTTTGTCCCAAGACTTGCTATCCAGTGTCCACTGTCCAATCGTACCAGTAAAATGCTCAATTGCAGCAATCACGCCAACACGAAACAGTAACCAATACTCATTGAGCTTTTCGCCTTTTAAAAATGGTAGGCCCAATGGCTTATCGCCTAATAAAATATTGAAAATAAAGTGAGCGCGATTTAATGGATCTTGGATGTCGTAGCCATTTTCTCTTAGAAAATCTTGTGCTTTTTCATGTGCACGCGCATGGGCTGCTTCTTGGCGCACAAATCCGATCACTTCTTGTTTTAATGTTTCATCAGTGACATAAGGGACGGCTTTATTAAAAACTCGGCAGAACCAAAATTCACCAGCAGGTAACAACATATTGATGCCATTGGCAATGTGAGAGCATAGAGGATCATTTGGCATCCAACAAACAGAAGAGTCGGAAAAATCGAAATATACCTTTCTTGCTTTTAGCTGATGATTTTCTGTGATCATACCTGTCACCCAATATAAAATTACGAATGAATTTGAATAAGTAATTTTTAGCATTGAGTAAAATTGTTCACCATGTGCTTATAGGACAAAAACAAGCTTTCAATCGATTTTAAGGATAAAACATCGCAGTTTTTGCTTGATTGAGGTTTAAAAACCAGACATAAAAAAGCCATATCCTTTGAAGATATGGCTTTAATAAATTCAATCAAGCGTCAATTCAAGATTTAGGTATTAACCAAAGATTTGTAAGATACTTTGAATAACAACCACGTTCACAAGATCGATAAAGAATGCTCCGACAAGTGGAACAATCAAGAATGCTTTATGCGAAGGACCATACATATTGGTAATCGCTTGCATATTTGCAATCGCGTTTGGTGTTGCACCCATACCAAAACCGCATAGACCCGATGCTAATACTGCCGAATCGTAGTTTTTTCCCATGACACGGAAAGACACATAAACCGCAAATACCCACATCGCAATAGACTGAGCAATCAACAAGATAATCATTGGAATTGCAAGATCTGCCAACTGCCAAAGTTTTAATGATACCAGTGCCATGGCGAGGAAAAGTGCGAGGGCAGTGTTACCAAATACATCAATTGAACGATCAAAGATTTCTTGTTTTAAGCCTGTTTCTAACACATTACGTAAGAGAATACCGCCGCCCAATGCCCAGACAAAGGTAGGCAATTCAATTGCAGTACCAATCGTCAGGTTTTTCATGGTTTCTGCAAACGCTAGCGCAAATGCAAACATACCTAAGGTCACAATGGCGTTATCAGCAGTGATCAAGCGAACTTTTTGCGGTGCTTCAAAGGTGTATTCACTGTCTGTTAGCGGAGCATCTTTATTTCCTTCGCGTGCTTCGGCGTTCAGGGGAGACGCTAAATTGTGCTTACGGATTAAATAGCGTGCTAATGGTCCACCCATTAGGCCGCCAACAACCATACCGAAGGTTGCACTGGCAATACCCATTGGTAATGCGCCTTCAACTGCGTATTTGGTTTCAAAAATTGGACCCCACGCACCCGCAGTACCTAAGCCACCAACTAAGGCAATTGAACCTGCAACAACACCCATCAATGGATCAAGACCCACCGCAGAGGCAATTGCCATACCAACGCCATTTTGAATGATGACAAAGAAGGAAATTGCAATTAAGAAGATGATTAATGGTTTGCCACCTTCTTTAAGCTTGGCAAAATTTGCACTTAAACCAATGGATGCGAAAAACATCAACATAAAAGTGTCTTGCATCGGTTTATTTACAGAAATTGTATAACCCGCAAATTGATGAATTAAATAAAAAATGATTGCGCCAACTAGGCCGCCAGCAACGGGTTCTGGGATATTATATTTTGTTAAAAAAGGGATGTGCTTGTTTAAAATGCGTCCTACATAGAGGACCAACACCGCTAGCATGAGCGTATATGTTGGATTAAGAATGAAATCCATAGATATCCTTAAAGTATGAACCGTCAAGAGAGTAAAAAGGCTCTTAACTGCGTAGATTAAATTAAAAAAAGCAGCTTTAAAATATGTGATATGGTTAACAATTAAACATTCTTGCCCTATGCCTATAACAGCAGACAGGTCAATTCATAAAGCGTAAAATTCCAGTAAATTTAAGCATTTAATTTAATGACTATTTATTTCAGATGAGATGTTCCTGTGATGGGCTTCACATGAAATTGAGAGGAATTATTTTTTTGTCTGAATATGATTTAAAAGGATGCTTTTTATACGTTTAGAATAGCTTAATTTTGGATTGCTATGATTGTTGATCATGAATGCAACAAGAGTAAGGTCATTCTGATCATTTCTTAGTGTTAAAATTTTAGAATCCATCAGAAATTACATTTTGTAGCTTAAATCATGTAAAGCGCTCTACAATAAAAACAGAAAATGAATCGTATATCTAAAAAAAGTGAATATATTGATTTGCTTAATTTTATTATTGGTTGTTCAGGTTATTTAAATGAATAAAAAGCATATTATTTTGTCTTTAGTTGTCGGTCTGGTTATTGGTGGTTTGATCGGTTCATTCGGTTATTCAAAAACTGCGGCACGTTATGATGCAATGACGACTGCTTGTGTCATGATGAATCAAGCGGTTGAAAATGAATTGTTGACGCCAGAGCAAGTTAAACAATTAGGTACATTGACTGGTCAAAGTCTTAAGAAGGACTATCAATCGGTTGCTTCAAAGTTCCAGTTCTCTGAAAAACAGTTGGCAAATGCTTCTGAAGGTTCAAATTGCAGCCAGTTTATCGTTGCTGTAAACGAAGCCAAATAATTCTGGTTTTTTAAAAGAAAGCTCACTTCATGTTGGGCTTTTTTGACTTTAGAAATATAAGTTGCTTTTATAGTGCAATAGAAAAAGAAAATGCTGTAACTGATGGAGTAGGCGTATACTGTTTATACATATTAGAATCATAAGGAGTTTAAAAATGCTTGTTAAATTTGCAGTTCGATTCATGGGTGTTTTATTCGCAGTACTGGCGCTGGTCGCTCTTGTGATTCATTTCTTTTTTTCCAGTAAGTTAACCACGGATTTATGGATTATCATGGTTCCTATTATTCTTGGTGTTCCAATGCTCACTTCGATCATTGTTGCGAAAGATGATGAATTAAGCATCCAATAAGATTTATATTTAATTGTATAAAAGCTTGTCAAATGATGGGCTTTTAATTTTTCTGTGGTATAAAAATAATTCAAATAATAAAGGAGCATAAAGTGGTTGTTTCTCAAGTTATTCAAAATTTAGATCGTGAATATGAATTGTTTATAAACTCTCAAAGTTATCAGTCCTATAAAAACAGTGACTTACAAATCAAAGCATTATTTTTAAGAAATGCATTGAAAGCGATTAAATATCCACATACTCATTTGGTCCCTTTAGGCGGAGGTGTTTATAAGTTGTTGAATTTTGATCATTTCGAATTCGATATTAACTTATTTAATACACCTCAATTTAGCAATAAAATAGCTTTTATTGATTGGATATCTAAACGCTTATACAAAGAGATTTATAGCTAAGAATTCAGTTTATGTTTTTTTAGCTACTTTTTGCTGAAATTTTGGTTGTCAAAACGCTCATTGCCATTGCTTCTGAGCGTTTTATGTTTGCATGTATTGTTAAACTTAGATCGAAATGAGCATTATGCTATTTTTTTCATGTGCGCGAGGCAATCAATAGCATTTTTACTGGTAACACTCAGCTCTCTTGCTAAAAGATGAGCCTGTTCCCAACTGAAAATCTCAAGTTTCACCAGTAAAAGCAATGTCATTTCAATATGATTTTTGCTTTTAATAATTTCTTCAGAATCATTAAGATCAATTAACATATCAATTTCGGTTTTGATATGATCGATAGCGGCGTCTTTTTGCTGTTTTTGATACATTTCTTTTCTCCCGTCATGTAGATCAATAATTAATAGGATACCTAAATAGCTTAATTATTTATTAAACTTAAATTAATTGAATATTAAATAAAGTCGCTAAGGTATCCATTAATATATTTTTCAAGAATTTCAATGCATAACTTTCTATTTATATGTTTATACTAGAAATATCTTAGATCTTTCCAGTTAAACTTTCTGAATCATCCATTTCATCAGTTTAAAGCTTACTTTTGCATTAATAAATGAAAAATACATTAATTATATAGACTAATTAGTGAGCAGTAGTCAACTCGATGATTGAGAGGAATTATATTTTTCACACGAAGTGTCAATGATTTTTTAAATCTCATTGATTTTTTTATTTGTTTATATTTATCAGTAATTAAGCTTTTATTTTTACTTTGATTTTATTCGTTATGTAAATTTTATATTGAAACTAAAATGTAAAAAGTAACAAGAATGGTCACATTGGAAAAATATTTGTTGTTTTTTACTCTTGTATGCTGAACAGAAAATTTTAAAAAGAATTGTATCGGAGTCAAAATATGATGTGTAACTGCATTCATTACGATATGCTGCTTTAACCGATAAGATAGATTCTGATGAATGATCCCTCAATATAAGTAATGTATGAAGAAATTCGCCAAAAATACCAAATGATTTACCAGATATCGGTTTCTCGCTTTTATTTATAGTCTTTCAGCAAAAATGATTTTTAAAAAATTAAAAATAAATTATTCTCTAAGCTCTTCAATTCAAATAAAAATAGGTATTAGGATGAAAAAAATACTTGTTGGGGTGATGGGGTTAACTGTATCTCTTATGGGCGCGAATGGGTGGGCAGATACACCTTTACAAGTCAATTATGGGACACCGCAAGAGCTTGGACAGCGCACAGTCCAACCCATAGAACAAGATTATCGCAGTGAGAGCAATAGCGGCATCAAGACCTCTATCTTTGCAGAATATTATGGTTCTCGATTGCAGTCCGATGAAATTGATGGTCATGAGAAATTAAATGGCATTGGTACAGGTATTACCTTTACCGCTTTGGATACCTTCAGTACGACGTTTGGTTTGAACTACCAAAAAAATTCAGATTGGAAAAGTACTGAAATTAATGTGAAAGGTGGCTATAGATTTTATGATCATAACAATACTTATGCGAATGCAAGCATTGGTATCGGTTATGCATGGCTTGATGCAGATGACTATGATACCAAGCTGCGTTATGTCACCTTACCAATTGATTTTGAATTAGGTCACTATATTCAAAAAGATATTGCTGGGTATGTAGGGCTAGGCTATAAATGGTTGTATATCGAAAACTTTGATGATGTATGTACTGGTTATTTCTGTGAGAGTACTGCATCTGATGTGTTAGATTTAGATGGAATCACTTATAAAGTGGGTATCCGTTACAATTTCTAAGCATCCGTTTTTACAGCAAAAAAAGCTCGTCATAAGATGAGCTTTTTTATTGATCTTATAAACTTTGCTTTTACATAAAGTCGAAATAAGTGCGTTCTTTTTAATCAATCCTTACTCACGCAAACAGTGAAAAAATCCTGATCGCTTAAGATAAAGATTCGATGATGAATGAGAGCATTTTTAAAATGACAAATACTTTTGAATATAAACAAAAAAATTTAAAAACAACTCCCGCTGTAAATATCCAGACGTCAATGATTAATCGTTTTAGTCCAAAGTACTGGCGCATTGATGGCCCACAAACCATGTCTTTTGCGATTACCAATTATGGCAATGGCTTTGAAGCATCCTTCCGCTCACGTACCACAACCGATCTTGCGGGGATTATTTGGGATTCATATGATGCGAAAGACCATAAATTTTTGGCTTATGAAACCAAATATGATTATAGCGGTGTGATTTGGGATTTCGATATTGAACTGTCAGCATCTATGCCAATGTTAAATAATCCAACCTTAACACCAACATTGACGGTGCAATATAAAGCCAATGGTGAGGACAAGGTCGCTTACATTGTCTTATTCAATTATGCCAATCAGCCAGCATCTCGCTCAGCGCATATTCATATCAATTGGAATACTGTCAAGGCAGGCTTTGCAGCAACCGATTCTTTTCCTGTGACTAATATTCAGCGAATTTCTTTCTCTGGATTTACCTCGAACTACAATGCTCACTCGACCCAACCATTGGCCCAAGCAGAAGATGGCTATATCCGTATCACCAACTCTGTAACTACGGGGCCAAATGCCAAACTTACGCTCAAGCGGGTTTCTGTGCCGCAGCATAACTATGGCATTTGTACTAGTTATGATGATCATTATGATCTCAACCCACAGCGATTGGTCGATAATATGCAGGCTTTGGGCTACCACGGTTTGATTAATCATTATTGTGGCATGTCAAAATACCCAGAAATGTCTTGGAAAAGTGATGTCAATAAATGGCAGATTCCAGATACATTGGTGAGTAACCAAGCTGTTGTGAATCCATGTACCCGTAAATGGCATGAGCGCTTCTCACAGGCATTGCAAAGCGCAGGGATGCAGCCTGTATTTGGTGTGAGCTTTGAAATGTATTCTTTAGCTGCAAATGAGTTTTGGGCACAACGTGATTGGAATAGCAACTTAGGTCGTACAGGTTATGAGCCACCCAGTTATTTCTTTAGCCCTTGTGACCAAAATGCTTTGGCATATCTACATAAAGCATTTATCGAGTTTGCGGATACGATGGTCGTAGGGGGATGTCCCGTTAATATGCAGATCGGTGAACCATGGTGGTGGTATAACCAAGGCACAGATTTACCTTGTGTCTATGATTTTCCAACCAAGCTGGCATTTAATGCAGATACTGGCTTATATGCGCCAGATTTGGGAACGATTTATGATGCGGTCCATAAAACAGGTACGCCATATGATGAGTTTAAGGCTTGGTTACGCAACAAACTCGGTCAGACATGTCGAGATATTCGTACAGTGGTTAAAACCAAGTATCCAACGGCGAAAGTATGTCCATTAATCTTCTTCCCAACGATTCGCACACCTATTGAAACCTTGGCGACAGATATCAATTATCCAAGCGAGCACTATAGCTATCCGAATTTTGATTACATCATGACGGAAGCCTATGACTGGATTTTGGAAGCCCGTTTAGGTTTAGCACATCAAGCTGTTGCTGAGATTCCAACACAAGATTTGAACTATCCAGCTGATAAAGTAGCTTATTTGGCAGGATTTGTTCCTGATTCATCAATTGCGCACCTATATGGATTTGATAAGACCAAGCCTTATCGAACACCGATCTGGCAGCGTGTATTTGGGGATATAAAGAATAATCAACCTTTAGGACTGATGAAGCAGTTTATTTGGGCCTATCCGCAAGTGATGCAGGATTCTGTGACCATTGATACAGTACAGGCACCCAATGGATTCTTTGTTGAAAATACACTGTATACGCCGATTAGTGACGATACGCCGTATCCGCCTGAAATTTATCTATAAGTAATATCCAAAAAAGAAGTGGTTTTAAAATTAAAGCCACTTCTTTTCTTATCATTTATTCAATTTTAAAACACAATCAACTGATGGCGATGTGGATATTGAATAGACATCCATGGAGTTTTTCTTGTGCATATGCAGTTAAATTTTTCTTACCCAACAGGTACAAAAGATATCTACGGTGTCAGTCTTTAATGATAAATTAGAACAAATGACCCGCAATGGCGGATTTTTATGAATTTATCGTATGCAGCATTGTTATGAAAATCAAAATTCTATCTCTCAGCCTAATCTCAATCTTATTTGTTGGTTGTAATAAGCAACCAGAAGTTAAAACTGAGCAAGCACAAGAAAGTTTTGAAGTTGTGGACAACAAGATTTCCGAGTACATGGACATTTTGGACAACCCAGATACACCCAAACAAGAGCAGACACGCGTACTTTGCAAAGATTACCCAAATCTGTATGAATCAAAGTATATTCCAGCGTTGCTAAAACTTGCGCCAAAGGACTATAGCAAAGAGAAGCTGATGTCTGACTTAAAAGTATCGACTGATTATTATGCTGAAAAACTGGATATTGTGTGTAAATAGTAAGGTTTAGAGAGAGGAAGCTATTCCTCTCTTGCTTTTAAAAAGCAGGCATTTTATAAAATTTAAGGTCTACAGTTATCTTCATTTCATTATTTTTCAAATAAGAATTAATCTCATTTTATGATTTGCTATGCTAAGATCTGCAGCTAGTAAATGCATTGATCTAAAATAATATTATGATGAAGAAAATTCTTTCAATTACATCAATTTTGATGTGTAGCACACATGTTTACGCCATTGAGTCTGACTTTCAGCAGTCCATTCATATTGCCGCAGAGAACACACTTTTTAGTCCAAATCAAAATAGTTTCTCAGCTTCAAATATTCAAATCAAACAAGGGACGATTGATATCCAAGCGGCTAAAGCGATTGGAACATTGAAAAATGGGCAGCCTGACCAACTCACGTTAACAGGAAGTCCTGTTAGATTTCAGCAAAAAGTGAGTGAAGAAAAGGGGATGGTTTATGGTAAAGCCAATCGTGTTGATTACAGTACCTCAGCAACAGAGATTGTATTAAAAGGCAATGCATCAATTATTATGGATGGCTCAAGTATTTCTGGTGAAACGCTCAGATATAATTTAACCGTAGGTGATGTTGAGGCTCGCGGTAGTTCGAATAAACGCGTTCAGATTGTTATTCCACCTCAGAAAAAAGTAGAGATGAAGCCACTAAAAACCAGCAGGTAAACTTTGATGGAAATGGAACAATAGCTTAAAGATGGCTGTACTGAGCTGTGTTGTGGTTTTTTTATACAATAGATGCAGAAAAATTATCTCTGCGCCAAAATCTGTCGTTTAGTTAGTGTTGTGGCCTTGAAAAACTGGAATTAGAACATATTATAATTTTTTCTTATTCTGATATCACAGGCGGAATACGGTGAACGAAGAAATTTTGTTACCCGCTTCAAAAGCAACTGCAATTTCCAACGCGAATGTTAAAAAGTTAACTGTAGATAAAATTCTCTCAAAGATTTCCAGTACGATCAAATTAAGGGCCAATGATGGCGACCGAGATGCCTTGCAACAATTTTCAAAACATGAGGTAAGTAGCGAAGACGCGGATATTGTTGTGACGGAATTGAAGGAAGCAGGTTATAGAGTCTTCTTAAATCCTAATTTTACCAATACCAATATTCAATTCCAGCTCGAGTGGGATTGAGTTAAAAAGTATTGTTGAAAGCCCCAAATCTCATGGGGCTTTTTATTGTGTGTCCAAAATGTTGTGCTTCAATGAAAGTAAAACAGGCAATTGCTGTTCGAAAAATTGCATTTACTCGAAGCTAAAAAAATCCCTAAATGTTTAATAAAGTTGCCTATAATGTTTTAAAACACAATTCGGGCAAAAAATGAGCTTAAAAGGACTCTTTTTTATCATACTGGGAACGACACTGGCTTTCGTGAGCTACTTCTATTGGGATTATAAAAAAACAGGAGGCTATCCGAAGAATAGTGATGGTTATTATGGATATTCTTTTCCGATAGACAATGGATTAAACAACCCTGAGGATTGTGAACTGGCAAATACAGAAAACCCAGAACAGCCGCCAGTATCAAAAGAATGGATGGAAGGTTGTCGGAAGTATTTTGATATAAATTAAAAAGCACCCGTAGGTGCTTTTTTAGTTTTTAATTTAAGCTTTGGTCTCTTGCTCTGTCGTAAGCAATTGAAAATCATGACCAGATGGCGCTTGGTAAATTCGCAGACCAAATTCAGGAATGATCGCAATTAAATGATCAAAAATATCAGATTGGATTGCTTCATAAGACGCCCATGCAATGGTATTGGTAAATGCATAGATTTCTAAAGGCAAGCCTTCACTGGTTGGCTGCATTTGACGGACCAAAATAGTTTGGTTTTGGGCAATACCTTGATGCTGACGTAAGTAAAACTCAACATAAGCGCGGAATGTGCCAAGATTAGTCAAACGACGCTGGTTATACTGAGATTGATTGCTCAAATGATTGTTGAACTCTTCAATTTCAGATTTTTTAGCATCGAGGTACTGATCGAGTAGCAAGAAATCTTTTAGTTTTTGCTGTTCCGCATCACTCATAAAGTGAACACTGCTTTGATCGAGAAACAGTGAACGTTTAATACGACGACAACCAGATTCACTCATCCCACGCCAGTTTCTAAAGGTGTCCGTCACCAGTTTATTGGTTGGAATGGTGGTAAAAGTCTTATCAAAGTTCTGTACGGTCACCGTATGTAATGACATATCAATGACATCGCCGTCTGCATTTAATGATGGCATTTCGATCCAGTCACCAATACGGACCATATCATAAGAAGCAATTTGCACACTGGCAACTAAAGAAAGAATGGTATTTTGGAACACCAACATCAACACTGCAGCCATTGCACCGAAGCCTGCAAGTAAAGTAAATACATCTTTTTTCAAGAAGGTGCCTAAAATCATCAGGCCACAGACTACAAATAAGATGAGTTTAACAAGTTGCAGATAGCCCTTAATCGGTTTATTTCTGGATTTAGGATTACGTTGATAGACTAAATTAAAGATGTTCAATGCTTCACTGACAGTGAGGGCAAGCGTTAGGAAGATAAAAGCTTGTGCACCCATTTGTATGAGGCTAATGAACTTTTCAGGTAAATGTGGAACAGTCACAATACCGTTCATAATCACGAGAGCAGGAACAATATTGGCAAAGCGGCGAGTAACACTGTGCTGTGCAAATATTGCTTGGTTTGGAGATTTAAATTTTGTAATTAAGTGGCGGATACCACGGACAATAATTCTTTTAGCTATAAAGTTTGCAAGTGCTGCAAACAAAATCAAAACTGCTAATGCAAGCGTTGTTTCTAACCATGGGTAATGGCTGAGTTCGCTACGCATATAATTTAAATAATCCAAACCCAAAACACCTTATAAATTCTTAAAGTGAGAATTGTAAGGTGTAATAGGGATTTATATGAGTTTTATCACAGTTTACATACGATTTGTAAAGGCATTTTTACATAAGTCTGAAGTGATTTACCACATCAGGTCATCTGGAATAACGTATGCTGCATATGGATCTTCTTCATCTGTGGTTTGATCATTTTTCTCAGTATTATTATTCACTAAGATAAAACCCTGCATTTTCTGATCAATTTTTTCTGCAAGCGCTTTAGGCAGATAAGCATAGCTCTCTTGATCTTTGGCAACCACCAATGAACCAGAAACAAGTGCATTATAAACTTGTTGCGAAAGATAGACCTTTTTGATTTTCCCTTCATCAATAAATTGATAGGTGATGTCACCTTCAATTTCTTTGACTTTATGGTGTTTAATCATTTGGATGATAGATGCTTTTAACGCTTTTTCTTCTAAAATATTCTGCTTTTCTAAATTCAATGCTTGGTCTTTGGCTAACTTTTCTTGCTTGGCACGATCAATTTCAGCTTTCAATGCTGCATCATCATTTTGTCCTGTGCGTTGCCCATGCTGTGCTTGCTTGGTTAATTTCTTAGCTTTCTTATTATCAACCAAACCCGCTTTTAACAACTGAGCTTGCAATGCATTTTTAACCATAATTCAATCCAAATTTGAGTTTGATGAAGAACGAAAATAGAAAATCCAGTAGGCCATACTCATTGCTAGGCTTAAGCCAGTAGGAATGAGAAAGGTCTGTAATTTTAAATAAGGATAAAGCACACTCGCCATGAGTCCACCACATAAAAAACCCATAAAAATGAGTAGGTGCAGAAAAATACGACGTTTTTCTACTTTTAGACCGCGTGCTTTATAGCCCAATGCTAAACCAATATCAGTGAGGACACCAGATAAGTGCGTGGTACGAATAATAGCGCCTTTGTAATGGCTTACCATGGCATTTTGTACTCCCATGGCAACACAGGCCCACAATAAACCATATCGCGGAAAATAAGGAAGTAACAACCAAGTGAGGAATAAAAAGATCGCAACTAAGCTCAATGGAAGGCCATAGTGTCGACCAAAGACAACATTGCCATTGCCAAGTATCAGGCCGCTATAAAAAGAGCCGATGACAAAGCAAATGACAACCAGACTCAGATAGATAAAATGCTCAGGCTGCCAGTCCAGCAAACTCATTGCGAGCATACTGACATTGCCTGTCATATGAGAAACAGATTGATGTAGCAGTGTGAATAAACCCAAAACGTTTACCATCCCTGCATTCAGTGCAAGTAAGAAAGCACCAAGTTGAATCCAGTTGGGTAAACGTTGAAGTGGCATATTAACCTATGAGTTTGGACGGTCTCTGAAATCAACTGCAGCGGTAAATAACACATCCGTTGATGAGTTTAATGCCGTTTCTGTTGAATCTTGCAATACACTGATAATCATACCAATCGCAACAATTTGCATTGATATCTCAGATGATATACCAAACAAGCTACAAGCAACAGGAATCAACAGCAAAGAACCACCAGCAACCCCTGATGCACCACAAGCAGAAACAGTGGCAACCACAGATAAAATGATCATAGTGCTTAAGTCAACTGGAATACCTAAGGTATGTACAGCGGCCAGAGTCAGTACCGTAATCGTTACTGCTGCACCCGCCATGTTAATGGTTGCACCAAGCGGAATAGATACACTTGCAGTCGCTTCATTGACACCCAAACGTTGAGCTAGGTCTAAATTGACAGGAATATTGGCCGCTGAGCTACGTGTGAAAAAGGCGGTGATGCCACTTTCTTTTAAACAGGTAAAGACTAATGGATACGGATTTGCTTTCATCGTAATCGCGACTAGAATCGGATTGATGACAAGCGCAACAAATGCCATGGTGCCAATTAATACAAATAGCAGCTGTGCATAGCTTTTTAATGTCGCTAACCCAGCATCTGCAAAAGTGACTGCCACTAAACCAAAAATACCAATAGGTGCAAAAGCAATTACTGTGTGGATGATCTTGTTCACAGCATTTGCAACATCTGTCAAAACTTGTTTAGTAGTATCTGAGCTATGACGTAAAGCCAATCCTAAGCCAATGGCCCAAGCTAAAATACCAATAAAGTTTGCTTCACCAATCGCTTGTACAGGGTTTGCAATAAAACTTAAAAGTAAATTCTTTAAAATTTCTGCAAGACTGCCTGGCGCTTGAAGTCCATTTTCTGCTGGCATGTGTAAATACAGCTGACTTGGAAACATAATACTTGCTGTTACGGCACTAAATGCAGCAAGTAGCATACCTACAACATATAATACAAGTACAGGTTTGATATTCGAGTTTTGGCCAATCTGGAAATTTGCAATTGAAGATAGAACCAAGACAAAAACTAAAATCGGTGCGACAGACTTTAATGCTTTAATGAATAATTCACCCAATAAACTTAAGTAGGGTGTAAAGTTAGGAAAGAGAAGAGCTACTCCAATCCCTAGAAAAATAGCGATAATAATTTTGCTAACTAAACTCAATCGAGACAATACATTAAACATATAAAGGCCTTATAAACCTATGCACGGTTTAAGGTTAAACAAGGGCGGTATTCTATACCTAAGAACCGTGAATAATAAATTTTTTTTTGCAATTCAATTACTTTAAAAATAACGAAAAAATTAACACAATGTTTTTTAAAAAAAATTAGGAAAACATGATACATCCTTTTGTATAAAAAAAAACCAATAAAAGCAGCTCATTCTACAAGCATTTCAGGTGAAAGTGTTTGTATTGCTTGATAATGTGATAAAAATATTTGTCCTGTCAGCTCATTGATCAGTTGTGATTTGGATAGCCGATCCATGACTGGGCTCTTAATTTCAGACAAATGCAATTGAATGTGGAGTTGTTTCAGTTCCTGATTGAGATCTTCTAACATTTCTAATGCACTCAGATCGATATTGCTGATACTTGAGCAATTGATCACCACATGTTGCAACAGAGGATTTTGACTAACTTCGGTAATCACATGACCTTTTAGAACATGTGCATTCAAAAAACTCAGATTTTCATCTACACGGAAGGAAACAATTACTGGTGTTGTAATGACATTGTAATTTGATACATTCCGAAAATGCTGAGTACCTTCAATTAAACCAATGACCGCAATATGTGGTCGACTGATCCGCCACAGTAATAAAATGAAAGTCAGGACAATACCAATAATCAGTCCTGTTGAAATATCCAAACAGGTTACACCAAAAAATGTCACCCACATGGCCAGACCATCTGCTTTTGAATATTTCCAGGTTTCAATGAATGGTGTCAGTGTCACCAATTTCCAGATAGAAACAAAAATTGTCGCGGCGAGTACAGCCAAAGGCAGGTTTTGAAAGAAGCCGGTAAAGTAAAGACTTACTACAATCATGAGTAAGGATGAAACTACTCCTGACATTGGGGTTTTTGCGCCTGCATCGGTATTTACAACAGTACGAGATAAACTGCCAGAAACTGGAAACCCTGAATTTATTCCTGCGGCGATATTGGCTAAACCCAATGCAATCAGTTCCTGATTACTATTCAAATCATCGCGCTTCTGTAGCGCTGTGGCTTGAGCAATGGCTAAAGATTCAACAAAACTAATCATAGCAATCATAAAAGCGCTTGGTAACAATTGTTGAACTAGATCAAGATTCCAAGTGGGGAAATTTAAACTTGGTAGACCTGTAGGAATGACACCTACAGTTTTGATGGCATTATAATCATTACCTAAAAAACTGATGACAGCGATAGAGAGCAGGACGAGGAGTAAAGGTAATGTCTTATTAAGAAACTTCGATCTGATCAACTTTGGAAGCAGAAAAAGTATTAAAACAGAGATAAGTCCAAAGCTAATACCAGTCAGGCTAATCGCATGGAAATTTTGAGAGAAACTTATAATAAATTCAGGGATGTTACTTGCTTGAAGTGGAATATCGAGTAGAAATTTAAACTGCCCTAGCGCAATCAGTAAGGCAGACGCAATAATAAAGCTTTGAATCACAGGGTGGCTAATCAGCTGAATCAGAAAACCAAAACGAAATAATCCTAAAAGCAGGGAAATAATGCCGACTAACAGTGCCAATAAGCATGCAGCTTCAATATAGGCTGTCGAACCGACAGCAAATAATGGATTGAGTGCTGCGAAGACCATCATGGAGATAATCGCCACAGGTCCAATAGAAAGAGTGGTACTGCTCCCCGTAAACGCATAGATAATCATGGGTAATATACTGGCATATATCCCCATAATTGGAGGTAATCCTGCCAGCATTGCATAAGCCATACCTTGTGGTACGAGCATGGCTAATACGATACAAGCTGCAATCAAGTCAGACTTGAAACTCGAAAGTTGATAATGACCTAACCATTTTCGTGCAGGAAATAGTTTAGCTAAGTTGAGGGATAACAATTTCATGCACAATAGTCTAAATCATAAATTTATATATATTATGCAGAAAAAATGCTAAAGAGGGTATGGTTAAAAACAGTTACTGCAATATTATGCGTGAGGGCAATAATGCTCGTATAAGGTATTCAAAACCACTTTTAATTTTGGATCCAAAATTGAGTAGAAAATTTGTTTACCATCACGTCGGGTAGAAACCGCATGACTCTTTCTTAACATCATCAATTGTTGAGACAGTGTTGGTTGAAAAATTTGGGTCAATTCTTCAATTTGTGAAACATTAAGTTCTTGTTTAGCCAAATGACACAAAATAATTAAACGATCAGTATTCGCCAGAGATTTTAGTACATTGACAATTGTACCAGCAGATTCTCTCATTGCTTCGATCTCGAAATCCTTTTGCATGCATATACTCACTAGGTTACAGCCGTGGCTAGTATAAAGTCAGACAAAGAGAAAATTGTAGTAAAACTGAATAATTGCAATGGTTTTTAATGAAAATGCATATAAGTAAAAGTGATAAATAAGTACCTTAATGTGAAATATTCTGTTTTAATCATTAATAGTGTGATTTTATTCACATTGTTGCTATTTTGGCAAAATTTTATTACGTGGTATCGTCTAGCGGAGTCAATTGGGATGTTTTATTGTTTAAAAATACTAAACAATAAAATTAAGTGGTTAATATATTTAATGAATATGAAAAAGTTGAAAAAAAGATTGCGCTTTAGAAGAAAGCATATATAATAAGAAACAAGACAGAACGATCTGTCTCCATAAGAAGGATCGGAAGTGCGAAAGTACAACCGCCAGAGGGTAATAATATTTATTATTCTTTTTATACTCAGACGCAAGCGTGAGCCACAATAATAACTATAAATCACGCTTTATTTTTTTATTCAATGCTATCTAAATTCTAACTCTTTTAAAAAATCCCTTTACGCTTAAAGGGATATCTCGTATTTATGCTATTGCTTTTTCAAAGTTAATTAAATGTTCAACACGTTTCCAATACTCATCCATCTCGACAGAGTGCTTGTTTACATGTGCTTGAATCGTCATGCCATCCAAAATGCTCACAATCAAAGTTGCAAGATGGGTTGGGTTACGAATATCAAGATTTTTAAGTAAATTTTCGATTAAAGCAGTTAACCATATTTTATATTGGGTCGCAGGCTGCAATGTAGAAGGATAGATTTTGATGACTTCTTCTAATGCTTTCTGAAACATACAACCATTAAAATCTTCACTGTTAAACCAAGCAGCGTACCAGCCAAAAATTGCTTTGAGTTGACCAAGATGATCATCTTCATCACACTCGGCCAAAGTTGCATTGAGTGAAGTTTGAAGATTGGTGTTCCGTTGTATCAAGCATTCTTCAATTAATTTTTCCTTTGATGGAAAGTATTTGTAGAACGTCATTTTTGCAACACCAGATTCACTAATGATCCGATCAACACCAATTGAATTATAGCTATGCGAATTAAAAAGTCTTAATGCAGTGCTAATAATATCTTCTTTTTTTGACATACAACGCCTCGAGTTCGCCCATCGCCAAGAGCATCATGTTGCATTTCATTATGCAATTTTGGCAGGGATTTTACATGGTATTTTGAAAATATCATAGGGGGAAATAATATTATTTATTTAAATGATTCTTTAATTCATATTTTCAAGTGTAGATGGTGAAATAATATTTTATGACTATAGAAAATAACTATTAATTAAATCTTAAAATACAATAAAAGCGTGTGGAGATTTAAGCTGACTTTATTGGTGATTATTCATCTAATTGTTTTCAAAGGATAACTCATTTTTATCCATATTTTATTTAATAATGCTCTTTATATTGAGATTTATTCTTATTTGTTAGTTTGTGTATATTAAAACAATGCGATATTTTTGAAATTTGACTCTGGAATTTATTTTCAATATAAGTCAAAGACTAAAAGTCAGTTATTTATAGTTAAAATAAATAACTGACTTTAATCACATAATTTTCTGTTTTAAGATTTACTTGGCAAGGTTGCGATGAGTTTTACAAAGTTATGGTAAAGCATTGATTGTTGGCTTGGTGTGTAGACTGAGCGCTTAATGTTACCTTTATCTGTTTCAATTGAAAGCTCAACATTTTTTGCTTTATCTAGTTCATAAAGGAATGTACTTGGAAGGACAAAGCTATTTGATGAGCGTCTAGGAATGAGTCGATTAATGTTTTTTTGTTCTGTTGGACCCACTGGTTTATAAGCAAAGGCTTTTCCATCTACTAAGAAAGTAATGCCTTTGATGTCATAGTAGTCATAACTACTGTTGAGCACCGTTTCTACGCTTAATTGCGCTTTGTGTTGCTTGTCCCATTCAACAAAAACATTGGGGCAGAGTTCGTTTGTTTTACAGGTCAACGAACCTGCGGTTGCTAGATTGTCTGTTGAAGGTGCAGATGAGTCTGGTACGGTTGAGCAACCACTCATAACAATACAAAGGCTAAGTAAACATAAAGTTTTATTCATCTTTCAACTCTCTAGGATGTATTCAATATTTCAGTGTTAATGATGTAATTGTGGGCCAAGAAATTCAAATGGTTTGGCGAGCTTAAATTGACTTGTTGCATCACCTGCAAAGGTATTTTGTTGATCTTTACCTAGATCAAGTTTACGCGTTAAACCATCCTTAAAGTTAATTTTCTTTAAATCTACCCAAAATACGTTGGGTGAAACTGCTGATTCAAAGAAATAGAGCTGTTGTTTGTGATCAGCAACAGTTCTCCAACGCGTCGATGAGATATTTGGTTCTTCTGCAGTATTCAAGCCATAGGGTACAGATGCATTACGAATTACACTAAAAACAGAAGCTAAGGCATCTTTAGGATTGTCATTTTTAGGAATGGCATTGATATAAAATGATGCGCGGGCAAATCGATCAGCAGCTCGATTAGTGCCAGGTAGCATCACAGTTCCACCAATTTGTTGCCAATAGGTATTGAGCGCAAGTTGTTGATCAAATATGGGCGAGTTGGTCATGACTTGATATTTCTTATCATGATGAATAACTTGTTTGCCACCAATGTATTCAATAATGGCACTGTCGCCCGTTTTATCTGAAATCGAGAGATGTAACGTTGCGAGTCGTTGTTCACCAGGCACACTGTCGGTAATCAGATCAAAAGGTTCTTTTTCTAAAGCACTGACCGCTTCAGAAACGGTTGCGTAATTATCAAGTACGTATTGTGCCCAAGCGGAAATGCTCAACTGTGGTTTATTCGATTTTTTTATATCTGGATATTGAGATTCGACCAGCCATAACACGTTGGCGACCAGACCGGCTTCATTCATCCCGTCGGTTGTCGAGATGTCATAACCCGTGGCAATCACGCTGCCATACTTGGCTTTCCATTTCAGCGATTTTGGTCCGGCATTACTATCCCGTACAACACCGCTTGGTAGTATCCAGAGATTTGTGGCGACATCGACTTTCCAATCCATCGATCGTGCAGTAATGATATGGTCGTTATTACCTAAATAGACTGCACGCGTGCAGGCATGGCTGGTTTGTAGTACTAAAGATGAAGTGAGAAATGAAAGGCATAAGATTTTTTTAAACACAAGTCAGTCTCCAAGTTGTTATATCAAGTTGATTTCTATCTGATGTTTTTGTAATGAATTAGATTTAGTCTATTTTAAAAAAATTCTTATTCAAGAATTAAAATGTAATCATTATAAAAAGTAGGGATTTAATTTTATCATTAATTCTATAACAAAATTATGCCTGTGATTGGAAATGATTCCAATCACAGGCATAAAAAATTGACGATAGATCACTTAATTTGGGGGTAATAACATCAAAATTGCGTTGTTTAGCAATAGCGCGATATCTTCCAGAACCTCAGTGTCATTAAAGCGTTCGTCCAGTAGGAGGCTTTCTCCATCTGCAATCTGCTTCAAAAAAGGAATAAATGTTTCAGATACACACACGGTATCGCCATTTGCCCAAAACTCTAGCGACTGGTCTTGTTTTCTGTAAAGCAATCTTGAAGCGGGCTCTAAAATAATTTGGTAATCAGCGCCAATCACTTCGGCTACATCATTGCCATCCACTTCTTCAGGTTCAGGAATGTTGTTTGGATAACTTGCTTCGCTCATATAGGCCATGATTGCTGCATCAAATTCAGGCGCTTGCGTGAGGTAGTCTAATAATTGAGTTTTTAGGTAAGCAAATTCAGTGCTATTCATTTCACCCAAATGTGCAGTCTGTTGACGCACGATATCGAGCAATGGATTTTTGAGTGAGGTATTTTCTGAAAATTTATCACTGACTTGATCAATCATTTCTGACAGGTTTGGCATACGGAAGCCAAAGGAGAAGGTCAAGCAATCATCTTCTGCTACGCCATAATGTGCGAGGCCAGGCGGTACATAAAGTAAATCACCAGGTACAAGCACTTCATCAAATTGTACATCTATTTCAGGCAAGAGCTTTAATGGCTGGTCAGGAATGAATTGAGTTGATTCATCACACATTTGACCTAACTGCCAACGACGGTGGCCGTGACCTTGTACCAAGAACACATCATAAAAATCGAAGTGTTTCCCAACTGAACCGCCTTGAGGTGCATAAGACACCATGATGTCGTCACGACGCCATTGCGGAATAAAAGGAAACTTTTTCCACAGTTCAGCAATATCAAATGAATAATGATCTACTGCTTGAATCAGTAGCGTCCAGAGGTTGGGTAGTTTTTGGAAATCACCTTTGGTCAGTGGTGATGACTTTACATGCCATTCGTTTGGATTTTTATTTTTTTGACGGATTAAGCGGGCAGTCACGTGTTCTTCTAAAGCCAATTCCTGAACATCGGTTGGCTCCAATAAGCCAATAATTTCTGGCATCGCATTACGGACCAATAATGGCTTTTTCTGCCAATATTCATTAAGAAACTGTTCTGCGGTAATGCCGCCGAGTACCGCTAAAGATTGAGACATGGGAAATGAAACCAACAACATATAAATTGGTGCGTATTGTCACTTGAGTTGAATGTTGGCGCAAGTCTTGTGTAAAAGTGATGAAATACTTAGAAATCACCATTAAAAGTAATGGAATGTATTTAATCTTGATCAATTAGATGCGTATTCGTTCACAGCCTTTCAAAAAAACAGTATCCTTAAGATGCAAAAAGGAGCATACATGTATCAAGTACTGGCAAGAAAATACCGTCCACGTAATTTCAATGAGTTAGTGGGGCAAAACCATGTTTCTCGTGCTTTAACCAGCGCGCTAGAACGCGGTCGTTTGCATCATGCTTATTTGTTTACGGGAACGCGTGGTGTCGGAAAAACCACGATTGCCCGTATTTTAGCCAAATGCTTAAACTGTGAAACGGGTGTTACTTCGACGCCGTGTGAGGTGTGTGCTACCTGTAAGGCGGTAAATGAAGGTCGTTTTATTGATTTAATTGAAATTGATGCGGCATCACGAACCAAAGTTGAAGATACTCGTGAGCTACTCGACAATGTTCCTTATGCACCGACTCAAGGCCGTTTTAAAGTCTACCTGATCGATGAAGTGCACATGCTTTCAACGCATTCATTCAATGCATTGTTAAAGACATTGGAAGAGCCGCCTGAGCATGTCAAATTCCTGTTTGCGACCACTGATCCACAAAAATTACCAATCACCGTGATTTCACGTTGCTTGCAATTTACCTTGCGTCCGTTGGCAGTTGATGAAATTACTGAGCATTTGACTGCGATTTTAACGAAAGAATATATTGACGCTGATCAAAATGCGATTTGGCAAATTGCTGAGTCTGCACAGGGTTCATTGCGTGATGCCTTATCTTTAACGGATCAAGCGATTGCCTATGGTCAGGGGGCAGTACATCATCAAGATGTCAAAGATATGTTGGGGCTGATTGACCGAACCATTATTTATGATTTGATTTTAGCAATTCATCAAAATCAGCAAGCCCATGTCAGCCAGTTATTGTTGCAATTTAGACAGCAAGCTTTAGATGTTTCCTTAGTACTAGATCAACTGGTTTCAACTTTGCATGAATTGGCGCTGTTGCAGTATTTACCTGATCTTGCTTTGAAATATAGTGAAGAAATTAATCAGAAAATTCTGCAACTATCAAAACTTATTTCTGCTCAGGATTTACAGCTTTATTATCAAATTGCTTGTAAAGGGCGTACTGAGTTGCAACTTGCTGTGACTCAGGAGCAAGGCTTTGAAATGACGGTCTTGCGTTTATTGGCATTTAGACCAATGACCCTCAATGAGGTCACTGTCAACGCAGCAGCTGTAACGCAAATTGCAACCAGCAGTATTCAACCAGCCGCTCAAAACACGGCTTTAGAAAGTCAGCTTGCGGTCCAACAAGAAACCGTTATGGTTGAACCTGAACCTGAACCTGAACCTGAACCTGAACCTGAACCTGAACCTGAACCTGAACCTGAACCTGAACCTGAACCTGAACCTGAACCTGAACCTGTTGCGCAAAATCCAGATAGCAGCTTGATGGTGTTCGATGCAGAAGATGGGCAGTTGATTGGATTTGACGTGTCAGCATCAGCTGAAACAGTTCAATCGAGCATTACAGATTCGGATGAGGTTTTAATTTTCCCTGTTGAGCAGCATCTTGAAACACCAATCCAAATAGATGATCTGCATCTTGAACATCAACCAGCAGCGACACCTGAACAACTTGTTCCAGTCCTTGATGGGCAGCTTGTAGAAACAGTTGTCGAATCACCAGCCATCGCGGTTTCTTCTCCTCAAGAAGAGTCAAGTAGCTTGATGCCTCAAGACATTCTAAAGTTGCCTGAGCAGACATTAGAAGGTGAGTGGAATCTGGAAAAATGGGAATACTGGTTTAGAACCAGTCAGCTTTCACCCGCTGTGCAAGAGTTAGCACAGCACGGTATTATGCAAGGGCAAATTAATGGTGCTTCCGTATTCCATATTCCACAAGAATACGAAGGCATGCTGTCACAATTACAGCATGGCTTAGAAGAGGCCTTAAAATTACAATGGTCGAATACGCAATTTGATGTGCAGTATGGTGAAGTGAGTTCAAGTACACCATTGATCATGCAAAATGCACGTAAGCAAAAAGCCTTTAATCGCGCAGTGGAATTGCTACATCAGGAACCGACGATCAAGAGTCTGGTTGAAACCTTTGACGCAGAACTTCATCAGGTTCAATTAAAACCTTGATTGGTAAAAGAAAGGCAAAGTTTTTATCTTTGCCTTTCTTGTTTAGTCGATCAATAAATACTGACTCAATACATCCCGCATTGATTGTGGGATGGCGATACTTTTTCGATTTTCTCGATCAACAAATACATGCACAAAATGTCCTTGAGCGGCTGCATTGGGCTGATCTTGTTTAAAAATTGCCAACTCGTATCGGAGTGATGAATTGCCAATTTTACCAATGGCTACGCCGACCTCGACCACTTCTGGAAAGGACAATTCCTGTAAGAAACTGCAAGCTGAATCCACCACTAAACCAATGATTTCACTGTTGTGAATATCAAATCCTGTTTTCTGAATCAGTAAGGAATTGGCAGCAGTATCAAAATAGCTATAGTAGGTCACGTTGTTGACATGACCATAGATATCATTGTCTGCCCAACGTGTTTGGATGGGGAAAAGGAACTTGAATTGTTCACGTCTTTTTAAGGTTGGTTTGGTCATGCATAAATCGCCTGATAAATCTGTAAAGCATCTTGCTCAGTCATTTCTCTTGGGTTGTTTTGCAACAGTCGGGTTTGCAGCATGGCATCCTTTGCCAGTTGAGGAAGTTTTGCTTCTGGAATATCCAAATCCTTTAATTTTAAGGTTAAACCACTTTGATCCAAATGGTTTTGCATATGGTCAATAAATAGGTCACATAAGCCATCGGTACAACCTGTGCTACGTGGATCCAACAATTGCATTAACTCAGCATAATGTTGTTTGGCTTTGGGCGCATTAAACTTTAACACTTCAACCAGCACCAAAGCATTGGTATGTCCGTGTGAAAGATGAAAATGTCCACCTAGCGGATAAGCGAGGGCATGTACTGCGCCAACAGGTGCATTGGCAAAAGCTTGACCTGCAAGCATCGACCCAACCAACATATTTTGACGTGCTTCTAAATCAGCACCGTTTTTGAGTACTTTAGCCAGATTATGATTGAGTAGGATCAAGGCATTTTTAGCCAGCATATCCGCATAAAAGTTCTTTTTGATATTTGAGGTATAAGCTTCAATTGCATGAACCATCGCATCAATGCCTGTTGCTGCCGTGATATGTGCAGGCAAGCCTTGGGTAAAAGTTGCATCTAAAATTGCCACATCCGCATATAAAAAAGGAGAAACTACACCCATTTTAGTGGTTGCACCTGTGGTTACAATCGAAATTGGGGTAACTTCTGAACCCGTTCCAGCGGTTGTTGGGATGAGAATCAACGGTAAGCGTGGTGTTTGAGCTTGATTCACGCCGTAGATTTCACTCAGGCTTTGCTGTTGTTTAGGGTGAGCAAGCAGCGCGATGATCTTGGCAACATCCATAGAACTGCCACCACCAAAACCAATAATCACATCGATGTTTTCTTGCTTCGCAAAATCAACGGCTTCGAGCACAATGTGTTCAGGAGGATCGGCTTGAATATCCGAGTAAATAATACTGTTGAGATTGATCTGCTCTAAAATCTTTAAGATTGGCTGGTGTAGTTGATGCTGGATCATGCCTGCATCTGTTACGATCAGTGCCTTATGATAATTTTGTTGTGTTAAAACACTTTTAAGTTCTTGTATCGAACCTAGTCCCGAAATGATGTTTGGAACAGTTTGAAATTGAAACGGCTTCATACATACATCCTTATTTTTCATAATAAATACAACATTTTTATATCAAGTGACTGTCGGTATCACTGCTTCAATAAATTAACATAAGATACTCTTAAACGTGTAACTTTGAGGTGATTATGCTATCCAAATCATCCTATAAGCTGTTGGGTTTTTAACCTATTTATCTTTTTGAAATTATTGTATTTTATAGTGCGATTAATGGAATTTATCGCAAAAACAGCAAGTTTAGAACTCAATGGAAACGATAATCTAAGCTGTAGTTTTATCGCCACTTTTTATGTCACTTCTGCAAATGCGAGTGTGATACCAACATTTGTATCGTTGCAGATGATTTTGTCCTAGATTTATGCGCTTGCCGAAGGTCACAATATTTGCAGAAGCTTTAATTTCTTATAGAAAAGTGGCTCATAAGATGATCGATCATTGAAAAGTTATTCATCAGGATCATCTTTTAAATAGAATTTACGTAAATCAATTCGTCAATGCAGTTTATGATGCTGTTATAGAGTTGAAATCAAGAACAAAGAAGAGGGTTTAAAGCTCATCGAAAGGTAGGCTTGTTTGTTGTCTTGTTATTTTCACAATAGTTTGCTTTGATGGTTATTCAATTTAATAGGAACTCATCATGAAAGAAGCAATAGAACAATATCGCCAAGAACGAGCAACATTAGAAAATGAGATTTCAGATTTCCTTGAGAAGAAATTTGCTGAGTTCAAAGAAAAGACGGGTGCAGAAGTCATTCACCTTGAGGTAGAGTTTGATTCAACTGATGATGAAGACGCAGAATTCTTTATTTCGAGCGTGTTCATCGGAACTGACCTGTAACAAAGTGAAGAATGATGACCTCCTTCGGGAGGTTTTCTTTTGATTGTTTATTTACGTTACTTGTGAAGTAAATAAACATGTAGCTGGATACATCATTAAGCGTCACAAGTAGGAGTTATGATTCAGTGGAATAATTATAAGTTTTTGTTTTTAATATTTAATTTGAAATATTTGTGTAGAAATATTAAAATATACACTTGTCTTTATTTATTTTGTGTTGAGTATTTTTGATGAAAAAAATATTAATTCTTCTTATAAGTACGGTAATTTGTGGTTCGGTGTATAGCGAAGATGATATCTTCAAAAAAGATAAATCACTTTTAATTCTAGATAATGATGCACCTCACTACGAGATTGAAAGTAGTGAACAGGTTGATTTTTTTGAGTCATTTAAACAACAAGAGCAAGATCGCATAAATCAACGCAATTATGATTTAGAGCAACAACAGCAAATTCAAGCGAATACCTCCAATATGAGCCCACATGATAAATCTCAATATTTTCTGGAACATCGGCATTTTGATGCTTTGAATGCACAAGGTCATGAGCAACAGTTCAACTCAATGCTGAAGGCGAAAAATAGAGGTTTAATTTCAGAAAAGGACTATCAGCAAAAAATTGTGAAGCAAGGCCCATTGCCATTAGAGCAAAGAAGTAATCAACTTAGATTTTCAATCCCTATTGGTGAATGAGAGAGTTTATGACTTAAGCTCATCGAAAGATGGGCTTTTTTGTTTTCTATGATAAAGTGATTTTTTTTAGGGCAGATTAACAATGAATAAATTTATTGGAGGGGCGTTAGATGAAACGGATTTTTATATTGAAAATTTTGAAGATGAAACATTCCAATTGATGAATATCGATACATTGCAGAAAGAAACATATTTAAGAACAAAGATTCATACAAATGGCTTGGTTTATACATTCTGGATTTTTGAGGGTCTTGATGAAACCCTTAAGGCAAAAAGAATAACTGCATATTTGGGTAGTGCATAGGTAAAAATTTCACTACCAAAGCATAGCTCCTTAATTTAGGCGTTAAGCTGTGATTGATAATTATATGGATTACTAAGATGCGCATTTGTATTCTCAGTGATTTGGATAGTGAAGTTGTTGCAAGCTGTGAAGCACCAATTTTGAAGCAAGAAAAATAGACTTTAGCAAATAGTCAATCTTAAATCTTTCATAGCTTAAACTTCTTAGGTGAGGTTTAACTCATCATCAGAAAGCAAAATTTCTCCTGTTAGATCGCCCGAGGCTACTAACATTGTCACTAACTATATGAGCAATATCTTCTGGTCGTGCCGCTTTACGCATGGGCGAACGTTCACGCCATAATTGATGAGCAGAAGTCTAATTTTTGTCATTGGAATATCAACTAATCCTGATGAAAGGGCATTTACCCGAATATCGGGAGCAAGTGATAGTGCAAATAGATGAGTCATATGTCGCAGAGTCAATTTTAATCATTGATAGCTCAATTGCCATATCTAGGAGATATGAGCAGGGTTTACCGTTATCGATCGACTAGCAAGTGATAAATGATTATGCCGAGCGCAATGATGTACCAGTTGGCCCACATATTTTTTGATAACTGTATTTTCGTATTGGATGACTTGCTCCTTGAACAGTTTTATACAAGGCTAAAAGTGGTATCGGTCGGGCAAAATAATGCTTTTATCGTGAAAAGGTTCACATATTTTTAAAAATAAATGACAATTTGTTTAAATTCCAAGAGGTTGAAAAATATGGAAATTGCTAAATTTGTTAAAAGCTTTAATACAGTTGGATCTTATTTGACGGCAGCCAGCATTCTGTTGGCCACGCTTATTTTGTATTTTTACTTTATCAATCCTTAAACCTTATTATCAGTTTCTTAATTGCTCCCATTAGGTCTGCTATAAATATTCAAAAAATAGGTTTTGGGGCTGTAGGCTTAAATTCAGCTGCTAATGTAGATTTTAATGTGGTGGTATACCATTCGAATGGTTCTTTCAGATTCATAGGTTTATATACCCAATCTTAGAGAAAGCCAGATTGCATCTACGATGCAAAACGCAACTTTCTTAAAAGAAAGAACGTAGTAAAAGGGGTTATATGAGTGAAGTAAACAAAGCAAAATATTTTTGAAATTAAGGATAAAAATGAGTGACTATATAAGTGTTAATAAGAATGCTTGGAATTTAAAAACAAATGCGCATATCAAGAGCGAGTTCTATGACAATATTTCCTTTCTAAAAGGAAGAAACACTCTCAACCCGATAGAGTTGGGTATCTTAGGAGATATTTCAGGCAAATCCATATTACATTTACAATGCCATTTCGGACAAGATTCTATGTCTTTGGCTCAACTTGGAGCTCATGTTACAGCTATAGATTTTTCAGAAGAAGCTATTCAAAAAGCCAAAAAATTTAACGATGAACTAGGTTTAAATGTAGATTTTATTTGTGCCAATATTTATGAATTACCTAGTATTTTAGACAAAAAATACGATTATGTATTTACTAGTTATGGGGTTATAGGATGGTTAGAAAATTTAGATTTATGGGCTAGCGTGATATCCAACTTTTTAAAACTTGGGGGTAAATTTGTGATTGTTGAATTTCACCCAGTAATATGGATGTTTGATGATGAAGTTAAAAATATAACATATAGCTACTTCAAAAATGACCCTATAATTGAAACATCTACTGGCTCTTATGCGGATAAATCAGCAGAAATAAACTATCAAGCAATCACTTGGAATCATAGCCTGAGTGAAATAATTACAAGTTTAATCAATCATGGAATAAATATTCTCGAATTCAAAGAATATGATTACTCATCATATAATTGTTTTAGCAATATGACTAAGGAGAATGAAAAATATAGAGTTGAGCATTTTGGCAAAAATTTACCATTAATGTTTTCGATAGTAGGTGAGAAGAAGTAAAATAGCAGAGCCAGTAAACAGCTGAGGTCACTATTAAGCGTATGGTTTAGCAGCAATTATTGTGATTGCATTGGAGCACTGAGCAGTAATTATAATTAGAATGCCACGCTCTCGTAGCGAATGGATGTGAGTTTTATAACAACAGCCGTGGGCAGTATTGGGACAGATGGATGCATCATTCTATGCATGATTATGTAACCAATTAGGCGGCGGGTAAGTGTGCAATTAGGGGAGTTTTCTTTATAGCAGGCTTACCATTTTGGGTAATCATTCGTTGGGCATTCAATTACGTGAATGCCCATGGGGGCGAAACGATTTTAGATGTAGGAAAAGAACTTGAAGAAAAATTTTAAATAAAAAATCAATAAATTATTTTTGATTTAGGACGGTTTTTACTCGGATAAACTTTTTATAATATCTAAACTTATTATTTGACTTTGATGTTCTATATTTCACAAAAAACCAATGTTAAAAATAAAAGAGTAGTTTATGCACTACACAATAGCCTTTAAGGGTAATTATTTGAATAAATTAAACTTTCAAAGCGCCTGAAACATAATTTTAAAGGAGTTTGCTCATAGTAAACAACACAGTAGAAATGCTATTTGGAACTTTAACAGATACTCATATTTCAGAATGATTAAAACATTTGATTTACTTAATAATTAAATTTCTATAGGTATACTTGACCACGCTTAATTGTTTTTTAAATTTTTAATATATATGGGTGCAAGATGAAATCGTTATTGAAATCTGCCATGACAGTTGTTTTGTTTGGTTCTTCGGTGTCAGTTACTATGGCTGCGACTCTTGAACAGCAGGTCAAAACACTATCTGAACAGGGATGGCAGATTGGTGTATCTATTTTGGATATGGATGATAAGTTGATTTCTATCAATGGAGATAAACGCTTTCCACTAGACAGCACAGTAAAAGCGCTTGCTTGTGCGAATGTATTGGCGAAGGTTGATGCTAAAAAACTGAGTTTAGATCATTCAAAAACGATTCAACAAAAAGACCTCGTTACTTATTCGCCAGTTGTCAAAGATTATGTCAATAAAAAACTGACGATCAAACAAGCTTGTGAAATTACTACAGCATATAGTGATAATACGGCAGCAAACTTTGCTATTGAGGCAGGAGGAGGCCCAGTAGGTCTTACCTCATTCATGCGTTCAATTGGTGATGAGGTTACAAGATCAGATAGATTTGAACCAGATCTGGTCATTAATCCCGAAGGTGATATCCGCGATACAACCACTCCCAATGCGATGAATGCCAGTATGAAAAAGTTATTGGTGGGTAATGTGCTATCTAAAAGCTCAAAAGAGCAATTAAAAGAATGGATGATAGGAAATAAAGTTGCAGACAATATGTTAAGAGCTGCTTTACCTCAAGGATGGAAAATCGCAGATCGTACTGGTGCCAGTGATTATGGCATTAGAGGTTTAACTTCAATGGTATGGTCGGAAACTCATGCACCTGTATTTATCAGCATTTATGTGAGAAAAAGTGAGACTTCTCTAGATGAGCGTTCAGAAGTGATTAAACTTTTAAGTGATCATATTGTAAAAGAGCATTTGACTAAATAAACACGAATGTTGATTCGATCAGTTAGATAGCCCTCATTAGAGGGCTATTTATTACAAGGAGCCAAACATAAAGGACGTGAGTGCTTTGAATCGTCCGCTTCCATTTTTCGTATTCATTATCCAATCTAAATAAATAATAATCATTCTTAATTGTTGATTGATAACGCTTATCATTCATGTTAACTTTTGTTCCGAAATTTTGCTGCCGTGTAACAAGGAATTAAAGCAGCAGAACAATCTCCTACAGCACATTGGTTATTATGGAATTTTCTTATGTACAACTCTCCCTCTAGAAAAGCCTTCAAAGTTCATCCTTTAGCCCTTTCTATCGCTTTAGCAGTTCCTTCTATTGTTCATGCAGAACAGGCAACTGAAACAGCAACATTAGCGACGATAAAAGTACAAGCAGAACAGAAAAATCCAGCTGTAACAGAAGGTTCAGAAAGCTATACGGCAAAAAGCACGAGTACATCAACAAAATTAAATTTATCGCTTCGTGATACTCCACAATCGGTCAAGGTTTTTACCCGAGAATATCTGGATGATCGCAATATTGATTCTTTTCAAGATTTAACAAATAACATTACAGGGGTTTCAACATCACGTACTGATGAACGCCAATCTGTATTCGCACGTGGTTTTCAGGTCGACTATTACTTAATAGACGGTATGCCTAGTACGACGAATCTGGGAACGGGAGATCTTGATTTAGATATTTACGACCGTGTTGAAGTCGTTAAAGGATCAAGTGGCTTAATGACAGGGGCTGGTAACCCTGCAATGGCATTAAACATGGTCCGCAAGCATGCAAATGCCAAAGAACTTACGGGGAGCCTCAGTACGTCGTTAGGTTCTTGGAATGAATGGAGTAGCTCCGCTGATGTTTCTGCTCCGCTTAACGCAGATGGTTCATTACGTGGACGTGTGTTTGTAAAACATTCTGATGAAAAATCTTTTATGGATTTTTATGAGAAAGAACGAAATGTATTTTACGGTGCCGTTGATTATGATCTCAGTGACAAAACAAGCATGTCATTGGGCGCAACCTATCAAGAGTTAAATCGTGATGGTATTCGTTGGGGTGGTACACCAGCATTTTATACAGATGGAACACGCACTAACTTTTCTAGAAGTCTTACTGTAACGGCACCTTGGACCTATTGGAATGTTAATACATCGGCTGTATTTGCTAATTTAAAGCAAAATTTATTCAATGACGTTAATTTCAATATCGCCTATACCTTCCGTAAAGAAGATACCGATACTATGTTGTTATACACAGGTGGACAAGTTGATAAGGCAACCAATACTAGTCCTCTGAAAAATAAGCCAGATCCAAAGACAGGTAAAATCACTGACAATGTCTCAGTGTATGGCTCTGAAGCACGAAATGAAGAGAACAATATCGATGTTTTCATCAATGCACCTTTCAAAGTCTTTAACCGTCCGCAAGAGATCATCATTGGTGGTTCTTGGAATAAAAATGAAAAGACTAAGGACATTTTTGGTGGATCAAATACGAAAAGTGAAGTTGAAAAATATTTAGGCGGGCCGCTGAATTATAACAATATGGCACAAGAGCTTCTTCGACCTGTTGTCTTAGATGGCAAAAATGCATTGAATGAAACGACGCAAACAGCGGCTTATGTAGCAGGTAAATTTCAAATACTAGATCCATTAAAAATCATTGCTGGTGCTCGTTTATCTAATTGGGAATACAAATCAGAGAACGGTGTTGGGAATCGCGAGTTTAATAATGAATTTACGCCGTATATTGGCGCAATCTACGATTTTGCCCGTGATCACTCGGTGTATGCGAGTTATACAGAGATCTTTAAACCTCAAAGCCGTAAAGACGTAAATGATCAGTATCTAGATCCAAGCTATGGTAAGAACTACGAAACGGGGATTAAAAGTGAATGGTTTGGTGGACGCTTAAATACAGCATTATCAATATTCCAAATTGAGCAAACTAACTTCGCAGAAGCAATACCAGGTGAATTTGTTATTCGTAATGGTGTGCGTACAACCGAGCAAGCTTATCGTGGTGTAGATGGTGTTGAAAGTAAGGGCTTTGAGTTTGAAGCTGATGGTGAAATCAACGAAAACTGGGGGATCAATTTCGGAATTGCTAACTTTGAAGCAAAAGATGCGAAAGGGGTAAAAGTTAATACGACAAACTCTAGAACGACTTCTAATTTATTTGTGAAATATAAGTTGGATCAATGGAGTGCAGGCGTAGGTTTAAACTATAAGAGTAAATACTATACTGGCACTGGTAGTACTCGTATTGATCAGGACGCTTATGTGCTCGCGAGTGCGATGGTGGGCTATCAGGTCGATAAGAATATTAAACTTCAATTGAATATCGATAATATATTTGATGAGAAGTATTATGACGGTATCGGTGCAAACTCAATGAACTGGGCTGCACCTCGTAATGCAACTGTGAGCGTACGTTATAACTTCTAAATACACACTATAATTGAATGTTTAAAGCCCTCTGATGAGGGCTTTATTTTTTGATGAGTACAATTAGAGACAATCCTAAATTTCGGATAGGTACTTTTTAGATATTAGGAATTTCAGCATCTTTCGGCTTTCTCACACCCTTAACAAATCGTTCTCCCTTGGACCATACTTTTTAAAGTTTGCACGGGCATGGTTGAGTGATGGTATGTTTGCACCACCACCATAATCATGGTCTTCCGCTTGTACAGGATCATTCTCCTGGAAGCATACAGCGCAGATGTCATAGTCGCCGTTTGAAGGTTTGTTTCTGGTTAAGTAGCCACAGTATAAGCAAGGGTAGAGCATTCTGTTTTTTCATTCTTCTTCGTGGTTTCACCAGAATTTGTGTGAAAGCCTTATGAGACGTTTTTTTTAGACCAGCACCCCATCTTGCTCAATTTTTACTGCCGCTTTCCAACTTGGTAGTAAGCTCAAACGTTCTACATAGCTTTTAATATGTGGATAGTTTTCCCCTTGTTTCATATGATGAATTAAGCCGTGAAGTCCAAATCCCATCATAAAGTCTGCCCCAGTTAAACGATCGGCCACCAAAAAATTTTTATCTTTTAAATAATCATTTAAAAAACCAAAAACTTTATCAAACTCAACTTGAGTATAGTTTTCTAGAAATACTAATTTTGTACCATACTTAGTTTCTATCTGATTAAAAGTTTTTAGTAAAAATGGCACCATTGCAGAGCTTTCAGCGAAGTGAATCCATTGTAGGTAATCTGCATAAGTTGCATCGTTGATGTCTGGTGCTAGATGTGGTGCAAATCTTTGAATTAATAATTCTACTATAGCACCTGATTCCGCAATGACTTTACCTTGCCATTCAATCACAGGAGACTTTCCTAAAGGATGAATGCTTTTTAGTGACGCTGGCGCTAAATGAGCAGTTAAGTCACGGTAATAGCGTTGTAATTGGTATGGTTGTTTGATTTCTTCAAGTAACCACAAAATTCGGAAAGAACGTGATTGGTCTAAGTGATGTAATGTAATCATAGTAATTCCTGTTTTAAAACTTTATGGGCAATTTCCCCATGTTCTACGACTCAATATACACTTAAGTTTATAGCGGCTACTGATCAATTTGCTATACGGAATAAAGTTGGTTGAGAAAAGTAATGAAGATGTTACTCAGACTTTGCAGCAAAATTAGAACTCAAATACACAACATTCTTCGGCTCACCTAAAGAGATGACTTTTTGTTCATTGACCGACATGATGGAACATGTGTTTGCCAAATCACTTGTTTAAGCGGTTTTTTTATATTTAAGTATTAAGTGCTTTGATCAATTCTACTTTATTACTAACATCTAATTGCAAGTATGCTCTTTGAAGGTAGGTCCGAACAGTAGAGGGGCTTAGCCCGAGTAGCTCAGCAACCTTTTTATACGAATGACCCTGTGAAAATAGATACGCAACGCGATACTCACGTGGAGATAAGGTTAAATCTTTTTTCTTATTGATGATCTCAATACTTATATTGCCTGCCTTTTTTAAGACATTGACATTGAGTTTGCCTAGTCGAATCGTCGTAGGTGTTTTATCAAAGTGAAACAATAGCTCATTCGGGATATAAACACCTTCCCATGTTGGCCATTTAGCATAAATGATTTCACAGAGACTAGCTCCAATACTCAATATATAACCATCCTCTCTTACGAGAGCTGCATGAGACATATTGTGATTGGGCGAAAGTTCTAAAGCCTCTTGTAAGTTATAACACCAAGCTTGATTGATATGACGAACTATTTGCTCGAAAAAAGCCATATTCATGTCTGTAAATGAACTTCCACTATGGCGATATAACGTTATAAAAAAAATGTGCCCAGTAAAGGTATCTTTGATACACATGGACATTCCATGGAGCAGTTGATATTTTCGGCTGAATTGATTGAGCTGCTTTGTTTCAAACTCATATTCAAAATCGGTTGGGTAACTAAAATGGTGTACGGTATCGGATAGGTTATCTACTTCTTGAGCGAATTCATCATCAATAGCCAAAGATTTCCACTCAGTTGGGAAACACGTAGGAAGATTGATCGTCTCGGCATGATGAATACCCACCATTTTCTGATCTTTATTATGAGTGATTAGACCCCACCAGGCGGCATCAAACGATATGACATTTTTTAATTCTTCTAATGCTTCCCGAATAAATTCAGAGGCAAGCTGATCTTTAGAAATCTTGCCTAATTTCAACAAGTAATGGCCCAAGATTGCAATCGAAGTAGTACTTTGCATTTCTTCCAAGTGCTTTCCAGCCTCTACCTATTTGTTGGGTAGGAGCATACTTGAATTAAGAGAAAGTCTGCAAGAGCGTCTGCATTTGCAGATTGTTTCACACGATGAATCAATAAATAATTTGACCTAAGAGATTTTGGAAACATTAAAAATGTATCCATTCACACCATCTTATGAATATTAAATATCCCATGTAAAGGTTACATTTTTAATGAACATTATGCATAGCAGCAATCTTAAGAAAATAACGATTCTTTCTCTTTCATTGTTTGCCATACTGGGTTTGGCTGGGTGTAATGACAGCTCAGATTCCAAATCTAAAAATGTTAAATCAGAGCAGACAGTCGAAACTGCACCGTTGAAAGGTAAATTTATACCTATTTATGAAGTCGCTCGAACCAATGAAAATCGAGTCGAAGAAAATCTTTGGCGAAGTAGAAAGCTTTTGGAAGGCTACACTGCAGAGATGAATAGTTTTGTGAATATTCCTGTAGATATTAAAGTTGTGGCAAAAGAATGTAAGGAAGCAAATGCATTTTATGATAGTGAAACACAAACCATTGAATTGTGTTATGAATTAGGTGCTGAAGAAAGAAAAATGTTTACAGAAGCAGGTGATTCTGGGGATGTATTGGATACTGAACTCTATCAAAGTGCTGTCGGAACTTTATTCCATGAAGCTGGGCATGCATTGATCGATGTACTCGATTTAAAAATCACAGGTAGAGAAGAAGATGTCGCTGACCAATTAGCGGCTTATATTTTAACTTACAATGATGAAGATAAAGATTATCTTCTTACTGTTTCTGACACCTATAGTCTTGCTGCTAAGCGAGCAAAAACTTTAGATGATTTGCCTTTTTATGATTCTCATTCATTAGATGCTCAGCGCGCAGTAAATTTCCTATGCTATGTATATGGATCTGATACGAAGAACTTTCAGTACCTGATAAGTGATGACTTACTCAATAAAGAACGTTCAGAAGAATGTGAGCATGAGTACAATCAAATCGTTGAGGCTTGGGATTTCTTACTTGCACCTTATTTTAAAAAATAATTAAATAGATAAAAATGAATGTCTCTGGTGGAATGGCTTTTGGGCTATTCCACTTTTACTTTATTTAGTTTTTATTAGCTTCGTCGCTAAGCACGGCTTATCTCGACGGATTGATCGGTTGTTCACATTGTTAATTCCAAAAAAGTACATATTCATACAGAATATTCAAAAGAGATAAACACTATTTCCTTTCAAATCAAAGCATTTTTTGACAAAATAGCTGATGTCAGAATGGTCAATTCATGCATAATGACATTTAATAGTATGGCCTTTATTTTGCAGGAATTTTGCATGCAATACTTCAATCTCCTTATAAAACAAAATGTTGAGTCTTATTCCTGATGGCAACAGAATATAAGGTGTTATGTGTCTGCTTAGGAAATATTTGCCGCTCTCCAACTGCTGAGGCAATTCTCAGACATTATTGTGATGCACATGGCTTAAATGTCATGGTCGACTCTGCTGGAACAAGCAATTACCATCCCAACAAAGCACCAGATACACGCAGTCAAACCCATGCACGAAAGCGTGGTTATGATTTATCTGCGTTACGTGCCAGACAGATTGTTTTAGCAGACTTTGTGGAATTCGATTTGATCTTAGCGATGGATCATGAAAATTTCGAGGATATTCAAACGCTCATGTCACAGGCAGTACAGCAGTTTGGTACACATCAAATTCGTGCCAAATTGGCATTAATGAGTGAGCATGATCCACAGTTTAGTCAACAAGCTGTACCAGACCCTTATTATGGTGGTGCAGATGGATTTGATCGGGTACTTGATCAGTGTGAATCCAGCAGCCAAGCATGGGTCGATATTTTTAAAAAGCAAATGAAAGCAGGGCAATAGGATTTAATTTAATATGCAGCTACAAGCGCAGGTTCAGCTTAAAAACTTAAATACATTAAATTTGAATGCGATTGCTTCACATTATGTGCAGATCAATCATACAGATGATGTTATTGCGGCATTGGCATTTGCCGAACAGCAACATTTAAACGTTTTGATTCTTTCGGGGGGCAGTAATGTTTTATTGCCGCAGCAAATACACGCCTTGGTGATGCATTTAAATATTCAGGGCATTGAAGTGCTTTCTGAAGATGAAAATACCATTACCGTTAAGGTGGGTGCTGGGCAAGGGTGGCATGACTTTGTTTTGTATAGTACGCAACAGCATTGGTTTGGATTGCAAAATCTTGCTTTGATTCCAGGTTTAGTCGGTGCTTCTCCTGTGCAGAATATCGGTGCTTATGGCGTTGAAGCTGGTGAGTTTATTGAATCGGTACAAGTTTATGATCGTGAACTGAAACAGTTTGACTCAATCTTTGCCCAAGATTGCCATTTTGCTTATCGCCATAGTATTTTCAAAGATCAGCCCAATCGTTACATCATTGTGAGTGTGACCTTTAAACTATTGAAACAAGCTGAGCTTAAATTAAATTATGGTGATCTTAAGCAAGCGGTAGGTGATGAACTCACTGCAGAAAATTTACAAAATCAGGTGATACAGATACGTCAAAGTAAATTACCAGACCCTAAAGAATTTCCAAATGTGGGAAGCTTTTTTAAGAATCCAATTTTGACACAAGTTGAATTTGACAAAATTACTCAACAATTTCCAAACATACCGAATTATCCGCAGGCAAATAGCAGTGTTAAAGTGGCAGCAGGCTGGTTAATTGATCAAGCCGGCTGGAAGGGTAAGCAGCTTGGCTCAGTTGGAATGTTTCAAAAACAAGCTTTGGTGTTGGTAAATTATGCCGAGGCGACGCTAGCGGATGTACAAAATACCTATCAGGCTGTACAAAGTGATGTAAAACAAAAGTTTAGTATTCAGTTGGAACCTGAACCTGTGTTATACAGTGAACAAGGTTTAATTCAAGCGCATCGTGGGTGAAGGAATCTATGGCGAAAGTACATTGGATGGTCAGTTTAGTACGAGTAATTACCATATTATTCGTGCTATTGGGCTGTTTTGTGCTTTTTTTATATTCACCTTTTTATTCACAGTTTGTCGTAAAAGGCTTGAATCGTTTTGTCCCTGTAGACGTCAATGAAGTGGCAGCGCAAAGCCAGCGACCAGCAGCCTTGAGTGAACATGAAACACTTGAGCCAGGTTCTAATTTATGGATTGCTCGTCAAGCTTATTTAAAACTCATGGAAAAAACCTTTCAATCTGAAAAATCAGAGGATTTAAGGTTAATTCAAGCGCGCTATAAATTACTGCAACAGTTGATTGTTGAAGAGCAAGAAAAAGAAGACCAAGACGAGAAAAAGCAACCGAATATTCCATTATTGAGTGAACAGCAACCTGATCAGGAACAGGCGAGTTCTGCTGTGGTGATTAATACACCTTTGGATTTCCTACAATGGAATACACCAAGTAATCAGGCACTCATGGGCAAATATATTGCCTTTTTAGAAACTTATCCGATTGCCTTACCTGTGAGCGAAGATGACAAAGATCAGACCAATAAAGATTTGATCGAGCTAAAAAAGAACAAAGATAATGTCGTAGAGCCACAAAGTATTTCACAACCGAATGCAATTGTGGTGTTGGGTGGTGGGCTGACTCTAGGTGCTAATGGTAAAGATATTGTTGTGAACAATTACACTCGCTTGCGCTTGGAAAAAACCTTACAAGTTGAGCAGAAGTATGCTTTACCGATTGTACTGAGTGGTGTTGAAGCGCCATATATGCAAGCGTGGCTGAAAGAGCGTGGGGTAGATGCCAAATTGCTCGAAAATCGCAGCATGAACACCTGTGAAAACTCTCGGTTCAGCTCTTTATTACTGCAAAAGAAAGGTGGTGCGCCAACAGTGATTTTAATTACGGATGCGTACCATATGCCGCGTACTCGACGCTTGTTTGCCTTAAATGGAATTGAAACGATTCCAGTAGTTGCACCGATGCCAACGACGTTGACGCAATGGCGTCCAAGTGAACAAAACTATGATCATAGTCGTCGTGCGAACTATGAGATGCTGGCAACGATCCGTGATATGTTATTTGGCTCAAGTGATTGTCGAGAGATACCATAATGTCTGATATTCCATTTTTAAATCCGACAATTTTAAAACAACTAGATCTACCTGTACCCAATCGAGAGACGACGCCTCAAGTTCTTGAGCCATTGGATTTATCCACTGCAACTGAACTATCCAAACCTTTGCAAGCTTATCGTAAGCTATACGGCTTACATTTACTGGACTGTGAGCATTGGCAAGGGTATGTGGAAATGCCTTTGTTTCGTTTGCATGTGCAGGTTTTTCAGCCGAAACAACAAAAATTACAAGGCACGGTTTGTCTGCTACATGGCTATTTGGAACATAGTGGAATTTATCAGCCGATTATTAAAGAGATCCTAGATCAAGGTTTCAGTATCGTCACTTATGATCTACCTGGACATGGCTTGAGCAATGGTTCACCAGCCAGTATTCAGAATTTTGATCATTATCAGCATGTTTTACATGCCGTCTACGATGCAGTTCGTGGAGCGAAACAATTACCTAAACCATGGTTAGGCATTGGGCAAAGTACAGGTGGTGCGATTTGGATGCACCATTTACTTGAATATGCTGAGCGTCGGGAAGATCCGATTGTAGATCGAGTCTTGTTATTATCGCCATTGATCCGACCTGCAAAGACGGCATGGTGGCATAATTCAGTTGGACTCGGCATTATCCGTCGGATTAAAAGCCAAGTGCCACGACATTTCCGTCGTAATAATCACAATCCTGAGTTTTTACGTTTTGTTCGCTTAAAAGACCCATTACAGCCACGGATGATGGGCATGGACTGGATTCTGGCGATGTCTAAATGGATGCTAGAAATGGAACAGCGGCCTGCGTGTCGTATTCCAGTATGGTTGGCACAAGGGGCTTTGGATCAAACCGTAGACTGGCGTTATAACATTGAATATATCCGTCGGAAGTTTAGGTTGCAGACCTTGTTGATGTTAGAAGAAGGTTCGCATCAATTGATTAATGAGCGTGCGGATATTCGTGCTGCGCTGACGGGTTTAATTCCTGCTTTCTTACATGCAAAACCAAATCACCACTATTACTAGTGGTGATTTTTGATTTACTCAAATAGGTATCTTAAAATTGATTGGCATCCGCCATTTTCCACATACGATAGTAGAAATTATCCTCATCTTTCAAATCACCAAGCAGTAATTCATTTTCTTTCAAGAAGAAGTGAATTTGTGCATAGTTTTTGATTTCACGGTCATTCATACGCTGTGCCAAATGGTGCGCTTTGATGTCAGATGGATGGTTTAAACCCGCAGCTGCAATCATTTCAGATAAGGCGTGCAGGGTGTTTTTATGAAAGTTAAAGACACGCTCAGCCTTACTTGGAACATCAATGGCTTTTTGGCGGTCTTTGTCTTGTGTCGCAACGCCAACAGGACATTGGTTGGTATGGCAGCTTTGCGCTTGGATACAACCTACTGCAAACATAAAGCCACGTGCAGAATTAACCCAATCTGCGCCCAAAGCAAAAGTGCTGGCAATATCAAAGGCACTGATCATTTTACCGCTGGCACCAATTTTAACCTGATTACGCAGTCCTGCACCGACAAGGGTATTGTGAACAAAACGTAAACCTTCTCTTAACGGTGTCCCAATATAGTCACTAAACTCGATGGGTGCTGCGCCTGTTCCACCTTCAGAACCATCTACCACTACGAAGTCAGGTACAATTTTGGTTTCTAACATAGCTTTGATGATGCCCATGAATTGCCATGGTTGACCAATACAGAGTTTAAAACCAACAGGTTTACCGCCAGAAAGTTCTCTCAGTTTTTGAATGAAATGCATCATTTCAATCGGGGTGTTAAAACTTGGATGCTTGGATGGAGAAACGCAGTCATGATCTCGTGAGATACCACGGATATTTGCAATTTCTTCAGTAATCTTATGTTTAGGTAAAATCCCGCCGTGACCTGGTTTGGCACCTTGTGAGAGTTTCACTTCAATCATTTTAATCTTTGGATTTTTTGCTTGCTGTGCAAACTTTTCAGGATCAAATAATCCTTCAGCTGTACGGCAACCAAAATAGCCGCTGGCAATTTGCCAAACAATATCTCCACCATGTTCTAAGTGGTAGGGGCTTAAGCTTCCTTCACCTGTATCATGATAAAAATTTCCCAAATGTGCGCCTTTATTCAATGCACGAATCGCATTTGCACTCAGACTACCAAAGCTCATCGCTGAAATATTCATGATCGAAGCACTATAAGGCTGGCTGCATTGGCCATTTCCAATTAAGACGCGAAACGATTCTGGATTTGCAGGTGGGCATGGGGCAATTGAATGCACAATAAAACGATAGTTTGGATCATAGACATCAATGATTGAACCAAAAGGTTTATCCGCATTTTCATTTTTTGCACGTTGATAAACCAAACTGCGCTGCATACGTGAAAAAGGTAGAGCATCTTGATCTGATTCAATAAAATATTGGCGAATTTCAGGACGAACATCTTCAAACAGAAAGCGGAAATGTCCAATAATTGGATAGTTTCTTAATATGGCATGTTTCTTTTGCAGCAAATCGCGTAAGCCGACCACACTCAGTAAACTGGTGACGAGCCAGAGGCCATTTAAAAGCGTATCGGAAATAAAATAATAAATGCTATGTGGTGTATAGCTAATTTTAAACCAAGTAATGGTCAAAGCCGTAAAAATACAAAGAAACCAAACAGAATGTCTTGAAAAGAAAGTGTTAAGTAATTTATGTCGTATAGCTTGTGCTGGACTAGCCATAGCCAGGAGATTCCTATCATGAAGCAATGGTCAAACGATGCCAAGAAGCTGCCCGAACCACAAGTAACGAATTGTTAGACTTGAGAATTATTCTCTTATACGCTTCATTATTTGATTTTGTTGGAGACTGAGCTTGGGTGCCTACAATTGAATATTTACTTGAATCAATGTTCCTAACACGATTACTATCGTGGCTATTGGTAACTTTCATAAATATAGATTTTTGTATTCGCAAAGAGATTGGCTAGATGCATTTATTGGGACTTAAAAATGAATAAAAAAGGTTCATCCATTACTCGAGTTTTAGATATTATTGAAGCTATTTCGACTGCAAAGCATCCACCATCTCCCTTAGATCTTTCTGTAGCATTAGATATTCCAAAACCAAGTATCCATCGTTTACTACAAACTTTAGAGCAAGAAAAATTTGTTAAAACAGATATGTATGGTGGTTATATTCTTGGTGATCGAACCTATAAGCTCTTGATGAGTTCATGGGAGCAGGAACCTCGAAAGATGGAACGGTTGGCTATCCTGCAAAAACTATCAGATCAGATTAATGAGACTTGTGGGATTGCGATTTTGAGTGAAAACCAAATGCTATATACCGATCGTGTCCAAGCGAATTGGCCTTTACAGGTGTATTTGCCTGTTGGAGCGACGGTGCCATTGTGGTGTACTTCAAGCGGGAAGCTGTTTTTAAGTTTTCAGCCGTTGAATCGCAGGAAAAATATATTAGAGCATTTACCCATTACGCAACTCACCAAAAATACCATTACCGATCCAGCCTTGCTTGAAGAAAATTTGAATCAAATCTTCTTAGATAAACTTGGCACTGATAATGAGGAGTTTATCTCCGGTATGGTCGCCTGTTCAGTGCCTATTCAAAGAGGAGATACAATTGTGGCATGTTTATATGTGCATGCGCCTACAATACGTAAATCGCTTGAAGATCTAGTTGCCTTTGAACCACTTCTACGTCAGGCGGCGAGTGATTTAAATAAACTGATCGATGTCTAAAACAGAGCAAGCGAATTGCTTACTCTGTTTTCTCTTTATTGAACTAGTTGAGTGTAGGCATAGAAAACTCAGCACCTTCACGAACATTGGTACTTGGCCAGCGTTGAGTAATGGTTTTACGACGCGTATAGAAGCGGGCACCATCTGGCCCATAGGCATGCAAATCACCAAATAATGACCGCTTCCAGCCACCAAAACTATGATAAGCAACAGGGACAGGAAGCGGGATATTGATTCCTACCATACCCACTTTAATGTTATCGCTAAAATAACGTGCAGCTTCTCCATCTCGCGTATAGATACAGGTTCCGTTTCCGTATTCGTGATTGTCAATCAGGTCCATGGCCTCTTGCATGGTTTTAACGCGGATAACTTGAAGTACAGGACCAAAGATTTCTTCTTTATAACTGGTCATATTAGGGGTAACTTGATCAAGCAGTGTTGCACCGACATAAAAACCATTTTCATAACCTTCAGGAGCAGCATTTCGACCATCGGCAATTACACTCGCGCCTTGTTGTTCAGCACTGTCAATATAATTGATCACTTTTGCTTTATGCTGTGCTGTAATCACTGGACCGAAATCATTGTCTTTATTTGAGTATGGGCCATATTTGAGTAGATCGATTTCTTTCGATAATTTCGCGATCATTTGATCGGCAATTTCATCACCTACTGCGACTGCGACGGAAAGGGCCATACAGCGTTCACCTGATGAACCAAATGCAGCACCTAATAAAGAACTAACCACATTATCTAAATCGGCATCTGGCATGACGATTGCGTGGTTTTTTGCTCCACCAAGCGCCTGACAACGCTTACCGGCAGCCGTGGCTGTTTTATAGATATATTCTGCGATAGGTGTTGAGCCAACAAAACTCACCGCTTGAACTCGTGAATCGTGAAGTAGGGTATCAACTGCTTCTTTATCACCATTCACGACATTCAGTACGCCATCAGGAAGTCCTGCTTCTTTGAGAAGTTGCGCAATAAATAAGGTGGAAGATGGATCGCGCTCAGATGGTTTAAGTACAAAAGTATTACCGCATACGATTGCCATTGGGAACATCCAAAGTGGAACCATAACAGGAAAATTAAACGGGGTAATCCCTGCAACAACACCTAAAGGTTGAAACTCACTCCATGAGTCGATTGCAGGTCCGACATTTTTACTAAATTCACCTTTTAAAAACTCAGGTGCACTACAAGCATATTCAACATTTTCAATGCCACGTTGTAATTCTCCTGCAGCATCGTGCACGATTTTGCCATGTTCTTCACCGATGAGCTGACAGATCCTTTCGGCATTTTGTTCCAGTAATTCTTTAAACTTGAACATAACTCTTGCACGTTTAATCACAGGAGTGTTTCGCCATTCGGGGAAGGCAGCTTCTGCTGCTGCAATTGCTTCCTCAACGGTTGCTTTAGAGGCGAGTGCAACTTCTTTCGCTTGTATACCTAATGATGGGTTGTAAACGGCTTGCGTACGTGCATGTGTTGTATTGACTGCACCATTAATAAAATGTCCAATGAGTTCCATGTGGATTTATCCTCTCGTTATATAAAGTTAAAGTTTCTATGCTGACCAAAGTTGCTGATAAAGGCTGATCATTTGCTGAATCGTGGGGACGATGGGATTGTTTGATGGTGAGCCGGAGGCAAGTGCTTGCTCGGCCATGGTCCGAACAACATCGTCAAAATACTGTTTGTCGACACCAAACTCAGCCAATGTGGGAACTTTCAAATCTTGATTGATGGCAATTAAGGTTTTGATTAGCTTTTGATTGGCAATTTCAATATTGTCATCAGGATGCGCGCAACCAATTGCTTTGGCACAGTCTGCATAGCGCTCTGGCGCTGCTTGGATTGAAAACTCAGTGATTAAAGGAAGCAGCATGGCATTGGATAATCCATGCGGAACATGAAAAAAAGCACCAATAGGACGGCTCATACCATGAACCAATGCAACTGAGGCATTGGAAAATGCAATACCCGCCAAGGTAGAACCAAGCATCATTTTTTCACGCGCAAGTTCATTGTTGGGTTGGTGATAAACGATCTGTAAATTTGGACCAATAAGTTTCATGGCTGCAAGTGCTTGCGCATCACTATATGGGCTGGCTTTCTTACTGACATAAGCTTCAATTGCATGCGTAAGCGCATCAATGCCTGTATCTGCGGTTGTGCGAGGTGGAAGTGACATTGTGAGTTCATAGTCGATTATTGCGGCGATAGGCAGAAACCCTAGCCCAGCACACAGCATTTTCTCATTGGTCTTATCATTGGTAATGATGGTAAAGCGGGTACATTCAGAGCCTGTTCCAGCAGTTGTTGGAATGGCGATAATCGGAAGGCCCAGCTCATTGACCTGTCTAGGGAACTTATAATCCGATATGTCCCCACCATGCTTACTCAAGATACTGATTGCTTTAGCACTATCAATCGGGCTTCCTCCACCAACCGCAATAATGGCATCATAGTGCTTGGCTTTAATATGATTTACACCTGCCGCAATGGAACTAGAAGTAGGCTCCGGTATAGTTCCATCAAAATAGTCACTTTCTATATTTTCAGCTTTGAGCAGATCTTGAATTTGCGTGATATACCCAAGTGAAACCATCATTTTATCGGTAATAATGAGTGGTTTTTTTGCACCTAAGCTTTCTAAAATTATGGGAAGCTTCGCTCGTGCATTTTTTCCAATTTCCATAATCCTTGGAAGGTGCGTTGAAAAAGACATTTTTAATTCTCCGTATTTATTAGAATCCAAATAGATTGTTTTTAAAAAGAGCCAAATATTGTTCCGAGTGTAATCACACCACTCAGTGCAATCAGGGGAATGATTACAGCAACAATGAACATGTCATAATAAGATTGTTTATGGGTCAAACCACACAGCGTAATAATGGTAATTACAGCGCCATTGTGGGGAAGTGAGTCGAGTGCACCAGAAGCCATAGAGGCGACGCGATGCATGAGTTCAAGTGAAATGCCATATTGAATGCCTAATTCTTTATAAGTTTCTCCCATGGTATTTAACGCGATACTCAGGCCACCTGAAGCTGAACCTGTGATCCCTGCCAAGACATTGATGACGATTGCTTCTGAAATAAGCGGGTTATTCGGTGCAATGCCAACCAGAAAGTCTCGTAAGATAATAAAACCAGCCAATGACGCAATAACTGAACCATAACCAACTTCTGATGCCGTATTAAAAATGGGTAAAAATGATGAGGAAACACCTTGCTGAATTGAGTCTTTGATGTCCGTGATAGTTTTCCAGTTCAGCAGAATAATGCTTAAACACGCTAAGACTAATGCACATATGATTGCCCATAATCCAATCACTGAATTGAGTGAAGTATTTCCAAATTGATCCATTGCTAAATACGCAGTGTCCAGCGAGGGTAAGATGAGTTTAGTGAGGACTAAGTTGCTCACAATTACAATGAAAATAGGAATAAACGCGATCACAAGACTGGGTTGAGCATGTATTGAATTCTGCTCAAGGTGAGTCTCGTTATGATTTCCATAACCTTCGCTCTTAAGATCCGCTTTTTTGACACGTCTATTGAGCCACCACATACCAGTTATCAAGATAAAGATCGATGCCAAAACACCGAGTCCTGGTGCAGCATAGAGATCAGTATCAAAAAAAGGCATCGGGATTGCATTTTGAATTGCAGGTGTGCCTGGTAAGGCTGTCATGGTAAAGGTGAGTGCACCTAACATAATTGCCGCAGGGATTAAACGCTTGGGAATCCCAAGCTCTTGAAATAATGCAGAGGCAATCGGAAAGACTGCAAAACCTACAACAAAAAGTGAAACACCTCCGTAAGTTAAAATTGCACAAGATAAAACAATGGATAGCATAGCTCTGTGATGACCAAGTTTTTCAACAAAAAAATTGGCAATGCTTTGTGCAGAACCAGAGTCATCCATTAATTTTCCAAATACTGCGCCTAATAAAAAAAGCGGGAAGTATTTGATGATATAACCGCCTAAACCTGTCATAAACACTTGAGAATAGAACCCAAGTAGTTCATTGCTTAAACCGCTCCATACCACTGCAAATAGTGCTAGTAGGGGCGCAAGTATGATTACGCTAAATCCTTTATATGCTAAATACATCAGCAGTATTAAGGACAAGACTATTCCAATTAGTCCGACCATTTTATACACCTGTTTTTGTAGTTTTGTATAATGATACGAAACGTATCATTATTAATGTATATAATTTAATCTAAATGAAGTCAAGAGTGACAATTTGAGTGAAGTAAGCGGAGGTCAATCGCTTGTATTGGTGGATTTTTGTGAGATGAGAGACGGCTAAATTAAGAAAATAAATTAAAATCAAATATTAATTTTTATTTTGAGAGTTCTAGATTACATAGAGCTATTGGTGCTGCAAAGGAGATTGCAAACCAAGTTTTTATAAGCAAATTTTGAGGAAACAAGTTTTAAAACTAAGAAAAGCGAGTGATCAACTCGTTCATGTTGAGGTAGTCTAATTCAATATTTATGGTTCATTCCACAACCTTTAATTGTTGTTTTTATGCTTTATGAAAGAATATAAGTCAAAACGTTTCTGTAGTGAGCACATTATTCTAGTTCAAGCTGATAGTCATCTTTGGTGACTTTAATCTTAATCTTCTTATATTTTCTCTTATTGGGGTTTAAAGCAGAGTCAGTAACTTCAATTGCAAAATCTGGATTTCCCATCAAGTCATAATAGGCTTTATAACCAATTAAAATTTTCTGTGGTCTGGCACCATGTTCATGGCGATAACTTTCAATCAGTTGAGTTAATTGTTCGAAAATCGGAGTATGCGTCATCTCTAAATTGTCTCATAAGTCTTTGCAGATCATTTGCTTAAGCTAGTCGAACTTTGTTAAGAATTTAAGACAATCGCTAAGATCTGATAATACTTATTTTCTATGAGCTTGAGACCATGGTCTGATTTAGCAATGCATCCATTTATTTTTTAATAGCGACCTTTACAGGAGCAAATAAGTAATAAAATTACACATAACATAATTTAATTATGTATTGCATAAATTAAAGCTTTCTTGTAGCATGGATTTATAGCTGAGAGCCAAGATCAAGAACCAAGATTTCTTCATCTGGCGCCTCATGGATGGAAAGGGCTTTAACACGGATGCTTTTACATACTTATAAAAACACCTGTCGCCTTTTCTGATCAATCATGCAAATGTGAATTCTTATGACAGCTTGCTAAGCAATTGAAGAATAAACATTGTGTATCGAATTAAAACGGATGAATTTATCTAAATAAGGGAAACTAGATGGACATTTTAGATAACCCATTAGAACTATGTGGTTTTGCTTTTATTGAGTTTGTTTCGACGGAAAATGGATTAGATCAGATCTTTGAGACTATCGGTTTTACCAAAGTCGCAAAGCATAAATCTAAAAAAGTTTATTTATGGCGTCAGGGTAATATCAATATTATCTTGAACTATCAGCCTGAATCTTATGCTTCATTCTTCTTTAAAGAGCATGGTCCTTCTGCATGTGCGATGGGCTTTAGAACACGTGATGCAGCCAAAGCGTTTACCAAAGCGATTGAGCTTGGCGCAGAGCCAATGTATTCACAAGCTGGACCGATGGAATTAAATATCCCTGCGATTAAAGGGATTGGTGGTATGCCAATTTTCCTTGTTGATCGTGATATTTATGAAAATGATTTTGTTTTCTTTGATGATGTCGATCGTAATCCAAAAGGAACTGGTCTAAACGAAATCGACCACTTGACCCATAACGTTTATAAAGGACGTATGGAATATTGGGCGAACTTTTACGAAAAAATCTTTAATTTCCAAGAAATTCGTTACTTTGATATTAAAGGTGAATATACCGGTTTGACTTCGAAGGCATTGACTGCACCAGACGGTTTGATTCGTATTCCATTGAACGAAGATTCTGACAAAGGTAATGGTCAGATTGCCGAGTTCTTGTCAGATTTTAATGGTGAAGGGATTCAACATATTGCCTTTATCACCGATGATCTGATTTCAACTTGGGATAAGTTGAAAGGTTTAGGGCTTAAGTTTATGACCCCACCACCAGAAACTTATTATGAAATGTTGAAAGAGCGTTTACCTGATCACGGTGAACCAACGGATGAGTTGCAAAAGCGTGGTATTTTGTTGGATGGTAATACCAAGCAAGGTCCTAAAAAGCTGCTATTACAGATTTTCTCTGAAAACATGCTGGGTCCAGTATTTTTCGAATTTATCCAACGTAAAGATGATGATGGCTTTGGAGAAGGTAACTTCAAGGCATTGTTTGAATCCATCGAACGTGACCAAATCCGCCGTGGTGTGTTAGAAGCAAAATAACTCAGTGGTATCTACAACAAAAAAGCCAAGAATTTCGATTCTTGGCTTTTTATTACATCTATACATTTTAACGTGTTTGAATATATTGATTGATTGCAGCAACTTCGCGTTTAAATAACTCAAGTTTTTCGCTGCCTTCCTGAACAGAGAAAAACATTTCACTATCCAAAGCAACAATACAAAACTCCATCGAGTGATGTGCATTAAAAATTGGTAAGCCTACCGCATTGATCCCCACCAATAAATCACCTTGCGCAATGGACATGCCTTGTTGCAGGATTTTTTCTTTCAGTGTTACAAACTCATTCCAGTCTGTAGGTTTAATCGGATAATGGTTTTGGGTTGCTTTTTCCCATTCAGCCAGCATCAGTGGCTTGATCATGGCTTCAGGCATATAAGACGCAAACACACGACCTGCGGCCGAATTGATCAAGGGCATGATCGAACCAACTTTGGTGACGATCGAAATCGGATGGTTGGATTCGATTGATTGAACCACTAAAGGTCCTTTAGGCGACCATTTGCTGATCTGAATCCCACAGCCAATTTTATTCTGTAGTTCGTAAATCAGATGTTGAACCAGCTGTAATACGTCGGTATGTTGAATGCAGTTTAAGCCTAAGCGCCATGCTTGATCGCCCAAGGCATATTGTCCATCAGTCAGTTGCTTGGCGTAGTTCATGCGAATCAGGCTGACCAGATAGCGATGTACTTTGGCCGGATGCATATCGAGTTTGCTGGATAAATCTTTTAATATAATCGGCTTGTTATGCTCTAAAAGGGCATTGAGTACGGCTAAACCGACCTCAAGTGATTGAACCCCACCAGATAACTTTTCTTCAATCATTCAATAACCCTTAAGCTGCCTTTTTTCACACATTGTTTGTTGCTGTCAATTATGGACAATTTATATTCAGCACATAATGCCTGAGCATTCAACAAAATAGAAATCATCTTTTTAAATGAATCAAATCGGAGAATTGTATAAGCATACAATTGTTTTTAGAGAGATTGCATTTTATTTTGCTGAGCGTACCATGCTTTAAAAATATACAAAATGCTTTGTATTTTAGCCAATAAAAAAAGGCATTAGAATTTTACAAGTCTAATGCCATGTGGATTGAATTCGGTTTACGCACCGAGTTCGTCTTCATGCAAGAAGTGCGTATGGTGTGGGGCACGTTTGGTTCGGCTCCATTCATCCAGCATTTCCAGTTTCATTTCTTCGGTAATCCGCGCAATTTTTGCCTCAGCATGAACATCGTTATAGGTCAATTCAAGACGATGCCCATTTGGATCGAAGAAGTAAATCGAATGGAAGATACCATGATTGGTCACGCCTAATACCTTAACCTCATTTGCTTCAAGATGTGCTTTTGCTGCCAGTAGGGCATCTAAGTCTTCAACTTCAAAGGCAATGTGCTGTACCCATTGCGGTGTATTTTCATCACGGCCCATGTCTGGCTGAGTGGGCAATTCAAAGAAAGCTAGGACATTGCCTTGACCTGCATCTAAAAACAAGTGCATATAAGGATCAAAGGCTTTGGTTGATGGCACATGGTCTTCTGCAAATGCCAAGATAAAATCCATATGCAGCATTTGCTTATACCATTGCACGGTTTCTTTGGCATCTTTACAGCGATAGGCCACGTGGTGAATTTTTTTAATTGCAAAGCTCATCGTAAAACTCCTTTTTCCTTTATTCCCAATCTGGTTGTTGTTCTGGGGTCGCATTTAAAAATGCTGGGAGGGTTAAGCAATATTGGTAAATCGATTCAATTTTTGGAAAAGCACTTAAATCAATTTTGAATCGCTTGGCGTTATAGACTTGAGGAATCAAACAACAATCCGCAAAAGTCGCTTGTGTACCAAAACAGAATTGCCCATTGGAATGTCGCAATTGCATTTCTAAACTGTGAAAGCCTTCTAAAATCCAGTGCTGATACCAAGTATTTTTTTGCTCATCGCTGACAGCAAAATCTTTTTGCAGATACTTCAACACTCTCAAGTTATTGAGCGGGTGTATGTCGCAGGCAATGCTCTGGGCAAAAGCACGGACTTTGGCACGTTCAATCAGGTCTTTTGGCAACAATGGTTTTACTGGATAGCGTTCTTCCAGATATTCCAAAATACTGAGCGACTGCAGCAAGGGCTGATCTTGGTCAATCAAGGTTGGAACAAGCTGACTCGGATTAAGCGCACGATAGCTGGCTTGTTGCTGCTCATTTTTGACTAAATGCACAGCTTCTGTTTCATAGGCCAGTTCTTTCAGATTGAGAGCGATTCGCACGCGATAAGCCGCAGAGCTACGAAAGTAACTATACAGTTTCATAGCGCTCGTCCTTTTGTTCATTAAAACTAAAGTGACGTGCCGGTAAAATGGTATTGGCAACTTCACCAAAGCCCACGCGAATACCATCTTTTTCACAGTAGCCTTTCATGATCACACGATCGCCATCTTCCAAGAAGCTACGTGTTTCACCATTTGAAAGATGAAGTGGTTTGGTGGTATTCCACGTGAGTTCAAGCAAACTGCCATAAGAGTCTTCGGTCGGACCTGAAATGGTACCTGAACCCATTAAATCACCGACTTGAACATTACAACCTGCAATGGTGTGGTGAGTCAGTTGTTGTGCCATTGACCAATACATATATTTAAAGTTGGTTTGGCAAATCACATCTGCTTGAGGTGATTGAGGTGTTTGAACTTCAACACTCAGATGAATGTCATAGCTGTTTGCAGTCTTTTCTTGCAAATAACCAAGTGGTTGAGGTTGTTGTTCTGGGCCTGTAACTCTGAAGGGTTCCAAGGCTTCCATGGTGACTACCCATGGGGAAATCGCACTAGCAAAAGTTTTGGCATTGAAAGGACCCAATGGTACATATTCCCATTGTTGAATATCACGTGCTGACCAGTCATTCAATAACACCATACCGAAGATATGATCCCATGCATTTTCAATCGCAATCGGCTCACCCAATTCAGTTGCTTTACCCACCACAAAAGCGGTCTCTAATTCGAAATCTAGTTTACGTGTAGCTGAAAAAACAGGACGGTCTTCATTCGGCAATTTGATTTGCCCCGAAGGACGGACAATCTGCTTCCCACTGACAATCACAGAACTGGCACGACCGTTATAACCAACAGGAAGTTCGCTCCAGTTTGGCAGGAGGGCATTCTTCGGATCTCTAAACATGGTACCTACATTGGTGGCATGTTCTTTAGAGGAATAGAAATCGGTATAGCCAGGGACTTGAATCGGTAAATGTAAAACCACGTCTTGTTGTTTGAATAAGACTTGCTGACGTAAATCGGCATGATCACGTAAGCTTGGATTTTCTGTAGACAGTAAGCTTTGTAATGTGTTGCGAACTGTATGCCAATTTTGTTTACCTGTTTCGATGAATTTATTCAGTGTTGGCTGATTAAAACAGTTTGATGTCGTGAGCTGTAATAAACCTTTTTGCTCTAATGCGGCAAGGTCAAGTACCCAATCACCAATGGCAACACCAATACGTTTGTCACCTTGTGCGGTCTCGCTGAAAATACCGTATGGCAAATTATGTATTGTGAAATCTGATTGGGCATCAATCTCAAGAAAAGAAGTTAAGTGATGTGCCATGATTCGCTTTCCTTGTCTTTAATTCTGTTGGTCTAATCTAATTTGTGAGGGGGATTTTGATTAAGTAATTGATAGATAAAATGATCTTTAATTTTTTATCTATCAAATGTGCTTTGCTTAAGTCAAAACTTCCTACGTCTTAATTTCTATCATACTGAAAATAATTAATTACGCAATACATAATTTAATTACATTATTCATAATATTTGTTATTTGTTGATTTTTCTGTTTATATGCGCGGTTATTCGAAAAGTGAACTGATTATTTTTCGAATTAGATATAGGCATTTGTGATTAACTTATGATATACGTAATTTTGTACATAAAAATTACGAGACAAGGATGAGAATAATCATATGTCAAAACAGGAGCAAGGAAACCTGAACCCCGGTTTAAGCAATCGGCACATCCAGCTTATTGCGCTAGGTGGTGCGATTGGCACAGGTTTGTTTCTAGGTATCTCACAATCGATTAAGCTGGCTGGCCCTTCGGTCATCTTGGGTTATGCGATTGCAGGGCTTATTGCATTTTTAATGATGCGACAGTTAGGTGAGATGGTGGTACAAGAGCCAGTCAGTGGTTCATTTAGCCATTTTGCTTACAAATACTGGGGCTCATTTGCAGGTTTCATGTCAGGTTGGAACTATTGGGTACTCAATGTTCTGGTCTGTATGGCCGAGCTCACAGCGATTGGGTTATATATTCAATACTGGTGGCCTGAAATCCCAACATGGGTTTCGGCATTGGCCTTTTTTATCTTAATTAACGGTATCAACCTTTTGCATGTAAAGTTTTTTGGTGAGATGGAGTTTTGGTTCTCGATCATCAAAATTTTAGCGATCTTGGCCATGATTGGCTTTGGTTCCTATTTACTCGCAACGGGAACAGCAGGGCCACAGGCGGGTATCAGTAACCTTTGGGCATTGGGTGGATTCTTTCCGTTTGGTGTAGAAGGTCTGGTGATGGCAATGGCAGTGATTATTTTTGCCTTTGGTGGTATTGAGTTATTTGGTATCACTGCAGCTGAAGCACGTGATCCAGATAAAACCTTGCCAAAAGCAGTGAATCAAATTATCTATCGTATTTTGATTTTCTATATCGCAACGCTTTTCATCTTATTCGCTTTGTTTCCTTGGAACCAAATGGCACAAGGTGGTAGCCCATTCGTTATGGTCTTTGCTTCACTGGATAGCCAAGGCGTTGCGACCATGTTGAACTTTGTGATCTTGACCGCAGCAGTGTCTGTGTATAACGGAACCAGTTATTGCAGCAGCCGTATGTTACTGGGTTTGGCTCAACAAGGTAATGCACCGAAGTTCCTTAAGAAAATCAACAAGCGCGGTATTCCAACCAATGCAGTCTATGTCTCTGCATTTGTGACAGTACTGTGCGTATTGTTGAACTATGTATTCCCTGAGAAAGCATTTGGTTTGTTGATGATGTTGGTGGTTGCAGCGATCGTGATTAACTGGGTGGTCATTTCATGGACCCATTTAAAGTTCCGTAAAGCCATGCAAGCACAAGGGCAAACAACCAAGTTCCCAAGTATTGCTTATCCATTTAGTAATTATCTATGCATTATTTTTATGCTGAGTATTCTGGTGGTGATGTCATTGACTGCGGATATGCGTATCGCCGTGATGATGATTCCAGCATGGATTCTCTGTTTGATGCTGGCCTATTATTTGAAGCAGCGTAAGTTAAGAAATGCTCAACCCAGTGTGGCGTTGAATACCGATGCTTAAGCTCGAATAAGTATCCTCAAATCTATTTCCGAAAAGGCTGGAATCATTTCCAGCTTTTTTGTTTTTATGATTAGGCTGGTGATTTGGGATGAGAAATTTATTTGATGTGTTTTATTCAGACTGTATTGCTGCTGCAATAATAAATCATCATTATGTGAATAGTCTTCTATTTAAGAAGCGTCTAACTCGCTTATTTTCTGATAAAAATATTTTAGAGGCAGTAGATTATGACTGAGACTTTAAATTTATCACCGATCGTTGGGGTTGGCGTGATGGTATTAGACCAATCAGAACATGTCTTGTTAGGTTTACGTATTAAAGCGGGTGAAGAAGCTTCATGGTGCTTTCCCGGAGGCAAAATTGAAGCAGGGGAAACTTTTGAGCAGGCAGCCGCTAGAGAGGCATTCGAAGAAACGGGGTTAAAATTAGAAATACAAAATATGAAGCCGTTTATCGTCCTGATTGACCAATCTTCAAGGATCGTAAATACAACAATAGGACTGTCATTTAAATTGCATAATAATAATCTGAAACAACAAATCGTTGTAACGGAGCCAGACATTTTTGAACGATGGGACTGGTTTAGCTTATCCGATTTACCTACGCATTTATTTCCGGCATCTGAAGCGATGTTAAGGATTTGGAAACAAGAGCAACTTCATGAGTCATGGGTGGCATATCCGATAATTTTGTGAGAATAAACGTTAATTTAACATTGCCTGCATGAATGAGTTATTTCTAAGTTCTTTGATCATTTTCGGAATATTGAACACTCAGAAGAGGGTGTTTTTTATTGATGATGAGAAGTGGCATGAATGATTTTGCTTCATTTAGAAAGAATTGTGGATGCTATATCTAGTTGAAGGCTCATTGAATACATTATTTAGAATGGTTTGAATGTATGATGCTCTTGATCTAAGTCCACATAAAGAATAAGCGCTTATATGTTTGCTCATTGGTGAAAGTTCCAGTGCAAATATCCCAGCCATTATTTTGAGTTTCGCCAACTGAAAATGAATCAATGCAATCACTGACCATTAATACCAGACTCGCAGGTTTCTATTTTTTCTACTATTCCATAGTCGGGACATTCATGCCGTATTGGAACCTGTATCTGCAAGATCAAGGTTTTAATTACCAAGAAATCGGCATTCTTTCCTCAATTGCGATTATCACCCGTTTTTTTGCCCCATTGATTTGGGGCTGGATTGCCGATAAGTCTGGTAAACGAATGCTTTTGGTCCGCATTGCCACGTGGATGGAAGCCTGTATTTGGTTTGCCATTTTTGTGATTCCAAATAGCTTTCAATCCGTGGCCTTGCTGATGCTGATTTTTAGCTTCTTCCAAAATGCAATTCTGGCGCAATTTGAAGGGGTAACTTTATTTTGGCTTGGCGAAAAACGTGCAGAACTCTATGGCAAAGTGCGTAAGTGGGGATCCGTTGGTTTTATTGTTGGTGTATTTGTAATTGGGGCATTATTGGAAGTTGTTCCAATTTCAATGTTGCCCATTTTACTTTTGGCAATTTCATTCCTTGCATTTCTTTGGTCATTTAGTATTAAAGAACCTGAGCATGCACCGAGTTCACAGAAAAAATTAGAACCTTTATGGCCAGTTCTAAAGAAGCCAACTGTAGCGGCATTCTTTACCATTGAATTTATTTTATTGTTTTCGTTGGCACCCTTTTACAGTTTCTATAGCAACTTCCTAAAAGAAATTGGATTTAGCACCACTCAAATTGGTAGCTTGTGGGCAATGGGCGTCATTGCTGAAATTGTGATGTTCGCAGTCGCGCAAAAAGTATTTTTCACTCGCTTTTCATGGCGGACATTGGTTGTTATTTGTCTGCTTTTAACCAGCTTGCGTTGGTTGTTGGTGGGTGTGTTAGAGACAAACTATATTGGACAACTGTTGACGCAATGTTTACATGCTTTTAGTTTTGGACTATTTCATCTGATTGCGATGAAAGTCATTTTTCAGAATTTTTCGGCAGAGCAGCAAGGTCGGGGACAAGCACTGTACAGTACCATGTGGGGGCTGGGGGTGGCTTCAGGAAGTTTATTGGCAGGACATTACTGGCAGATGCTTTCAGGTGCGATGATTTTCTTCTGCGCCAGTATCGCCGTGTTATTGGGTTTATTGCTTGTCGTATGGCTGCCGAATCAAGTGGAAACAGCAGCCAATCGCTAGACTAGAGCTGAATATTTTTATACTGGGGCATCCAAGGTTGTGCTTGTTCCAGTTGTGCCGCAAGTTGCAGCAAGCGATCCTCTCGACCAAAAGGCGCAATAAATTGACTACCGAGTGGCATGCCATGTTTATTCCAGTACAACGGCACTGATATGGCAGGTAAACCCGTTACATTGGCGAGCTGGGTAAAAGGCACCCAACTTAAATTGTCCTGTACCATTTTTTCAACCAATTTACCTTGCGCTAAATAATGTGCTTTTCCTAGTTTTAACAAACCTTTTAAGATGGGTTTCTGCCAAGCCGGTGTCGCAACTTCACCATTTTTAGGTGCGACTGAGGCAGTGGTTGGTGTTAAATACAGGTCATATTGGTTAAAGAAAATATTCATCTGTGTGCTATACAGCCCCCAATTATTCAGGGTATGAATATATTCTGTCGCCGTGGTTTTAGCACCAAAGGCAGCCAATGCAATTGAATCGAGTTCGAAATCTCGATCAGTCGCACCCGCCATTTGCTTGATTTGTGCCTGCATATAGGAGAATTGACTGAACCATGTGATGACAAAATCTTTTGCAAGTTCCAGCCCATCAATTTTCGGACGGTCTTCAACCACAATATGACCTAATGACGCCAACAGCTGAGCTGTTTGTTGCACCGCTAGAATTGTATCTTTAGATATTTTGGTCCCGATCGGTGATTGAGTACTGAAGGCGATTCTGAGTTTTTTCGGCGGTTGCTGGATGACTTCTAGATACTTTTGTTCAGGTGCTTCGATTCTAAATAAAGAGGTTTGTTCTGGGCCTTGTACTGCATCGAGCATGGCCGCGCTATCACGAACAGTTTTGGTAAGGACATGCTGCATCGCTGCACCGTGCATGGCTTCACTAAATTGTGGCCCCCATGGCGTGCGTCCGCGACTGGGTTTAAGCCCAAATAAACCACAATAGGAAGCGGGGATACGAATTGATCCACCACCATCTCCAGCACCTGCAATAGGAACAAGTCCGCCTGCAACTGCCGAAGCAGCACCACCTGAAGACCCACCGCTGTTATGTTTTAAATTCCATGGATTATGGCATGCCCCCCAAGCATCAGGCTCAGTAATCCCTTTAATTCCGAATTCTGGCGTGTTGGTGCGACCGAAAGTGACAATACCCGTTTGTTCCCAGCGATTGACAATTTCTGCATTAAAGTCAGGCGTGTAATTGATCTGTTTGAGTGCATTGCTGCCGTAGGAGGTGGGGATACCCTGATATTCCTGAAATAGATCTTTAACTAAAAATGGAACACCCGCAAATGGACCAGATATAGCCTGTTGGGCACGTTGTTTCGCTTGTTCGTACATTGGGATAATGATGGCATTTAGCTTTGGATTGACTTTATCAGTTCGTTCTAATGCGATTTCGAGCAGTTCCGAAGGCTGCACCTCTTTGTTTCTGACTAACTCAGCTAACCCTAAACCATCGTACTGTACGTATTCTGAAAATTTCATGGCTTTTATCCCTAAAGCTAAATCTTTATAAAGTAAAAAGTTAAATACAATTTGAAAAATAGAATACCTGAAAAAGTATCAAAACAAGCAATTAAATTACATGGTAAAAATATTGTGTTTATATGGTTATGAATGAATGCTTTTATCAAAAAATATGCTAATTTAAGCCTATGCACCGTTAAGATGACGACTTAATTAAATCTATGAAAAATATTTATATTATTGGATTATTATGGGCTTGCTCAACATGGACTATGGCAGAGACGGTCGTAAATGACAAAGCAACAGTAACACCACAACAAATAGCCAAAGCAAATGCGATTCGGGTCACAACTCGCCCTGAAATCATGGGGCTGTGGGGAATGGAAATTCCCAACAATAAGAAGTGTGTCGAATACTATAACTTTCGTGGCGCAAGTGATGTAGTGATTAAGAGTGGTCAAGAATGGTCGTATGGGTTATATGATTATCAGCCATCAGAAGATCATAAAGAACGCTTGCCGGCACTGGTTTTGCAAATTAAATATGACAATAATGAAATGGATTGTTCAGGTCAAAAGCAAGATCAAACTGGGGAGGTTTCTCAATACTTTGTAAAATGGGCCAATGATTCAACGATTGATTTTTGTGCCAGCGAGAAAGGTGATAAGTGTTTCGCGACCTTGCGTCGAGTTTTACCTTAATTGAAAATTATTATAAAAAAGCCTCTTATAATTTAATAAGAGGCTTTTTTATTTAGGCTTTTTCAGCTTGTGGTTCAAGCTGCTTTAGCAAATGTTTTTCAAGGTAATGAATATCCATTGCCTGTTCGCAGAAATTTTTGTCTTGCAAGATCAAATCTTTATGCAAAGGAATATTGGTTTTAATTCCCGTCAAAATCATTTCATCTAATGCTTGGCGCATACGAGCCAAAGATGTTTCACGGTCTTTACCATGAGAAATCAATTTTGCAATCATTGAGTCATAGTAAGGCGGAATGTTATAGCCTTGATAAATATGCGAGTCTAAACGAATCCCTGCGCCACCTGGGGCATAGAAATTTTCAATTTTACCCGGAGAAGGTAAGAACGTCGTAGGATCTTCAGCATTGATACGGCATTCAATGGCATGGCCTTTGATTTCGATTTGCTCCTGCTTAAGTTCTAAACCTAAACCTGCTGCAATACGAAGCTGCTGTTCAATGATGTCAACCCCAGTCACCATTTCAGTGACAGGATGTTCTACTTGCACACGTGTATTCATTTCAATGAAGAAGAATTCGCCGTCTTCAAATAAAAATTCAAAGGTACCTGCACCACGATACTGCATTAACTTACATGCATTCACACATGCTTCTAAAATATCGGCACGTGCTTGTTCTGGTAGGTTTGGCGCGGGTGCCTCTTCGAGAACTTTTTGGTGGCGACGCTGTAAAGAACAGTCACGATCATACAGGTGGATTGCATGGCCATTACCATCACCGAGAACCTGTACTTCAACATGGCGCGGTTTTTGTAAGAAACGTTCCATATAGACCGTATCATCACCGAACCACATTTCAGCATCACGTTGTGCTGCCTGAACAGATTCAAGCAGTGTATCGACACGTTCTACGATACGCATACCACGACCGCCGCCACCAGAAGCAGCTTTTACGATCAATGGGAAGCCGATTTCTTTTGCTTCAGCAAGCGCATTGTTAATCGTTACTGCATGGTCACAGCCAGGTACGGTTGGTACGCCAGACTTTTTCATGGCAATAATCGCTGATACTTTATTCCCCATGAGGCGAATATGTTCAGGGCGAGGGCCAATGAAAATAAAACCAGAACTTTCTACAATTTCAGCAAATTCTGCATTCTCGGATAAGAAGCCATAGCCAGGGTGGATTGCATCCGCACCTGTAATTTCTGCAGCAGTAATAATTGCAGGAATATTTAAATAGCTTTCGCTACTCGCACCCGGTCCGATACACACTGCTTCATCAACGAAGCGTAAGTGCATTAAGTCTTTATCAGCATCTGAGTAGATACCAACAGTTTTAATGCCAAGAGTTTTACAAGCCCGAGTAATTCGTAAAGCGATTTCGCCACGGTTTGCAATTAATACTTTTTGCAACATAGGAATCCCCAAACTGATTAAGCACGGTAGCGGAAAAGTGGTTGACCGAATTGGATCACTTCACCATTTTTCACAAGAATTTCTTCAATTACGCCGCTTTTTGTTGCTTCAATCGGGTTCATGATTTTCATTGCTTCAATAATACCCAGCGTTTCACCCGCAGATACCGTTTGACCGACTTTGACAAATGGTGCTTCACCAGGACTCGGTGCTGCATAGAACACACCAACCATTGGTGAAGTTTCAACAGCACCACGTGGTGTTTTTGCTGCTGGAGCAGCAGGTGCTGAAGCAGCAGAAGCCGCTGCAATTGGAGCCGTTGCGTAAACAGGAGTCGGACGAGTCAGTGAGATGGATTGATCACCTTCCTTAACTTCAATCGCTTGTAAGTCAGATTCAATCATCAAGTCGATGAGCTTCTTGATTTTACGGATATCCATGAGTGAGCATTCCTAAAAAGTTTAAATTAGTTAGAAGATTGAATTTTTTCGATAGCGTAATCGAGAGCAAAGGAGTAACCCTTTGCACCTAAGCCACAAATTACGCCAATGGCTTTATCTGATAAATATGAGTGATGACGAAATGCTTCACGAGCGTGAACATTTGACAAATGAACCTCGATAAATGGAATGGCAACACCGAGCAGGGCATCGCGTAAAGCAACAGAGGTATGGGTCAAGGCAGCAGGGTTGATAATGATAAATTTCACACCCTCATTTTGTGCTTGATGGATACGATCAACAATCGCACCTTCCCAATTGCTCTGAAAAGTATCTAGTGTGAGTGATGCATGTTGGGCTTGAGCGGTGAGTTGCTGGTTAACATCATCTAGCGTCAGATAACCATATACCTCTGGTTCGCGTTTTCCTAGCAAGTTCAAATTCGGTCCATGAATTACCAAAATGGTTGAGCTCATTCAGCCTGCTCCAATTCTAAATCTGCAAAAGTTTTTTGCAAGATGTCTGCAAAGTTTGCTTATTATGGCATAAAATTCTGCAATTTTTTTATAATTTGTTTTAATCAATGAAGAAATTTGCATACCAAGCATGGTGCATATAATGAAAACTTTGCAAGGAATTGGCAATGTTAAAATATGACAAAATTTAGCGTAATTTTATTTTTAAACATTCTAAACTGAATTACCCCATTTCGTTCATGGGATTTGTGTAACTCAGCAGTCAAACTGCTTAGATTTTCGTATTTTAGATCGATTTAAATCCCTAAAAAAGAATAGGATAAAGGCTGTTTGTAAGAGCTCAGGCAGGACGTAAATTTTATACTAACATATTGTTTTTCAGTGTTTAAATAAATATTTTTGAAGTTATTTAAGTCGATCGGACTAAATGATGAATATCAAACATTTTGTGATGCGGATGAGTCATTCAGTGCTATTGCGAAGCCATTGCTTACTGTGACGTAAGATGATTAGAGATTGAACATTGCGATCGCTTGCATAGTTGGCAGAAATGATAAAATTTCGCATTCTGTATGGCAGTTAATGACATAAAAATGTCCGAAAAAGATATCTCTGCTTTCAATATGATAGTGAGTACTGAAGGGATTACTTTTGATTGGCGTAATTCCTTTTGGGTCTTTCAAAAGCTGTCTTGATCGTTAAAGACAGCTTTTTTTTGTCCTCAGTTTTATGAGCTGCTTGCAGCGGCTTGATATGTTTCGAGCAGCAGACAATTCTGTGCTTGCGTCAGATAAGTGTCTTGTTCTAGCTGCAGAGCATTCCATTTATGCATTTGTTGAAATAACCATTCAAAGTCTTGGGCTTTGGGTTCAGCACTGTTGAGTACAAAATTCCGAATAATATTTTGGATGGTAAAGTACTTTTCAACATGGATGTCTGGTGAACAATGGAATTGAATGACGTCAAATTCAATCAGAAGCTGCCATACGGGCGCAAAGTCTTCGAGCTGCCTTAATTCTTGTTGTGCTTTGATAATGGCACTGGTCAATGCAACTAATGTATGTGGGTGTTGCTGCGCCCATTCTTGAGTCACTGCCAAAACTTTGTCGGCAACATTAGGAATGATGTGTTGGCTCGAACAGACGATGTGACTTAAACCCTGTAACTCAGCTTGCGTATTCCAGGGTTCACCCACACAAAAGCCATCTATCAGATGATTACTCAAGGCCTCGACCATATAGGGGGGTGGCAATGTTTTCACCTGAATCGATTGTGCGAGCTTCGGATCAGCCAAAGCCAGCCATTCTCTTAAACAATAGTGATGAATTGAGTGTTGAAACACATGCGCCAACGAGACATTTTGATGCTGGTGAATGTAATCCGTCAGTTTCTTGGCTGAACTTTCCGCAGAATCTTGTTTCTGAATATCGAGTGTATAGCAGAGCTGTTGGCTCAAGCTAATAAAGGCGCGATTTTCACTGAGCACCAATGGCGTCTGTAAAGCAATTCCTATTTGATCGCTGCCTACAGCGGCAGCAGGTAACATAGCAGACAGACAATGAGCAGCATCGAGTAAGCCAAAAGCCAGGCGATCTCTTAAACTGGCCCAAGATGCTTCTTTGACTAAATTCACCTTTAAACCGACATCTTCAAAAAAACCACGCTGTTTTGCCCAAAGTAATGCGACACAATCGAGTAAAGGAATATAGCCAAGTTGTAATTCGGTTTTCTCTACTTTTTCTAATTCGACTAAATGGCTCATCTATTCATCCTTTAGCTGATTATTTAAAAGTTGTTGTGCATCGAGTAAACGCCGCGCCATTTCTCCAATGGTCATACGATGACTCATCGCATTCTTTCGGAGTAATTGAAAGGCGGTGTCTTCGGTTAAGCCATGCAATTGCATCAGCAATACTTTGGCTTTTTCCACATCTTTGCGGTCTGCCAGTTTGGTTTTGGCATCTTTGAGGTCACATTCTAGCTTTTTATGCTTTTTATACTGTTCAATCGAAATATCTAAAATCGTGTGCAGACGGCTTGGATCAATGCCATCTACAATATAGGCGGTAATGCCTGCATCAATGGCTTGTTTAATCATGTCTTTGTCAGTGTTCTTGGTAAACAGAACGGTGGGTAGGTCAAAGTTACTGACACAACTTTCGATCACATCGCGATGTGGGTGATCCATATCAAGCAGAATCACATCTGCTTGAAGGTGTTCGAGTTTAAAAATATTGAGATGATCGAGGGTAAAACAAGCCACTACATCAAAGTCATGTTCAATCAAACAGGTTTTTATGTATTCAGCCCGAGCCTGGTCGTCATCAATAAGTGCGATCTTGAGTTTCGGCATAAGTATATAGGTCAAACGGTGGGGTTGTGCACAGGTCTATTAGCGGTTGTGCGTATTGTTTTTGAAGCAAAATTAGTGCCAGTGAATGTATTTTCATTTCTTATTCGGTGCAATCGCTCCGTAAGCGTATTGTTTATGCGCTTTATTGTATCGCTGCTGGTGAGGACTGGAAATGAAAAATTAGATTTGCCATCTAAAAAAATAGAGATGTTCTGTTTTGGTGCGTAAAAAGAGTTGTTTTGAAGCAGTGCGAATTATGCTTTAAAACAGGTCGTTGTGTTGAACTTACCATCTTTAACTGAATTGATATCTATTAAAAAGAAAGAATAAATGAATAAAGTTAATATAAAACAATGGTTAATATTTTATTTTCATACTACTCATGAATACTTGGCACAGCATTTGCTAACTATTTCTTGAGTCAAAGATGACTTGCAAAATTGTAAGACGGCCAACGATGTCCGATCTGATCGGTTTGTTGATACAGCGTGATGTATCAACAACACAAGATACGTTCAGTATGGGAGATGGCAATGTCTTTAGATTTATCGGCGAAAAAAGCCACATCAATCAAGTTATTTAACTTTTCAGCACCAGCGATGCGGGCCTTCCACATGAGTTGGCTTGCTTTCTTCGTTTGCTTCTTTGCTTGGTTTGCCTGCGCACCATTAATGCCAGTCATTGCTGGTGAGTTTCATCTCACCAAAGATCAGATCGCCAATATCAATATCGCAGCCGTTGCAATCACGATTGTGGTTCGTCTCATCGTCGGTCCGCTGTGTGATAAGTATGGGCCACGTAAAACTTACACAGCATTGTTATTGTTGGGCAGCATTCCCGTGTTTGGTGTTGCGGCAGCGAATAGTTATGAATCCTTCTTGTTTTTCCGCTTATTGATTGGTGCGATTGGCGCAAGCTTTGTGATCACTCAATATCATACCAGCATTATGTTTGCACCAAATGTAGTGGGTACTGCCAATGCAACTTCCGCAGGTTGGGGCAATGCAGGTGGTGGAGCAACCCAAGCGCTCATGCCATTACTTCTTGCCGCCTTGGTGATGTTCGGTGTTGAACAAACCATGGGCTGGAGAATTGCGTTGATTGTGCCAGGTGTGATGATGGTCATTGTCGGCATTCTTTACTGGAAACTGACTCAAGACAGCCCACAAGGTAACTTTAAAGAATTACGGGCTCAAGGTGCTGTGGTTGGAAGCGACAAGAAAGGTGGTATGGCAATCTTGATGCATGCAGCTCGTAACTATCGCGTTTGGATCCTGTTCTGTTCTTATGCAGCCTGCTTTGGCATTGAAATCTTTATGCACAACATCATCGCGATGTACTACGTCGAGAATTTTAATTTTGGATTAAAAGAGGCGGGTTTAGCGGCAGGAATCTTTGGTTTGTTGGCCCTGTTTGCCCGTGCGCTTGGCGGTATAGTCTCGGATCGAGTTGCACTGAAAAAAGGTTTGGATGGTCGTACTAAAATCTTATTTATCCTGATCTTGGGTGAGGGGTTATTCCTGATGTTGTTTGCACATATGAATAGTCCAGCACTTGCAATTCTGAGTATGACCATCTTTGCTTTGTTTACCCATATGGCATGTGGTGCAACGTATGCCTTGGTTCCATTTATTGATCGTGAAGCCTTGGGTGGCGTCGCAGGCATCATTGGTGCAGGCGGCAATGTGGGTGCAGTTGCAGCAGGCTTCTTGTTGAAAGGTATGGTCGATATTCAAACCTGTTTAATGGTTTTAGGTGGCTTGGTGGTGATTGCTGCAAGCTCAGTAATGCTCATTCGGTTTTCGGTAGAGCACAAAGAAAAAGAACAACAGCTGTTTGAGCAAGCCATGTTGGAACGTCGTTCAGAACAAAGCAGCGCAGCTTAATCAAAGATCAGATTTTAGGAGAAACACAATGAAATTAGTGATGATTGGTCACGGTATGGTGGGTCATAAATTCATCGAAGCCATCTTAGAGAAAGCTGATGATGAATTAGAAATAACAATTCTTGCTGAAGAACCACGCATTGCCTATGACCGTGTACATTTGACTGAATACTTCTCTGGTAAAACAGCAAAAGACTTATCACTGGCTCGTTTTGATTTTGCAGATGCACATGGTATTGATTTAAGATTGAATACCAAAGCAACTGCAATTGATAGTAACGAGCAAACGGTGACCACCAATTTTGGTGATGTGATTCATTATGACAAATTGGTATTAGCAACAGGTTCATATGCCTTTGTTCCCCCAATTTCAGGGAATGATCGTGAAAACTGTTTTGTGTATCGTACTATTGAGGACTTGGATGCGATTCGTGCAGCAAGTTTAAACGCAAAGACAGGTGTGGTAATTGGTGGTGGCTTATTGGGGTTGGAAGCAGCCAAAGCACTACGTGATTTAAATCTGGAAACGCATGTGGTGGAATTTGCACCGCGTTTAATGGCAGTGCAGATTGATGATCTTGGCGGTAAAGTATTGCGCTGTAAAATCGAAAATCTTGGGGTTAAAGTTCATACCCAAAAAGCCACGCAATGTATTGAAGCGGGTGAAAGTGCCACACATGCCATGAAGTTTGCAGATGGCAGTGTGCTTGAAACCGATATCATTTTATTCTCGGCAGGGATTCGCCCGCGTGATGAATTAGCGCGTGTCAGTGGCTTAGCATTGGGTGAGCGTGGCGGGATTAAAATCAATGATTATTGCCAAACCTCAGATGACAATATTTATGCGATTGGTGAATGTGCACTGTGGGATAACAAAATCTATGGCTTAGTCGCACCTGGCTATGACATGGCACGAATCGCTGCTAAACATATCCTTGCTGAAGATACGCATTGTTTCGCAGGTGCAGATATGAGCACCAAATTGAAATTGATGGGTGTTGATGTGGCATCCGTTGGTGATGCGCATGGGATGACGCCAAACTCACTCAGCTATTTCTATGCTGATGAGGATGCATTGGTTTATAAAAAAATTGTGGTTGATGCAGACAAAACCAAATTGCTTGGTGCTGTATTGGTGGGTGATGCCAAAGAATACAATGATCTTCTGCAAATGATGTTGAATGGTTTGACGCTTCCAGAAACGCCTGAAAGTTTGATCATGCCTGGCTTTGCTGATTCAGGTGCGAAAGCAGGTGGCAGTGGTGTTGATTTATTACCAGATAGTGCAACCATTTGTTCATGTAACAACGTTTCTAAAGCTGATATCTGCCAAGCGATTTGTGAAGGTTCAACCTCTTTGGGTGCGTTGAAAAAATGTACCAAAGCGGCGACGGCTTGTGGTGGTTGTGCACCTTTAGTGACGCAAGTGTTGAAATCTGAATTACAGCGTCAAGGTGTGACGGTCAATAACCATGTCTGTGAGCACTTCCCATACTCACGTCAAGAAATTTATCACTTGGTTCGTGTCAATGAAATCAAGACCTTTGACGATTTGATTCATCAACATGGTCATGGTCTAGGCTGTGATATTTGTAAGCCGATGGCGGCCAATATTTTGGCATCGTGTTGGAATGATTTCGTACTTGAGCCAAGCCATGCGGGTCTACAAGACAGTAACGATTACTACTTGGGCAATATCCAAAAAGATGGTTCTTATTCGGTTGTGCCGCGTATGGCAGGTGGTGAAGTCACCCCAGATGGTTTAATCGCTGTCGGTCAAATTGCCAAAAAATATAACCTGTATACCAAAATCACAGGTGGACAACGGGTCGACTTATTTGGTGCGCAAATTCATCAACTCCCATTTATTTGGGAAGAGCTCAATGCAGCAGGTTTTGAATCAGGTCATGCTTACGGTAAATCCTTACGTACTGTGAAATCCTGTGTCGGTAGTACATGGTGTCGTTATGGCGTTGATGATTCTGTTGGCTTGGCGATTGAACTTGAGAATCGTTATAAAGGTTTACGTTCACCCCATAAATTGAAAATGGCCGTGTCAGGCTGTACCCGTGAATGTGCAGAGGCACAAGGTAAAGATGTCGGGGTGATTGCAACTGAGAAAGGTTGGAACCTATATGTCTGTGGGAATGGTGGCATGAAACCACGTCATGCAGAGCTATTGGCATCTGATCTTGATACCCAAACCTTGATTCGTTATATCGATCGTTTCTTTATGTTCTATATCCAAACAGCAGATCGTTTACAGCGTACCAGTGTATGGCGTGACAATATGGAAGGTGGTTTGGATTATCTTAAAGCGGTGATTGTCGATGATTCGCTAGGGCTTGCAGAAGAGTTAGAACTTCGTATGAGCCATGTGATTGGCACTTATCAAGATGAATGGCGTACCGCGGTTGAAGATCCTGAGATCCGTAAACGTTTCCAAACCTATATCAACACCAGTGCAGAAGAGCAAGCTGATCCACATATTCAATTTACTCAGGTGCGTGATCAGATTCGCCCATTAAATGAAGCTGAACGTTCAGAAGATCGTATCCCAATGGTTGAAGCATAAGGAGAACTCAAATGACCAGTTTAAAGAACATCGATATGCTGCCAGAAAATCAATGGGTTGAGGTGTGTGCTTTGGATGACATCACACCGAATACAGGCGTAGGCGCATTGATTGAAGGTCAGTCGGTTGCACTGTTCCGTGTTGGGCATGAAAAACGTATTTATGCTTTAAGCAATAAGGATCCGTTCAGCCAAGCCAACGTAATGTGCCGTGGCATTATTGGCGATTTACAAGGTGAACGTGTCATTGCATCGCCGATTTATAAGCAACATTTCAGCTTAGCGACGGGACGTTGTTTGGAAGATAAAGACCAAAAGTTATTGGTTTTTCCAACCAAAATTGAAAATGGTCGTGTTTGGGTCGGGTCTGTTCCGCAAAAAACCTATATTACCAACAATGGCGCTGCGCAAGAAAAGCTGAAACTGGTGCTGATTGGCAATGGTCTGGCGGGTATGCGTTGCTTAGAGGATTTACTGGACATGGCACCAGATCGCTATGAGGTGACGGTGATTGGTGAAGAACCTTGGGGCAATTACAACCGTATTATGCTGTCACCAGTGCTTTCAGGTGAAAAAACCATTGATGACATCATGCTGCATCCACATGCATGGTATCGCGATAAAGGGATAAAATTTATCGCTGATGATCCTGCGGTAAAAATTGATCGTACTCGCAAAGTGGTACATACCGAGAAAGGCGAAAGCGTTGATTATGATCGTTTGATTATTGCGACTGGTTCATCGCCGTTTGTTCCACCTGTGCAAGGTGTGGATTTAAAAGGTGTGATCAGCTTCCGTGATATTTATGATGTGAACACCATGATCAAATATTGCGAAACCAAGAAGAATGCCGTGGTGATTGGTGGTGGTTTGCTGGGTCTGGAAGCGGCGTATGGACTGAAACAACGTGGCATGAATGTGACCGTTCTACACCTGATGGATCGAATTATGGAGCGTCAGTTGGATGGACGTGCCAGCCGTATGTTACGCCATAGTATTGAGCAAAAGGGTATCAATATCATTACTGAAGCCAATACCGAAGCATTGATTGGTGAAGAGGGGCATGTCAGTCAAGTCCGCCTCAAAGATGGAACTGTGTTAGATGCAGATTTAGTCATTTTTGCGGTCGGGATCCGTCCAAATATTGCTTTGGCTCAAAGCGCAGGACTACGTTGTAATCGTGGCATCTTGGTGAATGACACCATGCAAACCTTTGATCCGAGCATCTATGCTGTGGGCGAATGCATCGAGCATCGTAATCAAACTTTTGGTTTGGTTGAACCACTGTGGGGACAAGCCTTTATTTGTGCAACGCATTTGGCTGAACATGGCAGCTTAACCTTTAAATCACCAACCGTACCAACGCAGTTAAAGGTGAGTGGTGTCGACGTATTCTCTGCTGGGAATTTTGAACCGAAAGAGGATTATGAAGACATCATCCTCAATGATGATAAACGTCAAATTTATAAGCGTATCATTATCCAGAAAGACAAAGTGATTGGTGCGGTTCTGTTTGGTGATACGGAAGATGGCATGTGGTATGCCGAGTTGATTGCAGATCAAACACCCGTTTCTACATTTAGAAACAAGTTGTTATTTGGTAAGGATTTTGCAATGAAAAAGGCAGGGTAAAAGCTAATTCTTTTGTGAAGAATAGATTAATTGTTAATGGTATTGCCGCATATTGCATGTATGAGCAGATGTTTTTTGTAAAGGCATTGCCTTACTTTTCAAGGATGAAAAGTAACAAAAATCCTTTGTTGAACTGACGGTACGTCCTTGCTACCGCAGTTCAACAAGGCGGCATCCATGCCGCCTGTCACGGTAGTGTGTGATGAGAAAAATCTAGTTTTAGAAAGATTGTTTGAGCTGAAACTGGAGAAGAACTCAGAAAGACTTTTGTTGAGCGTAGAGTTCAGTGGATTAATGAGGTAAAAGGGGCAGTCATGAACAGTATTCAAAATTTAGAACACAGTCGCTCCGATCAAGCAGAAACAATCATAACAAAAACAACATGTCCCTATTGTGGCGTGGGCTGTGGTGTGGATGTAAGTGTCCAACATAAAGCACATGGCACGACGGTACAAGTCGCTGGTGATATGAATCATCCTTCAAACTTTGGACGGTTGTGTATCAAGGGCAGCAATCTTGCAGATACGTTGGGCTTGGAAACCCGTGTCTTGCATCCGATGTTTGGCCGTAAAAACCATCGCACAGTCACTACATGGGATCAAGTCATCGAGAAAATTGCAGATCAGTTTCAAGCCTGTATTGATCAATATGGCGCAGACAGTGTTGCATTTTATGTCTCAGGTCAGTTGCTGACAGAAGATTATTATGTGGTGAATAAGTTTGTAAAAGGCTATTTGGGCACTGCCAATATTGATACCAATTCACGCTTATGTATGTCATCTGCGGTTGCGGCACATAAACGTGCTTTTGGCGAAGATATTGTTCCAGCCAGTTATGAAGATTTTGAACATACTGACATGGTGGTTTTAGTCGGTTCCAATACTGCATGGTGTCATCCTGTTCTGTATCAACGCATCATGCAGGCCAAGAGTAAGAATCCAGATTTATTTGTGGTGGTGGTTGATCCTCGTTTTACCAGTACCTGTGAGCAAGCGGATTTACATTTGCCAATCTTACCTGGTCAGGATGTGGCTTTATTTAACGGCTTGTTTCAGTATTTGTATCACAATGATTGTATAGACCAGCATTTTGTAGAGACTCATACCGAAGGTTTAGCGGCACTTTTAGCGGCGAGTACCAGCGAACAAGATTTTGATGGACTAGTGAAACGGACAGGGATTTCCGCAGAAAAATTACAACTGTTTTTTGATAAATTTGCCAAGACGGAGAAAGTGATTACGCTATTTTCAATGGGCGTTAATCAATCCTCTCAAGGGGTGAACAAAGCCAATAGCATTATCAACTGTCATTTACTGACTGGGAAAATTGGCAAATTAGGTGCAGCGCCATTTTCTATGACGGGTCAACCCAATGCCATGGGCGGTCGTGAGGTCGGTGGACTCGCAAATATGTTGGCTGCGCATCTGGATTTGGACAATCCTTCACATCAAAAACTGGTACAAGATTTCTGGAACAGCCCTGTGATTGCCAAGCAAGCAGGCTTAAAAGCAGTTGATTTATTCCAAGCAGTGGAAAGTGGCAAAATCAAAGCGATCTGGATTATGGCGACCAATCCTGTGGTGAGCTTACCCGATGCAGATCAAGTCAAACGTGCATTGGAAAAATGTGAGTTTGTGGTGGTCTCTGATATTTGTGCAGATACCGATACTACGGCTTATGCAGATGTATTGTTACCCGCGCTGGGTTGGGGTGAAAAAGATGGCACAGTTACCAATTCTGAACGCCGTATCTCACGTCAACGTGCATTTTTAACTCCGCCAAAACAAGCCAAAGCCGATTGGTGGGCAGTTGCACAGGTTGCGAAAAAACTAGGATTTAATGGTTTTGATTTTAGTCATGCCTGTGACATTTTTAATGAACATGCGGCTTTATCAGCTTATCAAAATGCCAGTGTTGACCAACGCGACCAAGTTGAAAATTTCCGTTATTTCAATTTAAAGGGCCTCATGAATTTAAGTCTGGATGAATATGATCATCTACGCCCAATCCAATGGCCTGTATGGGAGAAAGGTCAAAGTGTTGCGGTGGAGCAGCTATTTGATCGAGGTCGTTTTAGCCATAAAAACCAAAAAGCCAAATTGATTCCAACCGTTGCCATAGATCCAGTGCATACGGTCTCTGAAGATTATCCTTTGGTGTTGAATACGGGGCGTATCCGTGATCAGTGGCATACCATGACTCGCACGGGTTTATCGGCAAATCTCACCACACACCGCGCTGAACCATTTTGTGAGATTCACCCGAATGATGCGTTAAAATTTGGTATTCGTGATAAAGCTTTGGTCGAAGTTCGCTCGGAATGGGGCCGTTGCGTGCTGCGTGTGACCTTGGCGCAAGGGGTTCGGCGTGGCCAAATCTTTGCACCGATTCACTGGACTGAGCAAGTCGCTTCTGATGCGCGGATTGGTAAAGTGGTCAATCCTGTGGTGGATGCTATTTCAGGTGAACCTGAATTTAAACATACCCCTGTTGCAATTCAGCCGTTCCATACCACTTGGCAAGGCGTGCTCTATGTACGTGAAGGCTTTGAACATCATATCAAAGCTTCATTGCAAAATTGTGCATGGTGGACCAAGATCAAAACTGCAAAAGCCATTCGTTATGAAATTGCCGATCGTCAGAGTATTGATCAAACCCAAAAGAATTTAAAAAGCTTCCTACCTTTTGTCGATGAAACTTATGAATGGTTAAGCCTTGAAGATATTTCATCACAACTCAGTCATAGTGTGATTTTAAAAGAAGGTATTCTGGTTGCCAGTTTATATATCGCACCTGCCGATCTATTGCCTGATCGGGATTGGGTGGCTAGCCTATTTAAACGTGAACGATTAAGTGCCCTGCATCGTAAAGCGCTACTGGCTGGTATGCCAATGTCCGCTGCAAATAATGATGGACCATTGGTCTGTAGTTGCTTTAAAGTGGGTAAAAATAAGATTATTGAAGCCATTAAAACGCAAAATATCACGCATGAAAAACAAGTCACTGCATGTTTAAAAGCAGGCGGAAATTGTGGTTCCTGCTTACCTGAAATTCGTGGCTTGATCAAAACCTGTCAACTGGAGGCAGAAGCATGAATACAGAATATCCCGCTACAGATCTGGTGATCTTGGCGGGAGGGCAAGCGCGCCGTATGAATGGCGTGAACAAGCTACTGCAACAGTTTGATGATCAGATTCAACTGTTAAAAATTTCTGAGCATTTTAAGACCCAAGTACAACATATCTGGGTGAATAGCCATCGTGATCGTTCGATTTACCAACAGATTGAACCAGACATTCAATGCTATGCTGATGATCAGCAGGGTTTTTTAGGCCCATTAATGGGCATGAAAAGCGCATGGTCACATGTAGAATCTGACTATGTTTTATTTATTCCATGCGACGTCACTTATATACCAAATCAGGTTTTAGTCAAACTGCATCGAGCCTTACACAAGACTCCTCAAGCACAGGTGGCGTACGTTACAATGAATGGAGATGCTTTATATCCATTTTGTTTGCTAAAGCGAGAAAGTTTGTCGGTGCTGGAACAAGCAATCGCAGAGAAAAAACTCAGCTTGCGAGATTGTTTTAAACAATTGAATGCACAGACGGTCACATTTCAAAAACAAAGCCTGTTTTGTCATAGCATTAACTCCTTAGATGAGTTGCAACAATACAAGCAGATGAAGGTTTTTAAGCAATCTATTTCAGGTTAATAGATCTATTTAACTGATTTAAGGCTAATCAGTGTTGCAATCAATAATGCAGTCGCTGCGGTTATCAGTGAACTGTTGAGCGTATGATAGATTGTAAATAGGGCATTTGCTGTGATTGGCCCGATGATTTGACCGAGGCCATAGACGACGGTCATAATGGCAATTAAATTATTTTTGCTTTGACTTGCGATTCGCTGCGCGACAGGCATAGCAATGGTCACAGTTCCCATAAAGGTACCACCCACCAGTAATGCGCTCAACAGATAACCCAAAGCGGTTGGCAGCATGATGGGTAATACAACGCCGACAGCCTGTAATCCCAGGTTAGAGGATAAAGCGATTCGAGTCCCAAGTCTGTGATGTAGGTCATGCCAAAAAAAACAGGAAGGAATCGCACCCAAACCAAAGATCGCCCAAATGTGTGCCGCATCAATATTCGGTAAGGCCTGTTTGACCAGCAAAGGTAAATAAGTTGCCGTGATAATATAGCCAAAGCCTGTCAAGGCATAAATCAGAATCAGAGGGATCGCTTTTGGCAATTTAGCATTGGTGTGTGATACATGCGACTCTAAAACCTGTCTGGGCTGAGCTCGAGATAAACCAACAATAGCAGCGAAGCCAAGGACAAAACTGGATAGCCCAAGCAATAACCATAAGCTTTTACTCTGCGACCCGAGTTGTGAGCCGAAAGTCAAAAGTTCAGCTGATAAGGCGATGCCAAGACCAACCCCTGCATATAAAATAGGGGCTTGATGTGCTTGTTTCTGTTGTTCCAACAGCCATAACGAGGCTGAAATCATCGCTAAGGCACTGAATACACCTGCCAAAGCACGAATAAAAATAACGATCGAATTTACATCCACATAGGCAAGAAGGATCAAGCAAAATGCGGTGCCAATAGTTGCTAGTACACAGCTTAAATAACTATGTTGTGACTGAATTTTGATTGCGAATAAAGCCCCAAACAAATAGCCAGCATAGTTAGCGGATGCTGCGACACTGGCACTATGCAAGCTTAGAATGCCTTCCTCAATCATATGTGGATAGATCGCTGTGAATGCAAAGCGGCCAAATCCCATCCCAATTGCCATAATCAGCGCTGCACAGATTGCAGATTGTAGTGAGCTGTTGCTGTGTTTCTCAAGCTTGGTCATGATGCTTGTCCCTACAGTTAGTCGCTATGACTCATGTGCTCTAGAGATTGTGCTTTGGCAAGAAATTTGTAATCAAACAAATAAAGCCCATAGCTGAAACAACTTAAGATACAGATTAAAAGTATAAGTTTAGAGGTGTTCATTTTGAATCATCTTTGCATCATGAGAAATTCAATAAAATTTAAACAAGAGTTGATAATCATGTAAAATGATTTGAATTGATACTAACTATCTTTAATAGTGATAGCGATGCAAATTAAATCTTTAGAAATTTTTGCAATGGTAGTGAAATTGGGAAGCTTCTCTGACGCGGCAAAGGTGTTGCACACGGTGCAGTCCAATGTCACCAGCCATATCAAAAAACTAGAAACAGAACTGAATGTAGAATTACTACACCGTCAGAATCCAATACAACCAACAAGAGCAGGCGTGCAATTACATGGTTATGCAGAGAAAATGCTCCGCATACAAAAAGAGCTGCTAGACACCTTTAACAACACTCAGCTTGCTGCCAATTTTCCTTTAGAAATAGGGAGTATGGAAACTACAGCGGCAGTCCGTCTCCCGTCTTTATTTCGTGATTTACAGCAGTATATTGCAGATTTTCCTTTTGCTCTGTCCACTGCGCCAAGCCGAGAGCTCATTGATTTAGTTAAAGCATCTAAGTTGGATTGCGCATTTGTAGCCAATCACGCACCGATCGAAGGCATGTTTAATTTTCATGTTTGGACGGAAAAATTAGTGTTTATCACTTCGAAAAATTCGCCACAACAGCTCTCAAATGAATATTTAGCGCGGAAAAAATTTATTGCGTTTAAACAGGGCTGTAGTTATCGAAAAGCGATTGATTTATTCCTATCAACACATCATTTACCTGCGGCCAATGTGATTGAAATGGGAAGTTTGGATGGTATCGTCAGTTGTGTCAGTCTTGATGTTGGCGTGGCAATTTTACCTATCAGCTATATCCAGCAATCGCATTATGCGCAGAGTGTGATGATTCATGAAATCGACGCAGATTTTTCTGAAATCAATACCTATTTAATTGCTGATGCCGCGATGAGCAAATGGGGAACCAACATGCATCATTTTTTTGATCATTTACAACGCACAATACCCATTGAGAAAACAGAAGCAATACTGGTTTAGCACAAAGAGAAATAGAGAGGTGGGAACTCTCTATTTCTCTACAATGTACTAAAGCATCTTTAGGTTTTTGCCAGATAATTTTCCATTTCCTGTGTAGGAACCATGCCACCGCCTGTTGCCCAAACGATGTGATTGGCATTGTGTAACTGCTGCTCAGTAAATTGATGTAAAGCCGTATAGCGTTGATGTCTGTTGACTAAAATCGGACCCAACATACCTGCCAATGCAGAAGGTTCGAGTTTGATTTGCTCAGACTGATTTAACATTCCGAGTAAGCTATACATGCTCTGATCATCAAGCGTATAAAAACCATCTAACAGTCGTTGCATGGCGCGACCAACAAAACCAGAGGCACGACCCACGGCTAAACCATCAGCAGCAGTGATATTATCAATGCCGATATCCTGAACCGAAATTTCATCATGTAAACCAGTGGATACGCCGAGTAACATACATGGGGAATGAGTAGGTTCTGCAAATATACAATGCACATGATCGCCCAATGCCATTTTCAAACCAAAGGCAACACCACCTGGTCCGCCACCAACACCACAAGGCAAGTAAACAAATAGAGGATGATCTTGATCAACAACAATCTGTTTTTGTCTTAATTGTTGTTTTATGCGTTCGCCCGCGACTGAATATCCTAGAAATAGAGTGCGAGAGTTTTCATCATCAATGAAAAAACAATTTGGATTTTCTGATGCTGCTTTTCTGCCTTGTTCTACAGCTACACCATAATCTTGGTCATATTCGATGACATTTACGCCATGTGAACGTAATTTGTCCTTTTTCCATTGGCGGGCATCTGCTGACATATGTACCGTCACATCAAAGCCTAATTTTGCGCTCATAATGCCAATTGATAATCCGAGATTGCCTGTTGAACCGACGGCAATACTATATTGACCAAAAAAATCTCTAAATTCAGGGCTGTTTAGCTTAGTGTAATCATCTTGAACGCTGAGTAGTTCGGTTTGTATAGCAAGTTGCTCTGCTCGATAAAGCACTTCATAGATACCACCACGTGCTTTAATTGATCCAGAGATGGGTAGATGACTGTCTTTTTTAAGCCATAACTTTCCAGCTATTTTTTGATTAAAGTGAGCCTCCAGATGCTGTTGCATATTCGGGATATCGATCAGCTCAGATTCGATCATACCTTTCGTTGCAAGCGTTTCTGGAAAGACAGCCATCAAGTAAGGTGCAAAACGTGCTAAACGGTCACGGGCATCATCAATATCAGATTGATTAAGCCCAACATAAGGTAAACCTTCATCTAGCGTGGTGAAATCAGGGTTAAACCAAACTGTCTCTTTGAGCTCAATCAGGTCTTTAACAATTGGATATTCTGCTACAAGTTGTTGGATCTGTTCTGACTGCATAAGCGTACTCAAAAAATTTAAAGAAAGTGAATACTGAACGAGGTACAGCCTAAAGCAATTTGGCACTTGGATGTACTGTTTCTCACACTTTAGCCTGTAAAATTTTTATCACTTGCCCATAGATAGATTGCAAATAATCATTTAATGGAAGCAGGGTTTGACCAGACTTGCTGCGGACATATTTAAAATAAGGAATCAGTGGATATTCACTACTTTCACATACAATTACTTTGGGAAACCACTCTTGATGAAATTGATCAGCAGTAATATCAATAATGATGCCATTCACGAGCAGATAGCAGTGCGCAATTTCGGGTGCTTGAGGTGAAATTTGAACCTTTCCAACTCGATAGTCTGATTTAATCGCATGAACATTCAGCAAGTAATACTGCAATAGATCACAGGCATCAGCACCGCATTCTTTTGGGAACTTGCTGAATACACCTGTAATAAAGCCATGTGTGACATGATCCAATGCATCGCGAAAAGCCTCAGCAATCGCTGTGAGGGTTTGAATATCATTTTGATAAGCCATTTCTCTCCTTCTCATTCTTGAAGTAATACGTATTCTTTTAAGTTAAGCGCTTTAAATGTAAGATTTAACTAGATTTATTTGTTGAATTGTTAAAACTATGAGCTGATGTAATTTAAATTGAGCTTGATTAAATGATTGTTTTATACGTGAAATCTTAGGTGTACTTTCTGTTGCCTTTCGCATACGGAATCTGAAGTTTATAAGCCAAGCGGGAGAGAGGGTATTATTACAAAATGTTAAAAAGTTGCATAATGATCATACTATTTACAAGTTTAAAGTGAATCATTACAAATAAGAATAATTTCCATTTCATAATAAAACTAAGTACATCACTTGAGAGGATCGAAAAAAATGCCTCAATATCTGAAAATTGCTGAGAATATTTATAGAAAATTTCAGCAAAATGATAAGTTTATGATTGATAAACAAGACTGTTTAAATCTTATCATCAAGCAGATTCGTAAAGAGTTAATCGATACGGATTTAAAGCTGGTTTACAACTATATCGATTTTGTTGATGGCTTTAAAGAACCGGCAAAAGATGGTCGTATCAGTCTGGATATTAGTCTTATTCCAAGCTATAAGCACAAGGATGAGTTTGTTCTATGGCTTGCGGGGTTTATTGAAAAAATTACAGAAGGCGGTGTGAAACGTCTACCACCGATACATAAGGATATCCCACCAGAATTTACTTTTCAAAGTGATCCAAATGTGATTTTGGACATAAGAAATGAGCATAGTGGGGAAAGAATTATTTCTTACTTTAGAAGTGATGATTTCGCTGACGAAATTAAAGGCATTTGAAATTTATAAAGAATTTCAATATGACTGATTTAAATTCGTGTGAATTAGAACAACAAAACGTCTCTCAAATTAAGGTGTAGGATATGCCAACAAGCGAGAATGCATTGACAATATTTGAAGTTTTACGTGAAAGCCATGAAAAACAAAGAAATTTTTCTGAAAAGTTAATCACAACATCGGGCGATAGTGAAGAAAGAAGAGAACTTTTTGAGCTTCTGAAAAATGAACTTTTTGCACATGCTGTGGCAGAAGATCGATATTTATATATTCCATTAATGATGTCAGATGCAGGATTGAATATTACCCGTCATGCTTTATCAGAGCATCATGAAATGGATGAACTGCTGGAAAAGCTGACAGAAACTGAATTTAGTCATACTGGATGGCTTGCGATTGCTAAAAAATTATCTCATGTCGTTCATCATCATTTAGAGGAAGAAGAGCATCGTTTTTTTCAACAAGCAGGGAAAATTTTGCCTGAGCAGCAGAAAAAAGAGTTAGCTCAGAAATACCATGCAGAATATATAAAATATTTAAATAAAGACAAAGATAGTCTGACTTAAAATAATAGAAGTGTATGAAATTCTTAAACCCTCAATATGAGGGTTTTTTCAGTTTAATCATTTAAAAGTGTCGTCCTATTTCAAGATGTTTCTCTATTTACCATAAGTGATAAACATTAACTTAAAGAAAATTCTTATCACTGTTTTTAACAAATAACTCGCTTAAGGTGAAAGTACAAACAATTCATTTATTCAAATTCCAGTTGAGAATTTTGTTTTGAGTGAATTATTTTCTTAAAGGAGAATAAAGATGATAAACCAAGATGATTATGATCGTGAACGTATTAGAAATGCACCAGATGAAGTAAAAGAAGACCTAAATGCCGATCCGATTACAGGTGAGGCTGGTTCACATCCAGTTGGGACAGGGATTGGATCTGCAGGTGGTGCAGCAACAGGCGCTGTCGTAGGGAGTGTTGGCGGTCCAGTAGGGACTTTAGTGGGTGGTGCTGTAGGCGCAGTTGTAGGAGGTTTGGCTGGAAAAGCTGTAGGAGAAGCCATAGATCCTACGATTGAAGATGCCTACTGGCGCGAAAACTATCTGAATCAGCCTTATTATAGTGATGCAAACACCAAATATCCGAATCTAGATTATGATCGGGATTATCGAGATGCCTATCGTGTAGGTTACGAAAAACGATATGGTTATGATCCAGATGTGGCGTTTGAAGAGGTTGAACCCGAGTTAAGAACCAACTGGGAACAGGCCAAAGCTGAATCACGCTTATCTTGGGAAGAAGCAAAACATGCTTCACGTGATGCTTGGAATAGAAATAGTAAGCATAGCAAATAGAGATCGGCATTGGTCTGGCTTAGAGCCCTATTCTTAAAAGAATAGGGTTTTTTATGCAAGGGATATTCGCTGTTATTTTATATGTCTATAAATGAAAAGGGCCTGTAAGGTTTTTCGGGATTAATCAGTAAATAATAGATAAAATATTTATTTTTCTATAAGGGGTGTTGGGGGATGAAAGCAAATAAACTGAGGGGGACTCATCTTGATTTTTAAATTGATATTTGACTGTACAGAGTAATATTTGAAACGTCTAACAAAACCTATGGTTCTAGATTTTGTTCTAATTAAAATTTAATAAATTTTAGTCTTAATGTTCTGATTAATACACGATCTTTTTTAAATTAAACTTGTTTCTAGATGTTTATTTAATATTTTTTTAAAAATTATAAACCCTTGTTTTTAAGGCTGTTACTTTGTTTTTGTTGTATTTAAGTTTTTAATTTACTTACATAAAATTTCATTTTTTAAGAAAGTTAAAATAAATAGGAGGGAAAGTTACATGAAAAATAGTCAGTATAAGGTTTTTGAAATATATTAATGAGGTATGACATGTTGAAGACAATCATTACTTTAGGAACAGGTGTTGCTTTAGGTTGCTATTATAAGTCTCATAAAGATAAGACTAAATTATCGGGTGAGAAAAGAGATGAGGATATTAACCTGAGTGATGAAGTTAAGGGGAAAAAGGTGCTGAGTAAGTACCTGAAATAGACTTGAGAAAAGAAGCTTGGTTACAAGCTTCTTTTATATCACCCCATAGTCATGCACTATAAATAAATGGAATATGCAGAGATAATCGAAGAAATAGTGATGAAATCGCATCAAATCATCATTTTGATGGCGAATAATTTTCTATCTATTTTAGTGAAATCTTAAACAAGCGAGAGGTAATGAAAATGAAGAATTTACTTGTGAAAAGTATCGCATTAAGTTTTGTTTTCACACTTGCAGCATGTGAAAAGAACAAAACAGCAGATAATTCAGCGCTTCGACAGGAAACAACCACACCGCATTCGATGGAAACTGAACCTGTGCCAAATAGTAATCAGCTACACGATGATATACAGCATGAGGCTTCAGCACCTGTAACAAATCAAGATGGCACATCAGATGCTCATACGGGCAGCGCTACCTCGCAGCAAACCCCTTAGCTGTTCATACTCAATATAATAAATCTATAGGAAAAAGTTGAAGTTTGAGCAATAACTTCAACTTTTTCAGGCATTTTGGGAAAAATAAACGTAAGGCTAGATTTTGCTTTTATGTGATGCAGTATGCATTGTTTGTCGATAGTGATAGGTTTGGCACTTATCGTGTAATTTTTATGTATACGAATTTTTATTTTAGTAGCATAAGTCAAAACAATAATAACAATCGATTACTTTAAATAGAGCAAAATCGCATAATAGAAAAAATAAAGGAATAATCTCATGCCTCAATATTTAAAATTAGCGGAAAAAATATATTTGAATGTTAAAGATTCAAAAGGCTTTGTAGATGAACCTTTAGAAGATCTAAATAATTTAATGATTGAGCTGCGGATTGAAATAAAAGAAACAGATTTTAAGATACTTTATAACTATATAAATTTTGAAGATCTACTCATGAATTCAAAAGATTTACCATTAAGTTTGGATATTAGTATTTTACCTAAAAGTAAAAATAGAACCGAATATATTCTATGGCTTGCCAGTTTTATTGAGAAAGTCACAATATCCAAGAGTAAAAAAGTATCTAACTTAAACAGTAAGGTGATTGTGCCTGACTATCATTATGATGATGTTGGAAACATTGTGAATAGATCAAAAAATAACGGTGATGCAATTGTTTCATATTTCAAGGATAAGCAGTCCGTTTAATATATTAAATTTTACTCAAACTTGACTAAGTTATATCGAAGGGGTTTGTAAATGGTAAAGCAATATATGCTAAAAGAAGTTGATGCCAGCAGTGAGACAGGCGATAAAATTATTGTCGAGCAAATTTATGAAATGGAACCTGCTACAGATTTAGTGGTCGGTAACTTAGCATGGTCACCATTGTCTAAAGTAGTCATTAGAGATACGGTGATTCAACTTAATGAGGACTTAACCTTTACTCATCCACGAACTGGAAAAACTTTTAGAATCGGCACTTAACATTGAGAAGGATTGAGTACATCAAGTGAGATTTAGCTGATATGTGGTGTTAGCAACGACTCAGCCCAATCCTTGCTGTTGCAACGTGTACATTCTTGCTCTAAGTGAAGCAAATGTTGGGTCAAGCCACAATACATGCAAGAATAATAGCGGTGAGTATTTAAATTATCTGTCTTTTTATAATGTTGAGGGAATAAGGGTAATCCCCATTTGGTATCTTCCTTGGCATAAAAAAGAATACTTAGGCAGCCATCGGTTTCCAGTAAAGCAACTTTGACTTGTCCCAAATGCTCTACACTTTTCTGACGCATTTCAGCAAAGAACTCATCATGTGAGTATTTTTCCTTTTGCATATCTTGTATCACTAATAACCCATCCTCCACGATGCACAGAGGTTTTCCTTCCAAAAGGATTTCAACCTTTTTACTCTTCATCATCGCCCAAGTGACAAAGCGATAGAGAATAATGATTGTGCACATAACTACGAATGCTTGAACAATCGGTGCATCGTCAATAAACATTGGATCACCAGCTGCACTACCTAGACTAAGGATGATGGCAACTTCAAAGATAGATAATTGTCTAATTCCACGCTTACCTGAAAGTTTGAGAAAAACTAGGATAAGAAGGAACATCACACAACAACGAATGATAATTTCCAGAACAAGAGTCCAAGTTGTGTCGTGGAGGAAAACACCCATTAAATCCATTAATTAGATACTCTTTCTTATCATTAGTAAGTGTATATATTTTACCCAATAAAAATGAGCTTATGTTTCCAATAAGCTCATTTTTTGTAGCGTAAGTGATTCTATATTCGATCCCAAGCATCTTTGATGGCTTGCTTGGCTTGTTCCCATTTCAGTCTTGATTCAGCTTTTAGTTCTTCCCATGATTCTTTGAGGTTTCCTTCAACATCCTCAAACTGGGTATTGCGGTCATGCTCAGCACGTGCGCGACTACCAAGCTCATAAGCTTTGGAAAAATCTCGGTCATAATCAAGATCTGGTGTATCGAGTGAAGCTTCTTGATAATAAGGGCGCGTCGCATAACTTGAACGCCAATGATCATTGGGGTCGATATTTACACGTGAAGTTTGATTATTGGTATTGGTTAAATTCGGATTTGTCATGATAATTCTCCAGCTAACTTTGCAGATTAGATAAAATTTAGGAGAATATTTTTATTATTCTCCTAAATATCTATTGATCAAAAAATAATTAGAAGTTATTTCTGTTGATTATTTTGGTTTGATCCTTGGCGGTTTTCATCTTTTTGATGAGATCCCTGTTGTTGACGATTGTCATTTTGCTGTTGTTGCTGCTGTTGACGGTTGTCATTGTTTTGGTTTTGCTGCTGTTGCTGTGGATTATTACGCTCTTCATTGCGTTGATTATTTGTATTACTCATGATCGTACACCTCATTTGGTTTTAGATTTTATCTGAGTAAATCAGATGATTTAATTAAAACATGTTTTTAATTTTAAAATAGTGCTAGCCTGTTTCATTATATTTAAATGTAATTCGATTATTTTTAATAAGTTTTATTGTTTTAATAACTTATCTTTTTTTTGTTTTTTTAATTTAAAACAGTATTAATATAACTTTATATATGGATTACATGTTGCAACATTTAACTTTGATTTAGTCTAGTTTTATGTATTTTTATGATTTATTTTTAAATAAATAATTCAAAATATTAGAATGTAATAAACCCTCAATCATAGGCTGTTGATATAAATCGTATTTTAAATAGTGCTGTTGCAATATTAACCAGAATTAACAAAATTAAAGTAGGAGTTAGGGGTGAACAACGTAATGTGATCTTATATTTTCGATTCGGAGAATGAAAATGCCAGTCGTTGTAAAAAAAAGATTGCTTGATTTATTACAGGATGATCATAAAAAATATTACGAGTTAGTTGGTTTTTTTCTAGATGGTGACATATCTAATTTTGAAAAAGAAAAGCAAGCTGTTAATTTATTAACTCATGAATTAGAAATTGTAAACTTAAAAAAATCATATATACCCAATAATGCTGAGGAAATAAAAGATTGGTACCAATCTGAAAATAGAAAAGTATGTCAAAGCTATCAAGAATATTTATCTCATCGAAAGTCTGGAGAAGAACGTCAATACTTTAAAAATATAGGACAGGCATTTGAGTTCTTAGTGAAAGTCGCACCGACCAAAAAGGTAGACGGTGCTTGGCTATACAGCATCATCAATTATTGGAATGATCCGACTTTTCATGACCTTATTGTGATTTATTTGGAAGAACTAGGGCTAGGGCAGGCAAAATCGAATCATGTATGTATATATGATGATTTGCTTCGCAATCTAGGTTTAGATGATTTTGAATTCTTTCTTGATGATGAATATTACCATCACGCCGCTATTCAATTGGCTTTCGGATATGCGCCCCCTGAATTTATCCCAGAGATTATTGGTTTCAATCTAGGATACGAACAACTCCCTTTACATCTTTTAATTACCAATTATGAACTCAAAGAGTTAGGTATTGATGCCAAATATTTTAACTTACATATTACGATTGATAATCTAGCCAATGGTCATGCGCATAAGTCTTTGAAGGTATTAGAAAATGTATATAAAAAATATAAAGATAAAACAATTTTTATAGATAAAGTGAAACGTGGCTATGCTTTAAATCAGCATGGAATTTTATCCTCACAGGTTATTCAAAATCTTGATCTGGAAAGTTTCGTTCATAAAATTTTAAAGCGCAAGGCGATGATCGGCCAATCAGTGCATAACCAGAAGCAATTGATCGGATGTAAGTCTGTTAATCAGTGGTTAGCAAATCCCCAGGAGATGAGTGCTTTTATTCAGCAACTGGTTGAGAAAAAATGGATTAAATTTGATCTTGATCCTGAACAAAGTATGTTCTGGCGAATGATTAGTCATGAAGATGGGAAGATGTACGGTGTGTTTACTCCCGCAGAAAGACAGATTATTTATGATTGGATTGCTGGCGACCAGTACTCGGCAACCGTTGCTCCTTATCATCACAACAAAAATAAAGATCAACCTTTGCATGACTTTCTCTTTAGCTATATTTCTGATGGCGAACTGGAAAATTTACAGAGAAAGATTAATCAAACCGATAATTTCGCATTGAAGTTATGTCAGTTAATTCCGTTCTTGGCGCCCGAATCTCATCATAAAAGCATAGGGCTGTGGAGTACCCAGAAATACGTTGAATTACTATTTCCTTATTTAAAAAATTCATCATCTTAGTCAGTTCTAATCAAGATAAAAAAACCTCCTTTGGGAGGCTTTTTTGACTTATCCATTGACGATTTCACCGCCATTGACATGAATCACTTGTCCTGTGATGTAACTGGCATCATCAGAAGCTAAAAATAAATATGCAGGTGCAACTTCACTGGGCTGTCCCATCCGTCCCATTGGCGTGTCTTGACCAAATTTTGCTACAGTTTCAGCATCAAAACTACTGGGAATCAAAGGCGTCCAAATTGGGCCAGGGGCGACACCATTAACACGTATTCCTTTTTTCTGCTTCATGAGATTGTTGGATAAGCTACGGGTAAATGTCGTGATTGCACCTTTTGTGCTTGCGTAATCGATTAACTCATCATGACCATGATAACTGGTAATACTGGTGGTATTAATAATACTGTCTCCTTCATTTAAATGGGGGAGCACAGCTTTAGTTAAATAGAAAATAGAGAAAATATTTGTCTGAAAGGTTTTTTCCAGTTGCTCGGTACTGATATTCACAATTTCTTTTTGCTGAAACTGCACACCAGCATTATTGATCAAAATATTGATCTTTCCAAAAAATTTTATGGTTTCTTCGGCACATTTTTGTGAGACTTGGGGATCGCTCAGATCATGTTTTAATAGTAAACATTGTTGACCTTCTTGTTCTACAAGCTGTTTGGTTTTTTCAGCATCTTGATCTTCTTCTAAGTAAATAATAGCAATATCGGCACCTTCTCGAGCAAAGAGGATGGCTATAGAGCGTCCTATACCGCTATCTCCACCGCTAATCAGGGCAACTTTAGCTTTGAGCTTGTTGCTTCCTTGATGCGTACTCTTAATGATTTCAGGTTCTGGCTGCATGGCTTCCTGATGACCGGGTTGATGCTGTTGATGTTGCGCTGGAGCAGAAGTAGGATAATGGTTCGATTGATTGTTCATTGTGAGTGTCCTTTAAACGTATAAACCATAAGTTCAATGATCTTTTAAAAGCTTGTTAATTTTAGTAAGGACTATGTTTTGATTGGTTTTATTTGTATTTTTTAGGTAGAGGAATTCAAGAAAATCTATCTATACTGCTTTATAAAATGAGTATTATTTATTAATAAAAAAGCTTTTTATAATGATCTGCAATAATTTTAATTTTTTTTGATTCATTTCATCATGTTTTACTGATTCTCACTTGCCTCATCAAAATATCTAAAAATGTTTAAGAGTTATTATTTTGTCGTCAAATGCGACCTTAATAAGGAAAAGTGTCGTCAATAACGTCTTATTTACCAAATGTGCCGCTTTATCATTGTTTAGGTCGTTAGCAAAATGTTAGGAGGACATATGTTTAAGACTATTAATTTTATTGCATGCCTTAGCTTGATGACGTTTGGTTTAAGTGCTTGTGGAAATAACTCAAATGAAGAAATTGGATTGGTCTCACCACCAACTGTGGAAACAAGTGATTGTTTCTGGCAAGGACCATATATAAGAGAAAATCCTGAAACGAATTTTGCTTATCCTGATACGGGAAGCAGCTATTGGAGTGCAAAATATACCCTACCTGAAGGTGACACGCTTAGTGTCAAAGGCGATTTTCCTTATGCACGGTATATGTCGATTAATAGCTATAAAACAGATGCATCACCAGCCGATGCGATTAGCGATAGCAGCATTATTCCAAATAAAAATGCAGTGAATCCATTTGTTGATGGAAATATCAGAAATAGCCCAAATCGTGCATATACTTTAACCATTGCTGCAGGTGATGTGCCAGCAACTCGAACAGCCAATACACTGTATGACGCTGCAAAAGACGGTGAGGAAGCAGTGATAGTATATCGAGTATATGTACCCAACAAAGGGAAAGATCTTCTCGGTGGAGTGAGTTTACCTAAAATTGAACTTACCACGAGACAAGGGCAAGTCCTAACTGGTCAGGCTGCATGTACGGCATTAAATACCGAGAATAAAATACTAACTATTCCGCTGGTTCCAGCAGACACATATGCTCAAGCCAGAAAGAATAACCCTGCAAAAGAAATTCCAATTTGGCGTTCAAGTTATAATATGGCATATACCTTGCAGTGTGACTTTTACGGTATTTGCGATACGAACCCTATTCGTAGAGTTGCTTTTTATGCAAATCTTGATAATCAATATATAGCCACTTTTTTAGATCGTAGTATTAAACCGATTGTTGTCATTCGAGGTAAAATTCCTACTGTACCAAAGACATTAAATGAAGAGGAACGTTTTGATAGTAAAAATACGCAGCTCCGTTATTGGTCGATGTGTCAGAATGAGTTCTATTCGCAGAAAGTAACAGATTGCTTGTATGATGAAAATATTACGATTAATCCAGATGGTAAATATACTATTGTGACAGGTTTAGAGCGTGATCGTCCAAGTAATGCAACAAAAGCATGTGGTGTTGAATTCTTAAAATGGCCTGAGAATGGCGATGGTTATTCTATAGCTAAAGGGCATACAGATCATAAAAATGATGCCCGAGTGATTGTTCGCAATATGTTGCCATCAAGTCATTTTCACAATGCAGTTCAAAATACTCAAACACCAGGAGATGAGCATGCAGTTATGGGTGAATATTTACCGCAGGCACAATATTTCACTCAAGCAGAATTCGAAGCACTAGGCTGTAATCCGCATCAAAAATTAAATTTCTGATGCGATAAAGACAGAATTATGGGGTGGGGTTGTATAATCTCGCCCTATATTGTTTTGGAGTCATTCCAAACCAGACTTGGAATGCTCTTAGAAATTGGCTTTTTGCCTTATAACCCAATAGTGCACTGATTTGCTGTGAGGTAAATTGTTGTACTACAAGATATTCAAAACTCTCTTTTTACGAACCTCTAGCAAGATATCATTGAAGGTCGTATTTTCATGATTTAATCGCCTTTGTAAAGTTTTAATACTAATACTCAATGAGTTTGCTATCATTTTAATATTCGGACTCAGGAAACCTAGCGTTGTACAAATTACTAGGTTTATTTTCTCTTTATAAGAGATTTCAGGAAATTGTTTTTCGATAGAGTTGATGAACGGGTTAATTAAGATGGTCGCATCTAACGCTGTATATTCGGCGCAACTGTAGATTAATTGGTTATTCGCTTGCTCAAAAAGTGGGTAAGTCCTAAACGTTTTTAAATAAATTCTATGATCAACAAAATCGGCCTTATGCTCAAACTCAATTTGATTAGGCCAATGGTTTTGTAAATGGGCGATCATGCGTGTAACGGCAAGCATTGCACCTTCAACCTGATGGTAACTGAAAAGTTCGGGTAGATTGGGTCTAAATATAATGTGAATACTATGTCCTGTTTCTTGCAGCTCAATATCAACAACTTCGGTCAAAATTTTGAAATAATGAACAATTAGTCGTATTAAAAAAGCAGAAGGTAAAGGAATGTTTTTATTTAAAGCTGGTCCTAATGCAAGTGTGACGATTTTATAAAAAGGTGAGAGCTTAATATCACCATTATCAATGATTTTTAGCCCTAAGTTTGGCTCATTGGCAAGAGTAACAATTGTTTTAATTTCTCGGCTTACAATTTCAAGTGGGATACGTTCTCCTGGAAAATTTTCAAGTACGACCCAACCTTTAGAGATTGACTCATACAGTGCTTGTTGATCATTTTTCATTGCCCATAAATAGAATCCTTTTCTATTATTCAAAACAACATATTTATGAACACTAAATCCCTTTTTCATTTTTTGAATATATTTTTAGCTAAAAAGATATATTAGCGATTAAGGGAATTAAAGAGAAGGAGTATCAATTTTCTTTATCAAATTGCTTTTTTAATAGACCTGCCTAACAACGGGATAGGAGTTCTTGGCATCTATTTATTGTTAAATTTATGATGAGTGCACTTGACCTTTAGGTAAATGAGTTCTATTTTGGAACTTAATTAAGCTTTCACCATATCAGGCATGTCCGATCAGGACTGAAATTTACCCCACTATGGCTTGGGAAGTGAGAAAAATAAAGGAACAGGAGTTTCATATGTTTGGCATTCGTTACCAGCAAATACCCTTGCACGTTTTATTTGAACATCAGGCAACTTTGGCAGGTCTTGGAAAAATTGGTTTGCGTAGCCTCAAAAAGCATCAGCAAACGCAGCAGACCGATTGGCAGTCGTTAGCACCAATTAATGAAGTGATCAATCCACCAAGCCTTGAATTAATAGATCAATATGTGCGATGGAGTGGTGCCGAAGCCAGTAAATATCAAGCTTCTATTCCGCCGCATATGGTGTCGCAATGGGGACTTTCCTTTGCAATGCGTTTGCTTTTACAAACCAACTATCCATTGAGCCAAGTCATTAATCAAGGGGTCAGCCTCAAGGTGCATGGCAAGATTCCACGAGATCAGGAACTGCTCATCCAAGCTAAAATTGCAAATGTAGATGAACGAAATGGTCTAGCACGTGTTTCTGTGCAAATCACCACGGGTACGATTGCACAACCTGAGTTAGTTGAGACCGTGCTGCACATGGCATTTATTCTGCCTCATTTTGAGAAAAGCAAACGTACAGAAACAACAGAGCATAAAACTTGGCAAAGTTTGGGTGAATGGTCTGCGACAGCAGATGATGGTTTTAAATTCGCATTATTGACAGGTGATTTTAATCCAATCCATTGGGTTGGTCCTTTGGCAAAACTTTCAAGCTTTGGTCAAAAGGTATTACATGGATTTGGCATGTTTGCGCGTAGTTATGAATTATTGCCTGAGACAATACAGCAAATTGATGTGCGCTTTTTAAAGCCAGTGAAATTACCGTCACAACATAATCAAGTTGAGATCAGTACCGAACCAACACAAAACTATGTTCGGGTTGTGGGCTCGGCAGGACAAATCTGTTTAACGGGTCAATATTCATAACATAATAAGGTGATAAAAATGACGACTGCTACAGCAACCAAACAGGATGTAACCGCTTGCATTTTATGTTCACGTAATTGTGGACTCAGTGTAGAAATTGAAGATAACCAGTTCAAGAAAATTAAAGGTGATGATCAGAATCCTTTTTCTCAAGGTTATATTTGCCAAAAAGCCGCACGTTTACAGCATTATCAACAACATGCTGATCGTTTAACTTCACCGTTAAAACGTCAGGTGGATGGTTCATATCAAGAGATCAGTTGGGATCAAGCAATTCAGGAAATTGCTCAACAGTTAATACAGATTCGTGATACACATGGTGGAACTGCATTTGCATCAGTAGGTGGCGCTGGGCAGGGTAATCATTTAGGTGCAGCGTATGGCCGTCAATTGCTCTATGCGATGAAAAGTTTCTATTCCTATAATTCATTGGCTCAAGAAAAAACGGGTGATTTCTGGGTTAATGGACGTTTGTTCGGCAGTCAGGCTTGTCATACCACCGAAGACGTTGAACATGCAGATTATGTACTGTTTATCGGAACCAATCCCTTTCAGGCACATGGTATTCCAAATGCAAGAGATACCTTAAAACATATCAAAAAAGATCCAAATCGAACGATGGTGGTTTTTGACCCACGGGTGACGGAAACCGCGAAACAAGCTGATATTCATGTGCAATTAAAACCTGGAACCGATGCTTATCTGATGTCAGCAATGATCGCAATTATGTTGCGAGAAGAGTTGTATGATCATCAATTCATCCAGCAACACACGCATGGTTTTGATCAGGTCAAACAGGCATTTCTTGCGATTCCGATTGAAGAATATATTCAGAAAGCAGATGTTCCGGTGGAATTGATTTATCAGGTGGTACGTGATTTTTCTCGTGCAAAGCGGGGGTGTGTACGGATCGACTTAGGCATTCAACATACCTTGAACACCACCTTGAATGGTTATCTTGAAAAGCTTTTGTATTTATTGGCAGGTCATTTTGGCAAACAAGGTAGCAATAACCTGCATACTATGTTTATCCCGATTTTGACCAATACCGATGAGCGGAATCCAAAATATCGCCGTACGGTTTACCATAAAATGTTCCCGATTTCTGGCTTTTTCCCACCCAATATTTTGCCTGATGAAATCTTAAAGGCAGGAGAAAAGCGTGTTCGTGCGGTATTTGTAGATAGCTGTAATCCTTTACTGACTTATCCAGATACAGTTGCATACGAGCAAGCATTCCAGTCACTTGAGTTATTGGTGGTTGTGGATGTAGCAATGACTGAAACAGCACGTTTAGCGCATTATGTTTTACCCGCACATAGTCAATTTGAAAAGTGGGAATTCACAGGCTTTAATCTGGAATTTCCTAAAAATGGTTTCCATTTACGTCACCCATTATTTAAAGCTCAAGGGAATAGTTTGCCTGAGGCTGAGATCTACACGCGCTTGCTTGAAGCTATGCAGATGATACCGAAACAATTTCCTATCCTGAGTAAAATCGCGGAAAAAGATTCGGCTAATACCTCATATCTTGCTTACTTTGGTGCGCTTGCTGCGAATTTTGCGGGAAACAAAAAGTTGACTCCATTTGCAGCATCGATTGTGTATCGTACTTTAGGCAAGACCTTACCCAATGAAGCTGCTTCTACAGCCTTGTTACTTCCATTGTGTATGCAATATGCGGCTCGGTATTATAAGGCTGTGAAGCAAGCAGGTTATGAAGGCAATCGCTTCAATCTGGGGGTGAAATTATTCCAAACCATTTTGCAGCAACGTTCTGGAGTTGTACTGTCTCAACATGACTATGCAGATGTATGGGATTTGCTGGCTTATAAAGACAAAAAAATTCGTTTAGCGATTCCAGAGATGTTTATCGAATTGGCACAGTTAAGACAACAGTCCCTGAGCTTGACCGATGCATATCCCTTTATTTTGCTGGCAGGTGAACGCCGAAGTTATAACGCCAACCAAATTTATCGTGACCCTGCATGGCGTAAAGTTGATGCTGAAGGCCGCTTGAGGATGAATCCCGATGATGCGTTGAGTTTTGGCGTTGAAACTGGTCATCTGCTGCAGTGTATTTCTGAACATGGGGAGATTCAGGTCATGGTTGAACTCGATGAAGGAATGCGCAAGGGTGTAGTGTCATTACCCCATGGTTATGGCTTACGTTACCGTGGTGGTGAGCCAATAGGGCCTCAACTGAATCGTTTAACTTCTGCTCAGCATTGTGATCCATTGTCTAAGACGCCATATCATAAATATGTACCCGTTCGTTTAGAGCGTTTAAATACTTAGACGATAGAAGAGTTGATTTTATGATGTATTTGCACCATCTTCTTGCATAGGCAATAAAACATGCTGTCGAATGGTGCAAAACAATTTGAACAAAAATACGCAGGACAAAGCCTATTTTTGTTTATAGATTGAAAGCGTTGCTGGTTTGAGTGAATAAGCAGCAGAGGCAACACTGAAGGCTTAAAACTGGAATAATTATTGCTGTAATAAAAACAATTCACTGTGATGAGTCAAACAAGGACGCACAGAACTTGTGCTAAACCCAGTCAAAAGATTCACAATATGAGTGCATATAATGAAGCATGAAATAGATGACTCGAGCATACCGATCTTACAAGATCAGTATGGTCGTATTAAACGCAAGTTGCGGATTTCCGTGACGGATCGTTGCAATTTCAAATGCATTTACTGTATGCCTGAACATCCTGAATGGATGAAAAAACAAGATCTACTCAGTTTCGAAGCACTCTTTATTTTCTGCCAGTACATGGTTAGACAAGGTATTGAAAACATCCGTATCACGGGTGGTGAACCATTGATGCGTCAAGGTGTGGTGCATTTTATTCGTGATTTGCAAGATTTAAGAGCTTTAGGGTTGAAGCGTATTTCAATCACAACCAATGGTCACTATTTGGCGAAATATGCGGAGCAATTAAAGCAAGCGGGTCTGGATGATCTAAATATTAGCCTTGATAGTTTGGATGCACATCAATTTAAACAACTCACGAAAAAAGAGCTTGCGCCAGTATTGGCCGGTATTGAAGCTGCAAGAGAAGTTGGCCTGCCATTTAAAATCAATTGTGTACTGATGCAAGGTCAGAATGATGATCAAATTGTTCCTATGGTAAAATGGGCCAAACAACAGCAAATCCCATTGCGGTTTATCGAGTTCATGCCACTTGATGGTGATCAGCATTGGACGGATCAAGCCGTGGTGAGTGAAGCGGAAATTTTAAAGCAACTCGCGCCGCATTATGATATTCAGGTCTTAGCACAGCAGCATGAACCCGCGCGCTTATATCAGCTTGATGATCAATATCAGCTCGGTATTATTTCAACAATTACCCATTCATTTTGTGGTGACTGTGACCGAATTCGATTGACGGCTCAAGGCGAGTTATATAATTGTTTGTTTGCAAGACAAGGCTTAAATATAAAACCCGATCTATTACAAGCAATCAAACAAAAATCTGAATTCAAGCAGGTCGAATTTCATCATCTTGAGCAAAAAATTAAGCCTTATATTTGGAATAAAGCGCAGGGTTATCATGCCATACAACATCAGCAGGCACGTAAAATTAGCATGCACATGCTCGGTGGTTAGGAAGGAAATTGGTCTGGAGAAGATATGCAAACGATTGAGATAAAAATAGAAGCTTTTGGTGCAATTGAACGGTTATTACCCAAAGCGCTTGCATTTGAGTTTGCAGAAGATCAAATGGTTAAAGATGTATTGTCACACATTACAAGCTTGTATCCCGATGCCAGCACAGCCATGGAAAAATGTGCCTGTGCGATTGGTGAAGATATCGTGACCCGTCAAACGGCACTAGATAGGTCCTGTACATTAGTCTTGTTGTCGCCAGTAGCAGGAGGTTAAACATGCGTGAATTTGCCCGCGTCCAAGATCAGGCCTTGGGCCTAGATAGCTTTGATCCAATTCAGTCATTTCCTGAATGTGGTGGCATTGACATATTTATTGGCACGGTACGTAACCATCACGAAGGCAAAGCAGTTAAGGCACTGAAATATACTTCTTATACGCCTGTGGCGGAAAAAATGATTCGTGCAATCGAACAGGAAATTCAAGATAAATATCAAGTCTCTTATGTTCGGGTGATGCATCGGATTGGCTATTTGGATGTCAGTGAAACTGCGATTATTGCCATTGCTTATGCAGCCCATCGCCGTGAAGCATTTCAAGCGTGTGAAGAGGCAGTCGAGCGCGTTAAGCATGAGGTACCGATCTGGAAAGAAGAGTTTTTTATGGATGGAACCAGTCAATATGTCGAGGGCTGCTGTATTCGTAAAGATCAGACTGGGCAAGCTGTTCATTCCCCCTCTCATAAACATGACCACCATCATCAACACTGTGAACATGAGCATACACACGAATAAAGCGTCAGGAAGTTAAAATGAAAAATGTTGGGATGAAACCCGAAAGTTATCGTGTTGCAGAAGCACAAGCCGTTTTACATGCGCCAGCACATTGCATCCAACTATTGCGTGACGGTAATACAGAAAAAGGGGATGCTTTAAAAACAGCGCGTATTGCCGGTATTTTGGCAGCCAAACGAACAGATGAGCTGATTCCGCTTTGCCACCCTTTACCGATTTACCGTGCGGATGTTGAATATGATCTGCACGATGATTATGTCGTAATTCTGACGACGGTTGAAACCATTGGTCCAACTGGTGTGGAAATGGAGGCATTAACCGCTGCGAGTCTGGCAGGTTTAACCCTGTATGATATGCTCAAGCCGCATTGTGAACCTGAAGAGCTGTGTTTGGATCAATGCAAGTTGCTGAAGAAAAAAGGTGGGAAATCACACTTTAAACGTACTTTACGTCAACCTGTTTCAGCGGCAGTGCTTGTACTATCTGATACGGTTGCCGCGGGTCGTAAACCAGATACTGCTGGTAAGTCCGTGCTGGATACCTTGACGGAAGCAGGCTTTGATCCGATTCATTATCAAATTTTGCCCGATGAAGCTGATCAGTTAAAAGACTTAGTCTTAGAGCTGACCAAATCTTATGCGTGTATTATGACGGTTGGTGGGACAGGGATCGGTAAGCGCGATATTACCGTGGATACATTAGAACCATTACTGGAACGAAAATTAGATGGCTTAATGGAAGCCGCGCGTTCATTTGGGCAAAAACGAACCCCATATGCGGCGATGTCACGTGGTGTTGCTGGCTTTATTGATCGCTCATTGCTGGTGACTTTACCAGGAAGTCGTGGTGGGGCAAGCGAATCCATGGCTGCAATCTTACCTGCCTTGGTCCATATTTTTGATGTATGTCGAGACTTACCACATCCGGGAGGATATGAATAATGTCTGGATGTGGCGCTGAAAAAGGTTTGATCAGTATCGATGAAGCTTTGGCATTGGTTCAGACACGACCTAAAGCTTTAACTGTTGAGACTCTGCCATTGGGGGATTGTCTCAATCGCTATTTAGCCAAAGCGGTCTGTTCGAAGGTGGATTTACCTAGTTTTTCACAAAGTGCTGTGGATGGTTATGCATTGAGCAGCACGCTTGAGAATCTTCAAAATTGTACTTTTGAGGTGATTGGTGAGATTAAAGCGGGGAGTGAAACTCAGCATCAACTTATTGATGGGCAAGCGATTCGGATATTTACAGGCGGAAAGACGCCTGATGGTACGACCCATGTCGCGCGACAGGAAATTGTTAAAGTTGAAAGCGATCTCACCATTCGCTTGATTGAACATATCAAACCTCAAGCAGATATCCGCTTTGTCGGTGAAGAAGTGCAATCTGGTCAGCAATTGGCGGATGTCGGGCAACGAATCAATATTGGTGCACTTGCAGCACTCAGTATGGCTGGCATACCACACATTGATGTGTTTCGAGCGCCTAAAGTTGTGGTGGTGATTACGGGCGATGAAGTTGCTGAAACACCAGAAGATCTACAGACAGGTAAAGTTTTTGATGCGAATGGTCCGTTGCTTAAAGCTTGGTTGAAAGACTATGGTTTAGAGGTGGATATCCTGCATATTGCGGATGAAGCTGAACAAGTAAGTCAATGTTTTGAGCAGTTAAAACAGCAATATGACCTCATTATCACCACTGGTGGGGTTTCGGTTGGGGATTATGATTTTGTTCGGCCGTGCGCATTTGCAACAGGTTTTGAACAAGTCTTTTGGAAAGTAAAACAAAAACCAGGAAAACCACTTTTCTTTGCTGAGTTTATACAACAAGATCACGCATGTTATCTATTGGGCTTACCGGGAAATCCTGCAGCAGTTTATGTGTGTATGCAAGTCTATGGCAAAGCGCTATTAGATGCTTTACAGAACCAACGTCAGCCCTTGCAATGGTTTAGTGGGATGCTGACACATGATTTGAAGTCGGATGCACGTGAACGGTTTTTGAGGATGAATGCTTATTTTGAACAGGGACAATTGAAGCTACAGAGTTTGTCAAAACAGCAATCACATATGTTAAGCAATTTAATGCAAGCAAATAGTTTGGTGCGTATTCCTGCCAATATTCAGCTGCAAGCAGGGCAAGTGCTTAGCGGTTTATTCATCCATCATTCATCGTATTGATGAATTTATGTAACATTCAATGTTTTTGTCACTTTTAGCCAAGTACCAATATTGCATCTGATGGATAAGGTGGTTTAGTGTATATTTTATATTGTTTAGTTTCTAAGCATTACGGTTCAAGACATAGATTCCATGTCTTTTAAAAACTCTAAAAAATGATTAGGTGATAATAATGAAATGGGACGAAATTGGCGACCAGCCATGTTCAGTGGCGAGGACGCTTTCAGTACTGGGTGATCGTTGGACAATGCTCATCTTACGTAACGCATTTATGGGTATACGCCGTTTTGATGATTTTCAGCGGAGTTTGGGACTCACACGCCATGTACTTTCTGAGCGCTTAAAGCGTTTGGTCGAACATGGGATTTTAACCAAAGTTCCTTATGTTGATCGTCAAGAGCGCTTTGAATATCAATTGACAGACAAAGGCTTAGACCTTTATCCAATCATTCTGTCAATGGTGCAATGGGCAGATAAATGGATGGATATGGGACTCGGTAAACCTGTTGAATTTACCCATAAAAGCTGTGGTCGAAAAATCAACCCGAAAGTTGTGTGTTCTGAGTGCGATCAACCGATTCAAGCCAAAGATGTTCGAGTCGCGGCTGGACCTGGTTATTTCGCTTTTATAGAGCAGAAGAAGCAAAGCGCCTGATTTATAAATTTTGTCGTTCTATCTCTTGTTGAATCGCTTGAGATAGAACTTCAAAAACCTTGGGTTGCAGTGATTGAGCGACATTAAAACGAATAAAGTTTTTAAAATTTTGACTCTGGCTAAATGCATTTCCCGGAGCCAAAATCACGCCATTTTCTAGGCAGCGCTGTGCAATACGTGCTGTATCAAAATGCTCTGGTAATTCACACCAGACAAATATTCCTGCTGAGGGATGAGTCCAAGCCGTGATTCCCAATTTTTCCAGCTGTTTGATGGTTGCATCCATTGCTTTTGCCAAACGGACTTTCAACTCTTCTAGATATTTTCGATAGTTCCCATCGGTTAAAGCCGCGAATAAAATTTCAGAGGATAAATTGCTTCCGCCAAAGCAAGTCGCGATTTTGATATCAGTTAAGTCTTCGATCCATTCTGGCTTGGTTGCAATATACCCAGTACGAACTGAGCCAGATAAAGTTTTAGAAAAACTGCCGATGTGAATAACGCGCGATAAGCCATCCAATGCAGCAAGACGAGGGGCACTGTGTCGCTCTAGATCCGCAAAAATATCATCTTCAATTACGATTAGATTGGATTGCTCAATCAGTTTTAGGACTTGATAAGCTGTTGCTGCTGTCAATATGGCACCGGTTGGGTTATGAATGCCAGAATTGGTGATATATAGACGTGGGTTGTGGTTTTGAATCGCGTGAGAAAAGGCCTCAAGATCAGGACCCGTAGGCGTATAAGGGACAGCAATAATTTGAATCTGATGGACTTTGAGTAAGGCATGAAAGTTAAAATAACAAGGATCATCTACTAAAACTACATCATTGGGTTTTAAGAAATAACGACAAATCAAATCGATCGCCTGTGTGCCAGAATCGGTTAATAAGATTTGATTGGGTCCTGCTTCAATACCTTTGCTTAATATTTTTCGTGAGAGCAACTCCCGTAATGGAGCAAGACCGAGTGGGGTTGAATAGTCGGTTAAAATATGTGGATTGGCTTTAGAGACCTTACGGATGGCTTTACGGATATTTTCATGTGGCATCCAGTCATCAGGCAACCAGCCACAGCCGGGTTTTAAAACACCTTGTTTTGCCTCTAATGCTTGCCTTGAAATCCATAAAGGATCGATGCTTCGATCAATCTGAGGATGTATTTCAGAAATCGATAATGGAGCAAGTGGCCCTGCAACAAAAAAGCCTGAACCTGTTTTTGCTTCAATAATTCCTTGCGAAGCAAGACGTTCATAAGCTTCAACAATGGTTGAAATAGATAAATGCAATGATCCTGCCAAAGCGCGTACCGAAGGTAAACGATAGCCCGGAAGTAATGAACGAGTTTTAATTTGTTCATGGATGTGTTGCATCACGAAATCAATCTTTGTACTTTTCATTGTATTTGATCATTGACTGTATTGGTTATTAATACAGTACAGTTATTTAAAATTGTACTGTAGTGTGTATGGTGCATAAACCATAACACAGTTTAAATTCTTCACATAGATCTGGAGAATTTAAATGAAAACTTTAAGTAGTGGTTGGATGAATGGGCTGATTGGCGTGATTATTTTTGCAGGCTCATTGCCTGCAACACGCGTTGCAGTTATGGATTTCAGCCCTACCTTTTTAACCGCTGCACGTGCGGCAATTGCAGGTATTTTGGGGCTCGTACTGATTTTATTATCACGGCAGCAATTACCAGAGCGAAAGGACTGGCTTCCTTTACTTTACGTCGCCATTGGTGTCGTGGTTGGATTTCCTCTGTTCACAGCCTTGGCATTACAGTATGTAAGTGCTGCACATACCATCGTTTTTGTTGGATTATTACCCTTGGCAACGGCTATTTTTGGTGTGTTACGCGGCGGAGAAAGACCGAATTTCGTATTTTGGCTATTTGCAATTTTAGGTGCGTCACTGGTTTTTGGATATATGCTGATTCAAACTGGAAGTTGGGCATTCAATTACGGTGATATTTTTATGTTAGCCGCAATCTTGCTGTGTGGTTTTGGCTATGCTGAGGGCGGCAAATTATCAAAGCATCTCGGTGGCTGGCAAGTGATTTGCTGGGCACTGATCATCACATTGCCGATCATGCTGCTCATTTCATATCTGTATATGCCTGTGAGCTTTGCACAAATTTCAACATCGGCAAAACTTGGTCTGGCCTACGTGTCTTTATTTAGTATGTTGATTGGGTTTTTCTTTTGGTACAAGGGCTTAGCACAAGGAGGGATTGCTACAGTTGGGCAACTTCAACTATTGCAACCAATCTTTGGTTTGGTCATTGCAGCAGCCTTATTACATGAGCAAGTAAGCCCAGCCATGTTTGGTGTCACAATTGCAGTCATTGCCTGTGTTGCTTGTGCCAAGAAATTTGCGTAACTCAAAAATTATAAGCAATTTGCAGGTTTAGGCACGCCAGCTAAACGACTCAAATGGCGAGCAACTAAACCTGTATTAAATTTTTGTTGTAATTCCGCATTGTTAATCTCGGGACTCACAGTTTTGATTAAAAACTTAATGAGCGGACGTGTGGCTGGTGAGTGTCCAAACTGTTGGTAAAATTGGCGTACTGCATGCAGAATTTCAAAATGCCAGTCTGTTAACTGTAAATCCAGAGACCTTGCTAACTCTTGAGCAACGTCTTGATTCCAAATAGTGTAATCAACCAAATGACCGTCTTGATCTAACTCTAACTGCATAAAAAAGCCTAACAAAGTTTTGAATGAATCGAATACATATTATTTCAATGAAATACAGCGCTTAAACTTTAAGACCAAATCTGCAAATTGTGCATAGTTAATTTCCTGAATCTGGTCTTTCACGTCATCAGAAAGAAGGCTGTATTCATTGGTTAAACAATAAATGTTGTGATAAATCGTTGTAATGGATGAAGGCACTTGAGCAGCAGCATCACCCATAAGTACGATACAGTCATCAGATTGTGCCATTTTTAATAGATCGGACCAAATCAGATCAGCTGTAGATTGAACTAAAATGAGTGTTGTATTTTCCATAGCAAGGTACCTTACCAATACAGAATATGATCAAATGATTGAATAAACTCAGGATTCAGATCAACAAATTCAATGTCCTGATCGGTATTTTTGACTATGCTAAGCTCTTGATTTTTAGATTCAATTAGAATTGGCGTCAAATCGTAGAATTCGAAACTTTCGACCATGTTGGCTGCGATTTTGAACTCGTGTTTAAATTGATCAAATTCTAAATTATTGTTTAATAAGCTAAGAGCCGCACACTTTAATAATACTTTGACAGAAATACCAAAGGTTGCTAAAACCATAGTTGCGGACAAGCTTTCATTGACTTGCAAACTTGTTAAGTTAGGTTGCGTTAGAATGACGAGTACAGATTTCACACAATTTACCTTTTCAAAGCAACACTCTAGTAAAGAACTTTAATTAAAATTGAATTAATCGAGAACAGCTTTGTATTGCGTCAGCAAGCTCTCCGAGACCCACCAATTCAAAGCCATTGGCTAGGTTGTGGTGTTGTAGAGAATGACGTTTTGCATTGTCCGCATCAGTGATTCCCCGAGCAAGGGCAGCACTGACACAGACAGGGAGTCGGATGCCGAGCTTTTGCCATTCTTGTTTTAGATTGCGTTGATCATCAGGAAACCACTGTAAATCATTCGCGACCTGAACACCATCTTGGTAAAAGAAGACACGAAATTCTTTATGCTTACTTTGTAAAGCTTGCGCTAAACCAAAAGCATGCCAAGCCATAATGGACGTAGGTGCTGAAGTAATTAGCAGTAGTGTACTCATTGAATATTCACTATGGGTTGAAGTTGGCAAAAATGATGATGGACAGATTTAAGGGAAGGTAAGTATACAATGATTTTGGTGACAGGTGGTTTAGGCTTTATCGGTTCACACATTGCTTTGAGTTTGTTGGCTCATGGGCAAGAGATAGTCATTGTAGATAACTTAGCCAATTCAACCCTGCAGACATTGGAGCGTCTAGAATATATTTCGGGAACGTATATCCCATTCGCGAAGCTTGATGTTCGTAATACCCCAGCCTTGAACAAAGTGTTTGAACAGTATTCAATCGATACGGTTATTCATACCGCCAGTTTTAAATCACTAGAAGAATCTGCGCTAAAACCACTTGAATATTATAATGACAATGTTAGCAGCATTATGAGCTTGCTCAGAGCAATGCAGCGGATGGGTGTAAGGCAGTTAATCAATTTGTCCAGTCTAGCCGTTTATGGTCAATCGAGTGCTGAACTCAAGGAAAATACTGAGTTCAATTATAAATATTCAAATCCTTATGTTCGATCCCAGCAAATTGTTGAAGATATCATTGCCGATACCTATCGTGCAGACCCTGAATGGCGGATCGTAAATCTGCGTTTGTCCAATATTGTGGGTGCATTTGAGCATGGTGTATTAGGTGAATTTGTTACTCAACTTCCGAAGAATATCGTACCCTTGGCTTTACAAGTTGCTGCAATGCAGCGTGAATGTATTGAATTACAGAATCAAGCACCGACTGCCGATGGTACTGTAGAGCGAAGTTTCCTACATGTACTAGATGCATGTGATGCTATTTTAATGACCTTAAATTGGCTAAGTTCACAGAATAATTGCTTGGAATCATTCAATATCGCGCATTCACAAGTGACCTCTATTCAAAATTTACTCAACGAAATTGAGAAAGTCACTCAGGCCAAGGTCAATGTTCAACCCGCAGTATTTCAGCATGATGAGATTGCACAATTAGGTGCAACAATTGAGAAAGCAGAGACAGTTCTTAACTGGTCACCAAAACGGTCTTTAACACAAATGATTGAAGATGAATGGCGCTTTTATTTGAATACCTTAAAAGGCAATTAAGATAATGATTCTTATTTACAATTATGCCTGCTTTGATTAGGATAACGGCAACTAGCCAAAGCATCACTTTGCTTCAGCCCGTAAGTACTTTAACCAAATAGAGCAGAGGTTGTTTATGCAAATGCGAATTGAACACGACACAATGGGTGACATTGAAGTTCCGAATGAAGCCTTATGGGGTGCGCAAACGCAACGAAGTTTACAGAACTTTAAGATTGGTCAAGAGCGCCTGCCACGTGCCATGATTCGTGCAATGGGTCTGGTGAAAAAAGCAGCTGCGATTACCAATGCTGAACTAAAACAGCTTCCTGAAGATTTAAGCCAATATATTGTTGGTGCTGCTGAAGAAGTGATTGCTGGGCAATGGGACTCACAATTTCCATTGGTGGTTTGGCAAACGGGTTCAGGTACGCAAAGTAATATGAACTGTAATGAAGTCATTGCAAACATTGCCAATCAGAAATTAGGACAAGTATTGGGTGCACAAAAGCCAGTACATCCAAATGATCATGTCAATCGCGCACAATCAACCAATGACTCGTTTCCAACTGCAATCCATGTGGCTGCAAGTATTCAAATCAATGAATTACTCATCCCGGCTGTTGAGAAGTTGAAAGAGACTTTACAGCGTAAGTCAGAAGAGTTTGATGATATTGTTAAAATTGGCCGTACCCATTTGCAAGATGCGACTCCTTTGACTTTAGGACAAGAGTTTAGTGGTTATGTTTCACAATTAGAGCATGGTTTGAAGCGCTTGCAGCAAGCTCTCTCTGGTCTGTATGAATTGCCTTTGGGCGGCACAGCGGTAGGTACTGGATTAAATGCACATCCAGACTATGCGGTTAAAGCTGCTGAGCAATTAGCAGAATTAACAGGTCTACCTTTTGTGACCGCACCGAATAAGTTCGAAGCATTGGCTGGCCGTGATGCTGCAGTATTTGCATCAGGCGCATTAAAAACTTTGGCAGCCAGTCTGAATAAAATTGCCAACGACATTCGCTGGTTGGCGAGTGGTCCACGCTGTGGATTTGGTGAAATTCGTATTCCAGAGAATGAGCCTGGTTCAAGTATCATGCCAGGTAAAGTCAATCCGACCCAAAGTGAAGCAATGACCATGGTTGTTGCTCAGGTCTTAGGTAATGACACTACGATTAATGTGGCAGGTGCTTCTGGTAACTTTGAGCTGAATGTATTTATGCCTGTGATTGCTTATAACTTGCTGCAATCAATTCAGTTGTTGGGCGATGCATGTAATAGTTTTAATGATCACTGTGCAGTAGGTATTGAACCAAATCGTGACAAGATTGATCACTTCTTACACAACTCATTGATGTTGGTCACTGCGTTGAATCCTGTGATTGGTTATGAAAACTCTGCTAAAGTCGCAAAAACTGCTTATAAGGAAAATAAAACCTTGAAGCAAGTCGCTGTTGAACTTGGTTTAGTCACTGCTGAGCAATTTGATGAAGTGGTTAAACCTGAAAATATGGTTTCTCCAAATAGTAAGTAAGTTCTTTATTTGTAATACAAAATCCCTCTTTTGTTAGAGGGATTTTTTTATGAGTAGTTTTTATAAAGTGAACTGCGTACAATACTCGTTTGATTTACCAGACTGTTGCTTCCTTATGCTGAATATTTATTTAACGGATACAAAAACCAACATCCAGTTTTCTGATCTTCCAAATGAAAATCCTGTTAAGTTTCTGTTGAATTTAAAGAAAATTTTTCCGAGCACCGCTGATTTATTGTTACCTGTATTGCCAGAAGACAATGATCTGGAAAATGTAACGTGGGAAGCGACTTCTAAAGATTTTGAAATTTTTAAAAAATTATTAGAAGGTTGGGGCATTATCGAATTACGATTAAGTGCGATTACCACTTATAAAGATAAAAACTTTGCCAATGAATTGGTAAAAAAAGCACAAAGTAATCGTAAGCAAATTGCACAGAAACAACCCCAATTATCCTTGATTGCCTTGGATTATGTATTAATGCATGAGATTCATGCGCTGATCGATGCTGAACTGGTGATGATTGGTGAAAAATTCTATTTGCCAAAGTTACGTGAATTGTGGAAAGGGCAGTTTCCAGAACAAATTTTGCAATGCAAATTTTAATGTTGAAAAGCAGACTCTAAGTCTGCTTTTTTATGCTTCAGCTGATTTTAAACCGCATAAATCTTAATCTACAAACAATTACAAGAATTTAGTGTCTGTATTTTTATGCGGCATATATATTGCTTATAAGGATATAAATATTATTGCGGGAGAGAAGTTCTTCAATGAACTCGCCGAAGGAGCAACGACCCCGGAAACTCTCAGGCAGAAGGACTGTAATAATAGAAATACAATCTGGAGAGCAGTGCTCAACTTATAGAAATTAACAACCATTTTTCTTCTATGATAAACACTCACCGAAGGGGAAGGCTAAATGATTAATTGGTAATCATCTGCCAAAACTCTCAGGTACCATGACAGATGGGGCTATGCATTAAGAAATGTTATGCATTTCTAGGAGTTTGCTATGCCACATGTTGTTGTCATTGGTGCGGGGATTACGGGTGTAACGTCTGCTTATGAATTAAATAAATTGGGCTATGAAGTGACGGTGATAGATCGTCATCTGTTTCCAGCCATGGAAACTTCATTTGCCAACGGCGGGCAACTGTCTGCCTGTAACGCCGAAGTTTGGAATCAAAAGGCAACGGTGCTTAAAGGCATTAAGTGGATGAGTAAAAAGGATGCCCCTTTATTGCTCAATCCATCCTTTAGTGCACACAAATATCGCTGGTTGATTGAGTTTCTAACGCATATTAAAAATTATAAAGCCAATACCATAGAGACAGTGCGTTTAGCACTTCTGGCAAGACAACGTTTGTTTGAGATTGCCGAAAAGGAAAGTATCTCGTTTGACTTGGAAAAACGCGGCATTTTACATATGTATCACACCAAAGAAGACTATGAGATTGCAAAGAAGGTCAATGATGTGTTGGTCGAAGGTAAGCTGGAGCGGAACGCGATTACACCAGAAGAAATGAGAGCTATTGAGCCTACTTTAACAGGCGACTATTTTGGTGGGTATTACACAGCTGGGGATGCAACAGGAGATATTCATAAATTCTCAGTTGGCTTGGCTGAAACAACTCAGCAATATGGTGTGAAATATCGTTTTGGCTTAGATGTTGTTGATGTCAAATTCAATCAAGATAAAGTAGTTGTTCATTGCAAAAACAGCTCGGAAAATGTCAATCCTAGCGCTGATGGTATTACTGAAATTGTTGCGGATTTGATTTTGGTATGTGGTGGGGTGGGAAGTTACCAATTGGCCGATATGTTAGGTGATAGTGTCAATGTTTATCCAGTCAAAGGCTATTCCATTACGGTGCAACTGAAAGATGAACGTAGTGTGAAAAATGCGCCGTGGGTGAGTTTGCTGGATGAAAGTGCGAAGATTGTGACATCGCGTTTAGGTGCAGACCGCTTACGTATTGCGGGCACAGCAGAATTCAATGGTTATAATCGGGATATTCGCGCTGACAGGATTCAGCCTTTGATTAACTGGGTCAATCAAAACTTTGATATTTCGACGGAACACGTGGTTCCATGGGCAGGCCTTCGTCCAATGATGCCGAATATGTTGCCTGTGGTTAAACAAGGTAAACAGGCTCGAGTGTTCTATAATACTGGGCATGGACACTTGGGTTGGACTTTATCTGCTGCAACAGCGGTATTGATTAGTCAAGAAATTGCAGAAAAATACCCTAACTAAAGCAAAAAGCCGATGTGAGAACATCGGCTTTTAAATCTCAAAACCATTAATCGTACAAACGATAGATGCCTGTAAATCTTCCACAATCTTTTTGCTCAGATTTTACAATCAATAAAGCTTTTTGGAAGTCGAACTGATATTGGCATTTTTTCTCATTATCAATGATTTGGCCTTTTTGTTCGGGCGTGCTATAGGCCAGTAAGGACAAGGTCTGTGTTTCTACACGATTATTGGGGTTGCGATATGCTGTGCCTTCGATTTTGAGTTTATCTTTATCCAGTTGATGGATCTGTAAATGTACAGGTTGAGCTGCAAGCTTGCCCTGTTCATATTTTAGATAATGCTGTGTCAAAGTTTGATTCATCGAGGTGTAAAAATTCAAATCGTCCAAACGTGCATCAAATTGCTGTTGATAACAGCTTTTGGTTTTGCATTGCTGTACTTGATTCAGCCAGAGTGTTTGGGTGTCGTGTAATAACTGTAACGGGGCATCGGTTACTAAATAGGCCGTTAAAAACTTGGCATTGAGTTTCTGACGTTGCTCTTTATATGGCTTGGAACAGATTTTTTGAGTGTTTAAATCCTTGCTGGTGCAGTCAATTGATTCCGCATAGGCAAATGTTGAGCAAAAACAACTCAATGTGATGATATAGCCAGATTTCTTTAATTGATTTTTTACAGTGTTAAACAGCATAATCACTTATACTTTCAGTCTAATTTGCTCAACGTACTATAGCGAAATAGAAAGCCTGAATACAAGATTTGTTCGGTATATTGTAAAAGGAAAATCATATGGTTGCTCAAATTCGGATTGGACAAGGGATGGATGTACATGCCTTCGAAGAAGGTGATTTTGTTACTTTGGCAGGTATTCAAATTCCACATACGCATGGTTTAAAGGCACATTCAGATGGTGATGTCGTTTTACATGCGCTTAGTGATGCCTTATTGGGGGCATTGGCACTGGGTGATATTGGACAGCATTTCCCAGATACCGATCCAGAGTACAAAGGTGCAGATAGTCGTTTGTTACTAAAACATGTCTATCAGTTGATTTTAGATCGTGGTTATCAACTCAATAATGCAGATATTACAGTGGCTTGCGAGCGTCCTAAATTGGCAAAGCACAACTTAGAGATGCGCCAAAGCATTGCAGATGTTTTAGATGTTGATGTGACTCAAATCAGTATTAAAGCCACAACAACTGAAAAATTAGGATTTACTGGCCGCCAAGAAGGTATCTTGGCAACAGCAACAGTATTGATTTCACATCAAGCAAAATGATTGCTATTCATTAATGACTGTTCAAGTTCTTGCGTTGCTTTACGACCTTGTAGTTGTAAGGTAATGCTATGAATTAAGCCTGTCCAAGTCTCATTGGGTTCCCAAATTTGATGCAACAGCTCTTGAGCCGCTGGCATCTCAATATTCATATAGAATTGACGATAAAGATACATCAGACAACTGACACGCATATTTTGAGCACAGTGCAGCCAAACCATTTCGTTCTGTACTAGATGATCGATAAGATCTAAGACCAACAAGCATTGTTCAGAACAAGGTACATCCCAGTCAATTGGAATATGAATATAATTTAGTCCCAAATCTAAGCAGGTTTGGTCTTGATTCGGCAGATGTGTTTCTGATTTGCTGGTCGCAAGATTAATGACAGTACTGCAACCATATTCTTTGATCTGTTGAAGTTGCTCAGCCGTTGGTTGTGCAGAGCTAAACAGATGCTCATGCACCAAAGAGAAGCTTGGTATTTGAGATAAGGCTTGTTCAAGTGAAGTCATAACGTCCGCTGTGTGTTGAGTGAGTTTCTCATATCGTGAGAAACTTATTCTAAAGGGCTTAGCTTACTATAAGTGTTTTTATTTCACTGTTCAATTTAGAATGCATACAAATAAAAACAGCATCCTGAGATGCTGTTTTTTTAACTTAATCTTTTTTAAGATTTTCGTTGAGTAAGAATTCCATCAAGGCCTTTTGAGCATGTAAGCGGTTTTCTGCTTCATCCCAAACCACTGCATTTTTGTGGTCCAGCATATTTTCTGAAATTTCCTCACCACGGTGTGCTGGCAAGCAGTGCATGAATAGGCAGTCAGGATGTGCCAAGTCCATGAGTTTTTCATTGACTTGGAAATCTGAAAACGCTTTTTCACGTAATTTCTGTTCTTCTTCCTGTCCCATGCTTGCCCATACATCAGTCACGATCAGGTCCGCATTGACAGCAGCGTCTTCCGCCTTATTGAACACTTCTGCGCAGTCAGCAAATTCAGCTAAAAATTCTGGCTTAGGCTCGTAACCTTCAGGTGATGCAATTTTAAGTTTAAAGCCCATCATATGTGCTGCTTCAATATATGAGTTACACATATTGTTGCCATCACCAATCCATGCAACCGTTTTACCTTCAATGCTACCACGGTGCTCTTGAAAGGTTTGCAAATCAGCAAGTAACTGGCAAGGGTGGTGGTCATCAGTAAGACCGTTGATGACTGGCACAGTCGAGTAAGAGGCAAAACGTTCTACAATATCGTGACCAAAAGTACGGATCATGACGATATCCAGCATGCTCGAAATGACACGTGCAGAATCTTCAATCGGCTCACCACGTCCTAATTGTGTATCACGTGGTGAAAGAAAAATTGCATTACCACCAAACTGGCAAATACCTGCTTCAAAAGAAATACGTGTGCGTGTACTCGATTTCTCGAAAATCATTCCCAAAACTTTACCAGCAAAAGGTTGATATACCGTATTGCTATGTTGCATGCGTTTAAGTTCTTGTGCACGATCCAAAATGCGTTGCAATTCTAAAGAGGATAGGTCTCGTAAAGTAAGAAAATGCCGAAGCGCCATATTTGCTCCCCCAGTAATTATTGAATAAAAACAATAATTAAGTGATGATTAATGGGTGTGGATAAAAAGGAATTGAATACTATACTATAGGTTCAAAAAAATGCAAAAGAATTAGACCTTTTGATGAGCCTTTAAAAATAAATCTACTGAATAATTAATATAATCAATAATTTCTGCATCGTTTTCAGTGACATCTAAGCCCATTAAATTACGCCATTCAACATCGCGTAGGGTTCCAAAATACATCATTGCCGAATATTTGGGTTGAGCACAGAAGATTTCATTGTTTGCATGTGCTTGCTCAAGTGCGAAAGCGATGGTGTTTTGAATGTTGAGTGCACATTGGTCATAGAAATAATGTGCAAGTTGAATATCCTTTTGCGTTTGCTCGGTGAACATGCGCATAAAAGCGATATTTTCGGGCTGGATGATGTGTTGATAAAAACGCTGTAGGGTTTGGGTCAGGTAATTTCTTAAATCCGTTGATTCTGGTACATACGGAAAACATACACCCTTAAAAAATACTTCCCTGCGATAATCGCAAATGGCTGTAAATAGACCTTCTTTATTGCCAAAGTATTTATAAATAGACGTTTTTGAACCACCTGCATGATTAACGATATCATCCAAAGACACTGCTTCATAACCATTCTCGAGAAATAAATCGGTTGCGCACAATAATAGGGCAAGACGACGTTCTTCTCCGCGACGAGTTTGAGGTTTGGCACAGCTTGGATAGCAAATATCAGTCATTATCTACTTTGGGGTGGTTGGGTTGACTCTAGTATAGCAAAAACCATATCTGTTGTATGGCTATGAAATTTACGAGTGTGTCAAAATTTCTCAATTCAAATGAAAAAGCGAGTAACTGGTACTCGCTTTGGCTGATTTTTAATTAAGCTGAGCGGATTTCTTCGTCGTCATCGTCATCGGTAGAATCCATACCCAACTCTTTGAGTTTACGGGTCAGAGTATTGCGTCCCCAACCTAAAAGCTCAGCAGCATGGCGTTTACGTCCACGTGTTTGTTGGAGTGCGGCATTAATCAGTGTGCGCTCAAACATTGGTGTCGCGATATCTAAAAGTTTCATTTCACCATTTTTGAGCTTTTGGATCGCCCATTGAGCCAATAATTCATCCCAATGATGAACTGCGATGCGTTCAACCAAAGCAGGACTTGTATTTGAGGCGGCTTGGGCTTCATTGTTTTTATGCACAGAAGCTTGTTTAAGCTCCGCGGGCAGATCTTCTGGATAAACTTCACGACCGGTAATCATAACTGTTAACCAGCGACAAGTATTTTCCAACTGACGCACATTACCTGGCCAAGGCAGTTGTTGCATATAATCTGTGGTTTCTGTGCGTAAGATTTTTGGACTTACACCCAGTTCTTTGCCAGCGCGTGCCAAGAAGTGCTGAGCCAGCATCGGAATGTCTTCACTACGATGTGCGAGCTTTGGAATATGAATACGAATCACATTTAGACGGTGATATAAGTCTTCACGGAAGCGACCTTCATTGACTAACTTTTCCAAGTCTTGATGGGTTGCTGCAACGATACGTACATCGACCTTAACTGGGATATGTCCACCGACACGGTAGAACTCACCATCTGCCAAAACACGAAGTAAACGTGTTTGAGTTTCAAATGGCATATCACCAATTTCGTCTAGGAATAAAGTACCGCCATTGGCTTGTTCAAAACGGCCTTGATGTTGGGTATTTGCGCCTGTGAAGGCACCTTTTTCATGTCCAAATAACTCTGTTTCAATCAAGTCTTTTGGAATGGCTGCCATATTTAAGGCAATAAAGGGTTTGGCACGACGAGGTGAGTGTTTATGTAGTGCATGCGCAACCAACTCTTTACCTGTGCCTGATTCACCATTAATCAATACGGTAATATGTGATTGAGATAAACGGCCGATGGCACGGAAGACTTCCTGCATTGCAGGTGATTCACCAATAATTTCGGTCGATTGTAATGGTGATGCAGCTTTGGTTGCTTCTTGTTGCTGCAACTTATTAATGTGCAAAATCGCACGATTAACCAAAGCCAAAGCTTCATCGATATCGAATGGTTTTGGTAAATACTCAAATGCACCTGTTTGATAACTTGATACCGCTGACTCTAAATCAGAGTGCGCTGTCATAATGATTACAGGTAAATCAGGATGCGAATTTTTAACTTTGGATAAGAAAGTTAAACCATCAATCCCCGGCATGCGGATATCCGTTAAAATCACATCGGGCGCATCATCATGTAGACGTTCAAGCGCAGTTTGTGCTTCTTCAAAGTTGGTGACATCAAAACCCTCTTCTTTAAAGGTTTTTTCTAGTACCCAGCGCATGGCACGATCGTCATCGATTACCCAAATTTTATTTCGTGACATGGTTTAACTCCCAAGGTAGATATAGGCTAAATACGGTTTTTCCCGGAATTGATTGACACTCAATCATTCCGTTATGTTGATGCATAATATTTTGAGCGATACTGAGACCCAGTCCTGTGCCTTTGGCGCGGCCAGTGACCAGCGGGTAGAAAACGGATTCCAAGATGCTTTCAGGAACACCAGGGCCATTGTCTTCAATGTCAATGCGAACTGTTGAGCGATTTAGCACACCATTGATCGTGACGAGGCGTTGGATTCGGGTTCTTAAAACCAGTTCAGGTTCTGAATCGGTAAAAAAGTCTTTATTTTCGGTCATGGCCTGTACCGCATTGACGCTAATGTTGAGCATGACTTGAATCAATTGATCACGATCTGCCATTACATCGGGTAAGGAAAGGTCGTAGTCACGTGTGATCTTAATTTTCTTCTTGGTTTGATTTGCAATCAGGGAACGAACACGTTCTAAGGGTTCATGTACATTCACATGTTCATAGCTTGGTAGCTGACGTGAGCCAAGCATGGTGTCCGCCAAGTTGGTGAGTCGATCGACTTCACTAATAATAATGTCGGTGAATTCACGATAGTTATCATCAGCTAAACTACGGGCAAGGAGTTGGGTTGCTCCACGGATACCTGCGAGCGGGTTTTTAATTTCATGCGCCACACCTCGAACTAGCTGTCGGGCTACTTGATGCTGTTGAACTAAGTTTTCTTCTTTCGAAATTTTCAACATACGATCAATTGGATTGAGTTCAATTAACAGTAGTGGATGATAACTTGTACCTGCATTAAGTTGTGACGCTGTGTAATCGACATGAATCGGTTTGAAATTCACATTGATGACCGCTTCACGACGGGTATAGTGTTGTCCACTTTCTAATGTGTTTAATAAAGCTTCATGCGTGTTAAATGAATCATCATGTGCATGAAGTAAATTTAATACTGGCTGACCCGAGGCACGGAGCAAGCTGATATCAAATAATGCTTCACAAGCAGAATTTAAATAAAAAATATTAAGCTTACTATCGACCAATAAAATGGCAGTGCTCAGATTATCTACTAAGAGTCGATAGTCGATAGTGTTCTGTTGATCCATTTGTGAATCATCCTGTTTTAAAATGGCGCAATAAATATAAATTTTAATGAATAGCCATTAACTTCTAAAATGTACTTTATGCAAAATACAAGCCAACTTTGTATTAACTAAATTTCAAACACTTAATTCTGAAAGAATCGATTTATACGGTATTTTTCACATACATCTGCTTATTTCAATATTTTATTATGTTCCAAATTGGTGCGTTGTAGGGTTTTGTTTAAAATTTTGGTTGTATTTTGGTGCATTACACAAAGAGATGGCTTTGCTGCTATGCGTAAGCAAAGAAAAGTCATACAATACGCCGATTCTAGTGGAGCGCAGATTCATGAAGACCCCCAAAGTCGGTTTTGTATCTTTAGGTTGTCCTAAGGCATTGGTAGATTCTGAACGAATTTTAACTCAGTTAAAGACTGAAGGTTATCAAGTTGCATCAGATTATGACGGTGCAGATTTGGTTGTTGTTAATACCTGTGGTTTTATTGAATCTGCAGTACAAGAGTCTTTAGACGCGATTGGCGAAGCCATGAGTGAAAATGGTCGAGTTATCGTTACAGGCTGTTTAGGTAAAGACGAAGACAAAATTCGCCAAATGCACCCAAATGTTCTTAAAGTAACAGGTGCAGCAGCCTATCAAGATGTGATGGAAGCAGTACATGAATATGTACCAGCACCGCCAAAGCACAACCCATTTATTGATTTGGTTCCTGAGCAAGGTGTTCGTTTAACACCGAAGCATTATGCTTATTTGAAAATCTCAGAAGGCTGTAATCATCGTTGTACATTCTGCATTATCCCGAGTATGCGTGGTGACCTCGTGTCTCGCCCGGTGGGTAAGGTGTTGGATGAAGCAGCAGCATTGAAGCGTGCAGGTGTGAAAGAAATCTTGGTGATTTCTCAAGATACCTCGGCTTATGGTGTAGACACCAAATACAAGTTGGATTTCTGGAACGGCCAGCCAGTTAAGACCAAATTCTATGACATGTGTGAAGCACTCGGTCAGTTAGGCATCTGGGTGCGTTTACATTACGTCTATCCATATCCACATGTGGATGCTGCCATTGATTTGATGGCGCAAGGCAAAATCCTCCCTTATTTAGATATCCCTTTTCAGCACGCCAGTCCGCGCATCTTAAAATTGATGAAGCGACCAGCCCATAGTGAAAATACTTTAGAGCGCCTTAAATTGTGGCGTGAAAAATGCCCTGAATTGGTGATTCGCTCAACTTTTGTTGTGGGTTTCCCTGGCGAAACTGAAGAAGATTTCCAAATGTTGTTGGAATGGTTGAAAGAAGCTCAGCTAGATCGCGTGGGCTGTTTTACCTATTCACCTGTTGAGGGTGCAACAGCAAATGATCTTCCAGATCATGTGCCAGAAGAAATCAAGCAAGATCGTTATGAACGCTTCATGGAAGTGCAGCAAGCTATTTCAGCAGCTAAATTGCAAAAACGTATTGGTCAGAAAATGACTGTACTGGTTGATAGCTTGGAAGAAGAGTTTCCAGTGGCGGTTGCACGTTCATATGCAGATGCACCAGAAATTGATGGCAACGTTTTTGTTGAAGATATTGATAAGAGTCTGATTAAAGCAGGTAACTTGCTTGAAGTTGAAATTACGGATGCTGATGAGTATGACTTGTTTGCAAAGTTAATTCAGATTAAATCTGCTTGATGTTGAATTAAATTTAAGAAAGTTTTGAGATTGGTCGGTTTGGAGAAAAGTATGTCAGCTTCTAAGAATCCACGTTATGCACGTATTTTGCTAAAGCTTTCAGGTGAAGCTTTAGCAGGCAATAAAGATATGGGTATTGATGCCCAAGTATTAGATCAAATGTCACTTTCAATCGCTCACTTGGTTGGTCTAGGCGTTCAGGTGGGTATTGTGGTTGGTGGCGGTAACTTGTATCGCGGTAGCCAATTGCAAAAAGATGGTCTGGTTGGTCGTGTTACGGGTGACCAAATGGGCATGTTGGCAACGGTAATGAATGGTTTGGCACTGCGGGATGCATTGGTACGCCGTAATATCAAAACACGTCTTATGTCAGCATTGTCGATTGGTACTGTGGTAGAGCCATATTCAAGCCGTGATGCAATTCGTCATTTAAGCCAAGGCGAAGTTTGTGTGTTTGTTGCTGGTACTGGAAACCCATTCTTTACAACAGACACAGCTGCTTGCTTGCGTGGTATCGAGATCGAGTCGAACTTAATCTTGAAAGCGACCAAAGTTGATGGTGTTTATAATAAAGATCCAAGTAAATATGATGATGCAGTTAAATATGACCATTTAACGTTTGATCAGGTTTTAGATGAGAAGCTTGGTGTGATGGATCTTACGGCAATTTGTTTATGCCGTGACCACAATGTTCCATTGCAAGTTTTTGATATGAACAAATCTGGTGCATTGCTTTCTGTCGTGATGGGCGAAAAAGAGGGTACTCACGTAACGAACTAGGGTTTGTTAATATTTCACCATGCATTGCGTTATAGGCTAAAACAACACAAACTAGGTATGAAGCAAAAATAATGGCGATACCCTTATTGAGTTTCATAACGACGTTTGAGGAAGTTTTAGTCATAACCCTGTGGGACAGGAATATTTTTTGGCGTTACTGCGTTATGTTTAATTTATTTAGAGTGGCTAAATTTCATAAAACATGCCTTGCATCGCCTAAAAAATATTCTCTGTCGCAATCATCTGTGAAATGTTAATAAACCCTCATGTACGTGAGCCATAAAGCTCTTTATACTAATGTCTAAATATTTTGTAATACCTAATGAATAAGTAAGGAAGATCATATGATTAACGATCTCAAACAAGATAGCGAACAGCGTATGCAGAAATCGCTTGACTCGTTAGAGTTAGGCTTTGCCAAAGTTCGTACAGGTCGTGCGCACCCATCTATTTTAAATGGTGTGATGGTTTCTTACTACGGCTCTGATGTTCCATTGAATCAAGTGGCAAATATCGGGCTTGAAGATTCACGTACGCTGTTGGTTCAACCATTTGAACGTTCGATGGTTGCTGCGATTGATAAAGCGATTCGTGAAGCAGGTCTGGGCTTGAATCCTATTACTGCTGACGCAATCCGCGTACCAATGGCTGCTTTAACAGAAGAAACTCGTCGTGATATGCAAAAAGTTGCGCGTACTGAAGCTGAAAATGCCAAAGTTGCGATTCGTAACATTCGTCGCGATGTATTAGGCGATCTCAAAGCATTATTGAAAGAAAAAGAAATTTCTGAAGATGATGACCGTCGTGCATCAGATGATATTCAGAAAATTACTGATAAATATGTTGCAGAAGTGGATAAGCGTCTTGCAGCGAAAGAAGCAGAATTGATGAAGGTCTGATTTCATATGACCTTGCAAGAAGAACAGCTTCTTCCTCAACATGTTGCCATCATTATGGATGGCAACAATCGTTTTGCCAAAAAAAAGCAAATGCAAACAGGCGATGGGCATCGTGAAGGCAAAAATGTCTTGGATCCTGTCGTTGAACATTGTAAAGCAGTTGGTGTTCGGGCTTTGACTGTTTTCGCATTTTCAAGTGAAAATTGGAATCGCCCACAATACGAAGTTGATTTGTTAATGAAATTGTTAGGAGAAACAATTCATGAGCAACTGCCTCGTATGGAGCAATTTAATATCGCGTTGCGCTTTATTGGTGATCGTTCTCGGTTGTCAAATGAGTTACGTGATTTAATGCAATACGCCGAGCAAAAAACAGCAGCTTTTAACTCCATGACTTTGACTATCGCGATTAGTTATGGCGGTATGTGGGACATGGCACAGGCTGCAAAAGTGATTGCTCAAGATGTACTTGCTGGAAAACTTCAAGCAGATCAGATAAATGTTGATTTATTCGATAAATATGTCAGTCTAAATGATCTCCCTGCTGTCGATTTGTTAATTCGTACAGGTGGTGACTATCGTTTGTCTAACTTCTTACTGTGGCAAGCTGCGTATGCGGAGTTGTATTTTACCGAGACATTATGGCCCGAGTTTACAGTGAAAGAGTTAGATCACGCATTTCGTGTTTTTTCAGGACGTGAAAGACGCTTTGGCAAAACCTCAGAACAAATTCAACAAGCGAAAATAGAGAATTAATAATGTTAGAGCGGATTATTACCGCATTGGTGTTAGTTGCTGTTGTTTTAAGTTGCATGTTTGCAACGCAATCACATTATCCAATGTTTATGCTTATGATTTTAGCCGCAGGGGTCGCAGGTTATGAGTGGTTTAAGCTTATGCCGCGAGCAGTTACAGCTGTGTCAAAACCTAAAGCTTGGTTATATGGTGGATGTGTTGCAGCAGTATCAACACTCGCATTATTTTTTGATGATGTTGCACTTTTGCTTTGGGCAGCATCAATTCTCACGTGGTTAGGCAGTATTTATTGGGTTAAGAATTTTCCTGAATCAGATAGTTGGTACAACGTATCTTTATATATCGTTGGCTTTATTCTGATTTCTGCTGCGGTTACAGCACTTTATGCAGTTTGGCATAGTTCTCCGTGGTGGCTGATGTATTTGTTCCTGTTGGTATGGGGAGCAGACAGTGGTGCTTATTTCGTTGGCCGTAAATTTGGGAAGAAAAAACTTGCGCCATTTGTAAGCCCAAATAAATCTGTTGAAGGCTTATATGGCGGTATTGCAACCACGATTATCATTATGATGGTTGTACAATATTTCTATTTAAATTTAAGTGTTATACAGCTTATTTTATTCTTGATCCTTTCGATTATTACCGTGTTTGCATCTGTGCTAGGTGACTTATTTGAATCAATGATTAAACGCCGTGCAGGAATCAAAGATTCTGGTCGTGTTCTTCCAGGGCATGGTGGTGTGTTAGACCGTATTGATTCTTTGCTTGCTGCTGCACCGATTTTTGCAACTGGCATGTATATATTAAAACTTATTGGTGTAGATCTTTAAATGACTCAAGCTGTTTGTATATTGGGTGTTACGGGTTCAATTGGACAGAGTACTTTAAAAGTATTGGAACAACACCCAGACCAATACACTGTATTTGCAGTCTCTGCATATAGTCGTTTAGATGAACTTTTAGAAATTTGTAAAAAATATCATCCCAAAATTGTTGTTGTGCCGAATGAGAAGGCATTTGAGTTACAACAACGTTTCAATCAAGAAAATCTAAAACAGATTGAAATTTTGACAGATGAAACTGGCTTAATTGAGATTGCTGAACATGCTGATGTTGATATCGTCATGGCAGCCATTGTAGGTGCGGCTGGGTTGTTACCAACGCTGGCGGCAGTCAAAGCCGGTAAACGTGTTTTACTTGCCAATAAAGAGTCGCTCGTGATGTCTGGTGATATCATGATGCAAGCCGCGCGCGAGCATAATGCTTTGTTACTGCCAGTCGATTCTGAGCACAATGCAATCTTTCAATCCTTACCGCATAATTATTTAGATGCCGAAAGAACGGGCCAACCACAATTAGGTGTATCTCAGATCTTACTGACTGCATCTGGTGGGCCGTTCCTGAATCACTCGCTAGATCAATTGCATGATGTCACTCCGCAGCAAGCATGTAAGCATCCAAACTGGTCAATGGGGCAAAAAATCTCTGTTGATTCTGCGACTTTGATGAATAAAGGCTTAGAATTAATCGAAGCTTGTCATTTGTTTTCAATATCAGAACATTTTGTTACAGTTGTTGTTCATCCACAAAGTATTATTCATTCCATGGTGCAGTATGTGGATGGATCAACTTTGGCACAAATGGGTAATCCAGATATGTGTACGCCAATTGCACATGCATTGGCTTGGCCAAAACGTTTGGAGACAAATGTTCCTGCTTTAAATTTATTTAAGACAGCTCAGTTGAACTTTCAGTCGCCTGATCTTGTTAAATTTCCTGCATTGGATTTAGCTCGTCAGGCGATGCGTGCAGGTGGTTTAGCACCAACGATTTTAAACGCGGCAAATGAAATTGCAGTTGCGGCATTTTTGCAGCAAAGAATTCGATTTACTCAGATTGCTCAAGTTGTCGAAAATACCTTGCAAACTGTACAAAATGCTAAAGCAGAAAATATAGACATCATCTTGCAGACTGATATGATCGCAAGACGAATTGCAGAAAAGTATATTGTGGATATAGGAGGCTAAATCGTATGAATGCACTATTTATGATTGTTGCAGCGATTTTATTGCTTGGTCCTCTAATTGCAATTCATGAATTTGGTCATTATTGGGTTGCGCGTAGATTAGGCGTCAAAGTGTTGGTTTATTCCATTGGCTTTGGTCCAACTTTACTGAAATGGCAATCTAAAAAATCAGGAATCCAATATCAGCTTTCGGCATTACCGCTGGGTGGTTATGTCAAAATGTTGGATGAGCGTGAGGGGAATGTTGCTGAGCAAGATCTACCTTATGCCTTTAACCGTCAATCTCCGTGGAAGCGGATTGCGATTGTTGCCGCTGGTCCTTTGATTAATCTGATTTTTGCCGTATTTCTATTTTGGATTTTATTTTTACCCGCACAAGATCAGTTAAATACTCGTATTGGCAAAATTATGCCAAATACACCCGCAGCTCAAGTCGATTTAAAAGTCGGCGATAAGATTGTATATGTTGATGGGCAAACCACACCAACATGGGAAAAGTTGAATTATGCTTTAGTCAACCGTGTTGGTGAAACTGGGCAAGTTTCAATCATTGTTGATCGTGCGGGGACAGAAAAACAATTTAGTTTACCGATTAAAGAGTTTTTAAAAGATCAAAGTCAGTCGCCTTTGGATGTATTAGGTTTTTTACCGTATCGTCCTCAGATTCCTGCAGTGGTAAAAGAATTGAGTGCTGATGGTGCTGCGATACGCCAAGGTATGAAAGTCGGCGATCAAATCGTTGCAATTGATAATGTTGCGATGAAAGATTGGTTTGATGTGGTTGCTGTTGTTCAAAGCTCATCAGAAAAGCTTTTAAATATTGATGTGATGCGTCAAGGTCAATTGGTCCATTTGCAAGTGATGCCTCAAGGGCAGCGCGATAATATGGGCAATACCACTGGAATGCTTGGTGTGAAAAGTGATGCAGGCAAAATCACGATTCCAAATGATTACAAGCAAACCATTCAATATTCGCCTATAGAAGCCTTGGGTGTTGCCTTTGAAAAGACAACCCAGCTTTCAGGCATGATTTTCAATTCGATTATCAAAATGGTACGCGGTTTAATTGGTCTGGATAACCTATCTGGTCCAATCACTATTGCCAAGGTCGCTGGTCAAAGCGCGGAAATGGGATGGCAAACGTTCATTTCCTTCATGGCTTTGATGAGTGTAAGTCTTGGGATTTTAAATTTATTACCAATTCCGATGCTTGATGGTGGTCATTTAGTCTATTACTTCATCGAAGCAATTCGTGGTAAACCTGTTTCTGAACAAATACAGATGTTTGGTCTAAAAGTTGGTATGTTACTGCTCGGTAGCATGATGCTTTTGGCTTTATTTAACGACTTCATGCGTTTATAACAACGCAAATGGAATTTAACTTACTGGAAAATATATGGGCATGCGTCACACACATTTATTAATGCCTTTGGCACTGGTTAGTGCGATGGCAGTGGTACAACAAGCATACGCTGCAGATGAGTTTCTTGCACAAGATATACGAATTGATGGCTTAGTGCGTTTAACACCTGCAAGTATCTATTCTATGTTACCAATAAATAGTGGCGATAGAGTAAGTGATCCTATGATTGCTGAGGCAATCCGTACTTTGTATGCTTCTGGTTTATTTGATGACATCAAAACATATAAAGAAAATAATGTTTTGGTCTTTAAAGTTGTTGAACGTCCAGTCATTTCAAAGCTGGAATTCAAAGGTAATAAACTGATTCCAAAAGAAGCCTTAGAACAAGGCTTAAAGAAAATGGGTATTGCGGAAGGTGAAGTATTTAAAAAATCTGCATTGCAGACGATTGAAACTGAGCTTGAGCAACAATATACCCAGCAAGGTCGTTATGATGCAGATGTGACTGTTGAAACAGTTGCTCGTCCAAATAACCGTGTTGAGTTAAAGCTTAACTTTAATGAAGGTACGGCTGCAAAAGTATTTGATATCAACATTATCGGTAATACAGTCTTTAGTGATAGTGATATCAAGCAAGCCTTCGCTGTAAAAGAAAGTGGCTGGGCGTCTGTTGTTACTCGTAATGACCGTTATGCACGTGAAAAAATGGCTGCAAGTTTGGAAGCCTTACGTGCATTATATTTAAACAAAGGTTATATCAATTTTAATATCATCAATTCGCAACTGAATATTAGTGAAGATAAAAAGCATATCTTTATTGAAGTTTCGGTTGATGAGGGTAGTCAGTTTAAATTTGGTGAAACCAAATTCTTAGGCGATGCACTCTATAAACCAGAAGAGTTACAAGCGCTTAAACTGTACAAAGATGGTGAAACTTATTCGCAAGAAAGAGTAAATGCTGTCAAACAGTTATTGCTACGTAAGTATGGTAATGCTGGTTATTACTATGCTGAAGTGAATGTTGTACCTGATATCAATAACCAAACAGGTATTGTTGGTTTAAATTATTATATTAATCCAGGTCAGCAAGTGACTGTCCGTCGTATTAACTTCACAGGTAACAGTAAAACTGCCGATGAAGTATTACGTCGTGAAATGCGCCAAATGGAAGGTGCATTGGCAAGCAATGAAAAAATTGATTTATCTAAAGTTCGTTTAGAACGTACTGGTTTCTTTAAAACGGTAGACGTTAAACCTGTTCGCGTACCAAACTCGCCAGACGAAGTTGATTTAAACGTGAATGTTGAAGAACAGCATTCTGGTACGACGACATTGGCTGTAGGTTACTCACAAAATGGTGGTGTAACTTTCCAAGCAGGTTTAAGTCAAACCAACTTTATGGGAACTGGTAATCGTGTTGCGATCGATCTATCTCGTTCAGAAACTCAAGATTATTATAACTTAAGTGTAACTGACCCATATTTCACTATTGATGGTGTCAGCCGTGGTTATAACGTTTATTACCGTAAAACCAAGCTAAATAAAGACTATAACGTTAACAACTATGTCACTGATAGTATTGGTGGTAGCGTAAGTTTTGGGTACCCAATTGATGAAAATCAAAGTCTAAGTGCTTCTTTAGGTATTGATCAAACCAAAGTACGGACTGGTCCAAGTGTTTCGACTTATATCCGTGATTATTTATTAGCGAACGGTGGTAAGGCTACTGGAAGTTCAAGCTATTGTCCTTTAGATGCGGAAGGAAAATCGCAAATTGATGAGAAGACTTTAGAATGTAAAGTTCCTCTAGAAAAATATGATAATGCATTTGAAGGTACGTTCTTAACATACAACTTGAATTTGGGTTGGTCTTATAACACTTTAAATAGACCTATTTTCCCAACATCGGGTATGTCACATCGTGTCGGTTTAGAAATTGGTCTGCCTGGTAGTGATGTTGATTATCAAAAAATGACTTATGATGCCCAAGCCTTTAAATCTCTTTGGGGCGGTTTTGTACTCCGTGGTTATGGTAAGTTAGGTTATGGTAATGACTTACCATTCTATAAAAACTTCTATGCGGGTGGTTATGGCTCAGTACGTGGTTATGACAATAGCTCTTTAGGTCCAAGATATCCAAGTGTTATTTTCCAAGAACAGAAGCAAAACGACCTTGACCCTGAAGAAGTCGGTGGTAATGCATTGGTTCAATTTGGTACGGAACTCGCACTTCCTTTGCCATTTAAAGGTGATTGGACCCGTCAAGTACGACCAGTACTTTTTGCTGAGGGCGCACAAGTATTTGATACACAATGTGATGTACCTAAAGGCAATGTCACAATTGATGGAAAAGAGATTGACATCAAGCAATATTGTAAAGATAACAATAAGTTAGATTTTGGTAATATTCGCTATAGTGTTGGTGTTGGCTTCACATGGATTACGATGATTGGTCCTTTATCACTGAGCTATGCATTCCCATTGAATGATAAAAAGGGTGATGATACCAAATCAATCCAATTCGAAATCGGTCGTACCTTCTAAGGACGACCTTGTTTAGCGCTGTAAAATATATAAAGGATGTAATAATGAAAAAATTAACAATGCTCATGTTAGGTTTAGGATTTACGGTTTCTGCAACTGTAAATGCTGCTGGTCTTGCTGTGGTTGATTTAGCTAAAGTTGTTGAAAGCAGTACTTATCTCAAGCAACAAAATGCAAGTTTAACTCAATCAGTAAAACCTACTTCAACTCGACTTGAGCAATTGGGCAAAGAGTTAGAGTCTTTGCAGCAAAAAGCACAGACTGATGGCCAGAAAATGAATCAGGCTGATATTCAAAAACTGACTGCTCAATATCAGTCGAAGTTAAGTGAGTTCAACTCAACCCAACAAGGTTTACAGACCAAAGTTCAGTCAAGCTTACAAGCGATGAATACAACTTTTGAATCTCGTGTGAAGCAAGCTGCTGAACAATTGCGTAAAGAAAGTAACTTAGACTTCATTTTGAATAAAAATTCTACGATTGCCTCTGACGCTCAGTATGATTTAACTGATAAAATGATTCAAAAGGTTAACGCAATTAAATAATCAATGAATAGACGTAGTTATCGTTTAGAAGAAATTGCTCACCTTGTCAAAGGTGAGCATTTCGGTGAAAAAGATTTCCAAGTTTCCAATTTGGCAAGTTTGGAATATGCACAAAAGCAGCATATTTGCTTTGTAAATGGTGAAAAATATTTAGCACAAGCAGAGGCAAGTCATGCTGGTGCATATATCGTCACAGCAGAACTTAAACAACAACTGACAAGCAAACAAAATTTTATTGTTGTTGATAATCCTTATTTGGCATTTGCTACTTTAACGCATCTATTTGAAAAAAAAATAACTCAACGAGGTATCGAGAATACTGCTCAAATTCATCCTTCAGCCATTATTGCTGATGATGCTTATATTGGGCATTACGTTGTGATTGGTGAACATTGTGTCGTGGGTAGCAATACAATTATTCAGGCACATGCGTTCCTTGATGATGACGTTGAAATTGGTAAAGATTGCTTTATTGATGCACATGTTACCATTACGGGTGCGGCAAAATTAAAAGATCGTGTTCGTATTCATGCAAATACAGTGATTGGTTCTGAAGGTTTTGGCTTCGCACCTTATCAAGGGAAATGGCATCGTATTGCGCAACTAGGTTCGGTTCGCATCGGAAATGATGTCCGGATTGGTTCAAATTGTAGTATTGATCGCGGTGCATTGGACGATACAATTCTAGCTGATGGTGTCATTATTGATAACCTTGTGCAAATTGCTCACAATGTACAGATTGGTGAAAATACAGCGATAGCAGCAAATTGCGGAATTGCAGGAAGTGCAAAAATTGGCAAAAACTGTATCATGGGGGGCGCATCAGGGGTGGTCGGGCATCTTGAAATCACCGATAACGTGACACTTACGGCAATGTCAATGGTCACAAAAAATATTTCTGAAGCTGGAACGTATTCTTCTGGGATGGGACTTTTTGAAAATAGTCATTGGAAAAAGACAATTGTACGCTTGAGACAATTAGCAGATGTGCCATTGACCCAAATCACTAAAAGGCTTGATCATATGCAAGCTCAATTAGAGTCCCTTGAATCAACCTTTAAGTTACGTAAATAATTTATTATGACTGAGACTACATTACCTACATTCACGATGCCTGAATTACCCATGGATATTCTTACGATTCGTGAATATTTACCTCATCGTTATCCATTTTTACTCGTTGATCGCGTTACAGAAATTACTGAGAATAGTATTGTCGGTTATAAAAACGTTTCTATTAATGAAGAGTTTTTCCAAGGGCATTTCCCGACCTATCCAATTATGCCTGGTGTACTGATGATTGAAGCATTAGCACAGGTTTCTGGAATTTTGGGTTTTGTCTTAACTAATCAAAAGCCGAAAGCAGGTTCGCTGTTTTTATTTGCAGGTGCAGAAAAAATCAGATTTAAAAAACAAGTTGTTGCAGGAGACCAGCTTGTCTTAAAATCTGAACTTGTGATGCAAAAACGTGGCATTTACAAGTACAATTGTACTGCGAGCGTCGATGGCATTGTTGCTGCGACGGCAGAGATTATTATTTCCCACCAGAAAATTGAGCAGACATGAGTAGTCAAAATTTAATACATCCCACAGCAATTATTGACCCGTCTGCAGAAATCGCTTCTGATGTACAAATTGGTCCGTATAGTGTTGTGGGTCCCAATGTAAGTATTGACTCAGGTACAAAATTACATTCACATGTTGTTATTGGTGGTTTTACGAGAATTGGAAAAAATAATGATATTTTTCAATTCTCGAGTATTGGGGAAATTTGTCAGGATTTAAAATATCAGGGCGAAGAAACTTGGTTAGAAATTGGCGATCATAACTCGATTCGTGAACATTGTACTTTGCATAGAGGTACAGTTCAGGATCATAGCTTGACCAAAATTGGCAGTCATAACCTGTTAATGGTTAATACGCATATTGCACATGACTGTGTGATTGGTCATCATAATATTTTTGCCAATAATGTTGGTGTTGCTGGGCATGTCCATGTTGGTGATCATGTGATCGTCGGTGGTAATGCGGGTATTCATCAATTCTGTCGTATTGATTCTTACAGTATGATTGGTGGTGCAGCCTTAATTCTTAAAGATGTGCCAGCGTATATCATGGCTTCTGGTAACCCAGCACGTGCTTATGGCATGAATATCGAAGGTATGCGTCGTAAAGGCTGGTCAAGAGACACCATTCAGGGTTTAAGAGAAGCTTATAAGCTGATCTATAAATCAGGTTTAACTGCTGAACAGGCAATTGAACAGATTCGTAATGAAATTCTAGTGAAAACACCAGAAGCGCAATTGTTTATTGACTCTTTAGAGCAATCAACGCGTGGCATTGTGCGTTAATCACGAGATTGAAAAAAAGACACTGAGGTGTCTTTTTTTATGCCTAATTTTCCTCTTCTACAAATTGTTGTCGATACTGTTTAGGCGAATGTTCAAAAGTGCGTTTAAAAGCCTGACTGAACGCAGTTTCTGATGAATAACCCACTTTATTAGCAATTTGCTGAACTGAATAATTACTTTTACGCAGATATTGGCTGGCTAAGCGCATACGATGTTGCTGTAAATAGGCGAGTGGTGATTCACCAATTACTTCATGGAAGAGACTGGCAAACTTTGATCGTGACATACAGCATTGTTCTGCCAATGATTCAACCGTCCAAGCATCTTCAGGATGATTGTGAATTGCAGCCAAGCTATTGCTCAGTTCAGGATGATTCAAAGCACTGAGCCAGCCATGTTGGCTCGAAATTTGTTGAATATGATCTCGAATACATTTAATTAATAAGATATTCACCAAATGATCGATGATGATATCGCGGCCTGCCTGAATATTCTGCGTTTCTAAGGCGAGGAAATGTAAGCCGATTTGCAGCCATTCGGGTGCATTGGTATCTCCATGCTGCAGATGGATAATTGCAGGTAATGCCTGAATAAAAGGACGCGCCATAATGGTATCAATCTGGCAACGTACAGTGAGAATGAGATTTTTCTCAGATGAATGAGTACCGAATTCGATGGCTTCTTCTTTATGGCCATCAAATAGTTTTGATATATCAACGGCATCCACCAGCTTGGTAATTGCATTATCTGCAGCTGTATGTGCTTTCCCAGACGGGATAACCACAATTTCACCCGCATGTGCAGTTAAACTATTTTGCGCGTCAATTTGAATAAAGACAGAACCAACTAAAACAATATGAACAATTAAGGCCGTTTGATCTTGGCAGATAAAACTCCATTCTCCTTGAGTTTTCAAGTAGATATATTCAGTGTGATTTAAATGAATATCAGCAAATATTTTACTTAAAGCATCCATATGATTTTTTAACGATGTATTCATTTAAATTATAGAGAGCTGCGCCAATAACTCAATATGTGTTTATGGGACAAAAACAGGGTGGATGATGCCAAAGACTTTGACATAGGTTTTTTGGACGCTTGCAACTGTCATGAAATTCATAATTCCTCAGAATATACATATATATACAAAGACATGGATTCGATGATGAATGCGCCAGTAAATGTTGAGCAAGAACTTACGCCAGTAAGCATTCCAAAGTCAAAAACTCAGTTAGATCGTAAACGTTATTTATGGGCCATTAGCCCAGCTTTGCCTGCAATCGGGATTGGTATTTTAGCAGGTTATCAATTTGCACCACGTCCATTGAAGAAAATCTTTGCTTTAGGCGGCCCAATTGTTTTGCATATTGTGATTCCGACGATTGATACAATTATTGGCAAAGATGCTAATAATCCAACGGATGAAGATATTCGATTGCTGGAAAAAGACCCGTATTATTCTCGATTGGTGAAAAGCTTTATTCCTTTGCAATATGCAGCCAATGTCTATGCATGTTATTTAACCAGTCGCAAAGAAACCTCTTTCATTGATAAAATCTTTTTAGGTATTTCAATGGGTGCAATTAATGGGATTGCCATTAATACTGCACATGAGCTGAGCCATAAATCTGATCGCATTGATCACATCCTTTCACATTTGGCATTGGTACCAACGGGTTATAATCATTTCCGTATCGAGCATCCCTATGGTCACCATAAACGTGCTGCAACACCTGAAGATCCAGCATCTTCACAAATGGGCGAAACATTCTATGAGTTTTGGCCACGTACGGTCATTGGCTCTTTCAAATCAGCAATTGAAATTGAAACCAATCGTTTAAAACGTAAAGGCAAAGAATTCTGGTCAACAGATAATGAATTGCTGCAAGGTTGGGGCATGAGTGCTGCTTTTCACGGTTCAATGGTTGGCTTGTTTGGTAAAGGGGTCATTCCTTATTTAGCAACTCAAGCGTTCTACGGCATTAGTTTATTTGAAATTATTAACTATATCGAACACTATGGTTTAAAACGCCAAAAAGACAAGAATGGTAAATATGAACGTACCATGCCAGAACATAGCTGGAACAATAATAATATTGTGACCAACTTATTCTTATATCAATTACAACGTCATTCGGATCATCATGCATATCCGACACGCCCGTTCCAAGCGTTGCGTCATTTTGATGAAGCACCAGAATTGCCAAGTGGTTATGCAAGTATGTTATTGCCTGCTTTGATTCCACCACTATGGGCAAAAATGATGGATAAGCGCGTATTTGATCATTACAAAGGTGATTTGAATAAAGCCAATATTTTCCCTAAACGTCGCGCCAAAATCTTTAAAAAGTTTGATGTGGTGGATCAGTCATTGACTGAAGTTTCTACCGAGACAGCAACTACAGCATAATTCACGTAGCTTTCCCAAAGCAGGGCACTGATGAGTAATCGTCAGTGCCTTTTTATTTTCTTGTATAAAAAGCTTAACCAAGTACAGATTTTGAATATTCTTGCTGTATATCTATGTATAACTTAAAAATAATCTTGTAATTGGTTTATGAGGCAAAGATGACAAAACATTATGATTATATTGCGATCGGTGGTGGTAGTGGTGGAATTGCTTCTGTGAATCGCGCTGCGATGTATGGAAAAAAATGTGCCTTAATTGAAAAATCGGAAATAGGTGGAACCTGCGTCAACGTGGGTTGTGTTCCTAAAAAAGTGATGTGGTATGCCGCTCATGTTGCTGAATCGATTCAAAAATACGGTCCAGATTATGGTTTCAATACTAAAGTCGAGTCATTTGACTGGCAGGTTTTAATCAAAAATCGGCAGGCTTATATTGATAGAATTCATCAGTCTTATCAAAATAGCCTAAGCAAAAATCAAGTTGATCTTATTCAAGGTGCGGCTTATTTTATTGATAAAAATACCATTGAAGTCAACGGTGAACGATTCACAGCAGATCATATTCTCATTGCGACAGGTACGCAGCCCTCACTGCCTAAAATAGACGGAGTGGAATATGGCATAGATTCGAATGGTTTTTTTGAATTAAGCGCTTTACCAAAAACAACTGCCGTGATTGGATCGGGTTATATAGCGGTTGAATTGGCTGGTGTGCTGAATGCTTTGGGTTCTCAGGTTGGACTATTTATTCGTAAGGATTTACCTGTAAGACGTTTTGATTCTTTCTTAAGCGAAACCTTGGTTGAGGTAATGCAAACGGATGGAATTACTGTACATACACAAGCTGTTCCTAAAAAAGTCACCAAAAATGCGGACGGTCGTGTTGTATTACATTTAGAGAATGGTGAAATGCATACGGTAGATTGTCTGATTTGGGCAACGGGTCGAGAACCGAATACCGCGAGTTTGAATTTGGATAAAGCCCATGTCCAGCTCGATGAGCGAGGCTATATTCAAGTCGACAAATTTCAGAATACCTCACAACAGGATATTTATGCAGTGGGCGATATTACTGGCAAAATGGAACTTACACCAGTTGCCGTTGCTGCTGGGCGAAGATTATCTGAAAGATTATTTAATAATAAACCAGATGAGCATTTAGATTATGAAAATATTCCGACCGTGGTATTTAGCCATCCTCCAATAGGAACGGTGGGGATGACTGAACAGGAAGCTATTGAACAATATGGTCAGCAAGCGGTGAAAGTCTATAACTCATCATTTACTGCGATGTACAGTGCCATTACGCAGCACCGTCAGCCAACCAAAATGAAACTGGTGTGTGTGGGTGAGGAGGAGAAAATTGTAGGTATTCATGGGATTGGCTTTGGTATGGATGAGATTTTGCAAGGTTTTGCTGTTGCCTTGAAAATGGGAGCAACCAAGAAAGACTTTGATAATACGGTAGCTATTCATCCAACATCTGCTGAAGAGTTTGTCACCATGCGTTAATCGTGCTTTTCACCCCTAAATGTCGGTGATCATTTCACAAATTAAATCGAGGAAATGATCACTTTGAGGCCACTTGGGGAATTGTGGCTGAATGTAATTTTGAAGCCATATTTATCCAGTAGCAGTTTCACTAACGACAATCCTAGTCCATGCCCATCATTCTGTGATGATTTACGCCAAAAACGTTGAGTGAGCAGGTCCAGTTCATTATCAGTTAAGCCATTTCCAGTATCTGTGATCACGAGCTGATTATTTTGCATATAAATATGAATTGGGGTTTGAGCATGTAAATAGGCATTCTCAATTAAATTTTTCAGCACAATACTCAATGTCTCAGATGGAAGTGGAATGGGGGATAGGCTGTCCCAATCAATCAATAATTGTTGTGATAAGTGATGATATTTGTTTTCCAACTCATTCAGCACTTGGGTTAGACACGCAGTAACATCAACTATGCCGATGGATGGTTGAGCTTGATTCTCAGTTTTGCTCAGTAATAATAATTGCTCTAGTAATTGTTCATAACGCAGGATGCTTGTTTCTGCTTTTTCTAAATTATCCAGCAGTTTGTGTTGCTCAGAACCAGATTGTGTCAGTATAAGTTGACTAAGCTGTACATGTGTTTTAATTGCTGTGAGTGGGCTGCGCAGCTCATGTGCCGCAAAAGCACTAAAACTTTTTTCATTTTCCAAACTTTGCTGTAAGTTCTGTATTAATTCCAAAATGCTATCTACAAAAGGTTGAATTTCATTAGGAATATTTTGGGTATTTAAATCTAATAGATGCGTCGCCGCTATAGAAAATTGTTGTTTTTTTCGGAGTCGTTGTGCCATCTGATCAAGCGGCTTAAATTCAACGCGGATAATCCATAAAATCAAAAGAATACATAAAATAAGCGTAAGCGTTAAAGGAACTAGAACAGATTGCAAAATTTGGGTGAGCAGAGAATAACGGAGCTGTGATTTCTCAGCAGTGACCACTCTTATTTGTCCTTTTTGCAGGACATAACTACGCCAATCAATACCATTTTCTTGCCATGTGCTAAAACCAACTGTTCTGGAGGCTAAATTTGGCGAACCTTGAGTCCTTACAAGCACCTGATGATCTTCGGCAGGATTGTAGCTAAAAAATGAAACTTCACAGACAATTAAATTCTGCGGATTATGCTTTTGCTGTACAGAATCTAAGCTATTCATAATCTGATCAACAGGGAGCTGTTGAATTAGATGGGCAACCATCTGGGCTGAAGCTGAGAGACGTTCATCCAATGTATTTTGTAGACGTTTTTCTAGATCGACATATAGCCAATAAAATACCAGTGACCACAACAGGATAAACACAAAGGAGATAGTGGTTACCAAGCGCCACTTTAAACTATAGCTTTTCATAGGCTGGACTCAGGCGCTTTAAAAATATAACCCACACCTCGAATGGTTTGGATAATGTCTGGCTGAATCTTTTGCCTTAAATGATAAATATGCACATTAATGGCGTTACTCTCGATACTGTCTTGAAAACCGTAAACCTTATCAATTAAATGTTCATTTTTAAGGATTTGGTTGGGGTACATCATAAAAGTTTCGAGCAGGCTGTATTCGCGTCGAGAGAGATCTAAAAGCTGTTCTTGGTAGTAGGCTTGTTGAGTGTCTTGATGAATTTTTAGCTCACCGAGCTGTAAAATATTGGAAGAATAGCCTCGGTTTCTTCGCGCTAATGCATGAACTCGAGCAACCAAGATAGTTAGGTCAAATGGTTTGGTGAGATAATCATCAGCTCCACTATTCAGCGCTTCCACACACTGTTGAGTTTGATTGCGCGCTGTTAGAACCAGTACAGGAACATGTAAACCTGCTTTGCGCCAGGTCTGTAATAGCTCTAACCCATCTTGATCTGGTAAGCCAAGATCTAGTAAGCATAAATCAACGGCACTGTTGCGGATAAAATAATCAGCAGCTTTTGCCGTATTTACGTGTTCTACCGAGATATTTAGATAGTCCAATGTCGCGATAATACTTTGGGCAATATAGGGATCATCTTCAACAAGTACAACAAACATGGCTTTCCCTCAATAACTGCACTCATTTTACAAACAAATACAGCTCTTAATGTTCTCTTAATTTTATCCGTTTGATAATGCTGTCACGTTGAGTTTTAGACACATTGATATGCGATTTCAATTTCTTGCGGGTATGTTACTTGGATTAAGTAGTACTGCATGGGCTGCTGGAGAGTTCCTGCCGCCTGATCAAGCTTTTAAGTTTCAAGCAAGTTCCATTTCTAAAGACAAAGCAGAGTTAAAATGGGACATTGTGCCTCATTATTACCTTTATCATGATCAATTCAAAGTAAGTGTAAATGGTAAAAATATTGATCTAAATTTACCAAAGGGAACAGAAAAAGATGATCCAACTTTTGGTATCACGGATGTTCATTATAACAACGTAACCGCACAATTTGAGGTGCAGCCAAATCAGCAATATAAGGTTCAATGGCAAGGCTGTGCTGAGGATGGATTATGTTATCCCGTACAACGGACAACCATTCAGACTGACGATGTCGGCTTATTACCACAGCCAAAGCATAAAGAACCTCAAGCGAATTTGACACTTTTAGCGCAAGCACCGACAAAATCGAATCAGTCCTCAGATCAGTCAATTGATGCAGTTGATACTCAAATGGGTAAAGCTTCTGTAACCTCTTTAACTGCTGACCAAACTCAAGAAGATCAGCAAATTGAGACGGTATCAAGTTCAGAAGAATTGAAGCCCGTATCAGAGGTAGAAACGATTAATCCAGCGTCAAAATCAAATCCGTCCTCAGAGTCGCAATCGATTTCAGGACAATCACTAAAAAAAGACTGGAATAACGACCAATTTTTCCTTCATTTATTATCCAGTCAAGCGGTTTGGCTCAATCTTATTGTTTTCTTAGGTTTTGGCATATTATTGGCATTTTTACCCTGTTCATTGCCTTTAATTCCGATTCTTTCTGGTATTTTAGTACAGCAAAATAAAGGGCATCGGGCAGCACTGATCGCCATGACCTTTGTGCTGAGTATGGCATTGGTCTATGCCATGATGGGTGTCGTGGTATCACAGCTTGGTTTTAATATTCAACGCTGGTTCCAAAATCCTGTTTTTATTGGCCTGTTTGTTCTGATGTTCATTGTTTTTGCATTGAATCTATTTGGTCTCTATCAATTGTCTTTACCCCAAGCTTTATTACAGCGTTTGGATCGGATTCAACAAGCTCAAAAGGGTGGGACTTTGGTTGGGGCTGGGGTGATGGGCGCCGTATCAGCTTTAATCGTAGGTCCATGTATGAGTGCTCCACTCGCGGGTGCTCTATTGTATGTTTCACAGCTGGAACAGGGCTTATTAGGTGGATTTTATTTATTTATTATGGGTTTGGGAATCGGAATCCCGCTGTTTATTGCCAGTGTTTTTGGGGCGAAGTATCTACCTAAGCCTGGTCTATGGATGGAACGACTCAAATTCAGCTTCGGTTTTGTCATGTTGGCCATGGCAGTTTATTTTGCACGACCGTTATTGCCAAATGTGATCTATTATTCTGTTTTTGCAATTATTTTAATCGCGGCGGCGGGCTATTTAATTAATATTTCGTGTCATATCGCAAAGTTATCTGTTCGAATTTTGATGTTCATTTTAATTGGTGCTGTAGCAGCCAGTGGTATTTGGCAAGCACATTTCGCAATATCGTCTTTTAATCAGCAACAAGCGCAGGTTTTGCATCCATGGATCGTAGTCAAAAATAAACAAGAGCTGCAACAGGCTTTAGCTGATCATGCCGATCAACTGGTATTGATTGATGTTTATGCAGATTGGTGTGCAGCGTGCCAGCCCATTAAACGGGATGTGATTCCTTCACAACAAGTACAGCTCGCGATTGCAAATGTTGTGAGGATCAAACTGGATTTAACTCATTATGAAGCATCGCAAGACACGATCTTAAAAGAGCGTCAAATCTTAGGTCCTCCAACCGTTTTACTTTTGAATAAAGCGCATGAGGAACAGCGGGATTTACGTTTAACAGGAACATTTACTGCAAATCAACTGGTTCAAAATATAAAACAGTTAGTTGAGCAAGAATCATGATAATGTCCTCAGAAGCCCTGCATTTGGGTGGGTTTATTTTGCCATGGACATTGTTGATCATTTTGATTGGATGGATCGCTGTTTTTCTATCTGGGCTTTATTTTAGTCGTCAATATGCATGGTCAGAAAATGTTTGGCAGCGTTATAAAGACTCGCTTTGGTCGGCGATTTTGGTAGGATTCTTCGCGGCGCGAATGGTTTTTGTCATGATCCATGCTGATGTGTATTTAGTACATCCCATTGATATGATTAAGATTCAGGATAAAGGTTTTCATCTTTATGCAGGTATTATTGCGGCCTGTCTATGGTTTATTTGGAAAAATAGAGACTTAAAACTCACACTGCTGAGCATCAGCCTAATGGTCTTTCTGGCGATACAATCCGTTGGCATGGGTGCTATTAAATCCTTTCAAGTCCAATCACAGTATCCCGTACTCAGTTTTGATGATTTACAACAACAGCCGCAAGCTTTAACCCAGTTTATTGGACAACCCACAGTGGTTAATTTATGGGCGAGTTGGTGCCCACCTTGCCATCGTGAAATGCCTGTACTGTATCAAGCACAACAAGATTATCCGAATATACATTTTGTCATGCTCAATCAGGGTGAATCAGCTGATGCTATTAAAGATTATTTAAGCCGTCATGAATTTAATTTTAAACATGTGCTAACAGACCCCAATGGGGACATGGCGCAGCAGATGAATATGTACGGGATGCCAAGTACCTTATTCTTCAATGCTAAAGGTCAACTTGTAGAAAGGCATATGGGTGAACTCAGTCCTGCAATGCTTAAGCAGTATTTGCAAAAGATTAATCAACATCAGAAGGTGTCATCTCAATGAACCGTAATTTTAAATTTTTAGCAGGTTTAGCACTGAGCTTATCCGCTACTCAGGTATTTGCCGCAGTTCCGACAATTAAGCAAAAATTGGAAAAAGAAGGATTCACTTTTGTTAAGCAAATTGAAGCGCCTGCTCAAATGACAGGTTGGGCAGGACATATGCAGCAGAATCCAGCAACGGTGTTTATTTCGAATGATAACAAATACTATATTATTGGCGATTTACATAATGCCAAAGGCGATAATTTAACGGTCGATGCGCTGAATAAACATGTAAAGCAATCTGTTTTGGATGATGTATGGAAAAGTCTAGCACAATCTGCGTGGATCCAAGATGGAAGTGTCAAAGCACCACGAATTATTTATGTGTTCTCGGATCCGAATTGTCCTTATTGTCACGCTTTTTGGGAAAAAGCGCGTCCGTATGTAAAAGCGGGTAAGGTGCAATTGCGTCATATTCAAGTCGGAGTAATTCGACCTGAAAGTCGCGGGCAGGCAGCAACACTTTTGGCTGCTTCTAATCCGCAACAAGTGTTTGAAGCATTTAATGCAGCCAAAGGCAAACAAAAGCTGAAAGAGTTAAAGCCTATACCAGCCCATCTCGCTGAAAAATTAGAGCGTAATGAGGAAATGATGAATAAATATGGGTTTTATGCCACACCTGCTTTAATCTGGAAAAATAGTCAAGGCAAGCTGGAAACGGCTCAAGGATTACCTAAAGACGTGAAAGGTGTTTTTGAATAGATCGAATCGGCGAACTTATAGATATAAACAGGACGTTCGAAAACGTCCTTTTTATAATTCATTATATGGCGTAAGAAAAAGTTATTTCAGTTCGCTTGATGATTTACCGAGCTCACGACGCGCAATAATCAATTGCTGAATTTGCTGTGTCCCTTCAAAAATATCCAAGATTTTTGAATCTCGTGCCCATTTTTCAAGTAACTCATCTTCACTGTAGCCAACACTCGCGGCTAGTTCGACGCATTTTAAGGTGATCTCACTGCCAACTCGTCCAGCTTTGGCTTTGGCAATCGATGCTTCTTTGGAATTTGGCTTTTTATTGTCAGCCATCCAAGTTGCTTTAATCATGAGGAGGCGAGCTGCCTCCCATTCGGCTTCCATTCGATAGATTTGTGCAGCTAAATTTGAAGTTTGTAAGTAAGGCGTTTTATAGTCTGCATCAAGTTGATCTTTAAAAATTTCTTTAATGCGTTCTAAAGAAGCTTTGGCACAACCTACAGCCATTGCAGCAACTAGTGGACGGGTATTGTCAAAGGTTTCCATAACGCCCGCAAAGCCTTTTGCTACGTCAATTTCAGGATTACCTAACAAATTGGCAGCAGGCACACGACAGTCAGTAAAACTAATCACCGCCGTATCCGAGGCTTTAATGCCCAGTTTATGTTCCAAACGCTCGACCTTCATTCCAGGCGTGCCCTTGGGTACAACGAAAGACTTAATTGCAGCACGACCTAAGTTTTTATCGAGTGTTGCCCAGACCACAACCGAGTCGGCACGTTCACCTGAAGTGACAAAGATTTTTTCACCATTCAAAATATAGTCATCGCCATCTTTGGTCGCCATTGTGCGAATAGCAGCTGAATCGGAGCCACAGCCTGGTTCAGTGATTGCCATTGCTGCCCAAGTCCCTTTGAAACGCTCCAACTGTTCATCATTGGCAACGGCCGCAATGGCAGAGTTGCCCAAGCCTTGGCGTGGCATGCTCAGCAGTAAGCCAGTATCGCCGTAACACATTTCGATAATGCCAAGTGCTGCTGACATATTACCGCCATTGACAACCGTATCTGGATTTACAGTGCCACGTTTACTGGCATTGGCTGCACCAACGCCTTCACCACTTTCATTCATGCCATCAAGCAAGGCAGCGAGCATATCGAGTTCTTTCGGATAGGCATGTTCGGCTTTGTCATATTTACGTGAAATAGGACGTAAAACATTCAGTGCAGTTTCGTGTGCCTGATCCACCAGCATTTTGAATTTTTTCGGATTTTGTAAGTTCATTATTCTTCTCCAAAATTAAGCGTGTAAACCAGAGTGCATGACCGCAGTTGCACGCAGGTCGCGATACCAACGCTCAACAGGGTGCTCTTTGGTAAAACCATGACCACCGAGGATTTGCACACCATCGTTACCTATTTTCATTGATTTTTCGGCACAGAGTAGGCGAGCTAAATAAGCTTCACGATGGAAACTTTGACCTGCTTCAGCCAAACTTGCGGCATTTAAAACCAGCATGCGCATTGCATCAATTTCAATCGCCATATCTGCAATCATGAACGCTACGCTTTGACGATGTGAGATTGGTTCACCGAAAGCCGTACGCTCATTGGCATATTTAATACAGTATTCTTTCACTGCCTCACATGTGCCTATTGTCATTGCACACCACATCAAGTTGCCTAAATCGACAAATGCACTATAGTCAAAATCGGTATCACCCAAACGTAATGCAGGTGTTTGGTTGAATTGTAATGTCGCTGTTTCTGCTGCTTTTAAACCCATTGCCGGATTTGCTTTAATGGCGATACTTTCATTGGATTGCACTACGAAAATATCTGGCTGACCATTGAATTCTGCACTGACAAGGAAGACATCCGCGGTATCGCCTAAAATCACTAAGGTTTTTTCACCAGTGACATAGAATTGCCCATTTGCTTCCGTCGCTTTGGTCTTTAATTGAAACGGGTTAAATGCAGGTGTTGCCTCTTGGAAAGCAAAGCTTGCTGTTACATCGGTATCTTCTGCAAACACAGGTAAATACATAGATTGGACTTGGGTTGAACCCCAGCGTGTAATTGCATTAATCACGCTGAAAGTGCTGAGTAGGCCTGCGGTTAAACTAAAATCACCTTTTGCTAAACTTTCAGCAATCAAGATATTACTGACGATGTTTTGTTCTGCGGCTACACCACCCAATGCTTCTGGTAGTGCATAATAGTTTAAGCCGAGATCGACCAAATGTTGCCAAAGTTCTTCTGGAAATTCAGCATTGTGATCTGCATCGTGTGCTAATGCATATAAAACTTCTTCAGCAAATTTTGACATGGCATCAGCTGTCATTTTCTGCTCGTCAGTTAAACTTAGATCAAATAAATTTTTGTTAACTTGATTTGGGAGACGTTGTTTATCGATCGGTTGCGGCTTAAACGCTTTCTGTGTTTTTGTAAGTACTTTAAAGCCTGTTTTTGAACCTTGATATAATGATTTCTCTACAAATTTTCTTAATTTGAGTTGATCAAGCACTTCGCTTCCTGCGAGTTTTGTGATCAAAGATAGCCCAAAACCTTGAGCCTTATTCATCATATTCGACATGATTTTATCCTAGAGGATGGTTGTAAATTTATGCTGACATGCTCCTGATAAAAAAACTATGTCTTCTTTGACGTGCTGATTGGAGAAAGATAAAGGGTAAATGAGTTAGTTTTTGTTCTATATTTATTTGTTTTATATAACTTAAAAAAAATATTGAGGAAATATTTATTTTTAAAATTGACCTAAATGACAGAGACAAGAACATGCCTTGATCTGTTTGTTGTTCAGCAAGCAGAATCTGTCATTTATTTATCTATATATGCACTTACTCTAACCCTTCCGTTAGAATCACGATATATTCACCTGCTAAATCACGGTGTTTTTTGGCCTGTTGATAGGCATCGCTACGATACCAATCTTGTGCTTCCTGCATACTGCTAAATTTAATAATTGCAACACCATCACTTTCGATATTTTCCAGAGCAATGGATTGCCCATAAAATACAATGGGTTCAGCATTAAAGCCTTGGCTGGCTTGTCTTGCCAATGTTGTATAAGTTTTCATTTCATCTTTGTTTTTTAATTCTTTACGAATAAGAATAATGTATGCGCTCATGAGTATTCCTGAATTGAATTTAGATGTAACACACCAAATATTGAAGTTGTTGATGGACACTTGATGGTATCCATCAATCTGCATGCTTTAAGCTGCGCGGGCAACCAAAGTTAAAATATCATAAGTCGCAACCAGTTCATCACGTTGATTTTTCACCTTGATATCCCAAACCACTACACCATGCTCGGGTTGAGATGGATCTTTTTGTGGCTTTGGGGTTTTCTGTTTGCAGGTCAATTCAACTCGGATTGAATCACCAATCTTGACTGGCTCAACAAAACGTAAATTATCCATACCATAATTGGCAATCACAGGGCCTTGAGCCGCATCGACAAATAAACCTGCTGCTGCAGAGACAATGAAATAACCATGTGCAACACGCTCGCCAAAGAAGGAGCCTGCCGCAGCGATTTTGTCAGTATGGGCATAGAAATAATCACCACTTAAACAGGCAAAATTGACAATATCTGCTTCAGTCACGGTACGGCGTGCGGTGAGCAGGCGTTCACCAATCACCAGTTCATCAAATGATTTTTTGAAGGGATGAACTCGGTCTTCATTGATATGTGAACCCGCTGTCCATGAATGTGTGATTTGAGTCAGGCTATTCGGTGAACCCTGAATTGCCGTGCGTTGCATATAGTGTTTAACTGCACGGATACCCCCCAGCTCTTCACCGCCACCCGCACGACCTGGCCCGCCGTGGACAAGATGAGGGAGTGGGGAGCCATGCCCCGTACTTTCTTTGGCAGATTGTTCATCCAAAATATGTACGCGGCCATGCCAAGGCGCAATTTTCTGAATAATCTGCTCAATATTTTCATCACTGTTTTTCACTACAGAGGCCACCAGACTGCCTTCGCCACGTGCAACCAGATCGACAAGTTCATCAATCGACTGGTATGGCATCAAGGTACATACAGGGCCAAATGCTTCAGTGGTATGCACTGAGATGGCTTCTAACGGTTTTTCACAGCGCAAGAGTGTCGGTGGAAAGAAGGTGCCTTTTTCTGGGTGATCTGCATTAAATTTAAATGAGTTGTCTCCACCGAACACAATTTGAGCTTCTTTTGCCAGTTCAGCAACTTTGGCTGCTACATCCAATTTTTGTTTTGGGCTAGCCAAAGCACCCATTGTTGTGTCAGGTTTTTGTGGATCTCCAACCACGACTTTTGCCAGTTTAGCGCTCAGTTTTTGCTGGACTTGTTCAAGCAGAGCATGAGGAACAAAGGCACGGCGAATGGCAGTACATTTTTGTCCTGCTTTGGTGGTCATTTCACGAAAGACTTCACGGACAAACAGATCAACAGTGGCTTCATTCGCCTCTGGACTTAGAATGGCGCTATTCACCGAATCTGCTTCCATGCTGAATGGAATCGAGTATTTGTTCAGGTGAGGATGATTGCGAAGTTTTTGTCCTGTGTATGCTGAACCTGTAAATGTCACACAATCCTGTGGACCTAAATAGTCAAAAAGATCATCAATTTGTCCACAAATTAATTGAAGTGAACCTTTAGGTAAAATTTGGGTTTGTTCAATCGCTTTAACAACGGCTTGGGTCAGTTGAGCACCATCGGTTGCAGGTTTAACAATACAAGGTACCCCAGCCAATATTGTTGGGGCAATTTTTTCTAACATTCCCCAAATTGGGAAGTTGAATGCATTGATATGAATTGCCACACCCGCCTTAGGGCTTAAAATGTGTTTCGCGCCAAAAGTGCCATTTTTAGAGAGCTGAATCCAACTGTCTTCGGTCATGATTTTTTCATCATTAAGTTCTCGACGGACAAGGCTCGAATAGGCAAATAGGGTCTGAATTCCACCTTCAATATCAATCCAGGCATCTTTACGCGTTGCGCCCGTTGCATAAGCAAGCTGGTAAAAATCCTCTTTATGCTCTAGTAAATGCTGTGCAATTTGTTTTAAGGCATTGGCACGTTGATGAAAAGTCCAGTTTGCTAGTTCAGAACCATTTTTCTTGGCATATTGCACCACTTGTTGCATATCTATGCCATGGCTGCTGACCGTATAAATTGGTTCATTGCTAATCGCGTGAACAACCGTACGCGTATCTTCATGGCTTGAGTGCCACGTTCCATAAACAAAAGAAGATAGTTGTGTGAGCTGTTGAGTTGGCTTTTGGTATTCAGTGTCCTGTGCGATGTCTTCGCGTTTTGCTTGTTCTAGCATGATCAAACTCCATTTTTATGTGATACATCAATTATAAAAACTTTTAAATATGATTCATAATTTCATCTTGATTCAGCTAAAAGTCAACTTTATTTTGTTTTTTTCGATAAATTTAATTTTTATTTTTTTGAATATATTTAAATAAAACAATTTCTTGAATTTGTTTTTGTGGTTGCTTTTAATTTGATACAAAAATATTGATTGACTTTATTTTATGTGTATCGAAAAATAGATTTAAGGGTGAGGCCTAAAGGAAATACACAAATGGAAAATAAGTATCAGAAATTTGAGCACAATATTGCCAACGACATCACGATAGAAGCCAAAGATGAAATGCCTGAGGCGTATCGTAAAACTTTGATTCGCCAAATTGGGCAGCATGGTCATTCTGAAATCGTTGGTATGCTTCCTGAAGGCAACTGGATTACCCGTGCACCGACGTTAAAGCGTAAAGCGGTTCTATTGGCAAAAGTTCAAGATGAAGCAGGGCACGGACTTTATCTTTACAGTGCAGCAGAAACCTTAGGTGCTGACCGTGATGACATGATGGAAAAACTGATTAATGGAAAAATGAAATATTCATCAATTTTCAATTATCCAACAGTGACATGGGCCGATGTTGCTGCAATCGGCTGGTTGGTCGATGGCGCTGCGATTGTCAATCAAGTGGCCTTGTGCCGTACCTCTTATGGCCCATATGCACGAGCCATGGTACGTATCTGTAAAGAAGAAAGCTTTCATCAGCGTCAAGGCTTTGAAGCCATGATGGTACTGGCTGCTGGAACGCCTGAACAAAAACAAATGGCTCAAGATGCAGTAAACCGCTTTTGGTGGCCAGCACTGATGATGTTTGGACCAAGTGATGAACATTCTCCAAATAGCGCACAAAGTATGGCTTGGAAAGTTAAACGATTTAGTAATGATGATTTACGTCAAAAGTTTGTCGACAACACGGTTCCTCAAATTTTACAGCTTGGTTTAGAAGTGCCTGATCCTGATTTGAAGTGGGATGAAGAAACGGGTCGATATATCCATGGTGAAATTAATTGGGATGAATTCAATGAGGTTATTGCCGGTCGAGGCCCATGTAACCACGAACGTATAGAAGCACGTCGCAAAGCTTGGGAAAACGGTAAATGGGTTCGCGATGCAGCTGTTGTCTATGCGAAAAAACAGCAGCAAGCAGCCACTCAAGTCGCTTAAACAAAATTTATGGACAAAATTGAGGAAATCAAAATGGAAGATAAAAATAACTGGTCACTTTATGAAGTATTCATCCGTAGTAAACAAGGTCTAAGTCATCGTCACGTGGGTAGTTTAAGAGCATCCGATGATGAAATCGCATTACAACATGCACGTGATGTTTATACACGTCGTAATGAAGGCATCAGCATCTGGGTGGTTCGTTCTGAATTAATTAAATCATCACAGCCTGATGAAAAAGCTGAATTTTTTGAACCAGCGTTGGATAAAGTTTACCGTCATCCTACGTTCTATCATATTCCTGATGGCATCGAGCATATGTAAGGGAGTATGCAAATGAATAATGTGATTTTATCTAAGTTCTTATTACATATTGGCGATAGCCAGTTGGTTTTGGCGCAACGTTTAGCTGAATGGTGTGGTCATGCACCAGAGCTGGAAGTTGATATTGCATTGGCAAATATAGGTTTAGATTTACTCGGTCAATCCCGAAATTTTCTGACTTTAGCTGGGCAATACGAAGCGGAACAGCGTGATGAAGATCAATTGGCATATTTTCGTTCAGAGCGTGAATTTCTTAATTTATTGTTATGCGAACAACCCAATGGTGATTTTGCACAAACCATCGTACGTCAATGGTTAATGGATCATTATCACTTGTTATTAATGACCGCATTGAGTAGCAGCCAAACAGCTGAGGTTGCGGCATTGGCAGCGAAATCATTGAAGGAAGTGAAATATCACATTCGTTTTTCGACCAGTTGGATGGAGCGTCTGAGTTTAAGTACAACTGAGGCACATCAACGTGTACAGACGGCATTAGATCGTTTATGGCGTTTTACGGCAGAGTTGTTTGAGTTGACTGCTGAAGAACAGGTACTGGTTGAGCAGGGCTTAATCAGCAACTTCGCCAATGAAAAGTCGCAATGGGATAAAACAATTGCTGAAGAATTAAAACGATTTGAACTCAGAATTCCTGCAAATGGTGCTTATCGCCGTGGTGCAAAGCAGGGATTACATACGGAACATTTGGGATATTTATTGGCTGAAATGCAATCCATTCAGCGAACTTATCCTGAAATGACTTGGTAAGACAAGGAGTTGAGCCATGCAAATGATTCGTCATTGTATCGATCAGTGCTGGGACGTTTTACAAACGGTCAATGATCCTGAGATTCCTGCATTATCTGTCGTGGATTTGGGCATGATTCGTGGTGTGGAACTCAATGCTCAGCAAGAAATTATTGTTCGATTGACACCAACATATAGTGGCTGTCCTGCAACTGATTTATTGAAAGCACAGATTGTTGAGGCTTTAGCAGCAGAAGATCTCATTCCAACAAAGGTCATTGTTGATTTATCTGAAGCATGGACAACAGATTGGATGTCTGAAATAGGCAAAAAAAAGTTACAAGACTATGGCATCGCGCCACCTGAGGGTTTAGCTCATCAGTGTGGAACACACGTTCATTTAAAAGATGGCGTGATATGTCCGCAGTGTAAAAGCCGCAATACTAGATTGCTCACAGAGTTTGGTTCGACCGCCTGTAAGGCCCTATACAAATGTCGAGACTGTCTTGAACCCTTTGATTATTTTAAATGTATTTAAAGTCTTGGATAAGGAAATCAGCCATGAGCCAATTTATTCCCTTAAAAGTAAAAAGCATCACCTCTCAGACTGATCAAGCGATTTGTATTTCATTTGATCTCGTCGCTGAGCAGCAAGAACAATTTAAATTTCAACCTGGTCAGCATTTGACCATTCGCCATTTAACTGAGGCGGGTGAGATTCGTCGTTGTTACTCAATTTGTAGTTATGCGCCGAAAGAAGATATCAGTATCGCAGTTAAAAAAATGGATCAGGGGCAATTTTCCAACTGGGCCAATGACTATCTAAAAGTCGGTGATGTCCTTGATGTCATGCCTCCGCAGGGTGTTTTTTTCCAAAAAGCAGCTCGATCTGGCGGCCAATCATTTCTCGGTGTGGCTGCTGGCAGTGGTATTACCCCGATTCTGTCGATTATTAAGCAAGTTTTGTTTGAGCAAGCGACATCAAACTTTACTTTGCTTTATGGCAATCGCTCGTGGAAACAAACCATGTTTGCTGAGCAAATTATGGATTTGAAAGATCAATTTAAGGAACGCTTTCAGCTGATTAATATTTTTTCACGTGAGTTCAACGACAGCGAATTGCTAAATGGTCGAATTGATCAAACCAAACTCAAGCAACTATTTGATCATGATGTCTTAGAGACCAACTTTGATCATGTTTTTGCCTGTGGTCCAGATGAAATGATGGATACAGTCGAAAGCCTTTTACAGACCTATGGTTTAACGAAAGATAAGATTCACACCGAACGCTTTAATACTGGCCATGTACGAAAACGTGTTGTTGATGCTGATGTAAACCGTAAGGAAGAACAAGTCAATATTGTACTTGATGGGCGTGAACTGATTGTGTCTGTGTCTCAAGATGATGAAAGCATTTTAGATGCAGCATTACGGGCAGGTGCAGATTTACCTTATGCGTGCAAAGGTGGTGTCTGTGCGACCTGCCGTTGTAAGGTACTTTCAGGCGAAGTAGATATGTTCCTGAACTATAGCCTTGAGGATGATGAAGTCGAAAAGGGCTATGTGCTGAGCTGCCAGACTTTACCGAAAGGCGCAAATGTACGTTTGAGCTTTGATGAGTAGAGGTTGCCATGCAAGAGCTGATTAAAGCTGAGATAACAGTTGATGGTGTGATGCTATTAACCCTCAATCGTGCGGAAAAACGCAATGCTTTAAATAATGCAACTTTGCAATATTTATGCGAATTATTTGAAGAGGCAGAACACAATAGCCGAGTCAAAGTCGTAGTTCTAACAGGCAATCCATATTGTTTCGCAGCAGGTGCAGACCTGAGTGAATTGGCAGAAATGGATGCGGTTGCTTTACAGCTCGATATTCGTCCCAAGCTCTGGCAGAAGATCGATGCGTTTACTAAACCGATTGTTGCAGCTGTGAATGGTTATGCTTTAGGTGCGGGATTTGAACTGGTTTTACACACAGATATCGTGTTGTGTGGTGAAAATGCCAAATTTGGATTGCCAGAAATTGGTTTGGGTATGTTACCTGGTGCAGGTGGAACACAGCGTTTAGCACGTCTAGTGGGCCAACAACTGGCCATGCGTTGGGCGATGACAGGGGAAATGATCTCCGCCAAGCAAGCACAGCAGCATGGTATCTGTAGCGAAGTAGTACCAACCGCGCTCACGCTGGAATATGCCATTCAACTGGCAAGCAAAATTGCCAAGCAAGCACCTTTGGCAATTCGGGTGATCAAGCAATCGATTAAAAGTATTCACGAAATCACATTAAGTCAGGGACTGAAATCCGAACGGCAGAACTTTGTCTGGTTGGCAGCAACCAAGGATCGGAATGAAGGCATTAATGCATTTTTTGAAAAAAGAAAACCAATCTTTAGAGGTGAGTGATGGACTATAAAAATATTATCGTTGAAGAAAAAAATGGCGTGGGTTATTTAACGTTGAATCGTCCCCAAGCACTCAATAGCTTTAACGTGGACATGCACCATGAAGTAGCCGAGGTTCTGAATCTTTGGGCTAAAAAACAGGACGTTCGCTGTATCGTAATCAGTGGAGAAGGCCGCGGCTTCTGTGCAGGACAAGACTTAGGTGATCGTGTGGTTGATCCAAATGCTGCTGCACCTGATTTGGGGTACTCGATTGAAACCTACTATAACCCGCTGATCAAAATGATTGTTAATATGCCAAAACCAGTCATTTGTGCTGTGAATGGCGTGGCGGCGGGCGCAGGTGCAAATATTGCACTTGCCTGTGATCTAGTCATCGCAGCTAAATCTGCCAACTTTGTACAAGCTTTCTGCCGTTTAGGTCTGGTGCCTGATTCAGGTGGAACTTGGTTCCTGCCACGCTCAGTCGGTCACGCACGTGCCATGGGACTGACCTTGCTCGGTGATAAATTGCCTGCTGAAACTGCCAAAGAATGGGGCATGATCTGGGATGTTGCAGAAGATACGGAATTAAAAACGAAAGTGACTGAGCTAGCTGAACGTCTTGCAAAACAGCCGACCTTTGGCTTGTCATTGATTAAAAAAGCTATCCATCAATCTCGTAATCATAGTTTTGATGAGCAAATGCACTTGGAACGAGATTTTCAGCGTATCGCGGGTCGTTCAGAAGATTATCGTGAAGGCGTACAAGCCTTTATGAATAAGCGTGAGCCAAACTTTCAGGGGCTTTAAACATGACTCATCTGGATTTGTCTCATGCCCGTGTTGCCGTCATTGGCTCGGGAACTATGGGTATCGGTATCGCCCAATTGTCCATTATGAATGGTCATTCTACCATTCTATATGATCTTGATCGTGAAAAGACCAAGCAGGCGGTGGATGGATTGCATCAGACTTTTGCCAAACTGGTTGAAAAAGGCAAGATAACGGATCAACAAGCCCAGCAGGCATGTTCACATTTAAGCATTGCCGATGGTATAGAAGATTTAGCTGATGTGAATTTGGTGATCGAGGCTGTGGTTGAAAAACTGCAAGTAAAGCAGTCTTTGTTTCAACAGCTTGCAGATATTTGTAGTAAACACACTATTTTCGCCACCAATACATCTTCAATTTCCGTCACTGCGATTGCGGCTGGGATTCCACAACCTGAACGTGTCGTGGGCCTGCATTTTTTCAATCCTGCGCCAGTGATGAAACTGGTCGAGATTGTACAAGGTTTAAAAACGCCAGTTGGCCTATGTCAGGCGTTAAAAGCCTTGATGTTGGCGTGGGAAAAAATCCCAGTTCTAACCAAGTCAACACCTGGTTTTATCGTGAACCGCATTGCCCGTCCATTTTACGCAGAAGCATTTCGTGCTTTACAAGAACAGGTCACAACGTATGACCAACTGGACTATGCCTTAAAGCAGTGTGGTGGTTTTGCGATGGGGCCATGTGAGTTGACGGATTTGATTGGGCAGGATGTGAATTTTTCTGTGACCCAAAGTGTCTATGAAGCGTTCTTTTATGAGCCGCGTTATCGTCCGAGTCTGGTACAAAAAGAGCTCGTCGATGCAGGTGCATGGGGACGAAAGTCAAAGCAAGGTTTCTATCACTACGATGCAAAAAATCAGTATTCGACTTTTCAGCCTCAAGCCATTACAGCTACAGCCTTTCAGTCAGATGTTCAGGTCAAAGGCGCATGGTCTCAGCTACCAATGCTACTCACACGTCTAGCGCTGAATTTTGGGACTGAAAATGAAGAAAATATCATTCAGATGGATGATATTGATCTACGGTTAAGTCAGGGTGAATCTGCCAACCTGAACTATCTAAGCCGTAAAACGGTATTGATGGATTGGCATCATGATTTTTCAAAGGCACAAGCCGTAGTGCTGAGCCACAACCCGTTGTGTGAAGCCGAAGATCTGGCAAAAGTTGAGGCATTTTTTGCTCAATATCAGATCCATGTGATCTGGATTACAGACCATCCTGCATTATTAACTTTACGTACCCTTGTGTTGCTGATCAATGAAGCCTGTGAGGCCAGCCTGCACGGTATTGCCAGTATGGAAGATATTGATAATGCCATGAGATATGGTGTCAATTATCCTAAGGGGCCGTATCAATGGATGATGCAATTGGGCGCGCAGTATGTGTTGCAAACCCTCAATAATTTATATGCCATTTATGGCGAAGAAAAATATCGTGCAAGTTTATATCTCAAGCAATACGTGGCACAGCAGCAAAGTGTAACTGCCAACTATTCACAAGATTTAACAGCATTTGCATAAGCAGGAGCGATCATGGAAGACGTTTTAATTTGTGATTTTATTCGTACCCCGATTGGACGCTATGCAGGGTCACTCAGCTCGGTACGTACCGATGATCTTGCTGCATTGCCAATCAAACATTTAAAAGAAAAACATGCACATCTGCCTTGGCAGGATTTAGATGAAGTATTTTTGGGCTGTGCCAATCAGGCGGGTGAAGATAACCGTAATGTGGCACGTATGGCAACTTTGTTGGCAGGATTACCAGAAGCAGTTCCTGCCATGACGGTAAATCGACTCTGTGCTTCGGGGTTGGATGCAGTGGGCTTGGCGGCACGTTCGATTAAATCGGGCGAATCACAATTTGTACTGGCGGGTGGTGTCGAATCGATGAGTCGCGCGCCGTTTGTGCAGGCAAAGCCCACTGAAGCTTTTGGGCGTAGTCCTGAGATTTTTGATACCACCATTGGCTGGCGCTTCATCAATAAAAAGATGAAAGCACAATATGGCACCGATAGCATGCCCGAAACGGCTGAAAACGTGGCTGAAAAATATCAGATCAGTCGACAGGATCAGGATGTATTTGCGATTCGTAGCCAACAAAAAGTGGCTGCAGCACAACAAGCTGGTTTCTTTGATGAAGAAATTTTGCCAGTTGAACTGGTGGATCGTAAAAAGAACATCACAACGTTTGTCCAAGACGAGCATCCTCGAGCAGATACCAGTCTGGATAGTTTAGCGAAATTGAAAGCACCATTCCGCAAAGAAGGTGGTTCAGTTACGGCAGGCAATGCATCAGGTGTGAATGATGGCTCGGCTTGTGTTTTACTCACGAATCGCCAATTTGCGGATATGCATGGTTTAAAACCTTTAGCTCGTGTGGTGGCGATTGCCAGTGCAGGAGTTGAACCGAAATATATGGGCATTGGCCCAGTACCAGCGGTACAAAAATTATTGAAACAAACGGGTCTGAGTCTGGATCAAATGGATGTGATTGAGCTGAATGAAGCGTTTGCGGCCCAGTCGCTGGCGTGTATGCGTGAATTAGGGCTCAAGGATGATGATACGCGTGTAAACCCAAATGGCGGTGCGATTGCACTGGGTCATCCTCTTGGTATGAGCGGAACGCGCTTAGTAATTACTGCCACCAGAGAATTAAAAAGACGTGGTGGTCAATATGCACTGTGCACCATGTGTGTGGGTGTAGGTCAAGGTGTGGCCCTGATTATAGAAAATTTAAATTAATTTAGACGGTTCTCGTGAAATAACGACATAGGAGATACGGCAGTGGATAGCCAGATGATAGAAAATGTAGAAAAAATGACGCTAGCGGAATTGCGAGCACTTCAAACCAAACGGTTAAAAGAAACTTTGACGTATGTGTATGCCAATAGTCCTGTGTACAAGAAAAAGTTTGATGATGCTGGTGTGCATCCGGATGATTTCGTCACATTGGATGATCTCGCCAAGTTTCCATTTACCACTAAACAGGATTTACGCGATAACTATCCGTTTGGCATGTTTGCAGTGCCACAAGAACAGATTGTTCGTTTACATGCCTCGTCAGGCACCACAGGTAAACCAACTGTAGTCGGTTATACCCAAAAAGATATTCATACTTGGTCGGACATCGTGGCGCGTTGCCTGCGTATGGCGGGTTTGAGTGCCAAAGATATGATTCAGGTGGCTTATGGTTATGGCTTATTCACAGGTGGTTTGGGTGCACATTATGGAGCTGAACGCTTAGGCGCAACTGTGATTCCGATGTCAGGTGGTCAGACAGAGAAACAGGTGCAACTGATTCAGGACTTTAAACCAACAGCAATCATGGTCACGCCATCGTATTGTGTCAGCATTATTGAAAAACTCGAACAGCAGTTGGGTAGTGCGCGTAATACTTCGTTAAAGGTTGGTATTTTTGGTGCAGAACCGTGGTCAAAAGAGTTACGCCGTGAGATCGAAGAACGTCTTAATATCAAGGCACTCGATATTTATGGTCTATCTGAAATTATGGGCCCAGGGGTTGCCATGCAATGTCTGAACGAAGGCGATGGTCTCACCATTTGGGAGGATCACTTCTATCCTGAAATCATTAACCCAGAAACAGGTGAAGTATGTAAGGATGGGGAGCTGGGCGAATTGGTTTTCACCACCATTACCAAAGAAGGTCTACCAATTATTCGTTATCGTACCCGAGATTTAACCCGCTTATTGGCAGGCCAGAATCTTGCCATGCGCCGTATGGATAAGATCGTCGGGCGTAGTGATGATATGCTGATCATTCGTGGTGTGAATGTATTTCCAACTCAGATTGAAGAACAAATTCTTCAAGTGCCAAGTTTGGTGCCGAATTATGAAATTCTGGTGGCAAAGAAAGGACACATGGATACTTTGCATATTCGCACAGAAATGTGCCATAACTGTGATAAGCAGGCGCAGCAACTGGCTCAGCAGTTGATGCAGCGAATTAAAACCATGATTGGTATTTCAGTGACGGTAGAAGTGGTGAATGAACTTACCTTGCCACGCTCTGAAGGGAAAGCAAAACGCGTTATCGATATGCGTCAGATTGCTTAACATTATGACCATTCAGGGTATAGAATCTATATCCTGAATCTAAACGCCAAGATAAAAGTATGAGTGCAAAGCTACAGCAAATTATTGATTCGATTATTCAGAATGAGACCTTAAGTGGGACATCGCTCATTTCAACCATTTTTGGGGATTCGGTGCTGCATCGCGGTGGCAATATCAGCCTTGCTAGCTTGATTCAGTTGCTGGAGCTGTTTGAATTTAATGATCGTGCTGTACGGACTTCGGTTTTTCGGCTGGTTAAAAATGATTGGTTAGATTCAGACAAGATCGGCAGAACCAGTTTTTATCGTATCACCGATGCCAGTCGAGCAAAATATTTGCAGGCAGAACAACGGATTTATAATGATCAGATGAAAGAATGGGATCATTCTTGGGATCTTATTCTGATGTCGAGTCTGGATACTGACAATAAAGCATCTTTGAGAAAAGAACTGGAATGGCTCGGCTTTGCCAATATTTCTACCAATTTGATGGCTTATCCAGGTTCTAATCGACTGCAATTGCAAAAGTTGTTGGTTGATCTGAATATGAGTGAACAAGTGGTTGTGTTTAAGGCAGAGACCTTGCAGCTATTTAATAACTCAACTGAAACCATTAGCCGTATGTTAGAGACTAACTGGCCGATTGATGAGTTGCGCCAACGTTATCTACAATTTTTGGATATGTTTCGGGAAATCGGAGCAATTCTGATGCAGGACGATGAGAGCATCGAACCAGTTCAAGCTTTTCAGATTCGTACTTTACTGATTCATTATTATCGTCGGATTTTGCTTAAAGATCCTTCTTTGCCATTAGAGTTGTTGTCAGCAGATTGGCCTGCAATCAATGCCCGTACTTTATCTATGAATATTTATAAGAAAGTCTTTGAGGCCGCGGATGACTATTTCCTGTCAGTTGCTGCAACTTCCGAAGGGCCTATGCCAAATGCAACAGCACATTTTTGGCGTCGCTTTGGCGGCTTGAATCAAAACACTGAGAGAATGAGTGATGCCTTGTTACAGTATTGATGGTGTGATCCCAGTTGTTCATGCTAGTGCATTTGTTCATCCTACTGCCGTTTTAATTGGCGATGTAATTATTGAAGCAGGGGTTTATATTGGGCCATTTGCGTCGCTGCGCGCTGATTTTGGTCGTATCCATATCAAGGAAAATGCCAATGTACAGGACAGCTGCATCATTCACGGTTTTCCACAAAGTGTCACGCTGGTTGAGGAAATGGGACATATTGGTCATGCAGCGACGTTGCATGGTTGTCGTATCGGTAAAAATGTCTTGATTGGTATGAACAGTGTGATACTGGATTATGCTGAAATTGGTGAAAATACCATTATTGGTGCCAATAGCTTGGTGAAAACCAAAGCTAAAATTCCTGCCAATGTTCTGGCTTTAGGCAGCCCAGCCAAAGTTGCCAGAGAGCTTTCAGAGCAAGAACGGCACTGGAAAATAAAAGGTACTCAAGAGTATGTGCAGTTGGCACAGCGATGTTTAAGCACAATGACAGAAGTTGCACCATTAGCAGAAGAATCTGCTGAACGGAAGACCTATCAGAATTTTCAGGCAGATCATCAGATTAAACCAAAAGCAGAATAAAACAGGTATTTCAGTCACTCGGCTCATTTAAGATTTCATGACAGTTCTAATAAAAAATACCGTTTAGTCAAAAAAAGACAACAGCTTCATATTCAATATCAGCACATGATGAAACTTAAAAATATCGTTCAGTGAATATTTAGACTGAACAATATCAGTAAGCGTTACGCTCATTTTAGGACATCAAGCCTTCTAAAGTGAATGCGTTGGGCAAGAAAATACAATGAGGTCAAGATGTCTATTTTAACAAAAGAAATTTGGGATCAAAAATTATTTCGTGGTACATGGCAATTAGCCAAAAACGGTTATCAAGTGGTTGAAGTCGCGACAGGCGAGTCTTTAGGTCAGATCGGTTATGCATCTGCGATAGATGTGGTTGATGCGGCGCAGCAAGCCAAGGTTGCACAAAAGCAATGGTGGGCATCGAGTTACCAAGAACGTCAGGCTGTGTTTGAACGGGCAGTCCAGATTCTGACAGAACATCAGGCTGAAATCATTGAGTGGCTGGTCAAAGAAAGTGGCTCGTTACAGTTCAAAGCAGGGTTTGAAGTCAATATCTCGATTCAAGTATTAAAACATTGCATCGGTTTACCTGCCGCGGATCAAGGTACCTTATTGCCAACTGCAACAGGAAAGTTGAGTCTGGCCAAGCGAGTTCCTTTGGGTGTAGTTGGTGTGATTTCACCGTTTAATTTCCCGCTTTATCTTGCGTTGCGTGCGGTTGCTCCTGCCTTAGCCCTAGGCAATGCTGTGGTACTGAAACCCGATGAGCGAACCGCAGTTTGTAGTGGTTATGCGATTGCTCGTATTTTTGAATTGGCAGGTTTACCTCAGGGGCTGCTGCATGTATTACCTGGCAGTGCGGAAGTTGGTGAGGCACTGACATTGGACAAAAATATTGCCAGTATCCAATTTACTGGCTCAACTCATGTTGGTCGTATTGTAGGTGCCAATGCAGCCAAAACACTGAAAAAAGTATCGCTTGAATTAGGTGGAAAGAACTCACTCATTATTCTAGATGATGCAGATATTGAATTGGCGGCTGAGAATATTGCTTGGGGAGCTTTTTTACATTCAGGTCAAATTTGTATGACCTCTGGGAAAATCTTGATTCAGGAAAAGATTTATCAGCAAGTTAAACAGCGCGTCATTGAAAAGGTAAAGAATTTTGTAGTGGGTAATCCTTTGAATTCTGATGTTACGATTGGTCCTCTGATTAATGCCAAGCAGTCGCAACGTGTTGAGCAGTTAGTGAAGGATGCGATTGCGCACGGTGCAAAACTGGAAGTAGGTGGGCAGGCAAATGGTGTATTCTTTGAGCCAACGGTATTGGCTGATGTAAAGCAAGACAATCCAATTTTTTCAGAAGAAATTTTTGGCCCAGTGGCAGTTCTGATTCCTTTTACAACAGATCAACAAGCCATTGAACTTGCAAATGACGGTGATTATGGGCTTTCTGCTGGTATTATCACCGCCAATGTCGGACGCGCTATACAGCTTGGGCAACAACTTAATGTCGGTCTGTTGCATATCAATGATCAAACCGTAAATGATGAAACCGTCAATCCATTTGGTGGGTTTGGTGCTTCAGGCAATGGTACGCGGATTGGCGGGCCAGCAAATGCAGATGAGTTTACCCAATGGCAATGGATGACGATTCAAGCGCAAGCACCACATTACCCATTCTAGCTTTTAATCTCGTCTATTAAACCTGAATATAAGTTTGCTGAACGCTGAATAAGAGGGTTGGTCCAAATATTTTAGCAAATTTCTCAACGGGCATATTTGCTCCTTCCTGTTAAGGGGCAAATAGCCGATGCAGTTTATTTTTAAAGAACTTAGCATGTGTTGGTCAAGGTAATATTCTGTTTTTTCATTAACTTGTAAATAAATATCAGTATACCAATAGCCAGCCAACAGCTTCCAAATTTTAAGGCTGATGAATCTAGATTGATCCAGAGGCACAGAATACTGATGACCGAAATAAGCGGTAAAAAGAGATTGAAAAACTTATTTTTAAATCCTGAACGTTGTTTTTCTCTAACATAGAACTTGACGAAAACGGATAGGTTGACTGCGGTAAATGCCACCAGTGCACCAAAGCTAATCAAGCTGATCACTTGTGCAAGGTTTAAGAAAATAGCACTTAGTGAAATCAATCCAACAAATAATACCGAGAAAAATGGCGTACCTAAGGTGGCATGGAGTGTTCCAAAATACTTTTTGGGGAAAATATTATCTTTGCCCATGATATAGAGTAAACGTGATGCACTGGCATGCGAAGCAAGACCTGAAGCAACCGTATTCATAATTTGGCCACATAAAAAGATGGACTGAAATAAGGCGCCACCCACATATAGAACAATTTCAGGCAATGCTTCTGATGGATGATGAAAACGGATATTGCTTGGATAATAAAGCTGAATAAACCATGACGCGGTAAAGAAAATCATGCCACCAAAAAGTGTAGTGAGAAGAACTGCATAAGGAATGGTCTTGGTAGGGTTTTTGGTTTCGTTTGAAAGTGTTGTGACTGCATCAAAACCTAAGAAAGAAAAGCAAAGCACTGAGGCTCCTGCAACCAAAGGCAGCAATTCCTGTTGACCATGCCATAAAGGATTTAAGGTGAGTACATATTCATAACCTTGTGTACTTCCAATGCCTTGAATCACCAAATACACAAAAATAATCATCAGAATAATCGGGGCAAATACAAAAATTAGACTAATGTTGGCGAGCAAACGGATACGGAAGCAGTTCACCAAAGTCACTAGACCTGCCGAGACAATGACCCAAAACCAGTAGGGAACACTTGGGATCAGTGCTGTTAAATAAATGGCTGCAAGTAGAACGTTAATTAAAGGCAATAATAAATAATCAAGTAAGGTACACCAACCGACGAACAGACCACTTTTAGGGCCAATACTTTCCGTGGTGTAACTATAGGCAGAACCCGATTTTTCTGAGTGCTTACTAAAGCGAGCATAACTAAAAGCAGTTAATAGCATCGTGGTGAGTGCCAATAAGTAAGCCAGCGGGACATGACCATTGGTAATTCCTGAAACAATGCCAAAGGTATCAAATACGGTCATTGGGGTCATGTAGGCAATACCGATCACAGTGACTTGCCATAAAGAAAGCTTTTTGAGAGAGACAGATTCTTGTTCCATATTCCTTCAACCTGATTTATTGCGCTTTTCTATCCAGAAAAACTTGTAATTTTTAGGCAAAAAACTCCCTTGGCTTATATTGACAAGCCAAAAAGAAGAAACTTATGAGAAAGAGAAGGTTAAGCGTTTAATTTAGAGCGAGAGAACGCTAAATCACCACCAACCTTAAAGACTGATTGGGGAGAGCACTTGCGTGTTTGCTCGTTAAGTTCTTCAACAAAGTGCCAGTTCTGATACTGATGTCATTTGAGGTAATAACACGAGCCGTGTTATTGGTGATGACTGCTTTTTGTTGGATGTTTTTAAGTTTTGGAAGCAGAACTTTTTCTAATGCCGAGACCAGAACATCAATCGCAATTACACCGATAAACTGCTCACCAATCATCACGGGATGAGCCATGGTAATGGTATAAGCACCATTGCAGATGTAATCGACATAGGGACCATAAAAACCAGGTTGTTTATTTTCGGCAGGTTGCTGGAACCATTCAAAAGTCCGGAAATCTAAAAAACGTTGCGCGTTTTGATAGTTCTCTAGTTGTGCCTGTTGTAATTGATTTTCTTTTTTATACCACCATTCCAGTGTCCAGTATTCTTGCTCTGTATTGGTTGCAGGACTATAACTGGCAAATCCCATGCCTTGACTATACTGGCTTTGGTGAAGCGCAGCTTTTATTTCCTGTTGCAGCGCTTTACGCTCTGACGTAGAAAGCTTGATGTCTTTGGTTTTTGCAGTTTTATGCTTAGATAAAATCTGACTGGTTTTATCAGCGAGGATCTCTGCAAGCGAAGTCGTTTCATCTGTTATGTGTTGAAGTAGCTGTTGAAGCTCTTCTATATATGCAAGTTGGGTCATTCCTATAACTCCTAAAATTCCATATGCTTGCAATCAATGCGTTGATTATCCCTTGGTTGTTTTTTTAATTGATCGATAATTTATATTGCAGCATTTGATCTGTTTGCATGGAAATGATTTTTCTCGTTTGTAGCATGGCTTCATCTCCATTTCCTTGAGTCAATGATGACAAAATTTTATGGTATTGATCTACTACAGCCTGATGAAATCCATCATTTTGGTATAAAACAGCAATAAGTGGGGCCCATTCTGCCTGTAAAGCGAGTTCTTGATTTGCCAGTCGTGCTGACTGTGCAAAAGAAGTCAAACTCAGTAAACAACGTAAATCCAGCTGAGCACGGATATCTGCCTCACGAGCTTGATTAAATTGTTTAATCAATGTGCTAATTTTCTCAAGTTCAGCATCGCTTGTTCTTTGACAAGCCAGATATGCACTATGACTTAAAATCGCACTATGGAACTCGCCTAAATCTGCCAGATACTCTGTTGAGGCCTGACGCAAAGGATGCAGGCTTAAACGTAAATCAGCAGGTAATTCACAAACAAAACTACCGCCATTCCGACCACGTCGAGTGTCAATTAAACCTTTGACACGTAAAGTTGTTAAAGCTTCACGTACCGTGATAGGTGAAACACCCATTAAACGCGCTAAGTCAGCTTCATTCGGAAGCTGTTCCTGACTTTTGAGCAGTCCTGAGATAATCGCATTCTCCAAACGTTCAACCACCTGTTCAGAGCGCGTTGATTGTGTGATCGGTGCAAAGATTATCGTATATGCTGACATAGCTAGTTCTCTAAAAGCGAAGTTTAATTACTTCGCTTAATGATACGGATCATGGCTTAAAACACGCCAAAATTGTGTATTGCCTTTTCATCTTCTGGAACAGCAGGTATAGCATCCCAGAGTTCAGCAATTTTGCCATTTTCGAGACGCCATAATTCAAAATAGGCGTGTCGGTTTCCTGCGATACTACCTTCAGAATGGGTCAGTACAAACTGACCATCGGCAATGCTTCGATGAGTTTTGGAGTATACCAAACCTTGTCCTTCATTACGGATTTTGTTCAGGAAATCAATAACGGAATTTACACCGTCACCAATATCCGGACTATGTTGCAGGAAATGATCGCCATCCGTATAGGTTCTGAAGGCCTGATATTCTCCGTCAATCAAGGCCTTTTGAAAAAAAGCACGAATGACATTGCGGTTCGCTTCACGATCAGCACTGTCATCAATCTGAGTCGGGCCATCCAGTTGGGTACGACCGCTGATATTCGGCTGTGCTTCAGTCACCAAGCCATCCCAATGTTCAACGATCTTGTCATCCTTGACACGATAAATATCAAATCCAACCAATGGCGTTTCATCTAGGCCATGAAAACGACCATGGATTGCCACCAGATCGCCATCAGCGAGTACACGAATTGCTTCATGCTGGATCTGAGGGCAATCTTGGATTAGTTGACGCAGACCTGCCAGACCATCCGCAACTAAAGGCGAATGTTCAATAAAATCTTCTGAAAAATAAAGATCTAGAGCTCGGGGATCATGTAAATTAAACAAGACATGATGTGCCTTGCTAACAAAGCGTTTGGCTTCCTGAGTATCCATTCTATGCTCCTATTTACTTCTGTTTTTATTATTCATTTGAACTCATGACATGCTTGATGCGCGTGTATTCTTCAAATCCATAACCAGATAAATCTTTTCCATATCCTGATTTTTTGAAACCGCCGTGTGGCATTTCTGCAGCTAAAGGGATATGTGTGTTGATCCAGACTGTACCGAAATCCAGTTCACGAGATAAACGAGTCGCACGCGCGTGGTTCGTTGTCCAGACACTTGAAGCTAGGCCATATTCAATATCATTAGCTTTTTCTACAGCATCATCTTCATTTTTAAATTTTTGAACCGTGATCACTGGGCCAAAAATTTCGTTTTGAATGGCGTCATCCTGTTGCTGTAAACCGCTAATTACAGTTGCTTCAAAATAAAAACCTGGACGATTGGCATGCTTGCCGCCAGTTTCGACTTTGGCATGTGCAGGTAGTTTTTCAATGAATGTCTGTACGTTCTTCAGTTGATTGGCATTATTTAATGGACCATAAAGTGCATCTTGGTCATCAGGCTCACCAAAGCGTGTATTTTTTGCAGCAGTGACCAGTTTTGCTAAAAATGCATCATGAATAGATTCTTCTACGATGACACGTGTAGCTGCGGTGCAGTCTTGTCCTGCATTGAAGAAGCCAGTCAATGCGATCATCTCAACCGCTTTATCGATATCTGCATCTGCAAAGACCAAGACTGGTGCTTTTCCACCTAATTCGAGGTGTGCTTTGGCTAAGTTGGCCGCAGCTGATGCAGCAACTTGTAAACCTGCACGAACTGAACCTGTAATAGACACCAGAGCAGGTGTCTTGTGTGACACCACTTTAGAGCCAGCATCAGCACGACCTAAAACCACATTGAAAGCGCCTTTAGGGAAAAATGGTGCTGCAATCTCCGCCAAAAGCAGGGTACTTTCAGGTGTTGTATCACTTGGTTTTAAAACGACGGTATTCCCAGCCGCCAAAGCAGGCGCGATTTTCCAGACAGCCATCATCAACGGATAATTCCATGGGGTAACCTGACCGACAACGCCAACAGGTTCACGTCGAATACTTGAGGTTAAGCCATCTAGATATTCACCTGTAGCAGAACCATTGAGTAAACGTGCAGCACCAGCAAAGAAACGAATTTGATTTGCAGAAACAGCAACTTCTTCAGAAGCAATCAGATGCTTAAGTTGTCCAGTATTACGGCTTTGCGCCTCAACTAAACGATCAGCATTCGCTTCAACGGCATCTGCTAAATCAAGTAAGGCTTTTTGGCGAACTGCCGGTGTGCTGCGTCCCCAAATCTTAAACGCTTGTTTTGCTGCTGCATACGCTGCATCTACTTCGGCATCCGTTGCATTGGGTGATTCTGCGTAGATTTGTCCTGTCACAGGACTGACAAGGTCAAAGTATTCGTTCCCTTTTGCTGCTACATATTCGCCGTCAATAAAGTGTTTCAGTTGAATTTTAGACATTGTCCATTCCTTGTCTTTAGGTTTTAAAATATAACATATAAAACTATATGTATTATGTTTTAAATTTCCTGTCAAATTATTTCGAACCATCTTTATTGGGCAAATTGGCTTTTAAAAATGCTGAGTGTGTATAAGGATTTGATATCTATTTAGATATTACTTTATTGATTTTTCTTTTCTAAATTTTAAAAATGTCCCGTTATGTTTAAAAAATTACTATCAAATGCCTAAATTGTTTTTGAATGCTTTTTAGGTCGCATTTCTATAGTGCAACTGCAAAAATGAAGAGGGCAAGGCGATAAAATTTTAACGCCTACTTTTTTAAATCACATTGCGAAGTTCGTTGGCTGTGTTGCGTAGCAACGGTAAAATTTGCTCAATCAAATAATCTTGCTGTACACGATTGGTTTGAGACATGCAATTGAGCGCAGCAATTGCTTTTCCCTGGGCATTTAGCACAGGCACTGCAATCGCAATCACACCCAGTTCATGTTCTTCCTTGGAGAGACAATAATCTGATCGGGAAATCGTTTTTAATACGTCTAAAAACGTTGGCTCATCCAGTATAGTGAAAGGAGTTAACCGTTTTAGTCCATAGCTTTTGATCCACTCATGCTGCGCTTGTTCGGAGAGTGCCGCCAGTAAAACCTTTCCTGTCGAAGTTGCGTGTGCTGGCAAGCGATTGCCTAAATGCATGCCATAGGGGCTGACCCGCAAATTATCCTGTTGAGGAAGATAACTTCGAGCGATGGGCACAACTTCATTCTCATCTAAGACCACTAAAGAGAATGTTAAAGTGGTCTGGGCACACAGCAGATTCAGGAAAGACTGGGCGATTTTAGGCAAATGAGCAGAACTGAGATAAGAGCTTGAAAGCCTTAACACCCGATGGGTCAGCCAAAAATAGTGCTCGTCTGTTTCCAAATAGCCTAAGTATTTTAAGGTTTTTAAATGCCTTCTTGCTGCGGTTCGACTAATCCCTGTGCGTTCTGCCACTTGTGTGACATTCAGACGCTGACGATCAATTCCAAACGCTTCAAGTAAAGCCAGACCTTTCGCTAAACCTGCAATATAGTCGTCCTGACGAATACGTTCATGTGAACTTGGGTGCTCTAAAAAAATATCCATATGGCCATCTTTTCTGACAGTTATTTTGATTTTGTCCGCTATTCGGACAGATTAGATGATAAACGGATATTTTCAACTTGGATAGATCGTATACAGAATATAAAAGCAGTAGTTTAAAAGTCAGGACAGTACAAGGATGAAGTCATGGAGACTTTAACAACACAAGTTGCAATTATTGGTGCAGGGCCTGCTGGATTATTGCTGGGACAACTTCTCTATAAAGCAGGTATTGAACATATCATCATTGAGCAACGTAGCGCTGAGTATGTAGCCTCACGTATTCGTGCTGGAATTTTAGAGCAAGTATCAGTTGATTTACTCAAACAGGCAGGTGTAGACCAACACTTAAAAGAGAGAGGACTACCTCATTCAGGAATTGAGATACTAACCAACGGACAGAAGCATCGCGTTGATTTATCTGCGCTTACAGGCGGTAAACAAGTCACAGTGTATGGGCAGACAGAAGTCACCAAAGATTTAATGACTGCACGTGAGGCTGCACAGCTTACATCGTTCTATGAAGCGGAAAATGTACAGGTCAAAGACTTTTATGACACACCGCAGGTTCATTTTGAGTATCAGGGCAAGGCGATTCAAATTCACTGTGACTTTATTGCAGGTTGCGATGGCTATCATGGAATCTGCCGTGCCAGTGTTCCAGAAGATAAAATTAAGACCTTTGAAAAAGTCTATCCATTTGGCTGGCTGGGGATATTGGCTGATGTGCCACCCGTTGCGGATGAGTTGATTTATGTTCAGTCGGAACGTGGTTTTGCACTGTGTAGTATGCGTTCAGAAACCCGTAGCCGTTATTATTTACAAGTTCCATTAACTGATCGGGTCGAAGATTGGTCGGATGAACGGTTCTGGGAAGAACTAAAATGCCGTTTAGATATTGAAAGCCGGGAAAAGTTGATGACTGGTGTATCTATTGAAAAAAGTATCGCACCGTTACGTAGTTTTGTGACTGAACCTATGCGCTTTGGGAAAATGTTTTTAGCAGGAGACGCAGCACATATTGTGCCGCCTACAGGCGCAAAAGGGCTGAATTTAGCAGCGTCAGATATTGCCTATCTATCAAGTGCATTGGTTGAATATTATATTGAAGGTTCAGATCAAGGTATTGATCAATATTCGGAAAAATGCTTACAGCGAGTTTGGAAGGCTGAACGCTTTTCCTGGTGGATGACGCACTTGTTACATCGTTTTGAAACCGAAACGGAGTTTGAGCATAAAATTAAACAGGCTGAGCTAAGCTACATTCTTGGGTCGACTGCAGGCAAGACGACGTTGGCAGAAAACTATGTCGGTTTACCTTATGAAATTCAATCAGTGTCAGAAACTTGTGCTTAAGTCTTGTATCGTTTTGGATAAGTTTTAACGCATAAACTAGCTTCATACAGAAATGAAAAAGACCTGCACAATGATTTGGGCAGGTCTTTTAAAAGATTCAAAATATCGCTGTATTAAGCAAATTGAGGAATCATTTTGCGGACATTGGTTTTTGCATCAATCACGGTCATGAAAGTATAAGCACCAATGAATTTACGGCTGATAAACATAAATTCTTTAGGTGGGACTGAAAAATAGCGAGAAGCCATGGATTGTCCTGCTTGCTGCATGACACGGCTGTGTAATTGGCTTTTCTTCCAGTCATAGCGGTCTTGATCATCCATAATACCCACAGGCATATCTGGATTGTTGCTTGGGCAGCTAAATGCTTCGGTGGCAATCAGGAATACATCCGCCATACCAGGTTTAACACTTTCAGGCATGCCATCGAAGAATTCATAGCCTGTCATGGCTTTAACCATTGCATTTTTGTCATGATCATAACCTGCATGAATAAGGTTACGCGCTACAGTCAGTAAATTGTTATCGAATTGGCGAATCGCACCAAAGTCGAGTAAAACAATTTTGTCTTTCACGTCATTACCATCACCTAAACGAACGAGGTAATTCCCAAAGTTCGGATCGGTCTGCATTTCGCCCCATTCAAATAATTCACGTACTGCAATCTCCAAAGAAGCTTCACCTAACTGGTTACGACGTTCTTGAGGTAGAGAAAGCATGACGGGACTATTCACAGGAACACCGCGCTCAAAGGTCATGCACAGTATTTTTTCAGCACAGAACTCATCAACAATCTGAGGCACGATGTAACGCGGATCATCTTTTAAACGTTCAGCAAAACGTCGTGTGGTCGCAGCTTCAATGCCATAGTCAACTTCACGATGCATCATTTCTCGAACTTCATCAAACCACTGATCAAATTCACGAGTTTGCGGCACCATACGTGTCAATTTCAGCATGTTTTTAAAAAGATTCATGTCTGAATCAATCGCTTCGGCAACACCTGGATATTGAATTTTAAGTACTAGCTCTAGACCATCAGATTTACGTGTTGCACGGTGCACCTGAGCGAGTGAAGCTGTTCCGATTGGCTCATGATCAATGGTGAGCTCATCTAATTTTGAACCTAACTGTTCTTGTAAATGTGCTTTGATTGCAGGCCAAGCTAGTGCAACAGTTTGATTGTTAAGCGTATTTAAAGCTTGTGTAATTTCTTCAGGTAAAAAATGTTCACCATATAAAGCCATCATTTGTCCAATCTTCACGATTGAACCTTTTAATTTCCCTATTTCAGAAACCAAATAATGTGCCTGTTCAGCCATGGCTTTTTTACGTTTCTTCTCTTTTTCTTCTTCACTTGAGAAAAGAGAAGTGGCATTTGCAGTCGCCCAACGAGTTCCAGCAAGTAAAGAAGCTTTTGCAATAGATAAGCGACGATCCACCGATGAGGTTTTTAGATTCTTAAGCTTATCGTTCTGATCTGACATGAAAGAAAAATCCTATGCTGAAACCGGAGAGTTAAAAGCCGAGACTTGAATTGTAGCGGATATTACAACTTTTGAACGTATTAAAATAGTTCAATCTCTTGAATTATCAGTCTAAATTTGTGAAAAAGGGCCATGATATTAAAATAGCCTAAGTAAATATTTGGCATTTACTTGAGATTTACTATACATATGTCCTAAATTTTAAACTGAATTTTGAGTGAAGATTTTCTTATCAAGGCTGCTCGATTGCTATGAATATGCTTCACTAACATTCGTTTGACTTCACTATGGTGAAAGCCGACTGAGTAAGCTTTGACAATAATAATACTGGGCAGTGTAAAGAAAAAATACTTAGTGTCGTCTAAAGTCGCATCCTTGAAAATGCCTTCAGCAACCAACATTTCTCTTAGAAATTGTTTTTCAGCTTGTATGGTACTGGATGACTCATCATCCCAATAATTCTGACGCATGGCCATTAAATTATTATGCTTATAACTCATATAAGAATTGAGCCTGTTTGTTTCACCTTAGCCAATATATGAGGTTGGTACAGCATTTATCAAGGAGATATTTATATCTAAAATAGCCTAAGCAAATTTAATCTTTAATTTTTAAATGCTACACTTATCCCACTTTTATTCCTAAACCAAAAATACTGAATTGATATGACACCTGCTTGTAAACTATTGGAAAAAAATAAAATAGCATTCTCGATTCATGAGTACGAACATGATGTAAATGCAAAAAGTTTCGGGCTAGAAGCTGCAGAAAAGTTGAACTTAAATGTTGAAGAAGTATTCAAAACCTTGATGGTGACAGATGAAAAAAATTATTTCATCGCAATTTTGCCTGTAAATCATCAACTCAATCTAAAAAAAGTTGCAGCAGCAGTGGGTTGCAAGAAATTACAAATGGCAAACCCGAAAGACGCTGAGCGTTTAACTGGCTATTTGGTTGGAGGAATTAGCCCATTAGGGCAGAAGAAACGTCTCAAAACAGTGATTGATGCGACAGCCAAATCATTTGATAAAATTTATGTCAGCGGTGGTAAAAGAGGGCTGGACATTGGTTTAGATCCACAACAACTTGCAAAATTGCTGGGTGCAAGTTTTTTTGATGTTTTGGACTAAAAAGAAGCTATTATGTGCCTTTTTATATAAATTATTGTTATTTCTATCTTTTTAAAATCTATAAAAACTATTGGTAATTGGGAAATTATCATTTTATTTAATGAGAATGATTATTGTCTTTTTGTATCTCACTCGATCAATCATCACGTTTAAAACCAGATAATTCAATAGATTGGGCCCGCATTTTCAAGTTCTCTTATGGAATTGAAAATATAAATGATAATAATTATCATTATTTGCGTCTTAATCTTAAATCAAATTACGGTTAAGTCATGTTTATGGCCAAAACATTCCGAAAAATAAATTAACTCTCTCGATAAGAGGATACCGTCAGATGCAATCACTTGCCAATCGGTTGGCGATACAACATTTCGTCAATGCATATACGCAAGAAACTGGCAAAGGTCACTTGCTAGATAATAATCAGCAAAGTCCACAACAACAAGCGTTTAGCCAAGGTTTGACGCTGTTATCAATCCCGATTCATTCTATTCAAGCACAATGCTATTTCCCATTATCCTATGTCAGCCGAGTTGGGCGGCATCGTTTAGCAGCTCTCCCTCAAATTGTTCTCCAAGGTCAAATCAAAACATTTAGTCCAGTTGCAATCGTTGGTCTTTTGCTAGAAGAGCTTATTTTTGAGTCCGATGTCCCATTGGATGCGGCTTCTTTAGTCGAAAAGTGGATTCAAAGTCGCGATGCATTACAACAGTTTTTAGTACAGCGAGAAGCTGATTTTGATGACTTGGTGAAAGCAGGTCAGAATTTTATAGAAACAGAGCAAGCTTTAATCCTCGGTCATAGCATGCACCCCGCACCGAAAAGCAGAACTGGTTTTGTACACGAAGATTGGTTGAAATTTTCTCCTGAACATAAAGGTCAAACGCAACTACATTATTGGTTTGTACATCAAGATTATATTTCAGAGGGCAGTGCCACAGATGAAGATATTTCTGTACAGCTTAAAACTGCCTTGCAATGGTATTTGTCTGAAAGTGATCTCAATCTATTAAAGACGCATACGGAATATAAACTACTGCCTTTACATCCTTGGCAGGCACGTTATTTACAAAGCAAACCATGGTTTGAACGTTTAAAGCAAACTGGTCAGCTCATTGATTTGGGCTTACGTGGTTGGCAATTCGCCCCTACGACCTCTATTCGTACTTTGGCGAGTTTTAATGCGCCGTGGATGGTAAAACCCTCTCTTTCCGTGATGATTACCAATTCAATCCGCGTAAACTTGGCAAAAGAATGTCATCGTGGTGAACTTACACACCGACTTTGGCATAGTGAGTTTGGTCAGAATATTTTAAAACAATGTCCAAGCTTAAAGGCTGTGAATGACCCAGCGTGGATGGCTTTAAACATTGACAATGAAGTGATAAACGAAAGTATCTGCATTTTCCGAGATCAGCCATTTAACCCGCAGCAGCAAGTGACTTGTATTGCATCCTTATGTCAGGATCATCCAAGTAAAGCTTTAAATCGATTCAATGCATTGTTTGCAAAAATTGCCAAAACGAATCCTAGTACGGACTTTTCAGAGATCGCCCTAGATTGGTTTAACCGCTTCCTCGAAGTGAGCTTGCAACCGTTGATGTATCTCTACCATCGTTACGGTATGGCATTTGAATCACATCAACAAAATGTATTGGTGGAACTTGAAAATCATTTTCCAAAAACTTTATGGCTGCGTGACAACCAGGGTTTTTATTATATTGAAGAATTTGCCACAGAAATTTTAAAAGCATTGCCTGAGTTGAAAGAGAAAGCATTTGCTGTGGGTCCTAAAGATTTTGTAGATGAACGTTTTAGCTACTATTTCTTTGGAAATACGCTATTTGGCATTATCAATGCGATTGGGGCAACAGGCTATATCACTGAAGATGAATTGCTTGAACATTTAAAAGGCTTTTTACAAGAGCAGTTACAGCAATATCCTGATAGTACTTTATTACAAGGTTTATTGTTTAACGAAACCTTGCCCTATAAAGGAAACTTACTCACACGTCTGCATGAGCTGGATGAGTTAATTGCACCTGTTGAGCATCAATCTGTTTATGTCCAACTGCAAAATCCTCTGTTTATTGAGCAGAAGGATGTGAGCTATGCTTGATTTTATTGGTGTTGGGCTAGGACCCTTTAATTTAAGCCTTGCGAGTTTATTGCAAGATAAAAGTAATCTTAAATATCAATTCTTTGAGCAAAAAGAGAACTTTGATTGGCATGCGGGGATGCAATTACCCAACGCCTTGCTACAAGTACCGTTTATGGCAGATCTTGTAAGTTTGGTTGAGCCGACAAGTCCCTATAGTTTTCTGAATTATTTGAAGCATCATCAGCGTTTATATAAATTTTACTTCCGTGAAAATCTATTTATTCCGCGTCAAGAATATAACCACTACTGTCAGTGGGTTGTTCAGCAACTCGACAACATTCAATTTAATAGTCAAGTGCTTGATGTACAGGCAATTAAAGGTGGCTTTGAGGTTGTAATCTTCTCAAACGGCGAGAAGCAAATTCATCGAGCGCGCCAGCTTGTGTTGGGCATAGGTACAGTACCGCATTTACCTGAAAGCCTACAGCACGTTTATTCCAAAACTACACAGTGTTTGCATTCTGCTGAATATCTAAAAAATTGTCCTGAGAAATTAAAAGGAAATGTGGTATTAATTGGCTCAGGCCAGTCTGCTGCTGAAATTTTTCTAGATTTATTTGATCGTCAGTATGCTCAAAAACAGGCAACTCCAGACTTTAATTTACACTGGTTAACGCGATCTGCTGGGTTCTTCCCAATGGAGAACACACCATTAGGGCTAGAGCACTTTAGTCCTGACTACATGCACTATTTCCATCATTTACCTGCCTCTTTAAAGGCAGAGTTACCTGTACAACAAGCGAATTTATATAAGGGGATCAGTAGTAAAACGATCCGTGATATTTATGAGCGCTTATATCACCGAAGTATTGGTGATAATAAAACAGATGTAATGTTGGCTGGTCATCATCAATTACAGCATGCAGAAGTGTTGGAAAATCAGAAAATTCGTTTGCGTTTTAATCAGAGTCAGCAAGGTGAAAGTTATCAAATCGATGCTGATTGTGTGATTGGAGCGACGGGTTATCGTTATCCTAAACCAACTTTCTTGCAGAATTTACAATCACTGATTCCACTTGATCGAGCTGAACGTTGGCAGGTCAATGTTCATTTTGAGGTGAATTATCAGGGTGATGGTCGAATCTTCCTACAAAATATGGAAGTTTTTCATCATGGCGTAGGAACACCTGATTTAGGTTTAGGAGCACATCGTGCGGCAACTATTGCAAATCAGCTCTTAGGCGAAGAGCTATTTAAACTTGACCATACTCAATCCTATCAACATTTTGGTGTTGTTCAATCAGCTCATTCTGATCAAACTGCCCGAAATCATGCTCAGCTCGCTGCTTCAGGGTTATCTCGTGTTGTACAGAAGCCTGGACAACTTCGACCTACATCAGCAGGTTTTTACTCCCAACATAAACTGTCAGAGCATATTGATTAAGTTATACAGAGGAAACGCGCATGGAACGGTCTTCTGTACCATCAGCTCAGTCTGTACAAGTTGGATTGCAGCGTTATGTTTTACTTACAGTCATGTTAGGTACTGGGACAGTAAGTTTAAACAATAGTAGTTTCAATCCAGCAATACCTCAACTGATGCAATATTTCCAAATTGGTGAAATTTGGGCGAGTTGGGTTGTCGTTGCATTTTTATTGGCAATGAGCATTAGTTTGCCACTTGCTGGTTATTTCAGTCAGCGTTTTGGAAAACGTGAAACCTATCTGACAGCCTTATTTTGTTTTGCGTTGGCATCTATAACAGGCGGATTATTCAATCAATTTGAGTCTGTTCTTATAGCCAGAGCTTTACAGGGCTTTTGTAGTGGTTTGATGATTCCATTGTCTTTGGGGTTGATCTTTTCCGTTACCCGAAGTGAACAGCGTGGCAGTACTACAGGATTATGGGGTGCCATGATTATGCTGACATTGGCAATTGGTCCAATGTTGGGTGCTTTGGTTCTGGTTTGGTTCGACTGGCAAGCTTTGTTTTTTATCAACCTTCCGATTGCTTGTATCGCATTGGTATTGGGATATATCTACCTACCTAAAGAACAAGCAGATGTAAATCAGTCTTTTGACTGGGCGGGGTTTATCTACTTAAGCATCAGCATTATTTTGCTTTTGGGCACATTAAGCCAGATCCATCGCCTCGAAGATTTGTATCAGCCTGTCTATTGGCTCTTGCTTGGCATCACTGCTTTGACATTCTGGCAGTTTTTCAGACGTCAGAAACATCAATCCCATCCTTTAATTGAACCAGCATTGTTTGCATCGCAAGGATTTCGCTTCAGTTTGATGATCTGTGTTGCTCAAACCGTCGGTTTGTTTATTGGAATGTTGTTGATTCCTTTATGGATACAGCACAGCTTGAAATTTAGCCCGCTATGGACAGGCTTTGCGCTCATGAGCAGTGCTTTGGTCACTGGATTATGTAGCCAGCCTGCGGGCAGATATCTGGATCGGTACGGCGCAGCAAAATTAATGAGTCTCGGCATGATTATCACAGCATTGTCATTTGCCTTACTGGCATGGGCACCAGTGCAAAATGTTTGGTTCATTATTTTTTGTATGGTGCTGCATGGTTTTGGTATGGGATTGTCTTATATGCCATCTACCACAGCTGGTCTAAATAGTTTGCGTCAACAGCAGCAGCATCTGGTGACACAAGCGGCGGCCTTAAACAACCTTTGCCGTCGCCTTTTTGCTGCTGTTGCTGTGGTTCTGGCCGCTTTATACCTGCAATTACGCGAAGATATTTTTCAGACGAGTGCTGCCCCTGAGCTGGATTCATTCAAGGGAATTCAGGAAATCTTTATCTTCTGTACTTTACTTATATTGTGCGCTTTGCCTTATGCATGGCGCTTTCCAGATCAGCACAAAATCAATGAATTAAATAAATAGGATTATCATCATGGGACAATTACACCCAGTTTTATCAAATACACACATTATTCAAAATACCTTTGATGCATGGCAAAAACCACAATCTGATCAAGTAAAACAGGTTGAGCAACGTGTAATTAAACAATTACTGCAAGCGCTCATTTTTGAAGAGATTATTTCTGCTGATCATGATGGGCAAAGTTTTGTGGTCGAGGTACAAGATCGACAACAGCACAAGATTCGATATATTGCACCAGGTCAGAGACAATACAGTTATAAGTTGGTTCGACTGGCTCGTGATCAGGATGTATTACGTCAGGATGAACATGGCAAGCAGCAACCAGCACGTTTAAATCAAGTGATTGATGAAATCTTGAGATTAATTGCTGATGCTGCAAAGGTTGAAGATTTTATTTTTGAATTAAAGCGAACCTATATTCATGACCTACAGTCACAGGTGTGCTTTGAAAACTATTCTTTGCCTGCCATTCAATATCCATATGATATTTTAGAATCATATTTAATGGATGGCCATCCATATCATCCTTGCTATAAGTCTCGTGTTGGCTTTAGTTTGCAAGATAATGTTCGCTATGGTGTAGAGTTTGCACAGCCTATCGCTTTGGTTTGGTTGGCGGTAGACAAGTCTATTGTTGCAGAAAATTATTCAAACAGTATCGAAGCAAAGCCGTTTTTTGAACAACAATTAAATGCGCAGGATTTAGAAAGATTTCAACAGTATCTCGCCAAACAAGAGATTGATACAGATCAATACGTTTGGATTCCTGTTCATCCGTGGCAATGGGAAAACCATTTAATTTCAATTTTTGCTGAAGAAATCGCAGACCAGAAAATTATTTATTTAGGACAAAGTCAGGATCGCTATTTGGCTCAACAATCTTTGCGAACTGTGACCAATTTACAGCATCCAGAAAAACCTTATATCAAACTTTCGATGAGTTTGACCAATACATCTAGCTCAAGAGTTTTGGCTAAACACACAGTCATGAATGGCCCAATCATTACCGACTGGCTGCAAAGTTTGATCGATCAAAGTGAAACTGCTAAACAATTAGATTTTGCAGTGCTACGTGAAGTATATGGTTTGAGCGTGGACTTTACCCGCTTGCCAACGTCGCATGCGCAGCAGGCTTATGGCACGATTGGTTGTTTATGGCGTGAAAGCGTACATCAATATTTACGAGAAGGTGAAGATGCCATTCCATTGAATGGGGTCAGTCACATCCAAAAAGATGGGCAAGCCTTGATTGCACCATGGTTACAGCAATATGGGGTTGAACAATGGACACGCCAGTTGCTGAAAGTTGTGATTACACCACTGATCCATTTGCTTTTTGCAGAAGGTATTGCAACCGAATCCCACGGTCAGAATATTATTTTGGTGCACAAACAAGGTTGGCCAACACGTATTCTGTTAAAAGATTTCCATGATGGTGTGCGTTATAGCCCTGCACATTTAACACATCCAGAATTAGCACCTGAGCTAGATCAGTTACCGCCAGAACATGCTAAAACCAATAGTATGTCATTTATTTTGACGGATGATTTGAATGGAATCCGTGATTTTAGTTGTGCTTGTCTGTTCTTTGTCGCTTTGACTGATATTGCGATTTTTCTCAATCAAAATAGCAATCTAGTCGAACAGGATTTTTGGAAATGGGCTGCAGAGGTGATTCAAGATTATCAACTACAGCATCCTGAACATCAGGAGCGTTATCAAATCTTTGATGTGTTTGCCGAGACGTTGCGCATTGAGTCGTTAACTAAACGTCGCTTATTTGGTGATGGTCGTATCCAAATCAAATTTGTCGATAACCCATTAGCACCTTTTAAAGCTAAGGTGAAGTGAGGTTAGTTATGAATGCACTTCAACCTGTTTATCAATTGGTAGACCGAACGATTTTACAGGACTTTGTGAATGCGCTTCTGGTTGAGACATTGATTCCTGAGTCAGCAATCATGAATTCAACAGCAGCTCAAGCTGAGTTGTATCAATATGATTATGATTTGAAAAATCAGCCTGAAATCGGCTCTGATCAGCAATACTTTGTATTGCTGCCTGAGCAAAATCAGCAACGTTTAGTGATCTTTGCTGTAAAAAAAGGCATTGCTCAAGCATGGTGTTTTGATGCGGACTCTGAAATCCTGTTATTAGACCGAAGCCATGATCAAGTTCAGAACAATTCGATTGAGTTATTCGAATTGTTTGAGTATCTGCAAAACGCTGGGCTATTTAAGCACTGTCATGCAGATAAGCTACAAGGCTTTGCAAACCAGATCCAAAAATGCTTAAAACAATATAGCTTGTTATCACAGCATCAAGTTAATGCTCATGATTTGATTAATCAGAATTCGGCACAAGTCTTTCGTATTTTAGAGCAGTACGCGGGGTATCGTGACCGGCCATATCATCCTTTGTCTAAGCTTAAGGAAGGATTGAGCCAGCAGGAATATGTGCAGTATTGTCCAGAATTTGCACACGAACTCAGTATCCATTGGGTTGCTGTGCATAAAGATAAAATGATGTTTGGTGCTGGGGTAGATGACATTTTTACCCAGCAACCCAGCCAGATTTTTATTAACCGTACTGAACGGCATCAATTAAAGCAGGAAATGTTTCAGCGTGGGTTAAGCGAAACTCATATTGCGATGCCAGTACATCCTTGGCAATACCAACATTTATTTGATCAATTTTATGCGGATGATGTCACAGCTGGTATTTGTCAGCCTTTGAATTTCATCTCAAAAGGCATGTATGCCAGTGCTTCAATGCGTAGTTTACTGTCTGAAGAAATTCCACAAGAAAGTCTGAAATTGCCCATTGGGATTAAGGCACTTGGTTCATTGCGTTTCTTGCCTATCGTGAAGATGATTAATGGGGAAAAGAACCAAAAATTGTTACAGCAAGCACAGCAAATAGATCCTGTATTGCAACAAAAATTATGGCTCTGTGAAGAAACACAATGGTGGTCTTATTTACCTGAAAAGCAACAGGACAGAACGGCTGATAATGAATGGTTATTTGTGGAAAAACCAACGCATTTAGCTGCCCAACGCCGTCATATTCCTGTGGAATTATTACAGCAACCTTACCAACTGATTCCAATGGCGAGTTTGGGTCATAAGATTCAAGGTCAACCTGCAGTTTTTGATTATATTCTGCAATACCAGCAAATCGAGAATAGCCCTGAACATGTTCTGAATCAGTTTGCACGATTATGTTCATGCTTTTTTGAGGTGAACTTACGTTTGTTTCGTTTAGGCCTAATGGGAGAAATCCACGGGCAAAACTTATGTTTAGTACTTAAAGATGGACAATTTGATGGTCTGATGTTTAGAGATCATGATTCCTTGCGTATTTATTTGCCTTGGGTTCTTCAAAATGGTTTGCATGATCCTGACTATTTAAGTCCCCATGATTTTAGAAATACGCTTTATCATGATTCGGTTGAAGCGTTACTGTTTTATATCCAGACTTTAGGTATACAGGTTAATTTGGGTTGTATTGTTGATACTTTGGCAAAGCATTACCAAATTGTAGAACTAGAACTTTGGCGCGTACTGGCGGAGCAGTTGCAAGATGTACTCGCGAAGTTAGATTTCCCACCTGAGATCCAAAGTCAATTACAGAGCTTATTATTTGAGTCGCCCCAGTGGCCTTATAAGCAGTTACTTAGACCATTACTGGAGCAGGATACACGCATTGGTAGTATGCCATCTGGGATAGGGGAAACCCAAAACCCATTATGGCAAATCTCAGCCGATAGAGATTAATCGCTGATGAATATGTGTAGTCATTTTCAAGCAGAGTTAGCAAGTTCATTTGCTGTGATACAGCAGCAGATGAACTTAGAGATTCGATGTCTGGACACGAATCATATACAGCTGGCTGAATTACTTGATGAGTCTGTCTGTCAAGAAATTCTGCATGATTTTGCTACACGTATTCATGCTAAGAACTTAACCTGTGCGAGTTCACTTTTTATTAAATATTGGTCAACCATTTGGATTTTGCCTTTTTTGTATTGTCAGGCAGCTGCTGTGCCATTTGTGAAATGGCAAAGCTCTGCCTTGGCAGTCAATTTACCAGAAGGTTGGTATTGGGACAGAACATTACAATTGGTTGATTCAAAATCATTATCTCTTCAAATCATGACGCTGAAAGATATTGAAAGCATGTTGACGTATTTTAATTTGCTATTTATAAAAATTGCCAGAGTTGGGCGGGTACCCTATGCATTACTTTGGGAAAATGCAGCTGTTCGAGTCGTGCAGCTCTATCGTTCTTTGGCTCAACAAAATTTGACGAAAGAGATGCAAGATCGTTTGCAACAACAGCAGTGTTTACTCAGATCAAGATCGGCCAGCAGTTTTAATTTGACTGAAAACCCTTTTCTACAACTTTGGAATAACTGGCATCCTGAATTTAAAACCTATATGAGAAAAAAGTGCTGCTTTTATTTTCAGTTGGAGCAAGCTGAGCAAAAATTATGTAGTAATTGCCCTCTGCAGGTAAAAGATTTAAAAGAGAATAAATTATGAATCAAATTGATCGCTCAGAAGAACTTGTCGCAGCTTACAAAGAAATTGCGACATCGACAATTGGCCATGTATTAGATGTTGGGCATATCCCGCATGTTTTTCCAATGTCACCTGAGCAACGCGTCGTTGGCATTGTAAGAACAGCAAGGCTTGAGTCAAAGAATGCAAGCAACTTAAGGGAGGTACTCATGAGTTGTCAACCAAACGAAGTGCTTATTATTGATGCCAGATTTGATTTACAACGTGCCTGTTGGGGAGAGCAAAGAAGTGTGGCGGCGATTCATTGTGGTCTAGCTGGTGTTGTGGTATTGGGAGCGATTACTGACCGTCAGGCATTATTGAAATTGAAACTACCTGTTTTTGCACATGCGATCAGTTGCCTGACGACTCGAAATGAAGGCGAAAGCCTTGTTGAAATAGATACAGAAATTTCTATCAATGCATTTGAAGTACGATCAGGGGATTTATTAATTGCTGATGCAGATGGCGTTTTTGTTTTAAAAAAAGATATCGCTCATCAGTATTTGGAGCAGTTCCAACAACTCGAACAGGCGGAAAAAAACAAGAAAGACAATTTTTTTATTCATGAGAGGATAGAGGAATATTATTTTTAATAGAAATCATTCTCATCAAAGTTTAAATTTAGTATGATGGCCTGCCTTTTGGATATTTTTTGAGTGATATTAGGGCTCTGGAGAAACGAGAAAATGAAAGTCAATAATGAGTTTAGAGCAAAACAAGTACTTTTTAAAATGACACCGTGTTGTCTCGCTGTCATGGCAATGTTTGCACAGCAAGCTTATGCAGAAGAAACTGTTTCAGGAAACGTAGCTGTCACAGGTGAATCGGTACAAAAGCCAGTGACACAATTAGAAAAGATTGTTGTAACAGCGACACGGACACCAAAAAATATTGCTGAAATTGCAGGGACTGTCCAAACTATTGAGCAGAAGCAAATCGAACAACAAAGTGGAGCAGGTCGCAAGGTTGCAGATATTTTAGCGCAACTTGTTCCTTCTCTAGCACCAAGCAGTGGTACAACCAGTAACTACGGTCAAACCATGCGAGGTCGTAATGTCTTGGTTATGATTGATGGCGTATCACAAACGGGTTCACGTGATGTTGCTCGTCAGCTGAATAGTATTAGCCCAAGTATGATTGAGCGTATTGAGGTTATTTCAGGTGCTACAAGTATTTATGGATCAGGTGCAACGGGTGGTATTATCAATATCATTACCAAACGTGGTGATGCTTCAAAACCTTTAAGCTTTGAAACTAAATTAGGAATTACCTCTTCTGATACATTTAGAGGAGATGGTTTAGCCTATGAAGTTGGTCAATCTGTTTCATTCAATAAAGACAATATAAATGGCTCCTTAGGCGCAAACTTTACTAGTCGTGGTTCACAATTTGATGGTCATGGCGACCGTATTGCTACTGATCCATACCAAACAAGTCGTGAAGATACCGATACCATTGATGTCAATGGACGTTTAAACTTTGATTTAACCGATAATCAAACATTAAGTTTCGGTGCTCAATATTATAAAGATAAACAAGATACCGAATATGGCCGTGATTATACGGGCGATGTCGTGAATAACCCCTCGTATAAAGCGATTAAAGGGCTAAAACTTGATAATCAACCATTTACTGAGCGTTATTTGGTAAATTCTCAATACCAAAATAAAGATGTTTTAGGACAGACACTAAACTTAGAAGCTTATTATCGTAAAGAAAAAGCACGTTTCTTCCCTGTATATGCATTGAGCAATTTTGCAAGCCAATCTGAATCGAATGTGGAAGTTGCAGGATTACGTTCAACACTTCAAAAAGATCTCACAGTTGCTGACCGTCAATTGAAGCTCACGTATGGTGTGGATTATGATCATGAAAAAGATAGTCAGTTCTATGATTTACTGAATGCTTCAAATAATGGTCTAACTTATACAGATACAGGCAAAAGCTATGGCGCTGGTCCTGATACGACGATTCAAAACCTTGGTGCTTTTTTACAAAGTGACCTAGCGTTAACTGATCGTTTAAATATTCAGGCTGGTGCTCGTTATCAATATATCAAGGCAGAGACGGATGCATATCTTCCAGCGAGACAGGGGCAGCGTGCTGCACAAGGGCAGAGTGCAGATTTAACCCTTGCCCCAAGTGATTCGACAAGTGATAGTAAGGTCTTATTTAATCTTGGTGCAGTTTATAAACTCACAGATGTTCAGCAAGTCTTTGCTAATTTTTCACAAGGGTTTAGTTATCCAGATGTACAACGCATGTTGCGTGATGTTGCAATTGTAAGTGTTTCATCAGCAAATATTGAGCCAATTGCAGTGAATAGTTATGAACTAGGTTGGCGCTTACAAGAGGATCAAGGCCTTAATCTGGGTATTACAGGCTTCTATAATACATCAGATAAAGTCGTACAATTTAGTGCGGATCGTTCAGCAAGTTTAGCAGATACCGATCAACGTGTTTATGGTACAGAGTTGACTGCAAGTTATCCATTTATGGAGAGCTTTAAAGTTGGTGGAACTTTAGGCTATACACGCGGGCAATATAAAGATGGTGCTGGTAAATGGCGAGAGCTAAATGCTTTTCAAGTTTCTCCAACCAAAGGTACCGTATTTGCTGAGTGGGATAATGATGAGGGGTATGGTGTACGTGTACAAGCTTTAGCAGTGAAAGGAACGGATGAAGCATTTAAAGATGATCAGTTTGCCGTGAATAATAATAATGTTGTACCGAATAAGGCTGCTGATATCAAAGGTTATACAACAATGGATGTATTAACTCATTTTCCTGCTGGGAAAGGGCGTGTAGACTTTGGCGTGTTTAATGTATGGAATAAAGATTACCGTACAGTTTATAGTCAGCAATCGGCCATTACGTACGCAAAACTTTCTAGCCTTCCTGCTGAAGGACGTACTTACGGACTAAGCTATACGATTAATTATTAAAACGTATAGCGTAAAGAAATATCTGTATTAATATGGATATTTCTTTACCTTTTCTGTTTTGAAATCTCAAGGCGTTGCAGATGAGTCAGTTAGAAAAACCAGAAAAATTTAACTTTACTTATCGCAGAGTGTTTTTCATCTGTTTTGCTGCCTATTGTTATAGTTCTTGGTTGAGTCTGGTTTTAGCGGATTGGCTTCCATTTGCTAAAGCAGAAAATGTCTATTTTGCCGTTTTTCTTAGTTTTATCTTTTTTATCTTTTATGTCATTTTTATCAGTGCAGTCATTTCTAAACTTTGGTTTTGGACAATAAATAGTCTAGGTTTGGTTTTGCTGTTAGGCTATTGGTTATTCAGCAAACAAGGAATTGTTTGAAATGAATTTTCGTCAGATACAAGCCGTCCTACATAGCTGGTTTGGCATCGTTGTTTTATGGGGGATATTTTTTATATTTTTAACGGGATCAATTGCTTATTTTCGAACTGAACTAAATGTTTGGGCTCAGCCTGAAGCGATTAGCAAAATCCAATATATTCCTTCAACACAACAGTCAGCTCAAACCGCTTTCGACTATTTAAATCTGCACGCATTTGATGCGAAACGTTGGCGTGTAACAGTTGCGAATGAACGTATGCCTGTTAATTTACTGCAATGGCAGGACAAAGAAGGAAAGCATCAACAATTACAAAATCCAATAACAGGCGAGTTATTAACCCCAGTGCGTGATACTTTGGGTGGTGATTTCTTTTTCAAATTGCACTATACCTTGTATCCTTTGCCGAGCAAGCTGGGTAGTTCTGTTGTTGCAATCATTGCGATCATTTTTTTAATTAGTCTCATTACGGGCATTATTACGCATAAAAAAATTCTTAAAGAGTTTTTTGTTTTTAGAGCATATAAAGGTCAACGTTCTTTACTTGACCTGCATCATATAACTGGGGTGATTACATTTCCTTTCTATTTGGTGATGGGATTTACTGGGTTACTGATCTTGTTCTATTTAGTTTTACCTTGGGGGCTGTCAAAACATTATGGCGAGGCAGGAATCCCTCAGTTCTATAATGAAATGCAGTTTTTAGAAAGAGCAAAGTCCAAATTAGAGTCTTCTGCAGAGACGATGCGACCATTTAAAAAATTTATAGAACAATTGCCAGAGCGGACACCAACAGGAGCGGTTTTAGATAAATTTGAGGTCCAAAAGCCGAATACGCCTGATGCAATCATTACATTTGAATATAACTATAAAAATATTATTACATTAAATACGCCGCAATATATTTTTGCTGCCAATACAGCTGAACCACTTGATCAGCCGAGAAATCTAAGTGCGATTGCTCAATTGGCCTCATCAACTTACGGGATTCATCTGGGATATTTCTCATCTATGTGGATGCGTTTTATTTTGGCTTGTCTTGGTATGATCGGATGTGTCATGTTGGCAGCGGGCGCTTTGTTGTGGCAGAAAAAACGGATCAAACAACAGAGCCAATTTAGTTATAAACTGGTACAACAGTTAAATCTTTTTACCTTTCTAGGACTGCCTTTTGCTGTGGTTACTTATCTATTGATTGGTCGGCTATTCGCTGCAACATTTGAAGCTCGAAGTCGTTATGAAGTCATGGCATTCTATTTTGCGTGGTTACTGGGTTTTGGTATTGGCTTAGTCTGTAGGGTGCATAAAGCTATTTTATTCTTCCTTCTAAGTACTGCATTGCTTTTGTTCATGATCCCAATCAGTACTTTCATTACAGTTCCCGAAGCATCGTTATTCAATAGCTTAACTCACAGGCAATGGTCGCTTGCAGGTGTTGATCTTACCTTTATATTTATTGGATTGATGTATTTCGGAGCCAGCTATTTTTATTACAATAAATTTTTCTCTAATGGAGAGACCAAATGAGTTTAGCAGCATTATTTTGGGCGATTGCTGCTCTAATACAATGCTGCATGCTAAGCCAATTTGGACAAAAGCAACTTCAATATCAATGGTTAAATGCAAGTCGAAAAACGGCTATGTCATGTGTGACCGTTATATTTTTAGGACTTTCATTTGTGATGAACCGCCTTTATGAAGGCACATCGGTTGGCCCCTTAACCTGGTTATTTATAATAATACCAACCGCGTTCTTTATACAAGTGATTAGCTTTTACTTGTTGAAGGGAGCTCTTATCTTCATTTGGTTAGGCTCTATCATCTGTGCCTTAATTTTCACCATTGTCGAATATATCAACTAAAGCATTACCTTGAGAAAGGTTCTATTTTCAATTGAATTTTACTCGCCGTGAAACAATTAACAAAAAATAAGAAAAATAAACTTTTTACTTTAATAAAATTGATTATCATTATCATCTGTTAATAAAAGCAAGGATCTCTCAATGCTTACATTGTCACAAAAACTCCCCGATTATTTTGAATACTATGAAGATGGGACACAATATTATTTACGCCAAGTACAATACCCACAAGACATTCCGTTATTACATCAATGGATGCATGAACCGCATGTAATTCCACAATGGCAGCTCAATAAATCTGAACTTGATTTACAAGTTTATTTCGACAAGATGTTGGCAGATGATCATCATCGTTTATTAATTGTGGGCATAGATGGTAAAGATGTCGGTTATACCGAGATTTATGAAGGAAAACGAGATCGTTTAGGGCGGTACTACGATGGCGATGACAATGATTTAGGTTGGCATTTGTTATTTGGGGATAAATCTGTTTTTGGTAAAGGCTTTTTACGTCCGACTATTCGTTTACTCAGCTTTTATATCTTTGAAAACTCTGCGGCGAAAAAGATTGTGGGTGAGCCAGATCATACGGTGAAACCTTATGCGGCTGTGGTCGCGGAGCTTTGTTATGAGAGTCAACGCTTAATTCCAATGCCAGAAAAAACGGCAATGCTGTACTACTGCTTTAGAGAAACCTTCTATGACAAGTTTGGAGAACATTACCAAGCGTCACAGCAGCAACGAGCAAACCAGCAGGCTAAAGATCTTAGTATGAGTTAAGTTTAAGATTTAATAAAAAAACCTCAACTTTTGTTGAGGTTTTTTTATTGTCTAATGGTCTTGTCAGAAATAAATAATATATTGTTTTATAAATAAAAAATTTTACATTAACAAAATAAAAATAGTGTTTCTATATATTTTTACATATAACGTAAATAGATTACAAATTAAGTAATTTTAAATTATGAATAATGTGTAGAGCAACATGGAGAAGGGATCACCATGAAAGAAGTTGCATTAAATGATTTGATTGACCAGCAAGTGATAGGGCGTTATCAAAAATTTATTCTGTTTACCTGTTTATTACTGATGATCATGGATGGCTATGACATTCAGGCAATGGCGTATGCGGCCCCGATGATTATAGGAGAATGGGGCGTAGAAAAAACCATGTTAGGGGTCGTGTTTAGTGCCAGTTTATTTGGATTGTTTGTCGGGTCATTTGTTTTAAGTTCGCTTTCAGATCGTTTAGGACGTCGTCCAATCTTATTGATATCGACTTTAGTATTTTCGGTATTGATGTTAGCGACGCCTCATGTCAGTAATATTGAACAGTTAGCTACTATACGCTTTGTTACGGGTATTTTTTTAGGTGGGATCATGCCCAATGCCATGGCTTATAGTTCTGAAATTGTGCCGCATAAATATCGTATTTTGACCATGATGGTGATTTCCTGTGGTTATACTGTCGGCGCAATGTTGGGTGGCGGTATATCTGCTTTACTAACGCCCTTAGGAGGATGGCAGGCAATCTTTTATTTTGGCGGTATTATTCCTTTAATTATTTTCTTTATTATGCTGTTTAAGTTGCCAGAGTCATTGTATTTTTTAGGCGAAAATAAAAACAATGAGAAAACAATCGTATTTTGGCTGAAAAAATTTTATCCAACTTTAGCACTCAGCCCAGCAACGAAAATAATAGGAAGTACAGGTCCTAAAATCAAAAAATCTCCACTAGAATTATTTAAAAATAAGCGTGCATTTTTTACTTATTCGATCTGGGTGATCAGTATTTTAAACATGATCAGCTTATATTTTCTTGCCAATTGGTTGCCGACCTTATCAAAAGAAGCGGGCCTCTCATTGAATCAGGCATTGATGATAGGCTCAACCTTACAATTGGGTGGCACAATTGGCACTATCGTGATGGGACTAAAAATTGACAAGATTGGTTTTTATAAGGTTTTAATTCCAGTATTTATAGTAGCCGTTGTTAGCGTAGCCTTAATTGGTTATTCGGTCAGTCATATTGTCTTACTCTTTATGGTGGTATTTATTGCGGGTTTTGCCATAGTTGGAGGACAACCTGCGATTAATGCGCTATCTGCAAGCTATTATCCCGTTTCATTACGTACAACTGGGGTGGGTTGGAGTATCGGTATTGCCCGTCTCGGTTCTGTAATAGGACCCTTATTTGGGGGATATTTGGCAAAATCTTTGCTCATCAGCCATTTATTTGTTATTGCTGCAATCCCGTCCTTATGCGTGATTGTGATGCTCATGGTTCAGGCAAAATATAAACAATCCGCTTAAGTTTCGAGGCCGCTTTATGCGGCTTCAATCCATGTTTTATCCTACCGTTTATATGGATATTGAGTATTCAAAAAATATTCCATTTCTTTGTTTTGGAACTTATTCATTGAACATGTACTATGCGGTTATATCCTATAAAGTAGAAAATAATGGATAAAAAACATTCATTTTTTTGGTTGTGATGCAAGTAATCTTTACAAAATTAGTCAACTATAAGCTTTAAAAAGCAATAATTGATGGTTTTTTGATCAAATTTATTTCATTTATTAACGAGTCGGATTCTCGCCTCTTTTTTGAGTACCCTATAAAGCGTCATAACAAGATCAAAGGAGTAAAGATGCTTATTTTTCATGATTATCCTGTTCAAGGAGCACTTTTTGACATGGACGGAACAATGTTTGATACCGAGCGATTACGCTTCCAAACATTGAAACAGGCATCAAAAGAGCTCATTGGACAGGAGTTTTCAGATGAATATTTGATGCAGTGTTTAGGGTTGAGTGCGAAAGCATCTGAACAGCTGGCACAAAAGTTTTACGGTGCAGATGTTCCTTATGCCGCAATTCGTAAACGTGCGGATGCAGTGGAATTAGAATCTGTTCGTAATAATGGGGTACCGATCAAAAAAGGTTTGATTCAAGTTTTAGAGCGCTTAAGAAAATCAGGCTTAAAAATGGCTGTTGCGACGTCCAGTCGTCGGGCAATTGCCGAAGAATATTTAATAAATGCCAATGTCTATAAATTTTTTGACTTATTGGTCTGTGGGGACGAAGTTGAAAAGGGTAAACCCCATCCAGAAATCTTTTTAAAAGCCGCACAAAAATTAAATTTGCAGCCTCAACAGTGCTTGATGTTTGAGGATTCAGAAAATGGGATTTGTTCAGCGCATGCCGCTGGCGGGATTACGATTTTATTCAAAGATATAAAAGAACCCAATGACAGCATGCTTGCCAAAGCAAATTTCTATTATCAGGATATGTATGAGTGCCTGAATGCTTTGGATCAATATATTCCTGAAATGGGAATGCCACAATTACAAGAATTATTTCCACAAAGTTCGAATCAATTGACGGTGGGGATTCATGGTTTTGGTGCAATCGGTGGTGGTTACATTGCACAAATCCTATCGCATTGGGATGGTTATACGCGACCCAAACGTATTTTGGCATCGACCCGAAATCGTCTTTATTTGGAATCTGTGAATAGTTTTGGACGTTACAGCATCCGGTATGGGCAATCTTCTTATGATGAGCGAATTGAAAATCTAATCGCGATTGATGCAGATAATGAACAGCAGATGCTGGAAATGTATATGCAATCGAGCTTAATTGCCTTGTGTTTGCCTGAACAGGCGATTCAGGCTGAGGCGAAAACCATCGCCAAGGGCTTGCTCGCTCGGTTTATGTCAGCAGACGCAGAGAATAATGAACCGATCACTTTTTTGATTATTTTAAATAAAGTCTGTGCCAAATATCTGGTGCTAAAACATATTCGTGAAGCTTTGCTGGAAATAACAGATGAAGATATTGCAGAGCATATTTTAAGTGAACATTACTTTTGCGATACCGTGGTCAATCGAATGGTCTCCAAGCTCACTGATCAAGCCTTATATCGTCAGCTTAATATTAAACATAACTTGTTTAAGCAGTACCAAAATGAGTTAAATCCTGAAACGATTGAGCTGTCAGATGAGACAGCCTTAACTGAAAAGCAGGAACAACAGATCACACACTGTTTAGAAGACATGCGCGGACAATTTCAAACAGGGCAATTCTTGCAGAATATGGATTTAATTTTGTTCCATAGTGAAACAGATATGCCGATTTACGTTGAAAATCGCAGTCCATTGCTCAATAAGATGCGACAAATGATTTTAGTCGATCAGATTTCTGAGATTCAAATTATCAAAAATCGGTTATGGAATGGTTGCCATGCCATGGTGGCTTGGTATGCCAGCGCGCTTGGACATGAAACCATCGGTATTGCTATGGCTGATCCAAACATCATGAAATATGCAGAACGAGTGGTAGACGAAGTAAAATTAGGTCTGGCAAATCTGATTCCTAATCAAGCCAAAGAATTGGACCGAATGGCCGAAAGTTTTCTACACTCATGTCGATCGGCTTATAAAGACCCTTGCGAACGTGTGGCACGTGATCCGCTTAGAAAACTCAATTTAAATGAGCGGGTGTTAGGCAGTTTAGAATGTCATGTGCAGCAGCAGCTTCCTTATCAAAAGCTGATACAAGGTGCAATTTATGGTTATGCTTATGCGCTGAAAATGCTTGAGGTCGATGAAATTAAAATCGTCAAACATATTCAGACCAACATTGAACATATGGACATCAATGAGAGTCAAAGGAAAGCATTATTAAATCAGCTTTATAAAGGGATTCAGGCTGAACTCGATGACGATGCGTTCTTATCACAACTCGATGAGTTAAAACCTCAGTCCGCTTAAGTCTCTATAATTGGTGGTAAAGAAGCCTTAACTTCTCAATTGCTTTATGTTTGAATAACACAACTTTAAAATGATTTAGACGTTGTGTTATTACAAGCAGCAACTGAACTGATTGCAACAGAAGTACGTGATTATCCTGAATGGCATTTCGGGCGTTCAAACTATGCTTTGTGGTATATCGACGTTGATCAACCTGAGTTGATCGAATATTTGGATGAAATCCAAGCTCAGTTTTCAGATCTGCTTCTCCCAAATCCACAACGTCAATTTCACATCACGATTTTTGTTTGTGGTTTTTTGACTTCCACTATAAAACAATACGATGATGACTTTCAGATTCAACAATTACAGCAACATATAGAATTAATTGAAGCATTGCAGTTTGCACCCTTTGAGTTAGAAATTACTCAGATCGATAGTTTCAGCAGTGCTCTATTTTTGCAGATTAAAGACCAAGATCACGTGCTGGCTCAGATACGTCAGCAACTCGTTCCAGTATCAAATGAAATAGCCGCACTTGAGTATTGTCCGCATATTACTTTAGGTTTGTATCGCCAAGCATGGCAGAGTGATGTGGTGTTAGAGCGAATACAACGCTTGCCGATAAAAAACCTCAAGATTCAGGTCAAGAAATTAACTTTCGGCTATTATAAGGCACAGATTTTACAAGGATTACTGTATCCTTATCGGCAAATTGAATTAGGTTAAATATGTTGCAACTGATTTTAGGTGGCGCACGCTCAGGGAAAAGTCGTTTGGCTGAACAAATCGCCAAAGATTCTGGTTTGGCAGTTGTGTATATCGCGACAGCGCAAGCATTAGATGAAGAAATGCAGCAGCGAATCGAGCATCATCGACAGCAACGTCCAGAACATTGGCAAGTGTGTGAAGAACCGATTTATCTTGCCGAGCAAATTTTGCAACTCGATCAACCCAATCAGCTGATTCTGGTCGATTGCCTGACTTTATGGTTGAGCAATTTGTTGTTGGCTGAAGACATAAATTTGCAGCAGCAACAGATGCAAAAACTATTCGATATATTACCTCAGCTGCAATCCCGAATAATTCTAGTCAGCAATGAGACTGGGCTTGGGGTCGTGCCGATGGGGGAAATCAGTCGCCGTTTTGTCGATGAAGCTGGGCGGTTGCATCAGACCTTAGGTCAACTTGCTCAGAAAGTTGTATTTTGTGTGGCAGGCTTTCCAATGATTCTAAAAGATGAGAAATAACATGACTGAACAACAATGGTTTTTAGCCGCCGTTCAACAACCTAATTTAGCTGCGAAGCAACAAGCCGAACAACGACAACTCGAATTGACCAAACCAACCGGCGCTTTGGGAGAGCTTGAACAGATTGCAATTCAATTGGCAAGCTTACAAGGCACGGTACATCCGCAGATTCAGCGGCCTTGGATTACCATTTTTGCTGGCGATCACGGTGTGGTTGCTGAAAATATTTCGGCTTACCCCCAAGCAGTCACTCGCCAAATGCTACAAAATTTTGCCTTAGGCGGTGCAGCGATTAGTGTGATTGCCAAACACCATCAAGCGCATTTACAAGTTATTGATTGCGGCACGGTGGGTGATGCCTATGATTATGCTGGTGTTGAACGGCATTGTATTCGTGCCGGTACTGCCAATTTTGCTCAACAGGCAGCAATGACGGAACAGGAGTGCTTAGCGGCTTTACAACTGGGTAAAGACAGTGTTGATCAAGCCAATGCACAAGCTGCTGATATTTTTATTGCAGGAGAAATGGGCATAGGGAATACCTGTTCTGCTTCAGCATTGGCTTGTTTATTATTGAATGAAGATGCTGCACAACTAACCGGTGTGGGTACAGGAATTAGCAATCAACAGCGACAGCATAAGATCAAGGTGATTGATCAAGCGGTAAAGCTTCATCATACAAAAGTTAAAAATGATGCCTTAAACATTCTAGCAGCCGTTGGCGGTTTAGAGATTGCGGCAATGACCGGGGCTTATTTACGATGTGCACAAATTGGCTTACCGATTGTGGTGGATGGCTTTATCAGTTCAGTGGCGGCTTTATGTGCAGTCCGTATTCAACCACTGAGCCGTGCATGGATGTTGTTTGGACACCAATCAGCAGAGTATGGCCATCACCGTATTTTGAATGAGTTAAATGCACAGCCTATTTTAAAAATGAGTTTACGTTTAGGTGAAGGCAGTGGTGCAGGTGCAGCATTGTCGATGATCGAACTTGCATGTGTGTTGCATAACCAAATGGCAACTTTTGCAGAAGCCGCTGTAACGGGTGACAAAGTTGCACCTTGATTTACTGCGCCATGGTGAAACCACACTCAGCCATACATTACGTGGGCATCTTGATGATGCATTGACTGAACAAGGTTGGCAGCAGATGCAAAGCACTGTTCAGCAGCATTTGGATAACCAGGTAAAATGGGATGTGATCGTTAGTTCACCATTGCAACGCTGCCAAGCCTTTGCACGCAAATTGGCCAAACAACTTGAATTACCTGTGCTGCTGAATGCTGACATCAAGGAAATGTATTTTGGTGATTGGGAAGGGGTTTCTACCCGAAGCATTTATGAAACAGAACCTGAATTATTGGCAAATTTCTGGCAATTTCCGACGCAGTTTCAGGCACCAAATGGAGAGTCTTTACTGGAATTTCAACAAAGGGTTCTAGTCGGCTTTGAGCAGATACATATGCAGATGCTGCGGCAAAACTGGAATAAGGCCTTAGTGGTGACGCATGGTGGAGTAATTAAATTGCTGACATGCATCGCACGTCAGAGAAGTTTGGATGACTTGCTCACAATGCCTGCTGAGCTTGGAAAATTATATTCACTTGAACTGACTCATCACTGTGATGAGATTCAATTTGTAGAAAAATCTGCGAATGGAAAATGATAAAAGATCGTTTCATTTTTTCAGTATTCATGAGCGTCATATCGATGTAATCGAACTGTCATTAGCACTGCCTATGATACAGGTCAATTTCTTGACCTATAATCAAATCAATCATGAATATATTATTGAAAAGTAGTGTGTTATGCGCAAGTATTTTATTAGCAGCATGTAATAATGATGACCAACAACAGAATCAGACCTCATCTGAAACCATTACCGAATCAAAATATTATCAAACCAAAACACCCTACCAACCACAACAAGACCTGAAGAAATACGAAGCCATTCCGCAAGGTTTCCAGCCTGTATTTACTGAGTTGGTTGCACGTCATGGTTCACGCGGTTTATCCAGTATCAAATATGATCTCGCACTATATAACCTATGGAAACAAGCCAAAGCAGAAAATGCATTAACACCATTGGGTGAAAAACTTGGTGCTGATTTAGAAAGCATGATGAAAGCCAATATCTTGCTGGGCTATAGCGTGGAAGGAATTCGTCAATTTGGTTATGGCAATGAGACTATGACTGGGATTCAGGAACATCGTGGGATCGCAGATCGTTTATTACAGCGTTTACCAGATTTATTTAAAACAGCTTCGACTCAGTCTGCATCAATTTTAGTGCAAAGTTCAGGCGTCGATCGCGCAGTAGACAGTGCCAAGTTCTTTACCGCAGAATTGATTCAACAGCAGCCTCAACTGAAAGCGAACATTACCCCAATGTCATACACCAGTTTAGCCAGTAGCAGTGTGCCAACGGTTGAAGATGGTGGGGTTGATCGATTTAAACTGTATTTTCATAGTTTGAATAAAGAGCAGGATTTAGCAACACCATTATCGGCATCTCAACAAGCCATTTATGATGCGAGTCAAGCTTATCAAAAGTTTGAAGAAGATGATGCCGAACTGATCAAAAAACTGAATGAGCTTGCAAAGAATACACAGGCTGAACAAATTGCAATGCGTGTACTGAACCCACTTTTTAAGCCTGAATTTATTAAAAAACTCGGAACTACAGGTTATATCTTTAGTAATACGGGTTCATATACGGTTACTGCTCCAAATGGCGAAAGTATCACTGAAAAAGGTAAGGGAAAAAATAGCATTGCCAGCGCTGTAGATGCGGCTGCTTATGTCTATGAGTTGTATTCGATTTCAGGTGGAATGAAAACTGAATTGAAAGGGATTGATTTTGATCAATATATGCCTTTAGATGCGGCAAAATTCTATGCTGAATTTAATGATGTCAACGATTTTTATAGCAAAGGACCAAGTTTTACTGAATCGAAGAATGTCACCAGTGCAATTGCGCAAGGTTTGAAACAGGACCTATTTAAACAGGTTGATGCGATGGTTGATAAGCAACAATCGCATCGTGCGGTATTACGTTTTGCTCATGCAGAAATCATTATTCCTTTAGCGACGAGTTTAGAGTTGCATAATATGATGCAGCCTTTACCTTTGCGCCAAACCTATAATTACAGCAATAGTGCTTGGCGAGGTGAGCTGGTGTCACCAATGGCAGCCAATTTACAGTGGGATATCTATCAAAATACCCAAGGCACGACTTTGGTGAAAATGTTCTATAACGAAAAAGAAACCTTGTTTAAGTCAAGTTGTAACTACGCGCGATATAGCAATAATAGTTTTTATTATGATTATTTAAAGCTTAAACAATGCTATCAAATTCAATAATCTAAGATATTCAATCTTTTCATTCGGGAATGGCTTGCTATTCCCGATTTTACTTCTTCATAATTCAAGCATGATAAATCTAATGTGATTGAGAGTTTGCATGACGCCTTTTTGGATTGCCTTGCAATTTTTGACGGTTTTGCCAATTGAACTAAAAGCCATACCAACTGCAAAGCAAAACGGTCAGGCCTTACTGTTTTATCCTGTGGTGGGCGTATTGATTGGGCTGATTTTATTTATAGCGACCATGATGTTTGCGAAACTTCCGATGATGTTGAGTGCTGGCTTGATTTTGGTGCTCTGGATTTGGCTAACAGGAGGACTGCATTTAGATGGTCTGGCAGATACAGCTGACGCATGGGTCGGAGGATTTAGTGATCCTGAACGTACGCTGAAAATTATGAAAGATCCTGCTTGTGGTCCAATTGGGGTGCTTAGTTTAGTCGCGGTATGCTTGCTGAAATTTGTGGCTTTATATGTCTTGCTTGAACAACAAATGACAGCCTTTTTAATTGTATTGCCCATGCTTGGGCGAAATGTACCGCTATTTTTATTTCTCACTACACCTTATGTCCGTACGCAAGGGCTTGCAAGTTCATTCATTGATAATTTACCACGAACCGCAATATGGATTGTATTTGTCATTACATTAGCATTGCTTTGTGTGTTTTTACTCTCTGGATTCGTTGCTTTATTGATCTTTTTGATCATTGTTTTCTATTTACGCGCTGTATTTATGAAACGTATTGGCGGGATTACGGGTGATACGTTGGGTGCTGCGATAGAGTTGAGCGAGACAGCTGTATTACTCGGTTTTGTGATGTCTTCATTTTATATTTAAGCAGTCAAAGAATGAATTTAGTTGATTCCCCCTAAGCAAGGAGGAATCAATATGGGTTTAGAATCGTTTTTTGACTTGTACAAGAAAACCGAGAACAACAAAGAGTGCAACGAAGCTCGCTATGCTTCCAAGCAAAATATCTCTCAGCGTTTTATCAAGGGGTAACCATGTCCATTTGTGCAAATAAGCAAAACTGAAACCTTCTAAGGCGTCTTGTTGAGTGATTTGCGCAGCAATAACACCACTACTAGGCTCAATATACAATCTAAGTTGATTCTTGAGATGGGTTTCGACTTTGATTACTGGGAGTCGCTTATGAATAAAACCATATTCTCCACCAAAACTTGTTACCCATGAGGCCTGATGCACTTGTTCGGGTTTCAACGCTAAATAACTTGCAGCCAATCGTTTACTTTGTTCAAGAATATCCAGCTTTGTAGCATGATTGGCATCAATGAACTGAATCATTGGTGCAGTCGTTTTCTTATTTTGGTGATGATCATGTTCTTTAACTGCGGTCATACTGCCTTGTAACTCAACTTGCCCAAGTGGCTGTATCATCCAAGCAGCCTCTGTTTGAGTTGGATTTAGTGAAATAGGAACCAAATCTAAACGCTGTAAAGGTTGTTGAATGACATATTGCCATGCAGCAGGATTTAATGAGGCTGTATAAAAGACGGGTTGAACATTTTCAATATCAGCTTTCTTCTGCCAAAGATGATAAAAACCACTGATGATCCAAAGTAAAATAAATACACTTAAACAGATCCCGAGATAGCGGTGTAGAAAACGAATTGGCTTTTGACCTAGACGATGATTATGGCGGTTTTGAATTTTAAAAAATAATCCAATTCCCATAACACTGAGAACAAAAATACCGATCAGCGCAATTTGCATGAGCAGCTTTTGTCCACTCCACGGTTGCTCGCCCCAAGTCCAGGTATGACCTAAACGGAATATCTTTGCCATCCACATCTTTTGGTCATTCGATAGGGTCGCAAGTCTGGCTTGTGAGGGATCAACATATGCTCTTAGGCCATTATCAAAATTGACACGCCAGACTGGGAGTAAACGATTTACACTCGGATAATCATCGCTAAATGCTGTAATGAGTTGGGCAGAAATGATTTGTTGCTCTAATAATCCTGTATACCAGATTGCTAAACGTTTTGCATTTTGCTGTTCTGCATTTTCAATGGTTTGACCTGTTTGACTATTAAAATACTCAGCAATATCTTGATGTGGCAGTTGCACCCGATAAGCCACTAAGTTGGGTTGTAGTTCAACGGTTTGTAATGCGGAAAATTGGTCTATCTGTTGCTGTCTTAAAATAGACGCAACAGGTAAGGCATGTTCCAGATTAAATTGTTGTGATGGAGGCATTCGTTTTACAGGCTGGGGTTGTGTTGCACTCATAATGGGATGCAATACACCCGTTAAGGCCCAAAATAAAACCAGAATGCCGAGCACCATCCCAAAACTACGGTGCGATGACAGTAGTTTTTTGAGTTGTTTGGCATTCATTGATTATTTTCCAAAATGATAGCGTAAGCCTAATAAATAAGTCCGTGGAGCAGCTGGTGTATAACTGACTTGGTTATTACTAAACGAGGTACTTTCTGCATAATGCACATCTGTCGCATTCAAGATCTGCCCAAAGACCTCATAGGCATTTTTACGATAGTTGGCACGCAAATTTAGTAAGGTATGTCCATCATATTTTTCTGTATTGGCATCGTTGATCCAGTATGAGCCCACATAAACACCCTCAGCCGAGAGTAGGAGTTCTGAAATGGGCTTGATTTGATATTCAACAGTACCAAAGGTTTGAGGTGCATTGGGCATGGTATTGCCACTGTAATCTAAAACACTAGAAGGTTGGAATTGCTTATACTCATGTTTTGCAACGCTGCCAGATAGTTTTATACGTTGATCATAAATATCGCAGAGTTTCCAAGTTCCCCCAATTTCAATACCTTGATGTAAGGTTTTGCCTGCATTACGAGGTTCACGGGTGTTATCAGGTTTAGTATAGTTCATCACTTCATCTTCACCTTTTAAGCGATATAAAGTGATTTCACCGTCTAAGCGTTCATTAAATAATTTAAAGCGCAGACCTGCATCGATATTATTAAATGTTGCTTCTTTTAGGTCTGGCGTGACCAGATTCGCACCATATAAGCTGCTGACTTCTGGTGGGACAAAACCTTGTGACCAATTGCTATAAAGATCAATTGCAGGCGTGATATTCCAGACAAAACCGACTTGAGGACTGGCCTTGTGGAAGTCACGTTTTTCATTCGGCGCCCCTGTGGTTTTTGAAGGCGTTAACTTATTCTCATAGTCATAGCTGATCCAATCATATCTAGCGCCTCCAACTAAATTTAAGTTTGGTCGCACTTGCCAATTGGCTTGTGTGTATAGGGCCTGATTATTTACATCGACATTAAAATCACGCAGTTGTTGACGTTGTTTATAACCTGTATAAACCAAGGTATTTGGATCACGGAAGACTTCTATGTCATTGGTTTTAGCTTGATTTGGAGAATGATCAGCCATCGCCCCCACAATCAATTTCACCTGATCTAGATTAATAGAATGTTGTAAATTGAGACCATAAGATTGAAAAGCATTATATGTGGTTTGTCCGCTATAGGTGCCTGTAGGTTTGCCATTTTGAACATCGGTACGGATGTTATAGCTTGGGTTTTGTTCGGTGGTATTGTCACGGTAATACAAGGTGACTTGGCTTTGTTGCTGATCATTCCATTGATGGCTAATTTGAGAAGAAAGCCGTGTGGCATCGACTTCACGATAGGTAAAGGTTTGATAGCTGTATCCTGGGCGTTTATTATAATCCTCTAGATTTAAACTACCCGTCATATCCGCTTTAAGGTGATTGTAGCTGATAATGTTTTTGATCTGGGTTGCATCAGAAATACGCCAATCATGTCTTAATGTCAGACCTTGTTTATTGCTTTCCGCGTGATCTTGCCAGCTATCGCCACGGTCACTGGCATAGGCAGAGAGTCTTAAGCCTTGTTCGCCAAACTCACTATCAAAAGTATTGGAAGCACCGACGTCCAAACGGCGATAACCTTCTGAACTGGCGCTGATGCCAAGGTCTACGGTAGGCGTTGTACTAGGTGCTTTGGTCAGGAAATTAATGGTTCCACCAATTGCATTGCTTCCATATAAGCTACTGGCAGGACCACGTAAAATTTCAATGCTATCCACACCAGCCAAATTCACTTCATACAAAGCATTGTGGTTAAACACACCCACAGGACGAATCGAAATACCATCTTCTAAATATTGATAAACAGCTGCTGTAGTGATGGGCTGGCGAATGGACATCATATGCTGTTCATTGCCCAAATCATTCATCAGCACGCCCGGTGTTTGATTGATGATTTGTCCAATAAAAGTTGCATGTTTATCTTCAATGTCTTTGCTGTTAATTTTACTAATCGCAGCAGGGGTATTATTAATCGATTCACCTTCACGACTTGCGGTTACAACGATGGTGGCTAAGGTTTTGGTTGTATCAGACGGCACAGTTTCAGCAAAAGCAACGGAGTTATAGCTGACAGAAAGGCAAGCAGCCGCTAATACAGACAAACGGAATTGAGTATTCATTTTGAACTCTATAAAAAGCAATACATAAGGACGCGCCGCAGTTGTAACTGGGCACGAAGTAAAATTTGCGATTTATAAAGCGAGTGGCGGGGCTTGTTTGGTTGGGAAAATATAAAAGATACGGGCAATGTGCAGATCTTCTGTCCATGAATAGCAGAGGCAGCGTACACGACTAAACCAAGCCAGTAGAAATATAAGTACAAATGCAAGCAGTGGGACAATAGCAACCGCATCCAAGCCATGGGAACATAAAGGACAATGTTTCATAATTTGGCTGGCAAGCGCATAAACTTCATGTGCATACTCACTCAGCTGAGTATGTTTAGAAGATTGCAACTGCTGTGCGTGATGCATGTCATGTTGATGATGACTTGAATGTGTTTGTGACATCAACGATACATTTTGAATTTCTGTGACTTGGCAATGGCTTGGCATTGCATAAAGTGCAGGTACGACGCCTGTGTGGACCATCGTTGGTAAGAAGATATGCCAGAGTAAACAAAGCAAAGTAACCGCGCCAAGACTGGCACGCCACTTAAGCAAATGTTGACGAAAACTGGACTTCATATCAGCGATACGTCGTAGGAGAAATGTGGCAGCAGTATAATCAAAATATGACTTATAGATCAAAGTAAAATTGCGGTATTCTGAGACTGCCGAATTGAAATTTTATAGGTAGATCGGTGTGTCGAAATTATCAAATTGTTCAGATTGGATGGTAAGGGCTGCTGATCATGATCACTTAGAGAGAATCGAGGCTTTCTTTTCCGATCATGCATATGAGTCGCATCAACATGATACTTTTGCGATTGGACGAACTTTGTCGGGTGTTCAAAGTTTTCACTATCGTGGGGCGCTTCGACATAGTCAACATGGCATGACCATGGTGTTGCATCCAGATGAGAAGCATGATGGTAGTGCAGGGACTCAAGATGGTTTTCATTATAAGATGATGTATGTCGAGCCTGCATTGATTCAAAAGATCATGAAAGGCAAGCCTTTACCTTTTTTTAAGCAAGGATTGAGTGATGATCCGCGGCTTTATCGAGTAACCCATACCTTATTACAAAATATGCATGATCCACTAGATCGGTTAGAAGAGGAAGATGCCTTATATGATCTAGCGACAACTTTGTATGAAGTTGCTGGCCAACCATTCAGTACTCGGCAAAGCTATGATTATATTGCGGCCGAAAAAGCCAGAGAGTTTATCCATGCTTCACTTGATCAGAACATCAGTTTGGATGATTTAGAACAGAATATAGGACGTGACCGATGGAGTCTTTCTCGAGACTTTCGATTGCTATTTGGTACCAGTCCACATCGTTATATGACCATGCGTCGACTGGATATCGTGAAAAGATGTCTGATGTATGGAGAGTCGCTGACTCAGGCGGCCATCATTGCTGGTTTTTTTGATCAAAGCCATATGACTCGGCATTTCACCAAAGCCTATGGAATTACCCCAGCAAGATGGAAACAGATTTATTCGCCTCAGCAATAAATTGTGCTTGGGAATTGAGACTAAGTTTAAATAAAATGCATCCTTTTTAAGAAATCAGACAACATCAATAGACCTGAAATGATCAAGAAAATTCCCAATATTTTATTGAGGCGGTTAAGCCAAATTGGATTGCTTAGTTTCTTGCCAATGACTGATCCTGCCAATGAATACAGCAGTGGTGCACCTGAAGCGCCAACAGAAATGAAGAAGGAAACAATGAGAATCAAGCTACCTGTGATATGCGCAGCAGGATACATAATCGTGGTCACAGGTAAAATTACCAAAATTGCTTTAGGATTTAGGCTTTGAATCCAGAAGCCATTCCAAAAACTTAGTGCTTTATTGTGGGTTTGATCTGTGTCGAGTTCAGTATGTGCCGTCATCATTTTATAGGCTAAATAAAAGGTATAAAGTGCACCGATTAAAGCAATAAAATGTAGATAATCATGTGGAATCAAAGCTGCGCCTGCATAACCAAACACAATGAATAACACCAGCATAGAGCAGCCAACACCTGCAAAAAATCCCAATGTCCGAGAGAATTGTCCATTCAGTCCGGCATTTAATCCCATAAAATTTACAGGGCCAGGGCTGTACATCACACTTAAGGTATAAAGAAAAATTTCCATGATTAACCTAAATGAATCAATAACAAAGGATAATCAAAATAGAATAAAGTGAGGCGGGCTGTATTGTACGTTTGTGCAGATTGATCAAATCTATAAATAAAAAAACAGGCTCATAAGAGCCTGTTTTTATGATGAATAAAAGATCAAATTAACGCGTTGGTAATACGTCTTTTAAGGCTTCATGCATTTCAAGTAATGCTTTTTCCGTGGTTTCCCAATCGATACAGCCATCAGTCACTGATTTACCATATTCAAGATCACACAGATTTTCAGGAATGTCCTGACGGCCACCTTTCAAGTGACTTTCCACCATGATCCCAACGATTGATTTGTTGCCATCCAGAATTTGTTCAGTGATGTTTTTCAAAACCAAAGGTTGTAAGTATGGGTCTTTGTTTGAGTTAGCATGGCTAGTATCAATCATGATCTTATTGCTAACTTTGGCTTTTGCCAAAGCAGCTTCAGCTTCTGCAACTGAAGTTGCATCATAGTTTGGCTTACCATTACCGCCACGTAACACGACGTGTGCATAAGGGTTACCTTTGGTATTGATAATCGCAACTTGACCATTTTCATTCAGGCCCAAAAAGCTGTGACCATGTTTAACAGATTGCATCGCGTTGGTTGCAACCGTTAAGCCACCATCTGTACCATTTTTAAAGCCAACAGGTGAGGATAGGCCTGAAGACATTTCACGGTGTGTTTGGCTTTCTGTAGTACGTGCACCAATCGCAGACCAAGAAATCAAGTCTTGATAGTACTGTGGTGAGTTTGGATCCAATGCTTCAGTTGCACATGGCAAACCTTTTTCATTTAAATCGATCAATAAGCCACGACCGATATGTAAACCTTTTTCAATATTGAAAGAATCGTTCATATCTGGATCATTGATTAAACCTTTCCAGCCCACCGTAGTACGTGGTTTTTCAAAATAAACACGCATCACCAGATACAAAGTATCTTTAACTTTTTCGCTAAGGACTTTTAGACGATCAGCATATTCATGCGCGGCTTTGGTATCGTGGATTGAGCAAGGGCCAATCACAACAAACAAGCGCTTATCATCGCCATCTAAAATGTTGCGTACAGTTGCACGTCCTTGTAACACAGTTTGAGATGCAGCATCAGATAAAGGAAGATCAGCTTTCAGTTCTGCTGGGGTAATCAAAGTTTGAATGCTTTTAATATTAACGTCGTCGATATCTGGCTGAGAAACTGGATTTGACTGTAGAGTATTCATTGCTGTCACAAATTCAATCGAAAGAAAAGGTTATTTTGTCTACGAATATAGCATGAAATGCCGATTGATTAACTAGCGATAATCGCAATTTATACGGAAATAATCGGCATTTTAAGGGTTAAACAGTTGTTGTTGAATGGTTTGTCTGCTGAATCACGATCGCGTGTTGGGTTTCAACTGGTTTTGGTTTCGCCTTGATCGGGTTCACCATAAAGTTTACACCCAAGGCGAATAGAGTAATACCTAGAATTTTACGGATCAGTCTTTCAGGCATACGTGAGCTAATCAAAGTCCCGACAATAATCGCAGGAATTGAACCAACCAATAGCCACATTAACAAGGTGAAATCCACGTTACCCGAAGACATATGGCTTAGACCTGCAACTGCGGTGAGTAATACAGCATGAACCACGTCTGAACCAATAATACGAATCATCGGTAAATTCGGGAACATTAAAACTAAGGCCATGATACCGAAAGCACCAGCACCGACTGATGATAAGGTCACAAAGATGCCTAATACCACACCCATAATGACAATGTAATGACGTTTGTGTTGCAAAGCATGTTGTTCGCTTTCCATATCGGCTTGTTCACGGTTACGGAAACGATCAAACAGCTTTTCAATTTGCGTACGGAAAACAATAGACACACCTGTTAAGGTCAACATAAAGCCCAAGACCATAGTCAATACAGCTTTATAGTGCGTTGACTGGCTTAAGTAATGTTCAAGTACCCATGAGGTCGCAAAAGATGCAGGAATACTGCCTAGAGCAAGCCACAGTACAATTGGCCAGACAATATTCAGTTTTTTGGCATGAACGAATGAACCGCAGAATTTTGAAATTGAGGCATAAAGTAAATCAGTACCAATCGCGATGTGTGGTTCAATTTTGAATAGACTAATCAGGATCGGGGTCATTAATGAACCACCACCTACACCTGTGATACCGACACAGAAGCCAACCAATACGCCAGCCATAATAAATTCTATAGGACCAAACATCGACAATATGCCTAATTATGCAAAAAACAGCATATCTTATGCTTTTTTAAGATAACTCGTTGTGATGAATAGTGATTTGCTTATGCATAAAAAAGCTAAAGAAATCCGAAACAATCGCTTTTTACTCATCAATTATCACGATTATCTTGCTTTAGTGAGCATGCTTGGTTTATTTTGAAGGCTGTACAAGGACTGTATTGCTGATTATCTTCATATTTATGTCTATTTTCATTCGAACCATCATTTCATTGCTGATCGCTATGTGTTTTATCACCAATAGCTATGCAATGGCTGTGTCTATGAATGAGGTTGATCAAAGTAATTTACATCAAAGCATACAAAGCCATAGTCCAGAGATGGATTGCGGAATGCCAGATATGGGCAAGCATACATCTATAAGCCTTGAGAAAATGGATTCTTCTCATTGTCAAAAAAGCCTTTGCTGTGTGGCAGTGACTTTTGTACAACGTGATCAACCACTTCAACGAATTCTACAATTCACAACGACGATGGATTCAGAATATCTGGATGAACTCACTTTAGGGGTTTATCAGTTACCTTACCGTCCTCCAAATCGTATCCTGTTTTTATAAATTCAAATTTCTTATTTTTATTTAAAGGATACAATCATGTTAAATTTTAAAACTTTATTAGTTTCAACAATCTTACTCGCAACAACTGTACCAGCATTTGCAGCAGGTGATTGTTGTAAGGAAAAAGATGCAGCTAACAAGAAAGAATGCTGTGAAAAAAAGATGAAATGTTGTGATGATAAGGATAAAAAAGCAACTCAGGAAGATCATAGCCATCACGGGCATTAATTTTTAAGTTGTGCAGCTATCCTTGGCAGAAGTTGAGGATAGCTGTTGTATTCAAGTGCATTTTATTTTTTCGATGGTTTGAGTTCATTGACCCATAACACCAATAGAAAGGTCACAGGAGTTGCAAAAATCCACCAACTGATAAAGCCAATAGAACTACCATATTTTAAACAAAGCAGGCTACCAGCTAGCAAGAAAAAGACATAAGCCAAAACTTTAAGGTGTGTTTGATAGCGAATAAAAAGCGGTTGTTTGGTTTTGTTGATTTGTTTTGAACTGCATTTATATAGCAGTAGCATCCCAATCAATATCAATACAAGGCTCAAAATGATCATGCTTTCACCTCATTTTTGGCTAATTTTGCTTTGATTTTTTGAGCTGATTTTTGTTGAATCGGTTGAATATTTTTAAAAATAAACGCGGCAAACAGGGCGCAGATTAATAGGAATAAATCAATACGCAAGAACAGCCAATAACTTTGCAGATCTGTGATCAGCTGATGATTGATCAGATAAAGCAAGTTATACACAGGTAGAATCAAGGCAACTAATCCAAAGATAAAAACCTGTGATTTCCATAAGTATTGTTTTTTCGTGAATAGTGCGATGATGAAACTCAGCGCCCAGATACTAAAAAATGTATAGATTTCATAGTTAGGTGTGGTCTCTGTCACGTGTACCAATCGATTGGCGAAAAGATAGCCGAGCATGGCTGTTGGAAGGCCAATAAATGCCGCGACATTTAAACGGTCAACTAAATAATAGCCAAAGTGGAATTGATCAGACTTGTTTTGAATCTGGCGTTTTAAACTCCAGAGCAATAAACCTGAAGCAATCATTAAACAGCCTAAAATACCCGAACAAAAGAAAGCAAAGCGAAGTACGGGCTGTGCGAAGGTCGCCATATGTAAGCCATAAACACCTGAATGTAAGGTTGCGACAGTACTATTATTACGGGTATTTCCGAGAATTTTTCCTGTGCCATCAAAGGTGATTTGTGCCTGATTTAAGGTGATCGATCGATCTTCTAACTGCTTAAAGGTAATCACGGCCTGGTCAGTATTGGGATTTTTAACTTCAATTGAAGCCAAAGCTTGTTCACCCCATTGCTGTTTTACTTTTTCTAATAAGGTGTTGATCGGCAACATTTCAGCTTTATTAGGAGGTGTGTTGGCTAGTGTCTGATTGACGGTTCTAATTTCAGTAAAAAATTGAAAAGGATTGTCTGGATAGACTTTTTTCATTCCCCAAGGGAGATAGAGGTAAAAGAAAATCGCCAAGCCTGTAAAGGTAATGGTCAAGAAAAAAGGCAGTGCTAGTACTGAAGATACATTATGAAAATCTAACCAGGAACGCTGTGACTTAAATGTTCTGAGGGTAAAGAAATCGGTAAAAATCTTTTTATGTGTGATGATGCCTGACACCAAGGCAACCAGCATAATAAATGCAGCGAGACAGGCAATCAATCGCCCAACCATGATGGGCACGCCATACAACTGGAAATGAAAATTGTAAAAGAAATCCCCACCTTGAGTTGCAGAGAGTTGAAGTTCTTTACCGGTATTGGCATCTAAACTACGGCTTTCGTAGCCACCACTGGCTTTCTCCCAATACATTTTATTGACGGGTTCTTCATGATTGGCAATGCTGAGATACCATGATTTTGCATCTGTGGCATTTTTGGCTAAATAATCTGTTGCTGTACGAATAGCAGTATCTTGATTAACTTGATATTGCGCCAGTTGTGGTTGCATCCAGAGATTAATCTGATGACGATAATATGAACTGGTCCCCATCAGAAAAATGGCAAATAAAAGCCAACCAAAAATCAAGCCTGTCCAAGCATGTAACCATGCCATCGATTGGCGAACGCCTTTATTTTGCATTTTTAATTTAAACCTACAGATAAGCCAAACAAAGCAGCTGTTAAAATCAGGCTGATCATCGTGAGTTTGAGTAAAGAGTTTGCACAAAAACTGATAATGATGAAGGCCAAATAAAACAGCGTCGCAATAAAGGCTGCTAGATAAACGGCTTCCGCTTTATCTAAGACAGCGGTCAATATCATGGTCAGGCTAATACTTAAATACATCATACAAAGATAGCCAAGAGCAAAGGTCAATACAAAGCGATAGAAAATGCTCAGTCGATAGACAAACGGAGTAGATGTAGATTTGGCCATAAACGGTCTTGGTGCAATAGGAGGGAGAATAAATCACACATGGAAATGATTCTTGTTAATATTAAATCTTAGCTGGATTGCAATCAATTCTTAGCTCATCGTAAATCTAGATTGAATTTTTAAAAATAAAAGTCATTTTAGATACTATTTGATGTTCACCAATCGTGAACAAATTGCATTGTTTGTTTCGATTCGGTGTAAAATCATTCTGTTAGAATCATTTAAATATTTCAGTGGGGCGTGAGTCTTGTTAAAGCAAAAACTAAAAATTGGTATCGTGGTGGGGGAAGTTTCTGGAGATACTCTAGGGGTGAAACTCATGCGCAGTTTTCGCGAACAGGGCATTGATGCTGAATTTGAAGGGATTGGCGGCCCACAAATGATTGCAGAAGGATTTCATAGCTATTATCCGATGGAGATTTTATCGGTAATGGGGATTGTTGAAGTTCTCAAAGACTTAAAAAAACTGTTTGCTGTCCGCGATGGGTTAATTGAACGTTGGACTGAGCATCCCGTTGATATTTTTATCGGTATTGACGCACCCGATTTTAACTTACGTTTATCCAAGACCATTAAAGAAAAGAATTTACCTATAAAAACCGTGCAATATGTTAGCCCATCGGTCTGGGCTTGGCGTCAAGGCCGGGTACATGGCATTAAACGTAGTGTTGATTTAGTTTTATGCTTATTTCCATTTGAAAAAACATTTTATGAAAATTACGAAGTACCCGCTGCATTTGTTGGGCATCCTTTGGCTAAGCAGTTACCTCTAAAAAATCCAATTACTGAGGCCAAGCATCAACTTGGGCTATCGGCACATAAAACACATGTTGCTTTATTACCAGGAAGCCGTCGTGGTGAAATTGAACGCTTATTGCCTTTATTGACGGGGGCTGCTGAAATTCTTCACCGAAAGTATCCGAATCTGGAATTTTTGATTCCTGCGATTAATGATGCGCGTAAGCATCAGATTGAACAAGGGGTTCAAAATCTAGATGTGAGTTTAAAATCAAAAATTCATATTTTAGAAAATACAGATGCCGAGTCAAAAATTGGTCGCATCATCATGAATGCCAGTGATATTGTCGCACTTGCTTCTGGTACTGCAACGCTTGAAGCAATGCTGTTACATCGTCCAATGGTGACTTTCTATAAGTTGAATTGGCTGACATATATTATCGTTAAATTATTGGCTAAAATTCCTTACTATTCGTTGCCGAATATTATTGCAGGCAAGAAAGTGATTGAGGAGTTGATCCAAGCCGATGCAACACCACAACGCTTGGCCACTGAAATTGAAAAATTAATGGACCATGAAACGGCACATATTCAAATGATGCAACATTTGAGCATGCATAAACAGCTTATTTCAGGGAATACCGAAGATCCAGTACACGCCATTCTGAATTGTCTGAATGCAAGCTAAATAAAAAAGGTGGCTTAATCGCCACCTTTTTTATTGAAGTATTTTAGGCACGAAGGATCAGTTCATAACCGGTATATTTACGGATATTGATGACACCAATATCGAGTAATAAATATTGGCCTTTAATCCCTTGCAATACACCACGAATTTTTGGTGTTTTATCTAAATTGAGCGATTTAATCTTTTCAGGATAGTGTTCTACTGGATAGATAAATTCTCGCGGTGTTTCATCCTCTAAGAATTCCAAGTCTTCATTAAATTCTAGGTTTTGACTGAATTCATCACGAATGCTTTGAATTTTCGGAGCAAATTCTTCAAGAATTTGATCGCGCTGTTCAAGCAGGTTCAACGGTTCCGCTTCACCTTTGAGCAATTTGCGCCAGTCAGTTTTATCGGCAATTTGAGTGCCAATTAAGGTTTCTAAATGCCCAGACAAACGACGAGAACCAACTTTCAAGATCGGTAATGCTTGTGTTGCACCTTGATCTAACCAACGGGTTGGCATATTGACGATACGGGTAATCCCGATTTTTAAAGCACTAGAGTTCGCTAAATACACAATATGTGGCTGGAAACAAACGTCATGCGCGAATTGATCTTCACGGCAGGTGCCTAAATGATAATGGCAGGTTTCAGGTTTCATAATACAGAGGTCACATTCGGCTTTGGTTTTAAAGCATTTGAAACAGTGACCTTGTGAATATGACTTCGGTGTTTTTGCGCCACATGAGGTACAAAAAATATTGCCTGTCCATTCAATCTCTAATTCCTGACCTAAAACGAAGGGTAGGTCAGTTTCCGAACGATCTAGTATAAATTTATATTCAACATTTGCCTTGCTTGTTGGTTGATCAGTTACACTATGCGTTTTGAGCGCTGCATGCATTTTATGACAAATGCCTTGTAGTTCCATTAATAAACTCTCATCTTTTCAATCAAGGGTTGCAGTTATGGCTGAACAAAATGTCATCACTTCTATGCTAGACGATTTATCTCAAGAACAGCCCATTCATACTGCACTTTGTATAGGTCAGCAGATTGACCAAAATGCTTCAATTCAATGGCATTATTTTAGCGTAACTGACTTTTTAAGTCTGCCATTTACGCAGCGTTATGATTTAGGTTTTGTATTATTTGATACAGATGAAATGCAAAACATCAATCAAACGCAAAAAGCACAGCTATTGGTGAAGCTACGAGACCTCATGGCAAAACGAATTGTCGTGGTCAGTAAACTGGATGATGAAAAACTCTTACGTTCGCTTGGTTTCACTCAATTGATTGATAAAACCCAGCACAATAGTGATTTTGCATTATGGCAGTTTAATATTTTGACCTATAAGCATGTCCCAGATTGGTTCAACTCCAAATTTTGGGCGAATCCAGAAAACTGGAATAAATTTCGCTGGTAAGTCCCCAATTGTTTGGTTTTTGAGTAAATACTGATTACTTGAAGATGGGTTGCAAGTTCTTGCAAAATTTAACAATTTAACTTTGTTTTGTATTTTCAAAGCAGCGTATGCTTTTCGGATAAATATTCCAAAAGGAACGTGTAGCTCATGACAGATTTAACCAACATTGTTGAAATTTTAGCAAAGCAAGCTTTAGGCGGTCAGCAACAATCAGGACAGGCTGGTGGTTTAGGTGGCATTTTAGGTTCTGTCTTAGGACAACTTGGTGGACAGCAACAAAATACGCAGAACCAACAAGGCGGTTTAGGTGGGATTCTAGGTTCAGTATTGGGCCAATTGAGTGGTGGAAATACGTCAACTCAAAGTAATGCGACGGGTGGTGGTAACACAGCACAAACCTTATTAATTGCAGTGTTACCTTTGGTTTTGGCTTGGATTCAAAAGCAAGGTGGCCTACAAGGGGCTTTGGATAAACTGAAAAATGCAGGTTTGTCGAGTCAAGTGCAAAGTTGGGTTGATCCGCAACAGCAGAATGCCGCTGATGTTCCAGAACAGAACATTCAAAGCCTATTCGATGACCAAGATGTTGAACAAGTTGCGCAGCAAACTCAAGCACCTAAACAAGCGATTTATGGTGCAATTGCTTCTGTACTACCGCAAGTAATTGATTCTTTAACTCCACAAGGCAGTAGCACCAATCCTCAAGAAGCCAATCAAGATATTCAGCAAGTGTTGAATTTGGTCAGTGGTTTCTTAAAGAAATAAAAAACAGCAAAAATAAAAGGGCAGATTGCCCTTTTATTTTTTGTATGACTTGAACTTCAAATTAGAAGTTGTATTCCATACCTAAACCGATGGTTGTTTTCTTATCATCTTTTACCAACCAATCACGTTTTTGTTGACCTACAACACCGTAGAAACGTGTTTGTTTGTTGATTTGATAGTCAGCGCCTACACCGTAAAGGTCTTGTTTACGATCATCACGACCATTCACTTCAGTTGTTGCAGAAATATATTCTGCTTTTAACTTGATTGGCGTTGATGGAATAACATATGCAGCTGTTACACCATACGCATCTTCTTGTAAACCTTTATAAGAAGTCACGACTGCTGGAGTGCCACTTGTCGTTACTACAGTGTCATCAGTTGGTTGAGTTGTTTGCCATAATGCACCAAATACTAAACCATCAACACCAGCAGGTGTTAAGTCTAATGAGCCGGTCACACGAATTGCATCTGAGTAAATATTTCCACCTAATTCGCTGTTATAAGCATTGTATTTAGATGCAACGCCAAAGTTACCAGCAACAGCAGCAGCTAAACCATAGTCTTTGTTTTCATATGTGATCGAGGTTGAAACGCCATCACCAAAGCTGTCACGGCTACCTTTCTGACCTTTTGCATTATTCGTTACAGTAGACGATTCTTCACCTTGTTGGAACATGATGTTGAATGCTAAACCACCTAGTAATTTTTTATCAGTTTCAAAACCAATCACATTCTTTAAGCGATCTTCACCAGCTAATACAGCTGTCATATCTAGCTCGTTGTGGTCGTTAAAAATATCTTGGTTGTTACCAGCAGCATTTTTAAAGTAAGAATCGAATTGACCAACTTTTAAAGTACCGATTCCATCAGATTTAATACCTACATAGCGGTTACGGTTACTGAATACATCGCCATCACCATCTGCACTAATTTGCCATTCAATCAAGTAAACTGCAGAAAGGTTATCCGTCAGTTTTTCTTCGCCTTTCACCCCAATACGAGAAGCGTTTGAATTTACTTTTGTTACGCTTTCATCTTTAAAGCCATTTTTATCAATTTGATCCAAAGTCACATTGAGCTTACCATACAATGTTGGTGCTGCTTGCGCTGCATTCATGGCTAAAGTTGCTACAGTAGCAGCAAGAAGCAATTTTTTCATTGAGATTTCTCCAAAACACTTTTTGTAAATGGCTGATGCCTTAGTTACTGTTATGAGCTTGCTTATGTACATAAAGTTACATAGCTCACTGACTTGTATGCAGTATCGGTAAACTTTGTGACAGAGAAGTGAAAGATAAATGACAGTTTGATGACGATTCATATTTAGTAATAATTATATTTCTTATTATTTTTCATTTAATTAGAAAACAAAAAAACGGAGTAAAAACTCCGTCTTTTTAAAAATCAAAAACTAGAGTACAGCTTTGATTTTTTCAGCTAAAGCTTGAATCTTTTCTTGATCACCCATTTTCGCCGCATGGCGACCAAGTTCATGTACTGAACTTGGAATCAAATGAAAGTGTACATGAGGTACCGTTTGTCCAGCAGCTGCACCAGACAACTGCATTAAAACAATCCCTTTAGCATCTAAAGCTGTTTCCATTGCTTTTGCAATTTTTTGAACAATTTGGATGGTATATGCTGCTGCATCAGCAGATAGATCCAACAAGGTCACAGCAGGTGTTTTAGGAATTACTAAAGCATGACCATCTGCTTGGGGCATAATATCCATAAAAGCGAGAACTTGATCATCTTCGTAGATTTTGATCGCAGGTAATTCGCCGCGTAGGATGCGTGCAAAAATATTTTGGTCATCGTATGCCATGATTCATCCTTTAAATAGGGCGTAAGCTTTAAATTGGTGAAATGCTCAGAGTGATACGGAGCATCAAACTCCGTAAGAGGCTTGATTATTTGCAGTTCAGCTCTTTTTGGCGAGCTTTGATTTCATCAAGACGTTGCTGTTCTTTGTCTGAGAATTTTGGTTTAGTGGTATGGCAGTTTTCATTACCAAACTTTGCTTTAGCATCTGCATCTTTGAAGCAAAAGCCCTTAGAAGCATAGATCAGGTTATAATCGTCCTGTAATTTTTTACATTCTTGTTCTGGTGCTGCAGCTTGTACGCTAAAACCTGTCAGGGTAACTAAACCGGCGAAAACTGCAACCATTAACTTATTCATGAGGTGTTCCTCTAATCAAAAAAGTATAAATCAAAGCTGTATGGAATCTATTCATATGGCACTTGATTGCTACGTATATACCAATATAAGGTTAATTAATAAAATTTCAATGAAACTATATAGTACGAGTGTAATTTTACTCCATAATTTATCCATATAATACAGAAAAACCTTATATATCAATAGCTTTATTATAATTCTTTATAAAACAGATAATTATAAGGATTAATCTTTTTAATAATTTTATTTGGTTTCATGATATTTCACTCTGTTACGGTTTATTTAACCTGATTTGCTAAACAACTCAAGACATTAATTTTGTGAACTCTGCTCGGTCGTTGACAGTCAATACATGATACCCTCAAAATATCGAACAGAAATTCATATCCATTGAAATACCTGTAGTAACGGTCACAAAAAATAGTTTATTTATTCAAACATTCATATGTTTTGTGCTAAAAACAGATGAGTGAGATAAGAGCTATTGTGCTTATACGAGTAGTAAGACTGTTTATAAAAACTGAACTTATTGATCCTTATTGTTTGAATTTTAAATAATTTTTTAAAAAATAAAATTTAGTGAGGCCTTTTAAACTTATGCTGATTATCCTCAATGGAAAAACAATAATATTGCTTAAGAGCAAGATCGTATAAATCAGCGCGATGCAAATATAGTCAAAGTGTATGAAAATTAGGCAAATATTTCTAACATGAGTCCTATTGCAAGATCTCCGTATCTGCTGATAAATCATCAATTAAATTCATTGCAGAAGGCGGCCCAAATTGGAGGAGTAATTCCAGGTCGAGGCGATCAACAGAAAGTTATACAGCAAAATCATATGTTTTCGGTGCAAAGAATAGCCAGTTTAAATTTCTGTTTTTGTAGCGGAGCGTGATCATTTGTTTGAAAAGCTCACCGAAAGGTGAGGAGCATGTTACTTTTATTATATTGTTGAACTTTAATGGTAAAACATGAATTTATACGAATTTAATATAAATAAGTATGCTTGTACTTTAAACAATGCTTCGAATGATCTAGACATAAGATCTTTTAGTAAAACTTTAAAATGTTATCAAAGTACGTAGAATTTTGTTGATTTGCGTCACACTTTTGGCTATATTTGCGTTGTTGTTTCATTATAACTAAACAACAATAACCTTCATTCAGCGCAAAAGAATAAAGGGGAAGCCCACTCTGTAGAGTGGGCTTTTTAATTTCTGAGAATACGCATATAAAAAGATCCAACTTAAAGTCTGAATGTCCTGTCTCAAATGGGATCACAGATCAAGATTGTTTTCTCACTAAGAATTGTTCTTTATCAATTAATGAGTTAGCTATTCATTTCCCTTTGCCAAAAGAGGAGATACAAGCACGTCACTCTGTTAGGACTTATATCTAGAAAGAGTGAGATGAATAAAATATGATTTAAAGCTTTATAGAAGGGAGTAAAAGAATATTTACTCCTACAGCCAATTGAATTTTAATAATTTTTTTTAAGCACATAGATCGATAATTAGAATTTTCTCTTAATATTTTCTTATGTTTTAAAGATTAATCTTGATTTAAATGTGTATATTAAATTTTAGATTGATTTAGACATATATTTTTTTAATTTAAATACACATTTGATAGTTGAACCTAAGAGTTGATTAAGGTTGCATTATAGTTTTTATTTTTAATTAATACATAAGTTTTGAAAATTCTTTGTTTTATTTGTAACTTATTAAAGTTGTAATAAATTTATTTTATTGTGATTGGTTTGATGAAGTCATGCAGAAGAATTGAACCAGAAAGCCTGCCATTAGTTTATGGTAGGCTTTTTAATTTTGGAATGGGTTTAATACTTTTTCTAGTTATTTAATTATGGTTTTAAAACCTTGTAAAAATATTTTTTATACTTAAAAGTTAGATTGGGTAACTAAAATTATCTGTTGGAAATAACTAGTCAAAAATTCAAGGAAAATTAATGAAAAATATATTAAATGGGTTGCTATTGCTTCTTATATCTAACCACATATATGCTGCTGTAACGTGTGGTACATCCTCGTCAATATTGCCAAATTTGAATAGTGTTTATAAGTCAGGGGAGTTTAGGGTTTTTTACTCATCAGATCCAAGTAATACTGACTATATCCCAGACCAAACGGATATAAATCATAATAATATTCCAGATTATGTCGAAAATGTAGCTATTCAAGCTAGTGCAACTACAGAGGCGTTATCGAGCCTTGGTTTTATTCATCCCTTGAGCAGCGATAGATATGCCGGTGCTGCCAAATACATCGATATCCATTTAACCGCACTATCTGGTAATGGAGTCGCTTATGAAAATCCATCTGTATTTATAAATAAACCAACTAAAGAAGGAAAATGTGCTCTTAATTTGTATATCCGAAACAATTTAGAAGAATTTCCTGGAAATTATTGGACTACAGTGACGCATGAGATTTTTCATCTTTATCAATATGGATATAATCAATTTAAAGGTGGTTGGTATCTAGAAGGAATGACGAATTGGGCTGAAAGAGTTTTACGTCTAGGAACTCAAGGTGGCAATGGCTTAACTCCGCTGCCAGCTACACAAGCTCAATTAAATACAGATGTTTATGATGTGGCATATAATCAATTGTGGCATCGTTTAGCTGTACTTTCAGATACCACAAATGGTCAATTAAACCTCTCTCCAAGTCTAGTGAATAAAACCTATACGGATGGTACCAAGGTGTTTAAGGATGAGAAGTTAAAAGGATATTTGTTTATTAAAAAGACACTAGAAAATTTGAAAATTAGATCAGATCAAATATCATCACAAAATGGCTGGAACCCTTATAATTGGGAGGAAAGTGAGCAGTCTAACCCTAACAATAGATCATATATGTTAAAAGCAATTCAAGATTCAATGTTACAGTTTGGAATGAATCAGACATTAGAAGAAAAAGATTTTTTACTTTTGCATTAAAAATTTAGTTCACAATAGTTTTTGTATTTTAAGCCATCCTCGGGTGGTTTTTTTAATTGCTAATATTTATCAATGAAGCTAGTTTTGTTATCAAAAATTTTCATATCTTTTTAAAATAATTTGAATTACAGAAGCCCATATTTTATATCTGGTCCATAAAATATGAGAGTTGATTAGATAAATTTTTCTTAGGTCTAAAATTACGTTGTATAGCATTAAATAAAATAATTTTAATTTTTATCAATGCTTTATGGTTTTAAGTTGGCTTTGCAAAATAAGATTGCACTTATTACCTCAGCTGGAAAATTCATAATCATGCAAAGGTTGAGTGAAGTATAGATATAAGTTCAACAAAAAAAGTTCGGCTTGGTACTAGACGATGTTATTTAAAAACCAAGATTGGTTGGATGTACACAATCAAAAGGTTGATTTTTAATATTGACTCTGCCATTTTTAAACTTTGAGAGTTGTACGATAGATTGCAGAGTAGTTTGGTTTAACCGAATGATGGATAAAAAGATAGGTGAGGAATAATGAGGACTATCGTCGACTTTTTGCGTAGACTCAGTAGTGGAAAATTGACTCAAAAACGCAACGATGCTGCAGATAAAAAATTTAATATAGCGACTGCCTATGATGTAGTTGATAAACTAGGCGTGGCGATTGATCCTAGAATGTCCATAAGTTCGATCGGTATTAATTTGATTACGAACTTTGAAGATTTAAAATTGAAAGCATATGACGATGGCGCCAATGTGTGGACTATTGGCTTCGGTACCACAGTTTATCCGAATGGTGTTAGGGTTAACAAAGGTGACTCTTGTACTAAAGAGCAGGCAATATCTTTTTTCCAATATGATTTAAGACGCTTTCAGAAAGCCGTACATGAGGTGGTAACTGTTCCACTTTCTCAAAAGCAATTTGATGCACTCGTTTCTTTAGCATATAACATCGGCACCAATGCGTTTAAAAGTTCCACATTGGTGAAATATCTGAATAGTTTAGATTACAGAAATGCTGCTGATCAGTTCCTTGTTTGGAATAAAAGTAATGGCAAAGTATTAAAAGGACTGGTTCGACGACGTGAGGCTGAGAGACACCTATTTCTTAAGCGTTAATTTATAAAAAGCCCTCATTCGAGGGCTTTTTTATTACTTTGACTAGCTGGATGTCACTTTCATCAACACAACACCAAATATGATGGAGGCGGCAGCTAAAATACGTAAAAAAACCATTGGCTCGTGTAGAAAAAAGATACCAATCAGGAATGCACCTACAGCACCGATACCGACCCAAATTGTATAAGCAGTACCTAGAGGCAAAGTTTTCATAGCTACGGCGAGTAAACCAAAGCTTAAGATCATAAATACAATAGTAATAACGCTAGGGGTAAGCTTGGTAAAACCATCAGACATCTTCATTGAATATGCCCATACGATTTCAAAAATACCAGCCAAGATAAGATAAGCCCAAGCCATTTCGACACCTCTTATTAATATTTTTAGGTCGTCCTAAAGCTTGAAAAATTAAACAAAGAGGTCGTCCCCTTCGAAAGATATATAAGCACTACTCGGTAATAAGTTCAATTTCTTTTTGTTAAATTTTATTCATGTATCCAACAAGGTACCTTTAACTATAGATACCTTTTTGATCTTCACGTTAGATGAAAGATAGTTTATTCACGAAAGATAAGCTTGTACATCGTATTCAGGTTCACCCGCTAATACAGAAACGAATTTCTCAACCGTCTCTGCTGTAAGCAGATAAGGGTTGAATTCTTCTAGATGATACTTCATAAAAAAATCTGAAATGTTCTGATTAATAGGTGAAAATTTCATGGACCACTGTGAGAAAAATTGATTTTCGCATTGAGTGTAATAGAGAATTTCACAATTGATATGACGTTCATCTTTCACAATTTTGTTATAAAACAAATCATCAATCGTATGCTTTTGACCTTCTAAGCATTGCACAAAATAGCCATGGCCATAATATAAAACGCCTCTAATATCATTGCGATAATTAAAATCAACTGCCTCATCGAGGATTTTAATCAAATCTTTTTTTAAGTTTGAGTCAATATTCTTAATTTTGCTTACGTATAAAAGTCTAACAGACTCCATTGAATATGCTCATTTTTGCAGGTTGATATCTTGTTATATAGAAAAAACAATAGTTTGTATACTTTCGTCTGTAACAGGACTCGCGAATGCCACAAATCAACACTGCCTTATGAAAGCTCTATGAGCTTGAATGGTGAAGTGGCTAACTAGTAATAATTTGCCAGAGAGGTACGGTAGATGTACTCGAAATCTGATCTATGAATTCTGATTAGCAATCCAAATTTTAGCTGTACTATAATGTTGCTATCTATATGGAATTATTAATAAAATGTGATTTTAATCACAGGTTTTTACTCGTGTGTTAAGTTTATATCTAAAATTTATATATGTTTAACTTTTTGATTTTTAAGATAAAAAAATAAAATAAATATTTTTCGTTACAACCATTTTGTCGACAACTGATGATCTATTTTGCCATATTGCGTTTGCGAAACTTAGCAGAGGTATTTGTCCATGGTGTCATTTCTGTTTATTGGTTTGATCATTACTATCTTACTAACACCAGGTCCAACGAATACATTATTGGCTTCGTCTGGAATCCAAACAGGTATTAAGCGTTCACTGAAATTGATCCCTGCGGAGGTGATCGGTTATTTTATTGCCATTACAGCATGGGGCTTTTTACTTGAGTCTGTTTCACACTATGTGCCTTGGCTACCACCGCTAATTAAATTGCTCAGTGCAACTTTTATTATCTATTTGGCCATTAAACTATGGATTACTTCAACTAAAGAATTAGATCTAAACCAATCTTCGATTAGCTCTAAAGCTTTATTTGTAGCAACCTTACTAAATCCCAAAGCTTTATTATTCGCTTCAGCCATTTTTCCACATACTGCTTGGCTCAACCTGCATGAATATGTTGTTCATATGGGGATGTTCCTAGCATTAATTACCCCAATTGCTTTCTTATGGATCGCGTTTGGATCTATTTTAATTTCCAACAAAATTTCTTGGCTGAATCAACGTAACTTACAACGTTCAGCAGCATTTGTTTTGACTTTCTTTGCGATGCCGCTGGCTTATTCAGCAATTTCATCGTTCTAAATTTCGTTTTGCTGTTGTATTTAAAATTTAAAAAATTGGAGTTTTTAATGAAGACTATAAAAATTAAGGTGAAGGATCAATTTGAGGCCGAAAAGATTGCCACTGCGAAAGTAAAAGATGTGAATGATCAAGACGTCCCACTGTTCAAACGCATTGAACATATTGAAGTAGAAGGTGAAATTCTTTTGCCTAACATGGATTTACTTTTTGAAAACCCTAAAAATGGGTGCATTTATCGATATGTCGAAGCTGTTTAAATTCATTTAGCTGAGACTTGATAAAACCTCCTTCGGGAGGTTTTTTATATTCTTATAAATATTAGTCATGAGATATCGCTGTAACTATTCGCTAATTTATGTGATTTTTATATTATTTAGAAGTACTCATAAATAAATTATGAGTCGCAATTAAATTGGGGGTATGGATCACAGCTTGTGCATCCATAGACCATGAAAATACCTGTAAACCACCAATCGTTTCTAAGCATGAATCGAGCGATAAACTTTAAAAGAAAGGTGAGTAAAAGGATTTATTTTAATGACTTAATTTAAACCATTTGGTAAATCATACTAATAATAAATGGCTTATAAAATGAAATATATCATTGTTGGAATAATTTCAGTTTTAATATCAACAACTACATTGGCTAGAGAAACAAACTCAATGCGCTCCTCCTACGAGCTTGTTAATGTAGGGGACATTGAAAGTGATTTGCTCAGAAAAATGGGAAAAACTTACCCAAGATATTTCATTCATAAAGAAGGTCGTCGCTCCTGTGATGCGACAGAATATGTTTATGAAATTGATATCCAGATATATACCGTTTTGGTTTGTAATGGGAAGATTTTTAAAATTGATGTGAATACGAAATAATCAAAACTTAGATATCTGATCACAATTTGCTTCTAAGGAAAAGGTCATCTCAACTCCGCTTAATATGGTTGATGCACTGATTGTTGTAGATGTACAAAATGCTTTTGTATCAGGTACAGAAGCTGTGCCTGCATCTAAGCAACTGATAGCTTCAATTAGTATTTTACTTGCCAAAGCGAGATTAGCTCATGCGCTTGTCATTTTTCTACAAAATGATGGCGAGTTAGGTTGTTTAGATGAGCCTTATCAATTTGGTTGGGAGTTATTTTTTCCTCCACAGCCAAATGAGTTTGTGGTGCGAAAAAGTGAAGATAATGGTTTTAAGGGAACATCACTTCAACATATCTTGAATGATCATCATGTTAAGTCTTTGACCATATGTGGTGTTCTATCAGAAATGTGTGTTGCTGCGACTGCGCGTGCAGCTTTGGAGCTTGGTTTTGATGTGTTATTAGCACATGATGCGCACGCAACATATGATGTACCCGCAGGACCAGGATCGCAAGGTGTACCTGCTGCTATGGTGGCTAGAGTAGCGGAATGGTCACTTGGTGATGAAATTATCATTTGTGCATCGGTGAATGAGGTTAGTTTTATTTAGTAAGAGAAAAATGTCTCATGCTGAATTTCCAGATTCAAAAAAATAATAAAAAGCCATTGCTAACAAGCTCATGGCATTTTATACAAGGCATAACTTTGATTATTCAATTTGCATTTAATCAATCTTTATAAAATGGATCACTTCATTTGATTGAATTGGCTGCTCTGCAAATGGAACAATCACAATACAATTTGCAGTAAGAAAAGGTTCTACCTGATAGGGGTGCTGTTGTTCAATGACCTCTAATGAATATTGACCATCATCTTGTAGTTGATATTTGCCCCATAATAATTTCTTTTTATTTTGGTCAGTTTCAATTTTTTGTTTGGCATGACCTTTTATAAATATTTTGTTGAGAAAATCGGGGTCATGCTTATTTAAAATATACTTCACCATGAAATGCATGAGTAAGGCAATATCTTGAATATCACCAGGTAAATTGATGATCGTCGTCTTATCTTCTGTGATGATGACTTTTGAGCCTTTATGGTTTCCCTGATCATCGTACAGTTGAACCGTTTCACGTATAGGGGGTGTTCTAGGCATACTTCTAATGATGCTCATTTCATTCGCAGGGATAGAGCGTGTTTGGAAATTTGAGGTTATACTACTTGGATCAAAGGCAGTTAGTCCACCGATTGAAAATACTGAACCACCAATGTCCTTATGAGAGCACAGAATCATCACATCAAAGTTAGGAATATGATCCTCAAAAAATTGATTATAGTCCTCCCAATTGGTAGTTAATGTATCATCTAAAGTAGGATCTCCGTTTTTCTTAAGACTATTAAATGCTGAATCATAACGCTGTGGTTTAAGTAGTTTTATCTCGACGTGGTGATAGCCCCACGTTTTTAATAAGTCTTTAACGTACAAGCTTTCTTCACAAAGTGTATGCTCACCGTCAAAAGTATGCATGCTTACAACGAGAATTCGTGGATCTCTATAAATTGTTAGTTCTTTAATTCCAGCGCGCCTTAGAGCAATCAATTTTTCTGGTGAGATTTTCTCATTTTTAGCCAAGATCAGATCACCTTGTTTAATGATACTTCCTTGCTGGATCACGCCTTGCATCGAAGATATTGGCGCTATAATTTTTTTATTATCATAATTAGAAATGTCTAAACGCTCATCGTCTTCTGGAATAATGGCATCAATAGATTCAGGTAATTTCGTATATTGTGGAATTCTGAGTAGATTTTTACCGCTTAGATTCAGCTTATATGGGTTTATTGATCGATACAGTTGTCCTCCCCAGCAGTATAAGCTATTGATTAATACAGGGTGCTGTTTACTTGCAGTTTGAGTCGACTCAGAGTGAATGGACCAACCTGTGTAAGCTGAAAGATTATTAGCTGGATAATATTGTAAGGCATAAACATCACTTGCATTTACTTGATTAAGAGCATCTTCTAAATTCACAAGATCTTTTAATTCACCTTGAGGAAGCTGCACAAAAAGGCGATAGTAAATTGTAGTCAGATCATATGGAAGATTTTCTGGTACTGGAAGTTTACGCATAAAGATATAAGTCCAAGAGATAGCTCTAATTCGAGATACCTATTTATCAGGAATTAAAAAGAATAAAGGGTCATTTAAGATTAAAAAAATTACTGATAAACAGTCATAATGTTAAGAGAAGTGAGATTTCTTTTATTAAAATTTAATATCAAGAATTTTAAGTAAATTAAGCATTTTGAACAATCTTAATTTGATGTAAATAAGCAGAATATTAATATAAAAACCGCTCAAAAGAGCGGTTTTTATATTTTATAGATAAAGTGCTATACAGAATAAACCCTATTTCAGCGTGATTTTACTCCACGATTCATACAATTTAACTGCTGCGGAGAAGTCGCTATTTGGTTCAGCCGTTAAGCTTGCTGCTTGAATTAAACTTTGAGTTAAAGACAGAATTGGCGCAGGAAGTTTTGCATCCTTGACTAAATCAAGCGCAATACCTGTATCTTTTGCGAGTAATGGCAAACCAAAAGTTACGGGAAACTCACGACTCAGTACACGTTGTGGAAAAATGGTTTCAGTTACTAGGCTCTTGCCACTAGAAGCATTAATACAGTTCAGTGCTGCATCCAGATTGACACCATGTGCTTTTAAAGTACTAAAACCTTCTGCAACAGACCATAAATTCACAGCAAGCAACATATTGTTGATCGCTTTTACTGCAAAGCCTGCACCAGATTCCCCGACATGTTGAATCAATTTACCCACTGCGGCCATTGCAGGGTAAGCGTTTTCAAATGCATTCACATCACCGCCAACCATGAAGGTTAAGGTTGCATTCTCAGCACCAATGGTTTGCCCACTGACAGGTGCATCCAGAAAGTCTACATTTTGTGCTTTCAATTTTTCAGCTAAACGGCGTGCAGTTTCTGGCACGCCACTGGTACAGTCAATCCAGATCGAACCAGATTTAATTTCCACACCTTCAATTATTGCTGCAACGTCATCGCTGGTCGGCAAACAAGAAAAGATAATGTCGGCTTGGACTGCTTGAGCAAGCTCAACCGCTGTGGTGCCATATTCTGCTGCATGTTGTTCTGCTTTACTAAAATTTCGATTCCAGACATAAACGTTTTCGAAATATTTAGGAAGATGCGCTCCCATACGATAGCCCATAGCGCCTAAACCAATAAATGCAACAGATTGAGTCATACTTTACCTTTTTATTTGCGTCGATCGTTCGGCTAACCATGTCGCCAGTGTTGGCCAGAACTCAATTGAACTGTTTTGACTAGACATTAAACCTAAGTGCCCGCCAGGGATAAGAGTAAACGTGACATCTTGACTGCTTGTCAACTGGGTTAGCGGAAATGCTGATTCTGCCGTCACCAATTGATCACCTTTGCCTGCACCTATCAAGAGTGAGCAATTGATCTTTTTTAATTCGATGGTTTTGTTCTTGAGCTGGATGACACCATTTTTTAATGGATTTTGCAGCCAGACATTAAACAGCATGTCCTGATTCACACCGCCGGGATAATCAATCATGTTATTCAAGAAGTGACTCAAGGTTGCATCTTCTTGTACCAGCTTCAGATTATCCAAGTTTTTTAATAATTGGATATTGCCATCAATCCAGCCTTTAGGATCTAACAACTTGAATCCAAGAGAATTTAGAAAACCTGGAGAATGGATCATCAGCTTTGGTAAACGATTGTAGATATAGTCTTTAATGGTTGGGTTGCGGGTCGTGAGATACGCCAAAGTCTTATAGAGTTTGCCAATATAACCCGAAGCATAGCTGTCGATTGGGCTGCCTAACACCACCAGGTTTTTGACAACACTTGGTTGATGGCGTGCGGTATAAAGCGTGACAAAAATACCTGCCATACTCCAACCATGCAGCGATATTTTTTCAGATTTTGAATGCTGCTGAATGGCTTCAATACATTTTGGAATAAACTTATCAATAAAAGATAGAAAGTTAATTTGATAATTTTTATAGGTGAGTTTGCCCCAGTCGATCAGATAAACATCAAAACCACTTTCCTGAAAGTATTTGATCAACGAGCGATAAGGATATAAGTCATAGATATCCATATTGATTGCCAATGGTGCAACAAAAACCAAGGGCTCTTTATAGCGTTTATTTTCTGATGCGTAGAAACGCACACGAGTTTGTTGGAATTGCGCAATCACTTGATATGGTGTTGATTGGGACAAAACCAGTTTGTCTGCATCGAATACACGCATAGCCAGATGTTTAAAATTTATTTTTTGCTGTTCCACAAGCGATTTCATCTTAGAATGTCTCATCATGAGTCAAGATTGCACGAAGTCTAAGCGATAATTTCATCTTATGCCTTGACCTTAAATACCTTAGACGCTCAAAATATTGGCATATTTCCACATTATGATCATAAGGCATACAAAACGATGAATCCAAGCGATGATTTAGAATACCAATTAGAAACACTGGCAATTCGCACAGGGCATGATCGTACATCTGAAGGTGAGCATAGTGAGCCGATTTTTTTAACGTCATCATTTGTATGTGAAAGTGCTGCTGATGCCGCTGCAAAATTTTCAGGCCAAATCGCAGGAAATACCTATTCACGTTATACCAATCCAACGGTTCAGGCATTTGAAAAACGTTTAGCTGTGTTGGATGGCGCAGAGCGTGCAGTTGCAACCAGTTCAGGCATGGCTGCGGTACATGCGATGTGTATGGCGTATCTAAAAGCTGGCGATCATGTGATTTGTTCTCGTGCAGTATTTGGTTCAATCATTGCTTTATTTGAAAAATATGTAGCGAAATTTGCGGTTGAGGTGACCTTTGTGGATCTAGACGATCTTGAGGGCTGGAAACAGGCGATTCGTCCAAATACTCGTATCTTATTTATTGAAACGCCGTCTAATCCTTTGGCGCAAGTGGGTGATATGCAGGCGATTGCCGATATTGCACATGCCAATGGCGCTTTATTCGCAGTGGATAACTGTTTCTGTACACCAGTATTACAACAACCGATTAAGTTTGGTGCAGATTTAGTACTTTATTCAGCAACCAAGTATATCGATGGGCAAGGCCGTGCGCTTGGTGGTGCGGTGGTTGGGAAAAATGATCTACTCGAAGAAGTCAATGGTGTGATCCGTACTTTGGGCAACTCAATGAGTCCATTTAATGCATGGATCTTCTTGAAAGGCTTGGAAACACTCAGCATTCGTATGAAGGCACATTGTGAAAGTGCGCAAAAACTTGCTGAATGGTTACATCAACATGAAAAAGTTGAAAAAGTGTATTACGCCGGTTTAGCTGATCACCCAGGACATGAGCTGGCGAAAAAACAGCAAAAAGGTTTTGGTGGGGTTGTGTCTTTTGTGGTGAAAGGTCAACGTGAAGGTGCGTGGACAGTGATTGATAACACACGTTTCTTGTCGATCACCAGTAATCTAGGTGACGTTAAGTCAACAATTACACATCCAGCAACCACCTCGCATGGTAGAATGTCGGCTGAAGCTAAACAAGCCGCAGGAATTGAAGAAGGCTTGATTCGTGTGTCTGTTGGTTTAGAAGACATTGATGATATTATTCGCGACATATCACGCGGTTTAGATTTAATTTAACGAGAGAAACTTATGAACATTAATATGCTCATGCAGCAAGCTCAGCGCATGCAAAAAGATATGGAATCAAATCTTAAAAAAGCCAAAGAAGAGCTTGCAAAGACTGAAGTTCATGCGGAAGCAGGCGGCGGTTTAGTTAAAGTGACGATGACTTGCCGTAATGTGGTTAAGCGTATCGAAATTAGCCCTGAGTTGTTACAAGACGAAGCAGATATGATTGAAGATTTGATTGCTGCTGCGATGAATGATGCTGCACGTCAAGTTGAAATTATTTCTGAAGAAAAGTTACAAGGTGCAAATACAGGTATGGGCTTACCACCGGGTCTGTCTGGTTTATTCTAATTCAAAACACCCTAAGTCTTTAGATTGAGCACTTGGGGTGTCTTTTTTATCCATGATCGAGTTAATTTGTGTTTAGTGAAAGATTTGAACAATTAGTTCAAGCATTGCGTATTTTACCAAGTGTTGGTCCTAAATCAGCACAACGTATGGCATTACATTTGTTAATGAAAAACCGTGAAGGTGCATTTGCGCTCTCGCATGCTTTACATGAAGCGTCTAGCCATATCCATGAATGTCATATTTGCCATTCCTTAACCGAAAATGAAATCTGTGATATTTGTGCTTCTGCAGAACGCGATGAACAATTGTTATGTGTGGTTGAGTCACCCGCAGATGTGATGGCAATTGAGCAGAGTGGTAGCTTCCGTGGCAAGTATCATGTTCTAGGTGGGCATTTATCACCGCTAGATGGCATTGGTCCTGAAGAAATCGGGATTCCTTATCTGATTCAGCGGTTAAGCGCAGGGCAGATTCAAGAAGTCATTTTGGCGACCAATGCGACTGTAGAAGGACAAGCCACAGCACATTATCTGGTTGAAGCGACCAAACATTTACCGATTCAGATGACCCGAATTGCTCAAGGCGTGCCACAAGGTGGTGAGCTGGAGTACGTGGATAGTCATACACTTAGCCAAGCTGTACACAACCGTATGCGAATGAAATAATAGGCTTCATTCGCATTTTTTTATATTTATATTAAATTCATGCTGTTAATTTAAACAAATAATTAAATTTTACATTTTGTCTAACATTATCGTAGATCTATTTGAGATGTTTTGTGGCACTATGAGCGAGCGAAAAGGATTTTCGTTTTTTGATAAATGGAAGAGGAGTGATTTCATGTTATGTATGTGGAATACCAATTAATTTTTTGTATTTGATTTCAGTTGAGCAAGGACTGGTATTAGACCGTTCTATTGCACAGGGTTCTATATTCTTTTTATTTGAGCAAACATGTTTCAGTTTATCCAACAGCAAAAAGATTTAGCTGTTCTCCTCAGCCAGATGGAACAATGTTCCACTTACGCACTTGATACTGAGTTTATTAAGGTCGATACCTTATATCCCAAACTTGGTGTCTGCCAAATCAATTTAAACGGTCAGATTGTATTACTTGATGGTGCAAGCTTGGATTTTACCGAGTTTTGGCCAAAGATTTTTGCTGCACAGCAGAACATTTTCCATGCCTGTGGTGAAGACATTGATTTGATTTACCACTACGCAGATCAAAAACCGTTAGCCAATGTATTTGATACGCAAGTCGCATTAGCATTTCTAGGACACGGTTTACAAGTCAGTTATCAAAATGCACTGAAGACGTGTTTGAATATTGAGATTGAAAAAGATCAAACGCGTTCAGACTGGTTAGCTCGACCATTGACGCAAGAGCAGATGTGTTATGCAGCAAATGATGTCATCTACTTAACCAAACTTGCAGACACATTGAAAAATGATCTGAAAGTGAAGGGGCTGTATCAATACGTGTTGGAGGATTGCCAGAATCTCACGAAAGAGATTGCAATGGAAACCCCACTGGCAGAACTGTATACCGATATTGGCAATTACCGTCATTCACGCCGTGAGTTGATGCAACTACAGCAATTGAGTATTTGGCGAGAGCAAATTACCAAGGCATTGAATCAGCCACGTAGTTTTATTCTTAGAAACTCCACGATGATTGATTTGGTAGAAAAGAATCCGCGTAATAATTTTCAGCTGGCTCGGATTAAAGATATCCGTCCACATATTGTTCGTGAGCATGGCAAAACCATTTTGGATTTACTCAAATTTTTACCGCCTGAGGATGAGTGGCCATTGCGTATGGCACGACCTGTGAAGAGTAATTCCAAGGAAATTGCACCGAAAATTGATGCTTTGATTGAAAGTGTAGTGCTGAAAACAGGGATACCCAAAGAAGTGTTGCTGCGTAAAAAATGGATGAATGCCATTTATGAGCATGTAGTATTTCATTTGGATGAACAATCATTACCTAATTATTTAATGGGTTGGCGTTATGAGCTTCTCACTCAACCATTGATTGCACTGCTGCGAGAAGATATTGAGTATTTAGCCAGTCAAATGAAGATTGCACGTTAAAATGTTAAAAAGAGCTAAACAATTAGCTCTTTTTTTTTGCCTTAATGATTAACATCATTGGACGTCTGAGTTCATTTTCCCAGCCCATTTTTTTAATCATTTCGGACGGCGGTGTTGGCTCAATAAGTGCAGTGATCTCAAATCCTGCGTTAATTAGCGCCATCACGTGAGTTTCGATAGTTCGGTGATATTTCACCACATTTGCATCCAAAAAATGGGTTTCTCTTTTACCTTCTTCGAAATAATGATCGACAGGCCAATAGATAGGTTGTTGGTCTGCAGCATAGATCCAGTCTTGCTGTGCGCGTGCAGTGAATATCGGATGCTCTACGGAATAATATAGCTCACCTTGCGGAACCAGTAATCGTGCCGAGTTTTCAAAGAAAGGCTCTAAATCTTGGATGTAATGTAAGGCGAGAGAACTGATTATGACGTCAAAACTGGCTGTATCTGCGGCAAAGTCTTCAATCGCGGTGTGTTGATAATCCACGTTTTTGGCTGATGTTAGTTGACGTGCCTTTTCAAGCATTTTAGAGGATAAATCAATCCCGATCACTGAACGAGCGCCTTGTTCAGCAGCAAACCGGCAATGCCGGCCATAGCCACAACCTAAGTCCAAAACTTTTTTGTCTTTTAACGCTGGCATATGGGTTTTAAATACTGACCACTCACCCGCGGCATTTAGCCCATGGATTGAGCGAGACATTTTTGAATATTCAGTAAAAAAGTGTGGATCGTCATATTTATTTTGTGACATATAAATTTTCGCATGAGTTTTATCGCTGGATTATGACATTTTGATTTTATAACCGAAAGTTGCTTCGGTTATGCAGCGTTAAAAAGACGACTCTAGCGTTAACAATCCTTAATGTATCCATTTTTATTTTCATGTATGCTGTCTTTGATTGTTAATAGATGTGAGTAAACATGCACTGCGATATTTATAGATCGAGCAAGAAAGATGAAATGTATATGTATATTGCCCGTCCAAATTATCCTGATGACAAGGAACAAGAAAGCCCATTTGAAGGTGTTCCAGAAACAGTTTTACAAGCATTTGGCAAAGCGACCTTTGTGATGCATTTAGAACTTCATCATGAACGTAAACTTGCACGTGCTAATGTTCTACATGTTTTAGATTCATTAAATACCAAAGGCTTCTTTATTCAAATGCCGCCAGAAGGGTTGATCAATCCGAATGCGGTAGAACCAGAGGGCTTACGCGGTGCTTGAAACTTTAACAGCAATTTGGTCAAACATTCTTTCAGTACTGGATCAGTTTCCTGAAGAGAATGTTGCGATCATTGTTTATGTTACAGGGACGCTAATTGCATTGTGGTGTTGGTATCGCTTGATGTCACGCCTACCGAATCCAATTGGTGGAATCCTATGGATTGTGGCCTTTGCCATTCTTGCAACACCAACAATTTCTGAAGGTCCAAACTCGGCCTTAGCACCAGCAATTTTTGGCTTACTTTTTGGTGTTCTAACCAAAGAGCATGTCTTAATCTGGTCAAACTTATCATTGATTTTGTTTGTCATTGGTTTGGGGTTGCTGATCGGTTTCTGCTGGTCAAAATACACTGCAAATAAAACTGCACGTTCAGTTTAGATACGATGTTAAATATAGAAAAATAAGGTTTTTTTAAATGTCTGCTGATACACAACACTTTACTGGTACAGATCAATATATTGCGACCGATAGCTTAAGACTTGCAGTGAAAGCTGCACGTGCCTTACAAAAGCCACTGTTAGTTAAAGGTGAGCCGGGTACAGGTAAGACCTTGCTTGCGGAGCAAGTGGCTGAAAGTCTGGGTTTAAAGTTGATTACGTGGCATATCAAATCGACAACCAAAGCTCAGCAAGGTTTGTACGAATATGATGCAGTTTCGCGTTTGCGTGATAGCCAGTTAGGTGATGATCGTGTCTACGACATTAAAAACTATATTAAGCCTGGTAAATTGTGGGAAGCATTTACCAGTGAAGAGCGTTGTGTATTGTTGATTGATGAAATTGACAAAGCGGATATTGAGTTCCCGAATGACTTATTACACGAACTCGACAAAATGTCATTTTATGTTTATGAGACAGGCGAGACCATTACCGCAACACAACGCCCGATCGTGATTATTACTTCAAATAATGAGAAAGAGCTTCCAGACGCATTCTTGCGCCGTTGTTTCTTCCATTATATTGAATTCCCTGATGATGCAACCATGCGTGAAATCATCGCAGTTCATTTCCCGAATATTTCAACAACGTTGGTGAGTGAAGCTTTACAGGTATTCTTTAAATTACGTGAAATTCCGAATTTGAAAAAACCGCCATCAACTTCTGAATTGATTGACTGGTTAAGCTTATTGATGGCAGATGATATGCCTGAAGATGTGTTGCGTAACCACGATAAATCTAAAGCGATTCCACCATTGTATGGTGCCTTGATTAAAAATGAACAAGATGTGCAATTGCTTGAACGTTTAGCCTTTATGTCACGCCGCTAAGAGTGTTTAAAAATGTTTGTGCGACTGTTTTACACCTTACGCAAATATGGCGTACCTGTAACAACACGTGAGCTCATTGATCTTAATCAGGCGGTAGCTTCGGGTCTTGTGTTTGCAGATCAGGACGAGTTCTATCAACTGGCTAAAACGGTTTTAGTCAAAGATGAACGCTTCTTTGATAAATTCGATCGGGCCATGAAAGATTATTTTGATGGTATTGAAACTTTTGATTTGGATGAATTACTTCGACAAGTGCAAAAGTTACCTCAAGACTGGTTTGATCTTGAACTGTTAGAGAAGCATCTTACGCCTGAGCAACGTGCAGAATTGCAAAAAGCGGGTTCTCTCGAAGAACTGATGAAAATGTTGGAAGAGCGTTTACGTGAACAACATAAAAAGCATCAGGGTGGCAATCGCATGGTTGGCACTGGGGGAACTTCACCATTTGGTGCTTTTGGTGATCATCCAGAAGGTGTCCGCATTGGTGGGCCAGGACGTAAACGTTCAGCGGTAAAAGTTTGGGAACAACGTAAATACCAAAATCTTGATGATGATCAAGTGTTGGGAACACGTCAGATGCAAATTGCTTTACGTCGTTTGCGTAAGTTTGCTCGTCAAGGTGCAGCTGAAGAGCTGGATGTCGATGGCACCATTCGCGAAACGGCAAAGCAAGGTATCTTAGATGTACAGTTGGTTCCTGAGCGTCGTAACCGTATCAAAGTTTTGATACTGTTTGATATTGGTGGTTCAATGGATGCGTATATTGCGGAATGCGAAAAACTATTCAGCGCAGCCAAATCAGAATTTAAAACTCTCGAATACTTCTATTTCCATAACTGTCTGTATGACTATGTCTGGAAAGATAACCATCGCCGTAGCTCAACACGTATGAATACGTGGGATCTGTTCCATACTTATGGACGTGATTATCGTGTCATCGTGGTTGGTGATGCCAGCATGGCGCCGTATGAGTTAAAGTCTGCGGGTGGTTCAGTTGAATATATGAATGAAGAATCAGGGGAAGTTTGGCTCAGACGTTTACGTCAGCATTTTGATAAAACGGCTTGGCTCAATCCTGAAACGGAAGGTTATTGGCATTACACTCAAACTATTAACTGGATTAAAGAAATTTTTGAAGATCATATGTTTCCAATGACTTTAAAAGGCCTTGAGGACATGACCCGCTATTTATCGCGTTAAAATTTTATATAAAGACTTTATAAGAACAGGAAAATACATGGAACATCAAATTAATGGCGTTGCTTTGCCGAATGAAGCTGGTTTCTTTGGCAGTTTTGGCGGTCAGTTCATTCCACCGCATTTAAAAGAAGCCATGGATGAAATTAATGCGGCCTATGAAGAGATTCGTCACACGCCTGAATTTAAAGATGAGTTAAACGACCTATTCAAAAATTATGTGGGTCGACCAAGTCCGTTATTCTATGCCAAGCGTTTGTCAGAACAACTTGGTGGCGCGCAGATTTATCTGAAACGTGAAGATTTAAACCATACTGGTGCACATAAGATCAACCATTGTTTGGGTGAAGCTTTACTTGCTAAATACATGGGCAAAAGCAAAGTGATTGCTGAGACGGGTGCTGGTCAGCATGGTGTCGCTTTGGCGACAGCATGTGCTCTGGTTGGTATTCCGTGTGAAATTCATATGGGACAAGTGGATATAGAGAAAGAACATCCTAATGTCGTGAAGATGAAAATCTTGGGTGCAAAACTGGTTTCAGTAACACAAGGCACAGCGACATTAAAAGATGCGGTGGATAGCGCTTTTGAAGAATATTTAAAAGATCCGAAAAACTATATTTATGCGATTGGCTCGGTCGTTGGTCCACATCCTTTCCCGAAAATGGTTCGAGATTTTCAGTCAATTATTGGCAATGAAATCAAAGCTCAATCCAATGAGCGTTTTGGACAGAATCCAGATTATGTGGTGGCTTGTGTCGGTGGTGGATCGAATGCGATTGGTGCATTTACCGCATTTTTAAATCTGCCCGAAGTTAAATTGGTGGGTGTCGAGCCTGCGGGTCATGGCCTAGATACAGATAAACACTCAGCGACTTTAACTTTAGGCAAACCGGGTCAAATTCATGGTATGGCCTGTTATGTTCTTGAAGATGATAAAGGTGAACCTTTACCAGTGCATTCTATTGCTTCTGGGTTGGATTATCCGGGTGTCGGACCACAGCATAGCTTCCTTAAAGAGTTGGGTCGTGTGCAGTATGAAACAGCGACTGATCAAGAATGCTTGGATGCCTTTATGACACTTTCACGTGTAGAAGGCATTGTACCTGCGCTAGAAAGTTCACATGCGGTTGCTTGGGCTTTGCGTGAAGCGCCTAAAATGGATAAGAACATCAAGATTGTGGTTAATCTCTCTGGTCGTGGTGATAAAGACTCAGATTATGTGGCTGAAAAATTAGGCTTATAAGTTTTTTACCTGATATTTGAAATTAAAAGACCGCTTCTGCTAGAGAGGCGGTTTTTTTATTGTTAAATCGACCTTAATCCCGTTAGAATAAAGCGTTTTGCAATTAGCACTTTTGGAGACGCCTAAGTGGAGCGACCTACAATCAGCCCTGAACATATACAAGAAGCGGCTGAAAATTTAGTAACCATTCGAGATTTTATCCGTTTTGGTGTAACCGCACTCCGTCAATACGACGCGCACTTAGGTCAAGGTACTCAAGATTATTTTGCAGAAAGCTCTGCACTTGTTTTGCAAACACTTTCACTTGAATGGAAAGCTGATGCAGAAATCTTAGATTCGAAGCTATTACCAAGTGAAAAAGCTGAATTTTTAAGTCTTTTGGAACGTCGTATCAATGATCGAATTCCAACTTCATACTTGTTGAATCTTGCATATTTCTTCAATAAACCATTTTATGTCGATGAGCGTGTCTTGATTCCGCGTTCACCGATTGCTGAGTTGATTGAACAACGCTTTGCACCATACTGCTTAAATGAAAATGGTCAGATGTTGGAAGCATTAAACAACTTACCAGAAAGCAAAAATCCGAAAACACCGCAACGTATCTTGGATATGTGTACGGGTTCAGGTTGTATTGCGATTGCTTTGGCTTATGCGTACCCTGATTCAGAAGTCGATGCGACTGATATTTCGAAAGAAGCATTGGAAGTGGCTTCAATTAATACAGAACATCATGATAAGCAGTATCAGGTGGCATTGCTTGAATCTGATCTATTCTCAAAAATTCCTGCTGAAAATCAATATGATTTGATCGTCAGCAATCCTCCATATGTCGATGCTGAAGATATGGCAGATTTACCAGAAGAATTCCTGCATGAGCCTGAGCTTGCTTTGGCAGCCGGTCAAGATGGTTTGGATCTGGTTCGTAAAATGTTAGCTCAAGCTGCTGATTATTTAACTGAAGATGGTCTAATCGTGATTGAAGTTGGTAATTCTGAGTGGGCAATGCGTCAGAACTTCAACACGGTTGACTTCCATTGGCTAACATTCCAAAAAGGTGGTTCTGGTATTTTTGCTTTAACTGCTGAACAATGCCGTCGCTATAAAGAAGTATTTCAGCAATCAGTTCAAAACTAAGGGGTTAAAGCATGGCAGGGAATAGTATTGGGCAACTTTTTCGAGTAACAACATGTGGTGAGTCACATGGTGCAGGCTTGATGGCGATTGTCGATGGCGTGCCACCTGGTCTTGAGCTTTGTGAAGCCGATCTGCAAAAAGATTTAGATCGCCGTAAACCGGGAACCTCAAAGTTTGCCACACAGCGTAAAGAGCCTGATCAAGTCGAGATTATTTCTGGTGTTTTTGAAGGTAAAACCACTGGAACATCGATTGGTTTATTGATTCGCAATACTGATCAAAAATCAAAAGACTACGGCAATATTGCACAAACCTTCCGTCCAGGCCATGCTGATTATACCTATACACAGAAATACGGCTTCCGTGACTATCGTGGCGGTGGTCGCTCTAGTGCTCGTGAAACGGCGATGCGTGTTGCTGCGGGTGCGATTGCCAAGAAGTATCTTGCTGAAAAATTTGCTATTGATATTCGTGGACATGTCACACAAATTGGCAATGAAGTTACTGAAAAACTGGATTGGGCTGAAGTACCGAATAATCCATTTTTCTGTGGTGATATCGATGCAGTTCCGCGTTTTGAGCAACTTGTAACTGCTTTACGCGAGCAAGGAACCAGTTGTGGTGCAAAACTTGAAATCGTTGCTGAAAAAGTACCTGTGGGTTGGGGTGAACCTGTATTTGATCGTTTAGATGCAGATATTGCCCATGCCATGATGAGCATCAATGCGGTCAAAGGCGTTGAGATTGGTGATGGTTTTGCGGTTGCTGGGCAGTTTGGTCATGAGACTCGTGATGAACTGACGACAGATGGATTCCTTGCAAATCATGCTGGTGGTATCTTGGGCGGAATCTCAAGCGGTCAAACCATTCGTGTTGCAATTGCATTGAAACCAACTGCAAGTATTACCACGCCAGGGAAAACCATTACCATCGAGCGAGAAGATACGGATGTATTGACCAAAGGTCGTCATGACCCTTGTGTGGGTATACGTGCCACACCCATTGCAGAAGCAATGTTGGCGATTGTGTTAATGGATCACTTTTTAAGACATCGCGCACAAAATGCAGATGTTGTTGCTCCATTTAAACCGATCGAGCCATAATAAAAGTATTAAGCCACACAAATAATTTATTATATGTGTGGCTTACATCACATTTTAACAATATAAAATTAAATTAGTTTAATATTCATTTAATAATGATGAATGAATTATAAAGCTTCAGAAATCATATTATCTGATGTCGCAATATGATATTGATTCCGACCATTACTTTTTGCGATATATAATGCATGATCTGCTTGTGCAACAAACTCAGAAAGACTATCACCAACACATGGAACCATGGTTGCAACACCTACACTAATGGTCACGTGTTTTGAAACATTACTACGTGGGTGCAAAATTCCAATATTACGTACCAATTCCATAAGCCTTTGTACCTGAGTGATGGCCTGATCTCGATCAGTCATCGAAAACAGCAACAAGAATTCTTCTCCACCATAACGTGCTGCAAGATCACCGCTACGTGAGGCGATAGAGCCTAGCATGATGGCGATTCTCCTTAAGCATTGATCACCTTGAATATGTCCTAAAGTGTCATTGTAGAGCTTAAAAAAGTCGATATCGATCATCATGATGGTGATTGGCATTTCATGGCGGGTCGCTCGTTTCCATTCATTTTCAAGCACTTCATCTAGATAGCGTCGGTTGGCTAGACCTGTCAATGCATCTTGTTGAGAGAGAATAGACAATTGCTGTGCTTGTCGCATTAATTCCAAACGGTTCAGCTCAAGCATACAGTTTTGTAAATAGTTCTCACGGTGCTGCCGATCGGTTGCATAAGCAAGTGCCATACCTAAGAAACTGCTAAACGTATAGGTACGGTTTAGGAAGGTCCAGTCAATTGCACCACTGAACCATGTACTGGCCGCAATACCAATCAAACCACCAACCCAACCAGCAATAATTGCGGTGTAGAAGCGCATCCCAACAAAAGCATAGATGATAACCACGGCATACATCATCGCAGCATGGAACAGGACGTTATTCTGACCTTGTTCTAATACGTTGATGATGGTGAAGGAAATTGCCACAGCACCTGTTGAGCCAATACAAACATAATGATCAAACCATTTGTTCATGATTGGTAGGAAAGACAGTAACCATGCCAGCGTAATGATGATACCCACCCAGCCGTAGGTCGCCATCCAAGTAATACGGAGGTCTGTAGGCAAAACTTGATAGATACCGAAGCTTAGAAATAGATATAAACCTAAAATAATAGGGGCGCGATAGCGGAACTCATGCGCAGCCTCATTTCTATACTGATCTCGATAGATCGCTTCTAATTCTTTAGGAAACCAAACTAAATTTAGCCCGCGAGAAATTAACAAGTCGATTTGTTCTTGTCCCAAAATATTGGAAGCTTTCAACTTCATCTTATCTCTCACCACTCCCAATGTTCTTATAAATGTCAAAATAGGGATTATTTTTTTACTACGTTACACTGATTTAAATAGAATGTGTATTAGATTATAAAAAAATATTAATTTTTATATAAGGGTCATTGCCTAATATAATGATTCAAGTTTAAATTAGGTTCAAGAAATAAAAACTGTTACAAACTAAATCACAAGCGATTGTATCTTTGCGATATTAGGATACAATTTATAAAAAAGCAGCAATCATGGAACATGGTTGGATTAAGTCATACGAAATAGGATGCATCGCAATGACTGCTATGAATCAATATGGAACAAAACTAGAAATTACACCTCATTCGGATTGGGCTCAACGATTCTGGGATGAATTATTACCCTCAAAAGAACGGGTGAGTAAACATCCATTATTCTTAGATATGGCAACAGGTTCTTTAAGTCTGGAGTGCTTTCGCTCAGCTTTACTCAATTTCTATCCCTTAGTTGCACATTTTCCATCTTATATGGCGGGATCTTTGGCAAAAGCAACAGCTTTTTCCTCAGATGGCGTGACCGAAACCAGAGATTGGCTGATCCAAAATATTAAAGTGGAAGAACGACATTTGAACTGGTATCAGGACTGGGCTGGGGGCTTTGGTCTAACGGTTGATATGTTGAATAATGTTAAACCACCAGTGGCGATGAATGCGGTTAATCACTTCTTGTGGGATGTCAATTTTCGTGGCAGCTTGGCTGAAAGTATTGCGGCAACCAATCTGGCAATTGAGTGGGCGACAGGAGATTGGACGATTCAAGTCTATAAAGGGATTCAGACCTACACACAACATCCCGAAGTCAATATTAATAAACGCTCGTTGGCATGGTTAAGAGCGCATGCACATTATGATGATCTGCATCCATATGAGGCAATGGAGTTGATCAAACGCCTATGTGATAAAGATCCCGTACAGCAAAGAAAAGCCTTCTTGGCTGCGAAGGAAGGACTTGAATATTATGAGCTTGCTTTAGATGAGTGTTATAAACTTCAACATAAAAATTAAAGATAAAGTGCTTACAGCCATTGAAGATAAGGCTAACGGTTCAATCAGATGATCTAATCTAAAAAAACCGCCTCAACTGCATCTGCAATTGAGGCGGTTTCAATGAGATGAATTCAAAATTAAACCATTGCAGGGTCACTCACTGAGTCTTCACCTGTTTCTACACGACCTGAAAAACGGCGATAAAACTTTGCATCCTGAGTACAAGTCACAGCAAAATCATACCATTGCCAAGCATCTTGCAATTCCCAATGCTGAGTAGAGCTTTGTCCAGCTTTCACGATCACTTTTAGTGGAGCATCAGTACGATAAACCACTGGGCTAATCATCAACTCAATATCTTTAGTGCCAGTATTGTTCAGATCGACATAAACATTACCATTGGCAATATCATAACAAACACGAATCTCAGGATTAATCTGTAAATCTTGGTTGCGGTTCAGGTCACCTTTGAAATGACGATGAAAACCATTCGGACCGATGACCCAAAGATCATATAAGCCTTGATTATCCTTTTGTACATTCCATACATCATCTAAGCTTTTGCCTGCTTCGACAATGTAACGTCGCGGAATTCGGTTGAGGTTTAATTTGTCGTAAACATGAAAAACAGCACCTTGTGTGCCTGTATTCGAAAACAACAGCTTGACTGTGCCATCATTTAGGCAGCGCGCACTGGTATGCAATTCATAAGGCAATGCTTTTGAACGACGAATACCGCTGGTTTGAATCGGCAATTGTAAATTGGTAGGAATCGGCATATAAGGTAAGTTCTGCTGTGCACTACGCAATTGATCCGCTTGCTCACGAGTTTGCTTGCCATTTAATTCAGGCAATACATCTTCATTAGGGTTTTTAAAGTTGAATGCAGAAGTTAGATCCCCACAAATGGCACGTCGATAAGGACTGATATTGCTTTCTTTGACGCCAAAACGTTGTTCTAAAAACATGAGTACTGAAGTATGGTCGAAGACTTGTGAATTCACAATCCCACCGCGACTCCATGGCGAAATCACAAATAACGGTACACGAGGACCAGGGCCATATACACGATTGTCTTTTTTGGGCTGACTTTTGCTGCCTAGAGGTGCTTCATGAGAATAATATTCATACTGCATATCGGCTTGGCTAAGTGTTGATTTGCCTGCATAGGTATTATTAGCTTGTAATGTCGGTGCCGATGGAGAAGGAACATGATCAAAATAGCCATCATTTTCATCAAAATTGATCAGGAAAACGGTTTTACTCCAAACTTCAGGCACTGCTGTCAATGCATCGAGTATTTCTTGAATAAACCATGAGCCTTGTACTGGGCTAGATGGGCCAGGATGTTCACAATAAATTGAAGGTGCATTTATCCAAGACACCTGTGGCAATTTTCCAGTTTTGATATCATTTTTAAATGCATCTAAAAACTCTTCAGGTTTGTTGCCTGGTAAAGTATTTGCAATGCCTTTATAAAGCGGATTTTTGGCATTATCTGTGCTTGCATCGTAGGCTTTGTAAGGCAGCTTTTGTGCGGCCGCATTATAAGGACTATTGGGTGCACCACCACTTGAAACAGGATAGCCAGAGTCGATGTTGGCTTTTCTAAAGCTGCGGAATGCACCCAACATGTTATCGCCCCATTCGTCAGGCATATTTTGATAACAAATCCAATTGACCCCAGCTTCTTCTAAACGTTCGGCATAGGTTTTCCATGTATAGCCGACATCAACTGTTTCGGGATCGCCATCGATCCAGTCCCATTCATTATTGACAAATGCGGTACTGGTCGGCACTGCGCCATTGGTTCCTGTGAGATGAAAGGATCGGTTTGCATCTGTACCAGTATGCATTGAGCAATGATAAGCATCACAAATTGTAAAAGCATTGGCTAATGCAAATTGATAGGGGATTTCCTGTTCCTTGAAATACCCCATGGCGTAATCAGTTTTATAGGTTGGCCAGTTTGACATGCGGCCATTGTCCCACGCTTGTTGGCTATCCACCCAAGTATGGTTGGTTCCAGGTGTGCGTTGGGCATTATTACTTGAGCCATCTAAATGAAAGGGAGTTAATAACGCCCCATTACTGCGTTGTTGTTGCCAAACTGTACGGCCATTTTGCAAAGGAATGGTGAAACGATCGGCAAAACCACGAACGCCTTTTAATGTTCCAAAATAATGGTCAAAGGAGCGGTTTTCTTGCATGAGGATAACGACATGCTCAACATCTTGAATCGTGCCCGTTTTATTGTTGGCAGGAATCGCCAAGGCTTTTTGAATGCTGGCTGGAAAGGTGGTTAACGCAGCAGCACCAAAGCCAGTTTTAAGTGTATTTGCTAAAAATTGACGACGATTAATCACAATATTTTCCCTATCTTCGTTGTTCTTATGTTTATGGTGCACAGCGCATGACTGGTTTCTTGGTGTCATCAGGTTTTACTGCTGTCTGATCGTCACTGGAGTCATTGCACGCTGTAAGTGCGAATAGAATGGGGAAAACATAAAGACATGCCAGCCATCGTTTGGTTTTATTCAACATCTGCTTCATCCATAACAAAGATGTCAACACACTAGACAGACCTTGTGACAACACGGTGTCACCTTTATGACGATTCATTGACGTTTCATATGAAAGTGGGTGGTAAAGCGAGCGGGAAACATGTGCAAGGCAGTGCTTCGGTGAGACCTGAAAGTCTTAGATAAAATAGTGCAATTGTGGAGTCTTCAGTACTGTTGAAGGCTAAGCGAAACTCGTTTTAAGGTTGAAGAAAAAGCAGTGTGACTGTCTTTTGAGTGTTAAAAAAACTACTTTTAAAAAAATTCAATTAATCATCATAGATATAGCGATTAAGGTATAAAACAGAGGTGGTCATTTTCTTATTTTTTGTTAAGATATTATTAATGATTCTCATTATCTTTTGAAATGTCTGATCCAGTCAATACTCTCTATCGTCAACATCATTCGTGGTTGTATCAATGGTTGAAACGACGCCTCAATCACAGTGAAGATGCTGCAGATTTAGCTCATGATACCTTTATTCGTATTTTAAAACGTAAAGATCAATTGTATTTTGATCAGCCTCGTGCACTGTTAACAACGGTGGCAAAGGGAATATTGATCAATTGGTACCAGCGTAAATCAATAGAAAAAGCCTATTTGGAAGCACTTAGTAGACCTGAGTATGATGAAATTAGTCCTGAGCAAAAAATATCTGCAATTGAATCACTATGTTTGATTAATCAATTGTTAAATCAAATGCCTGAACGTCAACAGCAGGTCTTTATCTGGTCACAACTTGAGGGGCTTACACAGCAAGAGATTGCGAATCGTTTGAATATTTCTACACGAACGGTTATGCGAGATTTGGTTGCTGTACTGACTCAATGTTTAGCGATCATGGATTGAGATTGGCATGTCGCAGGCAAAAATTTTGAAAGAAGCCGCTGAATGGATTGTACGAATTCAGGCAGCAGCATTAACTGAATCTCAACAGATTGAATTCGAAAAATGGAAAAGTCAAAGCGAAGCGCATCAAACTGCATGGCTGAAAGCAGAGCGTCTGCTGAGTAGTTTTGATTATTTTCCTGAAAATGGTCATGAAATCATTAAAAAAGGCAATCAAGCTGCGCAGTTTCAGTGGACCAAACAACTTGTTGTGGCTTGTATTGCATGTCTGGGCAGTATCCTCGCATGGAATTCTGATTATCAATATTTCTGGCTTTCAGATTACAGCACAGCTACGGGTCAGCAGAAGAATGTGACACTGGAAGATGGAACGCAACTCCAATTAAATACCAATACAGCGCTTGATGTTCGCTATACACCCGTTCAACGAACGCTGCGATTACACTACGGTGAAATACAGATTCATACCGCAAAAGAGACTCAAAGCGATCGTCCATTTTTTGTCGAGACTGAAAGTGCTCATTTACAAGCGTTAGGAACAGTCTTTAATGTGCAATATCTCAAAAATAAACAACAGCAAACCTGTTTAGGCGTGATTGAAAGTGCGGTCAAAGTGACTTTGAATCAATCTAAAAAAATGACAGTTGTGCGGGCAGGTGAGCAGTTATGTTTTGATGATACGGACTTTAAAGCGTTAGGACAGCTTGATCCGAATGTATTGGTTTGGAAAAATCAGATGATTATGGCATTTGAAATGCCTTTAGAGCAGCTCTTTCAAGAGATTGGGCGTTATCAGCATCAATATGCTGATCTTGATCCTGAATTGAAATCATTAAAAGTTTCTGGTTCTTATCCCGTCAATAACTTAACTCAGTTGCAGTCGGCTTTGGAATTAAGCTATCCCATTCGTATGCAGCGACATTTAGGCGATCATGTCATTACAATTCGGGCTAAAAATGAAAAAAGTGAAAAATAATTGAAAATTGCTGTCAGCTTTTCAACTTTGGACGGGTAATACAGTTAAACCAAAGTAACTGGAGAAATCTCATGGCAACTTCATTCGTCCTCAATCAGCTTGCATCACGGTTAAAAAATGAAACCGCCAGCCAGCACCAACAGATGCATCTTTTGATGGAGAAAGCTCAAGTATTTGCTGATACACAGCGTTATGCAAAATTTACCTTGGCTCAATATTATTTTCAGCAAAATGTCGAATATTTATTTCGGCATCCTGAGGTTTCCGCGCTTATTTCTGATTTGGATATTCGTGGTCGTTCTCAGGCAGCTTTACTGGATCTTTATGACTTGCAGCTCAAACCAGAAGCACAGGAACTACTCACTGAAAATATCGACTTTCCGGAAGCATTGGGCTGGATCTATGTCTCGGAAGGTTCGACGCTGGGTGCAGCGTTTTTATTTAAACAAGCACAGCAGCTTTTAGGATTTACTGCTGAGTTTGGGGCACGTAATCTGGCTGCATATCCAGAAGGCAGAGCACGGGTGTGGAAGCACTTCATTGCTGAACTTGATACGGCTCAATTGAGTGAGAGTGAACAAGATCAAGTCATTTTAGGAGCTAAACAGGCATTTGATTACTTTGGCAGCCTGCTGAAAAATATTGATTAAGTAGCTACCCTATGCCCAAAAACGCTTCTGTAAGGTGTAAGGCGAAAAGCACAGATTGCGGTGATGTAGAGGCTTTACAAGCACCGCAAAAAGAAAAACTCCATGCATCGCTTATCATGCGTGGAGTGTTTATCGCACTAACCATTGTTTGTCTGGTTTTGGCAGTGCTGGGTATCGTATTACCTGGCGTGCCTACTTTTGATTTCTTATTCCTCGCCACCTTTTTTGCTGCTAAAGGCTCTACGAGATTGCATCACTGGATTCATCAGAATCGTTATATTCATCTGTTGCTTACGCAATATACAGGTGGTTTTAAATCCATCTCCCGTGTACGTAAGTGGATGATGGCCTTAACTATTGTTTTAGTTTCAATCAGCTTGATACTTTCATCTCTGCATATGCACATCAAGTTAACGCTCATGCTTATTTTGCTAGCTTGTATGCTATGGATATGGAGCAGAGCAGAAAAAATTGAAATTTAATGTCATATTTTTCGAAATCACTGGGTAATGATTATTGAAAATGAAAATCATTACCAAGTGTGGATCCTCCTATGAAATTTAAGAAGCAAACTCTCGCAATCCTCATACACTGTTTTTGTATCAGTGGAGCTTATGCCGAAATAACCTCATCTATTCAGGTATTAGACAAGCCCGCAGTGGAGAGAAATTATCAAATTGCAGAGAACCAATTGGGATATGTGCTGTCAAGCTTTGCGGCTCAGTCTGGCATTGTATTGAGCTATGATTCTAGCCATTTAAAGGGGTTAAAAAGTAAGGGGATCGTAGGAAAGTACTCTGTCAAGCAGGGTTTTGACTATCTCTTGGCTGATCAACCTTATCAAGTGATCAAACAAGGGCAAACCTATCTCTTAGTACCCAAAACCAGTTCCATGCTTGGGCATGCTGAGAAACTCACTTCCAATGCAAATACTCGTTCACAATTAGAGCAGCATGCTAAAGCTCTTGTCCTGATGCCAGAAATTAAAGTGAATGCTGAACCACAAAAGCAAAAGGTAAATACCACTCATCTTGATCGAGAACAGATTAGTCGATTCAGAGGAACGGGCAATGGTGATGTGTTTTCGGATATTGCAGGGGTACAAGTCAACAGTTTACGCAATGAAGCGGGTGCGATTGATATCGGCATTCGTGGTATGCAGGGTGAAGGACGTGTACCAGTAATCATTGATGGTAGTTTACAGTCCAGTCATACTTTCAGAGGTTATCAGGGAGAGAGTGACCGTACTTACATCGATATGGATTTGATTAGCCAAATCGAGGTTGAGAAAGGTGCATCTCGGGCTAAATTTAGCGTGGGAGGAATTGGGGGAATTGTAAAAATGCGGACCTTAAGCGCCAATGATATTCTACTGCCTAATCAAAATGCGGGTGTAATGCTCAAAGGAAGCTTCTACAACAATAACAGAACACCTCACACCTCAGATAATGAAAAGGAGCAGATGTCTTATCGGCTTCATAACAAAATTTCCTCAAACAATTTTCAAAATGGCGCAGGCACGTTGGCACTGGCTTATCGAAACGATATGTTTGATTTGGTTGCTGCTTATAGTAAGCGAGAAGTCGGCAATTACTATGCTGGAAAACATGGTATTGAGTATTACGAAAAACGGGATATCGTCGATGTGGGCCCTGGTCAAGAGGTCGTGAATACCAGTTATCAAAGTGATTCGGGTATTATTAAAGCTGGAATGAATATCACTGATGAACATCGTGTGGAGGTAAATTTACGTCGTCATGTGCAAAAAGCGGGTGAAGTCATGGCCTTTTATTGGAGTCGATCCAAAGTGATTGATCCTAACTCACCGCCATACGGCTATATCGATGACGAGTATGTTGAGCCAAAATATATAGAAGATGCTTATACCATGCCGCAATGGTCTTTGGGTTCAGCCGCAATTAATGCATTCAGTACGAGCTATACGTATAAGCCTAAGCATAATCCGTGGGTAGACCTTGAATTAGGGATGTGGCATACCAATGCCAAATATCGCCAGCACAATGGCATGATCGGTATGAAGAATTCTAGTTATGGTGATCAATATTGGGGGAGTTTCCAAGATTATCGTAGTGGTTTGAACCTAGAAAATACCAGTAAATTTGATATGGCCACATTGAATTATGGCTTAACCTACGATGAACAGCGTATGAAGCCACGTAATTTGATTGATCATGAAATTGCAAGGGATGGATTACGCCAAGAATCTTCAGTGTTTCTGAATGGTGACTATCTTTTTAATGATTTTACTTTGAGTTTAGGCGGTAAATGGCATAAAGCAAAAGTGAAAGACTATGGTGATCAGTATCGACCAATGACACCGGTGGCGCATTCAGACTTAAATAATAAGGGTTATGCTGTACGTGACTTTGGAGGCAACATTGATTGGATGTCGCAGTTGAACTATCAATTGGTCGATGGTATCGATATTTATGGAAAACTCTCCAATACACATCGTAGTCCAAGCCTCTTTGAATCAACTGTTTCTGGTCAAACCTTTAGTTATGATCCAGACCTACCGATTAAGCCAGAGAATTCTCGTCTTATCGAGTTAGGGTTTATGGGGGAGCGAGAAAATCTATTCGCTCAAGATGATCATTTGAAATTTAACCTGAATTATTTCCGTAACCAAACCAAAGACTTTCTGACTCAGGGCGTACAAAGAAAAGATATTCCAAACCAGATTACGCCTGACTATATTCTTCCATATACAACTTCTTATACATTCGTCAATTATAATCAAGTTGTGCTGAAAGGTTTGGAGTTAGATCTTTCTTATAACCACCCAAGTTTCTTTGCCAATTTGAATGGAACCTTGTATCAAGCACCTAAAGTCTGCCCAGCAACTAAAGATGATTGTAATGAGGTGGGTGATTCTTGGAGTTTGATTTCAACTCGTCTACCACCGCGTAAGATTTTTAATATCACGATCGGTAAAAATCTGTTTGAAAATAAACTTGTTGTTGGTGCACGTGCTAAATACCATTCGGAAAAGACAAATCCTAAAGGCTGGTTGGCAGGTACAGGTGTAAGTGGACGAGCAGTGACCGAAATTTCTTCTGAAACTTTAATTGATGTATTTGCGAGTTATAAGTGGAATCCAAATTTAGCGTTGTCATTTAATGTCGATAACTTAACAAATCGTTATAACTTTGATCCAGGTACCGTGATTGGTATGCCGATTCCAGGTCGTACCATCAAAGCTGGTGTTGAGATAAAATTCTAAGAATTATCGTGATAAGGTTCTTTAAATAGAGCCTTATCACCATAACAACATTCCGATTTATCCGAGTGGATTCATTCTCTCATCGAAATTTTCCAATAAAACAAACTCTAATGGCTGTAAGTCATCTAGGTTCTGTAAGTATTGCTCAAAATCGACCACGATCTTTTGTCTGTCTTCTTGGCTAATGTAGGGTACATGGTATGCAATAAATGGTGGCAGTACTTCAAAGCCCACATAAGCCAATGTGCCACGTTGTAGTGATGATAGATAATGTTCAATCGGCCCATGCACCGAACCTTCACCAAACATATGTTCACGACCGCCAAGTGTTAAACACAGCATCGCTTTTTTGCCAGTCATTCCACCATGATTGTAGAAACGTTTACCGCCATAAAACAGACCCGATACAAACACACGATCAATCCAACCCTTTAAGATGGCAGGCACAGAGGTCCAATACAAAGGAAAGTTAAATATAACCAGATCAGCACGTTGAACTTTTTCAATTTCCACTTGGATATCTGGTGCAAATTGGTGTTGTTTAAATGCATGACGCTGTTCCAACGCATAATTAAAATAATCAACTTGATTCAGGCTGCCAAAATCATCTTTAGAAGCAACAGGATTAAAGTTCATTTCATAGAGATCAGACACTTCGACAGTATGACCTTGCTGTTCAAAAGTCTGCTGCGCCGTATCTTTGAGGGCTGCGGTAAATGACTGCTTTTCAGGATGTGCATGTACGATCAAAATATGCATGATGTCACCAGTTTAAAATCTGAGTTTTTAGATAGGGCTACTATGCTTAAAGTAAGAAAGCTGTCATAGTTCATTAACCGCCAATATTTACCATTTTGCGCCAAATTTCCGCTGTCTCATGGAGATCACATGAATCCAGAATTACCAGGTACTTACGTCAATTTATTGGTTGAAGTCATACAAAAATGGAATGTGTCTTCTGAACAGCTTTTGTCTGGAACAGGGATTTCAGCACAAACTTTAAGTGCACCGTTTTGGTATGTAGATTTCGAAATCTTCAATCATCTATTGGAAAAAGCAGCATTACTGACACATGAACCTGCACTTAGCCTCTATCTTGCAGAGCAAATGCGAATCTCTTGTTATGGTCATGTTGGTATTGCCGCGACTGCCTCTGAAACATTAGGGGATGCGATCAAGATTCTAGAGCAATTTATTGGCTTACATTGTTCAGTGTTTCAACCTAAACTGAAAATACAGGCAGAAATGGCTTATTTGTACTTTCATCAACCTTCACCAAAGTTTAAGTTGAATCAACAGGGAACGATGTTCTTAATCTTGGGTTTTTCTCGAATTTTGGAAAACTTGGTGCAGCATAAACTTGCAGTCCACTTTCAGTTTCAGCAACAGCAACCCAGTTTTTATAAAAATACTAAGATTTTTAATGATTCAAATGTTAGCTTCGAGTGTGAAAAAGATTGTTTAACTTTCAATAAGGCGTTGCTACTGCAGCCGTTAAAGACAGCAGATGCGTTACTGGCACGCTTAAGCAAACAACAGTGTGAACAAGATGCCTCTAAGCTGTCATTAAAAAGACGGCAGAAGGATAGTCTGGACGCTCAGGTCAAAACATTACTTTATCATGAAGAGGATGGTTTCTTATCGCTAAAACAGGTGGCTGAAAAATTACATCTTTCAGAACGAACATTACAACGACAATTAAGCAATCAGCAAACTTCATTTCAGATTCTGGTGGCCGAAGTCCGCAGGAAGCAAGCAGAGCGGTTATTGAAACAGCCCAAACTTTCCATTGAGCAAATTGCAGAGCGTTTAGGCTATGCTGATATTTCTCATTTTTCTCGTGCATTTAAAAAGTGGACCAATGTTACACCGAAGTTCTATCGGCAAGTCAGCATTGGTCATTCTTTGTTTTAAGGATTAGCTCCACCAATAGCGAAGGATATGGAAAAATATTGGAGCAGAGAAGCAGATGGAGTCGATGCGGTCCAGCATACCGCCATGACCTTGAATGAGTTGCCCCCAATCTTTTACACCACGATCACGCTTGATGGCAGACATGACCAGCCCACCAAAGAAACCGAAAATACAAACAATCAATCCAATCAATGCTGCTTGCCAATAATTAAATGGCGTTAATGCTGACATCAGCACACCGAGTGCTGTGGCAAGAATGATACCGCCCACCAAACCTTCTACTGTTTTTGATGGGGAAAGGGTAGGAGCAACTTTATGTTTTCCGAACAGCTTGCCACATACATATTGCAGGACATCAGATGCTTGCACCACCATAATCAGCCAAATCGCCAACCAAATTTTTTCCCCTGTAAATTTTGGTAAATCCAAATTGAGCAGGGCGGGAACGTGTGAAATACAAAAGACACTGACCATCAAACCCCATTGGATTTTGGCACTACGTTCTAAAAAATGTGTTGTATCTTCAAGTTTCAAGCTTGCAATTGGGATTAGAAGAAACACATAGAGTGGAATGAAAATAGAAAATAATCCATACCAGTTGGTGTAGACCAAATAATATTGATAAGGAATAACGAAGTAGAACGCAATCAGTAAGGGAAGATAGTCACCGCGCCGTGTGGGCAATAGACTAATAAATTCTCTTAATGCAAAAAAAGAAATGAGGCCAAACAGCACAATAAAAGCAGTTTTACCCAATAAGATTGCTGCAGCCAAGACAATCAGCATGATCCACCATGCATTGATACGGGCATTTAAATTATCAATAACGGGGGATGGTTTTAACCCTGCTTTTTGCTTCAGAATAAAGCCAATACTTGAAGCGATAATCAAAATGACTGCAAAGATGCCAAACAATAGATAAGTTTGTTGCAAGTTGTCTAAACTCATTGATTCTCGGCCTCTTTTAATTTTAATAATTGCTGCTGAGCATGTTGCAAGAACTGGTCTTTGTCTGTGAGTTGATCAAGTGCTAAGGGTTCACCAAAGATGACTGTTGAGAGCAGAGGTAAGGGGATAAATGCACCTTTAGGCATCACCCGTTTTAAATTGGAAATCCAAACAGGAACAACTTCAACTTCTGGAAATTGTTGGCTGAGATGATATAGCCCACTTTTAAACTCAAGCAGTTCGATATCATCATTCAAGTTCCTTGTTCCTTCAGGAAAGAAAATAATCGAATCACCTTGAGCTAATACATCTTTGACAGGCTGTAAAGGATCTTGTTGATCTGTGCGATTACGCTGAATAGTGACACCTGAAAAAGTATCTTGAATCAGAAAACGCCTGAATCCATCTTTAAGCCAATAATCAGACGCGGCAATTGGTCGTGTTTGTCGACGGATATGAATGGGCAAAGAAGACCATAATAGAATGAAATCAATATGACTATTATGGTTGGCATAATAGATTCTTTGCTTGAGTTCAGGCTCACAGCCGACCCATAAACTTCTTGCACCCGTCAGGAGTCTAGCACTGCGCCGTGTTAGAAAAGCAATAAAACGTGCAACTGATTGCGTGATTATATTTTTTTTCATTCAACCTTCATCTATGCGCTAATTTATAAAAAAGTACAATGAATACAGCATATTGTACTAATACAATGCTCATCTGTATTCTAAACAATCTTAAACACCCCTTGAAACGTTGTAACCAGTCACGTCCTGTTTTTTCAGCGGGAATTAACTTTAGTTTGAGCAGTGATTGGTCTAATTGCTGGGTGAGGTTTTCAATATTCTCTGGCTGTTCAATCATATGCTGTATCAGCCCTTGATCAAACTGGACCCGAACAAAAACATAATGATGGACAATCAATAAGCCAGTGATCAGCAGGAGTGGAAATATGACCTGCATTTTTGAAAATAAAGATAAGATGATAATCGACAATATAAATGCTAAATAGCCTGATTTTAAAAGACTATTGCTTTGTTTTAGTAGCTGGCTAATGATCACAAAATCCATTTTCATTGATGCACCTCCTTTACAAGAAGAGCTTGAAAACGATTAATTTCAGCAATATGAGTCTTACTCAAAACAATCCAAGGACGTGACTTTTGAATCAGGTTAATTGCTTCCGTCGTTGTTTTTACATAGCCTTGCTGTAATAGAGGGTTGGCAGGGATTCGTGTAAAATTCCGCAAAACTTATTTTAACCAATTAATTTTTATTGATTATTTTAACACTATAGTTTAGTGGTCTACTTTTCTGATCCAGATTCAAAATATAATCACCATACCTGTTTATATGCTCGGTTCTATATGGTGCGAGACCTCCTAATACCTCCTCGTTAATAAACTCTCCCTCAGATTGCAATTGCTTTAAAACACCAGTCATCGCTTCAACATTGTGTAAAATTGCCAAATTTGCAACCAATTGGTTATATTTGATAACTTTACGCTGTTCATACCTAATGTTTTCTGCAATAACTCCTTGATTTCCAAAAAACAACCATTTAATAAATTGGTTAAATTCTTCGCTTTTATTGGTAGCGGCACTAATGGTTTTACGTAAATCTGCATCTCCAATATATTTCAATAAAAACTCTGTTCTTACCACTCGTCCTAATTCACGAAATGCAAAATAAAGCTTATTTTTTCTACTGGAGGTGCCAAGTCTTTTTAAGATAGTAGATGGTGTAATTTTTCCAGCTTTGATTGAGAGCACTATCCTCAACATATCTGGAAGGTGTGTTTCTATTAAATCCCATTGTATGGATTCACTAAAAATCCCATTAATATTTGTATATTTTATTGTGCGATCTGGTTTAAAAAATACCAGCTTCTTCAGATTCCTGATCCGAGGCATTAAATTAATACCTAATAGGTATGCTAAACCAAAGACTGGTGCACTTTGTGCGTGAGTATCGCCATGTAACGTATCTGGCTGAATATCCGACTCATTTTTAATTAAACCATCAAGAATATAAATTGCTTCGTAAACACCACAAGGAATGAAATGGCTAAATAGCGCAATATACATATCCGAGACATGATAATAACCTATGCCACCATAGCCGCCATAACGAATGTGGTACTCGGATAGCAAGTTTTGTTCATACATATTCCACTTTGTACCATCGGCAGAAGCGCTTTTACCTGTGCCCCAGTATTTGGGTAGCAAGAATTTATTATAGGCATTAACCACTTGAACAATAGCCTTATCTAATCTTTCTTCAGTGATATAGCGAAGATTTAACCAAGCAATTTGTCGTCTATTGAAACCTTTGATTGATCGAGCAGTTTGAGATGGCCCCAGATTGCAACCATAACAAAATAGACTGGTCACAAAGCGTTTGCGAGGATCATCAATTTTTCCTTCAAAACCAGATAATGGTTTGAATTGTTTATGTAAATCAAGCCACTTCTCAGTTTCAACCAGAATATCTAGAATATTTTTTTCGGGGAGTCGTTCTGTCAATTGTTTATCAATACGATCAAGCGTGGCTGGTTTAGCTTGAGCAGTCTGTTTTCGGATAATAATTTCATTACCATTGAGTTCAACGCCTTCATTATTGGGGAAATTCTTATCGATTATTGAGGCAGTGTTTGCAAGCCATTGTTTTAGGTGATTGGTAAACTCTTGGGGATCAATCGGTATATCAAGCATTGCCCCATAGTCAAAGGATTGCTGCTCATATTCATCCCAATCAATTAATTGATCTCTATAATCACTATATTGGTCACTATTGCTCACATACAAATCACCAGATTGCAGGTCACGCATTGTTTCGGTCAACACGCACAACTCAAAATACTTGCGGTTAATGAGCCGTGAGGTAACTTGAGATTGATCAAATATGAGTTTACGCCATTTTTCAGGTATCCACTTTAAGCTGCCGTTCTGAATTGGATATTCAAGCCAGACTTTATGGCTACTCCTATGCTCTAATATGAAATTTATTGCATGAATCAATGATATATCTGAAGAAGTTGGTTTTAACTCCAATAAACTCAAGCAGTTCAATAATAATGGTCGATGTGATTGATAGGGTTTTTGTAAGAAAGGAATATAATTATTTCCAGAATACGCAATATGCTCCTCACATTCGGCTAAAAGTAATGCGGGTTCTGAGTGAATTGCACTAGCTACACGCTCACCACGTTCTTCGTTTGATTGTCCTCCCTGAAAAGCCTCTAGGACATCTCTTAACTGAGTAATGAGTTTTTCAGCACGTTTCTGGTGTTCAATAAAATACTCTTGCAGTCGTTGCTCTGCAATAAAATGGAGTTTTCTCAGTGTTTTAATATACATATCCACTGCATCATCTAATACTTTTCCCAATTGTGCATGCAGTAAAACAATCATTAAAGCATATCGTTTATTGGGCTTTAATGCTTTCATCTCCTTAATATCCAAGGCACGAGCTTCGTAAACATATTGCTGCCTTTTGACGAAGGGAATATGGTCTATGGTTGGCATGTCTTTCTCCCAAACCTTAAGCCATTGGATATGTTCAATGTATTGTCTAATTTCCTTATTTGTTGGTTTTTTTGGTTCCTGCTTTATTTTTTGCCAACCACTTATTGATAATCTTGAACTCAGGGTAAGCATGTTATCAAGTTTGGACATGGATTCTGAAGAAAGTTCATTAATGATGCTTGTGTAATATTCCTCATTTACTTTACTTCTGATCCTTTGAGCTATCCGACTCAATGTGCTGAATGCTGGAAGCTCAAAACTTTGCCTGATTAACTCCTCAATCACCACATTAATAATATCAGCTAACTCTTGTTTCGTTTCTGCGGCTTGCTGAGATGCTTGCTCAATTGCTTTTATTGTCTCTGGAGTAATTGGCTTAACTTTTAAATAAAGCCTAATATATTCCATAAATCTTTGTCTTGAATCGGAATTTTCTACAGAAATCAAGCTCTTTATAGAAACATTACGCTCAGTAAACTGTTTAATTAAAAATTGAATGATAGAGTTTGGAACTTCTGAGAGCATCGGAAAATAACCCAGACGCTGAATTGATTTGAGCAAAACCATCAAATAAATACATAAAGGCAACGCTTTTGTGGAGCCTCTAGCAAATTTGATATCCTCTTGTGAGGGGGAGTAAATTGCTTGAATTTCTTGTGTTGTCAAATCTGGCTTAAATCGAGGGTATGCCGTTTCATAAACATCAACCAATGCGGTCTCCTTTTATATGCTAATTCTCTGAAAAAATAATCACTTTTCTATAGAAAAGGGTTTAACTAAACCAAGTTCAATACGATGTCGGCCAAAAGGATCACCACTTTCAATATATCTCATGGCAGAGTTAATGTTTTTCCAGCCCACGTACTCCATCAGCATCTTTAAGTCCCAACCATTTGCTGTTGCCCAGTTGGCAAAGCCACGACGTAATGAATGTGCGCTATAAAGTTCTGGTGCATCAATACACGCTTCTCTAAACAAACTGCGCAGCAAGGGAATCAAACTATCAGGATGTAAACCGCCACTGGATATTTGCCCCCACCGATTGATCGCTCTAAACACTGAACCCTCAACTAAGCCTGTCAGCTTGATCCAGTTAGAATATGCAGCTACAGGACATAATTGTGATAGTGCAGGGGTTTTGAAGGAGGTTCCTTTGTGTTGTCTATCACTTTTTGTTTGTGGAAAAAAACAAATCATACCCTCACTAGGGAAAACTTCAACATGTTCCACGTGTAACCGGGTGAGTTCATCACCGCGAAATCCACGCCAAAAACCAAGTAATAAAATAGCCTTATTTCTAGTATGACGTAACTCCTCACCATATCGACCTTGTTGTTGCGCATTATGTATAGCTTGATCAAGCCAGTCTGAAACGATTTTTAATTGTTCAATCTGGAAAGGTTTAGCTCTTTTTTCTTGGGCAGGGTGTAGTGTTTTAATACCGCGAAATACCTTGCGAACAAGGGGAGCTTTAGTAGGATCAGGAAAGCCTTGATCAATATGCCACTGCGCGAGTGCTGCCAGCCGTTGGTTTAATGTGTTGATTGATAGATTTTCTGCATGATCTACCAAATATTGAGCAATACTATCTGCTGTGGCAGGTAAGAATCCTTGCCAATCAACTTCAAAATGACGTACCGCAGAATCGTAACTTTTGCGTGTATTTTCTCTCATTGCAGCATAAAGATAGTCATCTAAGGTTTTCACAGACAGATCCTCGTTACACGTTAAGTTTTAATATTTTTTATCAGATTTACGCAAAGTCAATAGTGGTAATGTTTGTTGCATGACTGCATTAATCAAGTCCTCAATATTCGTGACGTGGCGATCTACTTGACCATCGATAATCAAATGACTCAACCCATGAATAACACTCCATGCATGTATGGAGGCAACAATCACCTGTTGTTCGTCGGCTGGTTTACCAAGTACGATAGCCAAGCTATAGCGCATCGCATCATAAGCAAACTGAGCTGCAGTTTTGACTTCTTCGTGTTCGGTTACGCTAGAAAAACGTCCATACATAAGGCGGAACAATGTTGGGTTGTGACAGGCAAAAATGATATAGGCTTTCCCAGCAGCCAGAAAACTTTCTGCAGGCTTGGAGCATGTCTGAACCGCAATACCTTGGGCATTGATCAATTTTCGGAACCCTTCTACTGCCATTGCCGTGAGTAATTCTTCTTTGTTGGCAAAGTGACGATAGATGGCATTGGCAGTAACACCAACCTGGCGTGTCAGCTCACGTAGACTGAACTCAGTACTCTGGGTTGATTCCAGTATTTCTAATCCCGCAATAATCAATGAGTCACGTAGATTGCCATGATGATAGTTTGATGAACTTTCTTTTTTTAGTTTGGTTAATGTTGACACTATTAATATCCTCATGCACTATGTAATAATGTGTATGTTATACACATTATTACATAGTGCATCATCAATTTTCGTCGGGAGACTCTCATGGGATCAACAGCCATCATCGGTAAAACGGTGCATAAGACTGTGCGTTGGGTAACCAATCAATTGCAAAGAAGCGTACCGTATGAAGCACATAATCCTTTCCTAGAGGGGCCATTTGCACCTATAGGCGCAGAATACACTGAAACGAATCTTCATGTACAAGGTGAAATTCCAAAAGCCTTAAAAGGTTTGCTGTTACGTATGGGACCAAATCCTTTAGACGTAGAGAATCCTGCTGTATATCATTGGTTTGTTGGGGATGGGATGGTACACGCTTTACGTTTAGATGATGGTAAAGCTGTGTGGTATCGCAATCGTTATATAGGCGTTGATAGTGTTAATCAGAAACTCGGTAAACCATCTTTACCGGGTCCACGTCGTGGCGTTCAGGATATTGTTAATACCAATATCATTGGTCATGCGGGTAAGTTATGGGCGCTTATTGAAGCTGGGGCATATCCCGTTGAACTGGATGCAGAACTCAATTCAGTCCGTCATGGTTTATTTAACAGTAAAACAAGCTTGCCTTTCACAGCTCATCCACATGTTGATCCTGATACAGGAACGATCCATGCTGTTTGCTATGATGCATTCATGAATAACAACAAGCTCTGTTACATACAAATCGATAAAGACGGCCAGTTAATCCACCATGTTTCGATTCCGGTTCGCCACGGCCCGATGATACATGACTGCGCAATTACCCAAAGCAAAGTATTAGTTCTGGATTTGCCGACGACTTTTTCTTATACAAGGGTGCTCAAAGGCAGTAAATTCCCTTATATCTGGAATCCGCGACATAAAGCTCGTATTGGTATACTTGCACATGATGGTAAGGCTAAAGATATCCGTTGGTTTAGCGTAGATCCCTGTTGTATTTTCCATACGTCAAATGCTTTCGATTTAGCCAATGGCGATGTTGTGTTGGATGCAGCAGTACATGATCGAACATTTGATCAGTCATTGCAGGGGCCTGTTGAAAAGGATGTAAAGGTGACCTTTGAGCGCTGGACATTTAAGTTTGCAACAGGTCAAGTTGAACGCAAAGTAATTTCTGACATTGCTCAAGAATTCCCACGCATGGATGAACGTCGTGCAGGAAAGCCCTATCGTTATGCTTATACCCTAAGCATCGGCGAAGGCGCAGTTTCTGTAGCACCAAACTATCTCATTCGTCATGATTTACAAACTGGTGAACTCATTGAACACCACTATGGTGCGGACAAACTCACTGGTGAGGTGATTTTCGTTCCACGGCATCCCAATGCTGCTGAGAATGACGGTTGGCTCATGTCTTATGTGCATGATATCCATTGTGGGTTTAGCCAAGTTGTCATTTTGGACGCGCAAAAAATGGGGGAGGCGCCACTAGCGGTCATTGATCTGCCAATCCGCGTGCCCCTAGGTTTTCATGGCAATTGGGTGGCTGATCAGGCTTAACTTACCGAGAAGAAGATTAGAGAGCTTGCACATCATAGGTGATGTGAAAGCTCTCTTTTGACATATGGGCTTTAGCCAGCTTTGTCATAGTTTATTTGAGTAATATAGTCATAAGCTCACGATCACACCATCATTGCGCAAGGCCGTATTGTCCTTTAACACGAGCAGCACTTTTTCAACAGAATATACATGTTTATCTTGCATTTATTTTTTGCAATACAATACGTTTCATTTGTATAGAGGCTAGCTTTAGTCCATAGCCACTAAACCATGCGAACCATGGCAGTACAACTTTGGCTAGACCTTTGATCTCAACGGTAGACTCCCAAGTCATTTGAGTGCCGCCAGAGACTGCCTTAAATGACATCCGTCCGCCAATATGGGTCAGAGGTAATGGCCATTTGATAAAGTGATAATCCCAATAATCGGGATAATGAAAAGCCGTGACCTGCTCATGAAAGACTGCAAACCCTAGATCAATTTCTCGAATCGCCCCCAATCCATTGGCCTCTTCAGGCTGTCCAGCCTGAATGAGTCGTGTACTTCTTACCCCTGTGATTTGTCGATAGGTATGGTAGTGAGTAAATACATCAAATACAGTTGCTGGTGGTGCAGGAATAAAAGTTGAAACGTGTATGGTTTTATGCATGTTTAACCCTTATGCCATAAAATTAAAGCCAAATTTGGAGGATCAGATCATCCACTATCACATTGCTCAGCAGTGGTACATGTGACCAACGGGTATCACTTAAACCACTCTAGTTCCAAAAAAGAACTAATAGAATTAAATATAGTTATGCCAAGATAACTTGTCAATTTTTATTCCTAAACTTTGAGACATTTATTGAGCTTTCATCAGCTTTGCAATTATACCGTTATGAGATTTGATCCTTAGTCGAAAGCTTCAAAATACCTATAAAAAGCACTAATTAGTAACACTTGAGAGTAAGCCGTTTGATACAATTCTTTTTCGTCAGAAATTTTACTAATATTCTCCTCGTTGCAGATAATTAAAAACGTCTATTTTCTATTTTCTATTTAGAAGGATGGCTATAACATGAATAACCAAGAAGATACATTGAGTTTCCCAACGGACTTCAAGCAAAGTTCATCAACCTCAGATATTGTTGTTGAATATCAGAAAATTATGTTAGATCGTATTAAGGAGATTACTCAACTCACTACGGATCAGCTTAATCTGGAACTTGAGCGAAGGGGTAAAATTGGGGTTAGAGGCTACAAGGGGGTAAGTATTGGTTATATTCAGTCAATATTGCATCAAGAATGCTTTGAATGGCTGCACAATGGAGATAAAAAAACCGCCTTATGGATTGCAGAAAACCAGACAAAATTGGCTCTGTCGATCGAATAGTTGGGCTATTAGTAATATCTGACTAAGGTCTAAGTGGTAGAGACGCTATTATTGCTCTACCACTTAGAGTTAAATAATTTATCCGTTAGATCGATGTACTGATCTTAAATAATAGGAGCATTTAACGTACGATTACGCGCCGACGGCGACGTTTACCCGCCACAGCTTGAGCTACTTCAAACGGATCCCACTCACCTTCTGGATCAGTGGGTAATGTGACTCCAAGGACAGTCCCACTCCGAATTTCAGTATTTAAATCACGGTCTAGCACGGCAGCGGCAGCATGCATCCCTGATAGCATGGCACCTTCAACTGCGGGGCCCCACGCCATACTTGCACCACACATATACAGTCCGTTAATTTCTGTTCGTACTCCAGGGCGGAAAGGCACAAATTGGCTAATAGATAACTCAATCCCATAAGGTGTGCCACCTGATGCTCGGGTGTAACGATGCTGTGTCAGAGGTGTCGCCGCTTCACACCAAACAATATGCTTTTCTATGCCTGGGATAACCTCAGAAACACGTTGAATCATAATTTGAGTCATGGCTTCTTTAGACTTTCGATAACGTGCATTTTTGCGGTAGCTTTCATCACCATCTTTAGGCCAGTGATCAAGTCCCCAAAATGCCAGATCTTCTGGACATAAGGTCATGACTTCGAGTACTGAGCAACCTTCAGGTGCAGCGCGTAGATTGCCACGATCCTTGGTACTGGTGACACTAATATAGGCACCCAGACGTTTCCTCGATTGCTCTATAAGCTCATCTTGACTATAACCGCCACGATTCTCAGTGAGATCATAATAAAGCGATGTCATGTCTTCAGAGGTAGGAATTGAATAGAAATTTGTATTAGACATATGTTCTGTCAAATCAATATCTACACCCAAATAACAGTTGAAAAATGGCTGAGACATGCGCATACGATTGATCCGCCATGCGGTACTACGGCGTATATGTTCACGTCCTACCATTTTCAAATAGGTATTTTTAATATCGGCATTGGACACCACAATCGGTGCATTGATACGAGTTCCATTTTCCAGTTCAACGCCAACCACTTTTTTATTTTCAATCAAGATACGGCCCACAGGCGCACGGGTACGAATCTCTCCGCCATTGGCAACAATCACTTCACCAAGACGAGCAGACAACACTTGTCCACCACCTTTAGGAAACCATGCACCATCCCGTAAGAAATTCTGCAACATGGTCGCATGAACCGCCACTGGGGTACGATGTGGTGGACTGGCATAGGTGCCATATTGCACGGCAAATGCTGATTTAAGCCCTGAACTTAATTGATGTGCATCCAGTAACTGCGTCAGTGTACGCAAAGCCCATCGTGCCGTTAAACCACTTTTAGCCAGGAACTTTGCTAATCCAGGTAAGGAAGCAGGTGTCGTACTTCGGTCAATACTACGACCAACTTTTTCCAGAATATCAACGATTTTAAGAATTTGCTTTTCTTCATCTGGAAAAGCAGCGATCAGGTTTTTGCGATACTGATCCCAACCTTTGGGTACTTTTAGGGTACGATCAGGAAAAACAATGGTATCAAAACCTGCTGGGTCGAGCGGTAAAAACTCCACCTTGCCTTTTAAACCGACACCGTTTAATAATGTCGGGATAACGCCTTGTGGACCGCAATCTCCCAGATAGTGTATGCCGACATCAAATTCCCATTTGTTTTTGCGGCGGAAAACATGCGTACAGCCACCAATCACAGTATAGGATTCTAATACCAGTGTACGTTTTCCAGCGGCAGCCAGATACGCAGCAGCCGTCATCCCACCAGCGCCTGAACCGATCACGATGGCATCAAAGGATTCCTGATGGTTGGTTTTATCTGAATGAAGAGTGGGTGACTTTAGTCGTGTATTGGATGGTGGTGAAGAGTTTGTCATGAGGCAATTCCCTATAAAGTAAGCGTTAGTGTTTTAAATGTTGCATGCCAGAGACACTGGTGATGGATTGTGCAGCAAGTACACCCGCAGACTTGCTAAGATAGTCGAGTGCTTGTTGGGTATTACCTTCTGTTTCAGGATGAAAGCGCGGTGCAATCCATCGTGCAGTTCCATGCAAAAGTAGGCTAAAAGTCGGGACGTGATCGGTTTTCTGACCGACCTTTTCCAGTTTCCAGAGTAGCCGTATCACTGATTGACGTGCCATCGTTCGCGCAGCAGGATCAGGATCTTGCCCTGCCAAAAAACGGCCTGCGTCAATGAGGAAATAAACAACCAGAGGAAAAACAGCCGCCATCAGCGCTTGTCGGCTGATATAAAAACCTAATTCGGTTTGACATAAGCGCTCAAACAGATCATAGGCAACATTGCGGTGCTCCACTTCTTCCGCCAGATGCCAGCGGAACAAATCTGCCATCACTGGATCGGCTTTATCCCAACCACGACTATCAAGTGACCATTGACCGAGAATGCATGTAAAATGCTCAATCGCTGCGATAATGCCGACACGGGTCACCAACCATATTTTTTCAAGCTGTTTGATTTTCAACGTTTTTATACCGAACGGACTTTCGCCCAGTAACTGACCGAACAACCAGTCGATACGGGCTTCAAACTCCTTGGTATTAAAACCATGCTGATGTAAGAACTTTTGTGCACTGCTGTGCGCACGTGAGTGAATGGCTTCTTGACCAATAAAACCTTTCATATCCGCACGTAGTTTTGGATCGGTTACATGTGGCAGTACTTTGTTATACACACGGCAAAACCATAGCTCGCCAATGGGTAAAATCAGATTGATACCATTAATGAGATGGGATGAGAACGCATCACCATAAATCCAGTGTGCTGGGGTCTCAGTAAAGTCAAACTTGACTGGTCTCGCAGCCAGCATTGGTTGTACAAAACTATTATTCATAAGCAAGTTCTCGATTTATAGAATTTATTTGGATGTGCGATGCACGACTTTTTTGCTTATTAGGCTGTATTGGAGCGATGATTAGTATCCACTAGGTTATTTGTTAATAATTGTTGTCGCCAATGTTCAAGCAATGCCGTTTGGTCAATATCTGAGGGATGAAAGTCTTTTTTATAAAATGAAAAATAATCAGGCAATAAACTGATCACCATATGTGCCAAGAAACCCATCCCTTTCAGGTTTTGCCAAAGCTGTCGGAAACTGCCTAGGCTGTGTTGACGATCTTGCCAGAGCAAATAAGTGGTCATCACCGTGGTACTGGTTAAAAAACCTATGGTAATGGTTCGCATACTACGACGACGTTGTGCAAGGTTGTTAAAGACACGCTGATAGACATCAAAAGCAATATGTTTATGCTCAATTTCTTCAACTGCATGCCATATCCATAAACTGGCCATGTTGGATGGCAGTTGCTGGATTAACCGTGGATGGGTGAGCATATATCCCGCGATCATGGCAGTAAAATGTTCCAGCGCAACCGTAGCCGCCAATTGACGACGTGGGGAGAGTGTTCTGAGTCTGATCATTTCCTGACGGGATGCTGCATCAAACCGTTTGAGGTGATAGGAACTGGATTGAATGTGCAGGTTAAATTGCTCATGCGCATGCGCATGCATAGATTCTTGTCCAATAAAAGCAGAGATGTCCGCTTGCAGACTGGCATCCTGAATCTGGTCACGCACATTTCTAATCGTTTCGACAAAAAAACGCTCTCCATCTGGGAACGAAGACGACAATGCGGTGAGAAAATGTGATAGAAGTGTAGACTGGGTATATTGCTTTGCTAAATCAATTGGCTTAAATCGAGTCTGTCGAATAAAAATAGCTTTAGACTTGAGTCGTCCAAGAGGTGACAATATTGTCTGTGACGTACTTTGTAGTGTTGTTTTTGTCATGATGACACCTCAATTTTACTCTTAACTTCATTAATCATTCTCAGATGCCTCTTTAAGCTGGATCAGGCAAATTTATTAATGCAGCCGTCATTTTCTGATGAACAACAGTGGCTTCCTGTTGAATGATCTTTGCTTGTTGTTCTGGATTAGCAGCATCAAACTCTGCGGCGGTGATGGTTGGACGATGCAATTGGATAAACCATGGATAACGCTTTAATCTGCCGGCACGTAATCGGCTCAGATTCATCCCATCTTTGTTCAGTAAAGCTCTCCTACGCTCAGAAAGCCAAGGCGTACCCTGTGGCAAACGCGCGATATATTTTCCAAGTGCTGGATAATGGCGTGTCCAATAGTGAGTTCCACGATGCACAGCCAATAGGATCGGTGTGTTGGTTCGAATCGCAATTTCAGCGAAGCGTGGGCTGATAAATGGCTCTAAAGCAATACCATTACCAAAGCCACAATGTTCACCCTCTGGCATGATTAAAATATCATCAACAGAATTACTGTTAATTTTACCTATTAGTTCTTTAGCATTGAGATTAGATAATGACTGGGTAAGGTAATGTGTAAAATATTTAAGGATGGGAAGCTGGTAGTAAATTTTTAAAGTGACCGTCAGTACCCTTCGATTTCCCCCTCCATAACGAACCAAAATATCATGCAGCGCAGGAAGTGAAATCACAGGTGCAAACATATGTCCATGGTTAAGAACGATTAACAGATGAGGTTCTGCATTCAGAATTTGCTGTAATTCTGATGAGCTAGAATTTAGACTAATCTGCTGAAAGAATAGTCTATGGAAAGGCCGACTCAAATTGGCAAACGTGGATAAAGGACGCATGGCGATTACACCCGTAATCGACTGCGTAAGCTGCTGATACCCATTTCAGGAATCACATTTAATAAAGACAACAGTGCATGTTCATTCGGTTTAGGTTCTAATCCTTTAGCCATCAGATGAATTTGACGGGCATACCACAACATTTCCACTGCGCCTGTCTTGTCAATAAAACCGATGCCTGTACTAATCGGTTTGACAGGATGATTGGCCTCCAGTCCTTTTAGCAACAGTGCAGGAAAATTGGGTTCCACAATCAGTCCACGTCCCAATCCAACCAGATCCAGACCGCCAGAAGCTAGTGCCTCCTGCATACCAGATTGACTACGGAATCCGCCAGTGACCATCAATGGGGTTTTAACGGTTGTACGCACTTTTTCGGCGAACTCAAGGAAATAGGCTTCGCGTTGTTGAGTTGATGTTTTTTGACCATTGGTGCTGACAATATTTACTGGGTTTTCATAAGTGCCACCCGAAATTTCAATTAAATCAATCCCTGCATGTGATAAGGCTTGGATCACACTCAAAGACTCTTCTTCAGTAAAGCCACCACGTTGGAAATCTGCGGAGTTGAGCTTAATACCAATCGGAAAATCTGTACCGACTTGACGTCTTATTTCACGATAAACCTCTAAGACAAAACGTTGGCGGTTCTCAGCGTTACCACCCCAGCGATCTGTACGTTGATTATGATGCGGAGACAAGAACTGACTGACCAGATAACCGTGTGCACCATGAATCTCTACCCCAGAGAAACCTGCTTTTTGTGCAATACGCGCAGTTCGTCCAAAGCGAGTAATGAGATCTTCAATTTCTGCCTCAGTTAATGCGCGTGGTGTGGCAAACGCAGCGGCAAGTTTAGGACTAAACGGAATTGCCGAAGCCGAAACACTATCTTTATTTAAACCACGAGGCGCTTGCTTGCCAGGATGATTAATTTGCATCCAGAGTTGGGCACCATTTTGCGTACCCGCAGCAACCCATTTTTGCAACATGGCGAGATCACGCTCATCCTCAACCACCACATTATTCGGCTCACCAATCGCCCGACGATCAATCATGACATTGCCAGTAATCAGTAATCCTGCTCCTGATCGACTCCAGCGCTGATATAGGCTGATGATTTTTTGGGTTACTCGTCCATCGGTAGTCGCAAGGCGCTCACTGAGAGAGGCTTTAACCAAACGATTCGACAACTCAACACCATGACCAAGTGCAAATGGCTGATTAATTAATCGCGGAGGAATAGGTTTCTGCTGCATGGATTTTGCCTCTTAAAGGAATAAATACTAACTTGACATTTTTTATAATAGATTCCAAAATAGAACTTGTCAAATTAGCACGATCAACGGTTCAATTAATGACGATCAAAAGAAGTAGCATGCTATGAAATGGAAAAATGTTGGCAAACAGCCATGTTCAATCGGACGTAGCCTTTCTGTATTAGGCGATCGTTGGACTTTACTCGTATTAAGAAATGCGTTTATGGGAGTTCGTCGCTTTGATGATTTTCAAGCTGTATTGGGAGTTACTCGTCATGTATTGTCTGATCGACTAAAACGATTAGTAGATTCAAATATTTTAAAAAAAGTTCCCTATCAAGGGCGTCAAGAGCGCTTTGAATATCGCCTCACAGAGAAAGGTCATGAGCTCCACCCAGTGCTTATGGCTTTGGTGACATGGGGTGACAAATGGATGGATGAAGGGCGTGGTCCACCTATTATTTATCAACACAAAAGCTGTGGTCACCAAATTACTCCTATCTTTGTTTGTCCTGAGTGTAAGGAACAAATCACATCGCGAGATGTTATTCCTATGGCTGGTCCTGGTTTGATCTTTGAGGGTGAAGACTCTGAGGATGAAAATTCTACCAACGCTGGTTGATATATCTAATCACCAAGAACATTGATTAGAGAAATGTGCTCATTCATGAAAGGTCTCAAATATGTCTTATTCCCAAAAAATATTTCACAATAAGCTTGCTCTTATCACAGGTGCTGGTTCTGGTATCGGTCGAGCAACTGCATTGAAGTTTGCCGAGCTTGGTGCAAAGTTAATTATCTGTGATCGGAATCTTGATGCACTTAAAGAGACCAAGCAACTTCTCGAAAATCAGTCAAACCATGCTGTACTTGAGGTTGCTGATGTTTCCGACTGGCAAGCCATGCAGCAACTTGCTGATCGTATTCATCAACAACATGGCCCACTTGATCTTCTGATCAATAATGCTGGTGTGGCAAGTACAGGTGAGTTTTTAAGTACACCTATTGAGGACTGGCATTGGCTCATTGGCATTAATCTGATGGGAGTGGTACACGGCTGTAAAGCCTTTGGTCAAAGAATGGTAGAGCAGAAGTCGGGGCATATTGTGAATATTGCATCCGCAGCAGGCTTTTATGCCGCACCAGAGATGTCGGCATACTCGGCAAGTAAGCATGCGGTCATGGGATTAACCGAATCATTACGCATTGAGCTTGCTGAGCATCATGTGGGAGTGAGTGCGATATGTCCTGGTGTCATAAACACCAATATTGTAAATAGCATGAGAGCACACGGTTCAGTAGCTCAATCTAAAGATAAAATAGCTGATATATACCGCATTCGAAATTATGGTCCTGAACAAGTTGCTGATGCAATTATTAGTTCGATTATCCATAATCGTGCCGTTGTGCCAGTCAGTCCAGAGGCATGGGCACTCTATGCAGGCAAGCGGTTTGTGCCAGCAGCACTTGATGTTGCACAACGCTCCAATCTATTTCGCAAGTTAAAGCAGCGGGCTCAGAATTAAAATATGGTATAGTAAATATAACGCCAAAATGTTAAAGATATCCATATCTAAATTTTGAACTTAGGTTGGTGAGATAACCTTAAATATTTATGACAATTTATTGTTTGTAGTTAGTTAGTTTTACTTAAAATAACTCTCGTTTTTATATACTCCTCCTCATTTACAAGATATCACCCATAAACGAGGAGGAGAAAATATTATAAAAAGTTTTTATGATTTACAGCCACGTGACTCAAATTCAGCTTTAGTGGTATAGCTAATTGTTGGTAAAAAATCACCCATGACTAATGATTCATCACCAGGGGTTTTGGTATTTTGAATCGCTTGAGTGAAGTTTGCTGAAGGGAGCATATTACGCATGATCAACAGCACATCATTTTCATGCCCCAAGCCATCACCCACATCTGACATGGAAAGATAGCCATTTCCGCATTCATTTATTGCATTGTTTGGCTTATCTTCATTTCGGGATACCACAATCGTGTACAAGCCGTCTTTGTCCACTGACACTTGTTCATCATATAAACACGTGGTGACTTTTTGTGTGAAATACTCATTACTGCAAATAGACCAATAACGAACTTGCCCCTGTTGTGCATATCGGTCGCCATTTAAGGTTTGCGGTACTGTTGGAATTTTACCGCGCAAGACAACAATCTTACCCAGATCGCGGCTGATATTTGCAAATGTATAGGCATTATCTGGATTTGCATAATACCCTACACCGCGAGGAGGTGTTCCTCCACAAGCGCCATAAAACATGCATTTAAAATTCCACACCTGATTATATGCAGACCACCAGATTGGGGGGGTTTTTGCTGGAAATCCAAGTGGCGTATCTGGACGATCACGTGCGGTAAGGTAGGTATTTTTATCTGGAGATGTTCTTGGGAACATATTTGGAGAGGCTTTTAGGGTGTCACAAGCTTTTGATCCTGTTATCTTTTTTCCATCTTTGGTTTCAATCTCAATTTCTGGTAATGGCACACCGCCCAAAATATCTCTATCTTTGTCAGCTACATAAATACGATACAAAATCGTAACCGTCTTGTTTGCTGCTATTGGGGCATAGATTGTATTTGCTGGTCTTTCTACAGTTGATGCTGTGCCAGAAACTACCTCAACACGGTAATCACGTTGTGTCAAAGTTCTCAAGTTACCTTCAATAAATGGATTCGTCGAGCCACTTTCAGGATTAATGGCTGTATCGGGTAAGGACTCTGACGGGGTGCCATCAATGGCGTTATAACTCACATAAGACATGTATCGTGCATGTGGATACTGGCCTTTGATAAACATGCGGGTATCTTTTGGAATGGTAACAATCGTAGACCAATAATATGCCCCAGAATCTGGAAACGCATAATTTGTTTCTGGATTAAAACCCGTTAGTGGACCCTTCCAGACACAGTTTGATGTCGGGTTAGGTGAACTCGGTACTGGGATAGTGTCTTTAGATGAACTATTGCCATTACATGCAGTTAATGTAGTTACAAGCGTTATAGTAGTCAATGCCAACACACCAAGTCGGCATAGGGGAGAACTCATGTTTTTCATAGCATACATCCTGTTTTACAATCAATGTAAATATTTGTTTTCAATCTTATGCAGCACATCATGTGTTGCATTGTTTATTGCGTCACCTCAGCACCTTCCTGAATAAATATTGATATCTCCTTTAAATTTAATGAATTGTCACTGATAGGGTTTAGGCATTAAAGCGGATGCCGCCTTCAATATAATCATGTAAATAACGATCAATTTGACGAGTATCTTGGGTCACAAGAGGCCAGTACCTCTCCAGACCAATATCGCTAATAATGTTGATGACAGAGTTAAAGGCAAATAAAACTTTGACGCTGGCAGCTTCTTCTCCAATGCCCGGTAAACTCCTTACAACTAATTGATTGCAACGCAGGGTTAATTCACGAAACTCATCCGCAACAAGTTTGCGGCCTTTGTCTCCTGCACCACCAATAATTCGGGCAATGAATTTAATTTTATGAAGCCCGTCAGGTTGTTGAATAATGCGCACCATCGGACGGATTAAGGCATCTACTATCTTATTCAACGCTGGTGGGGAAATGCCGTCAGACTCCAACTCAACCTGATCAAGCATGGTATTAACCCCACTAATATAAGGTGCTAATGCATAACTAAAAGATGCTGTCACCAAGCCCCACATATCGCCAAAGTGATAATAAATTGCAGACTGGTTAGCAATGCCTGCAGCCTGATTAATGTCCCTAATTGATACGGTAGAAAGCCCACCCTCTGCAAATAATGGAATAGCTACTTCAATCAGCTGAAACTTTGTCTTAATTTTAGGGTTGGGCTGGGTCGTCTCGCTGGACTGTTGCATTTTAATACCTTTGTATTAAATATTAATTAATACGAATGTATTAATTAATCTGGTTTTTGTCAAATGCTTTCTAAATAAAAAATATATTGTCTAGAGATTGATATTTCATACCTATTTTTTATACGTAATAAGATCTATCAATTTTCAATAAGATTAAGCTTTAACACAGGATAAGCACTACTTATCCTGTGTTATTTTTTGACTAAATTCTATTGAATAAATATTATAAATAGTATGTAATTATGTGGTATGTAATATATTACATGTAAGCAAAGGAACTTTTAAAATGGCACGTACTGGGTTAGATAAAACAGATGTTAAAAATGCTCGTGAAAGTCTGCTGGCACAAGGTAAAAATCCGTCTGTTGATGCCATTCGGGTAGAACTGGGTAATACAGGATCGAAGACTACTATTCATAAGTATTTAAAGGAATTAGAATCAGAAAGTGTTCAAGGTATTGGTAACCAACTCGATATTAGTGCCGCATTGCAGCAATTAGTGGCCAGTTTGTCTGAACAACTCCATACAGAAGCCAATATAGAAATAGAAAAAAAGCAGCAGGAGATGGATGAGCAAAAAGAGGAACATCAAAAACAAATATTAGCTTTACGTAATGAAATTCAAGCCCTGATAGATAAGCTAGCAAGCTCACATAAAACATTAGAACAAGAAAAATTAGCACACCAACAAGCCCAAAATGCCCTTCAGCATGAAACGGTCACAAGACATACACTGGAACAGCATGTTATTGATTTAAAAACGCAACTATCCACCAATGAAGAATATCGTCATTCGCTTGAAGAGAAGCATCAACACGTTCAAAAAGCCCTAGAACATTATCGTCAGTCGGTAAAAGAACAACGTGAGCAAGACTTGCGTCGCCATGACCAGCAGATTCAGCACTTACAGTCAGAAATACGCTTACTACAACAAACGATTATTGTTAAACAGGGTGATGTGACCAACTTGAAAGAAAATAACTCAGCAATTTCCACTGAATTACACTTATTAAAACAAAGCTTTGATGCTTCAAACAAAGAAAAGAACGTACTGCTACAGAAAAACAAAGAATTGGAGCTTATTGAAAATAAATATAATATTCAGAAAGATAATATTCTAACCAAAGAAAGTGAAATTCAAGAGCTAAGGGAGGAGCTGTTCCTGAAAAAATCCCAAACAAGAGAGTTGGAAAACTGTTTAAGCCAAGTCAACCTTGAGATCGGTGTTGCACACTCAAAATTAGTAATTCAAGAAATTCTGATTTCAGAGTTGCGACTACTAACTCAAGCCACAATTAAAAATTGATAACAGATTGTCACTTTTGCCTTTGAAAAACATAATATATTTAATAACTTATTTTGGTTTTTGCGGAATTTTACACGAATCCCTGTCGTCCCTCTAATAGCCACGCAATTAAGATGCTACAGCTCCGTGAATAACCAAGTGCGCAGAATATCAGTAATTTTTGCGGCTCATTTGCTTGTATTAACGGTTGAATAAAATGATCAAGTTTTGTTGCCGCTTCCAATAATTGTGAACTTTGGACTGGAATTAAATCAAGCGTACTATACTTCTCATAATGATGGTCATTATTTGCAGGCAATTCAGCGCAGCAATCAAATACAGCATGATATTGCTGAGAATGTATCGTTGCTGGAATACGACCTAGATAAAGCTCAACACCATTTAACTGTAGAATCAATGAATCCTCAGGATGTTGATAGGTCCAAATACGGCTATTAATCCATGCAACCAGAAAATAAGGCGCAAACAATAGCCATGCAGCGATAGTCATCCGACCATTTTCTTGCTTTTGGAAAAAATGTGGGCGAACAAAAAAGTATGCTAATGCGACCAGTAACAGACTTATTGCTGGATATAACATCCATAGCCAAATACCGTTGAATAAAAATGCAGGTGTAGCACAAAGATAAGCAGCGATCAGATAAAAACTACCGAGTTTTAAATGCTTAAAAGTAAATTGCTGTACAGGATTTTTTTGATAGGGTGCTTTTACCGTGAGAGGGAAAAGCCATAAGCACAGTGCACCAGCCAGTAGTCCCAAAGGAATATCAATAAAGTGATGTTGCCACGTAGTTAGGACAGACAATCCAATTAGAAAAGACCAAACATGGACCAACCAACGGTAGTTCGGTTGAATATGTCGACGGTAAAAATCCCACAAAATCACCAATAAGACGATATGCAATGATGGTGCTTGATTAAAAGGCTTGTCAAAACCCATGAGCACATCAAACCATAACCCAAAGAAACCATGTAATTCAGCACGTTCAAAACTAAATTTTAAAGGAAAGATCAAAAAACAACTGATGGAAATCAACTGAGCCGAAAATAGCCTAAGCGTATGTTGTTTTAATTCAAATTTATTCCAACACAGCAACAAAGATAATCCGTAAAAAAGATCGATTGACCAATACGGCACAATAGTCCATGCCCACAGTGGGATGTGATGCTCCCAAGCAAAAACGATACTTGGGACATGACTTAGGCCAGAAGCATATTGATTGGCAAATCCGTAGGTTAAAAAGAAAAAAGGGGCTAAAAAGACCAGACAGAGTAGTCCCCATTTCCATGTACCGTTTTGACGGTCTAAAATATTATTTTGCATAAAACGTCTTTATTTAAATTTTTTGAGCAACAGAAACTGTGAAAATCCCAAATTCATCAATACATTGATCAACTTTTTTGAAGCCAGCTTGTTCAACCAATGCATCCATCTCTGCTTGTGAGCGTAACCGCATTACCCAAGCGTCGCCCTGACGATGTGAGGTTAAAGCACGTGCAATAAACTCTTGCTGCGGATGCCAGATTTGTCCCGTATAAATCAGATAACCGCCTTGCAGCATGGCTTGATGGATACCAGAGAGGGATTGTCTTAATAAATCGTTATCACTAAAAAGTTCATAAAGCCCTGAAACAATGACTAAGTTTGGTTTTGGTTTAACCTTTGCCAGTGATGTGGTATCGAATGCATCACCTAATTCAAACTGAGCAATGTTTTCGAGATTTCTTTGTTGAATCAATGCTGTGCCAGAATCAACATTGAGCTGACTATAATCTCTCAAAAGCACAGATTTAGGCGGTGTCGGAAGCTCATTCACAGCATCTAAAATATAGCGACCATGACCCGCAGCAATATCTAGGATTCGAACATCTTTACGTTGCTTGATCAGTGCTTTTGCGTATTTTGCCAATAACTGTTCGATGTGTTGTTTACGGACACGAATTCCACGCCAACCAATTGCATTTAAATATTGTTGATCGATAATATTGCCAAGAATATTTTTGCTTTCACCTTGATTGCGATAAACAAAATCTAAAGTACTGCCAGAATCGTAACCGGTATCTTCACCAATTTTTAAACCATGAGAGAACTTACTGCCTAGCTTTAAATTACGTTTAGTTAAATTCCAGAATAGATTTTTGATTGAAGAGGCGGGAAGTGCGCTACTTAGCTGTTCTGCCGTTGCGCAGCTTGGACCGATTTTATCGGCATTCAATACATCTGGGGATTGATAATCTTCGGCAAAGCTTTGCAAAATGAAGCGACGAATCTTTTCAACAGCGATATGACGATCTTTTTCGCCTAAAGTATCGTGAAAAAATCCTTCTAATACATGAAATTCTTTTCTGGGATGAGGAAGCTTTTCATAAAATTGTTGTTGTGGCTTGCGGTACACCACAAAATCTGAGCCTGAGCACAAAACTTGTGTAGGTACAAAGATATTTTGTGCATCATTTACAATACGTTCAGATGCAGCATATAAACCCAAAAGCATACGGACCGAAATAGCTTTGGCGATTTGAGGATCTGTATCATAGGTTTTTGCACGTTCACCATCATGCGTCAGCATATTGGCTTTTACATAACTGGTAATAAAGAAATTACCCTTTAATTTGCTTAAAGCCGTTAAACCAGCTTTTGCAAATGGCACATACAGTTTAATGTCAAATGCTGGTGATGCAAGGCATAAAGCTCTGATTTTAGGTGCATAATCATGTACCCATGTTGCTGCCAAAACTGCTCCAACGCTTTGGCCAATAACAGCGATATTGGTGGATACAATGCTGTAACTTGCTTCAATATGCTGAACAAAATATTGAATATCTTTTACGCAAGCAGAAAAACTTGGCGCATCGCCACGTAAACCTGGGGATTGCCCATGTCCGCGAGCATCCCATGCAAAGAAATCAAACTCAGGTAAATTGAGTTCACTGACCAAATGAGCCATACGGCCAGAATGTTCATGTCCACGATGGAATAAAATAATTGCTTTTTTTACATCTTGTGGCGCCAATGCTGGCCAGTGTTGGTAAGCCAACTCAGTATCATCATGGGTCATAAATATATGTTTTTGTGGACTTTGCATCTAATTTTCCTTAAAGCTGAATACTATTTTTAATACGGTTATAAATTGTCAAAATCAGTAAGATAGCAATAATGACGAGAAGCCCATTGCATATATAAGCTAATGAATTTAAATAATTATTTTCGATTAAATATGGACTGAAACTTGCACATATTGCAATTAAACTAAACCAAAATGCACGGTCACTTTTACCCATAGGGCCATCATAACGGCGTTCCTGACCAATTAACGGTGCCATAACACCTGTATATTCACTCAGAATCGCTAGAAATACGACTAAACCTAGAAGAAATGGCTGAATAAAGGCTAAACCTAAAAAGCAGAGGTAAAGTGCAGAATCAGAGATGACATCGCAGAGCTCATTTAAATATGCGCCCAGTTTTGATTGCTGATTGAACTCACGTGCGAGCATACCATCAATTGCATTGAACGCCATGCGAACAAGCATCCATACAGGAAATAATAAGAACAGAATGAATGGTTGCTGGTAAACATGTAGGTTGTACAAAGCAAAAGCTAATCCAACAGAGATAAACATTGCTAAGAGCGTCACTTGGTTTGCAGTGATCTTTTTTGAATAAAGCCATTTTACCAATGGACGAAGTAAATTTTGAAATGCAGGTTTTAACTGATAAATCGAAGACATTGTTATTGGTATAAACATATTTATATAGTGACTAGCATTGTGTGTAACTTTCCAATGTATGTCAACATACTAGGAATTGGGCAAAATCTGTAATTGCAAAGGTATTTAGATATTAGGTTATTAATCTTATTTTATTTCGCATAATGTATATTATGTTAAATAGCTTACACCTGATAATAAGTTCATCTCTTTCATCCTCTGACCTTTATTCAATAACTTATATGAGTTCTATTAAAATTATAAAATATGATATGTTGACCTTAAGAATACTTCATAAACTTTACTATGTTTGCCCTAAAGACAATTCATTTAGAAAAGAAAGTCTCAAACGAAAATCAAATTATTCTGTTATTTGATCTAGATGCATCTTGTCCATGTTTGTACCCTATGCTTTACACAATATAGGAAGATAAGCTGTAATTTTATATGTTAATTACGTTTCAATTCCAACTCTCTCATTTTCTAACTCGCTCAGGTTATAATAATGGCCTCCCAAAATATGGTTGATCTATTATGAACGCCTCCAATGACCCTTTACACGGCAAAAAACTTGCTGACATTTTGGATGAGTTATTGGATTACTACGGTGGATTTGAAGGCTTAAGTCGTAAAATTGAAATTAGATGTTTTTGTATAGATCCAAGTGTTAAATCATCATTGCGATTTTTACGTACCACACCATGGGCACGTGAAAAAGTAGAAAACTTATATTTGTATGTCTTACGCCAAAAAGCCAAACAGAAATCGTAGCTATCAGAACCCTAGCCTAATCATTTAAATAGTGGTGGGCTGCCACCACTCTGCTAAACAAATTTAGTCTATTCTTAAGGCCTTTTTAGTATGAAAATATGTATTCATAGCTAGGTTCATCAATAAAATATTTTATAAGTTATCACTTTAGTGCTCTAAGTAATTAAATTTATTGTTTATTAATCATAGATTAAATTGTGAACTAGATTTTAGGTGAACATAAGTTGAATGGAATATCTAAGGATTTAGCTATATAATTGTTTTTACTATTTTAATTTTGATAATTCTATGAAAATAGAAGAAGAACTGACCCTCAAAAAGATCCAAATTTTTTTGGCTTTTATGCGTCATGGAAATTTATCCAAAGCGGCCGATGAGATGCAAATAAGCAATGTTAGTGTGCATAAGGCACTCCATTCTTTAGAAAGTGCTTTGCGCTGTCCTTTATTTAAGAATGAAGGACGAAACTTGATTCCACTGAAAAGTGCCTATGTCTTGCAAGAGCATTCACAGAAACTTATTCAGGATATGATTGTTGCAGTGAATAAAACCCGTGAGGCGGCTGGCTTTGCTGCAAAAATATTGAATTTGGGTTCTCTTTATTCGCTTACTGTGAATACGATTCCAAATGTAATTAGTGGCTTAAAGTTAAGGCGTGGTGAGTTGGATATTCAGCTCCTGCTGAGTTCAAATCTAGACTTAGTAAAGAAACTAAAATCGACTGAATTAGATGCCATTATTGTTGCTCTGAATGACACCACCAATGACGCTGACTTTGAAACGCTTCCGATGTTTCAAGATGATATTTATTTAGCTGTAAATAAAAATTCTCCACTGGCTTTAATGAATGAAGCGGATCTCACGACGTTAAAGGATGAAAAGTTTTTAACGCTTTCCAAAGGTTTTGCAACCCGTAATGATTCAGATATCTTGTTCGAAAAAGCAGGAATTGACCCAAAAGTATTTTTACAAGTCAGTGACATTTTTACTTTGGTTAGCATGGTGAGTACGGGTGTTGGTCTTGCCTTGTTACCAGGTCGTATTTCAACGATCTATGAAAGTTCAGTTAAGCTCATCCCTTTGAAAGCACCCTTCCAAATTAAACAAGAAATTGGTTTGGTTTTTCTAAAAAGTAAAGAACGTGATCCAAACCTACTTGCATTAATTGCAGAATGCCGTATGTTTTCCAAAAGATTTTTAGAAATGTAAAAAAGCCCTGCATACATTTGATGAAGGGCTTTTCAAATATAAATGCTTAGCTGCCAAGCAAAGCTTTAACGGTAAAAAACAAGATTGTTGGTCCCATTAAGCAGCCTAGACCAGTATGGAATGTTGCAGTTAATGCACCATAAGGAACTAAACGGCGATCTGTTGCTGCCAATCCAGCAGACACACCACTTACTGTGCCCGCCAGCCCACCAAAAATCATTGCTGAACGAGGATTATCGAGCCCCATAAATTTCGCAGTCATCGGTGTCGAAACCATGACACAAATTGCTTTTACCAAACCAGTGGCAATTGAAAGCGCAATAACTTCTGAACTTGCTCCAATCGCTGCACCAGTAACAGGTCCAACGATATAGGTAACAGCCCCTGCACCAATCGTGGTAATACTTACAGCATCACGATAACCGAAAATCCATGCAAAGATACATCCAACTATGAAGGGTAATATGGTGCCTAAAAGTAGTGAGAATGCACCAATAAACCCTGCCTTTTTAGCTTCTGTTGCTTGAACTTCAAATGCTGTTGCGACAATTGTAAAATCTCGCAACATCGCACCGCCCATTAAGCCAATACCAGAGAATAAGGCAATATCGGTAATCCCTTTTTCACCGCCTGTAACTGTTCCACCCACCCACGCCAATATCAAACCAATAATGATTGCAATTGCAGAGGCATGCACACGACCATTGGTTAAATATTTTGATAATTTAGTGGATAACCACATAATTAAAGCAATAAGTGCAAATGCTGTAATCAAGCCCAAATGCGTTAAATCCTTTAATAGCATCTCAACCATGAGCTTTGCCTCCTACCCTTGTTAATGTGCTGATTTCTTCTTTTGGTAAAGGCGTACCTTTTTTATAGCGACTTAAGATTGCAATTGTGATGGTACATAGTGCTACAGAAAAAATTGCGGCTAAAACGGCCATATGCCCACTTGTAATCGCAGAAACAACATTTTGCTGTGCTGCCATTGCAACTACGACTGGGATATACATCATGCCCCAAAAGACCACACCTTTTTCTGTATCGACATTCATCAGACCACGTTTGTCCATCCATAAACGAATACAAATCAGTAGGATCATCGCAATACCGACACCGCCAACATTTGAGGGTACGCCTAACAGAACACCTAGAGCATCGCCAATTATGACGCCTACCAGCGTACATAAGGCGAGTAAACCAACGCCATAAATAATCATTTTCAATTTCCTCTATCCATTGAGTGACTTCATTTATTTTTGATTTTGTTTATGCAAGACGATGTTGCTTCTGCATCTCAATAATCAAATTTTCCAATCTTGTATTTTGAAAAGACAAAACCGTTCCGTCCTTAAATACTTTCCGTGCTAAACCTGTCAGTGTTGTGCCTGGCAAAGCTTCGATCTGTAATCGAACACCTCGCTCCCATGCAGCCTGAACGGTGTTTTCCCAATCTATCGTTCGGCTCATATTAAAAACGAGATCATCAAGAATCTGTTCACCTGTTCTAAGCAAACGAGCAGAAGTCCCGCTTAAATATTTAATATTTGGTTGATTTAATTGAACTCCCTCCGCCAAATAGGCCAATTGCTCGGCTTGTTTTTCCAATAAACAACAGTGTGATGGCACACTGACCTCTAATCTTTTAGTTACTGCGCCAGATTGCATTGCAAGCGCTTCGACCTGTTGCATTGCTTGATCTGAACCTGAAATCACGATCTGATTCGGTGCATTAAAATTTGCAATATAAACATCAGATTGATGCTTATGGATCGTTGAAACCCACTCCTGAACTTTAGATGAGTCCGAACTGAGGATTGCTGTCATGCCATAGCCTTTCGGATAGGCTTGTTGCATCAACTTTCCTCGTTTGGCCACCAATGCAAGACCATCTTCGAAACTGATGACATCTGCGACGGTCGCCGCAGCCCATGCACCAATCGATAAACCTGCAACATAATCTGGTTTGAGACCTTGTTCTTTCAACAGCGCAGAGCAAATTACACCAGCAATATACAAACAAAGCTGAACGGAATACGTCGATTTCAAGGCTTCTTTTTGATCAAGCGACAGTACATCCTGATGCAATAAATCTGACGCCTGTTCCAAATGTGTCTTCACCAGTGAATGTTGAGGTAAATCATGTAACATATTCACTTTCTGAGAACCTTGTCCTGGATATACCCACATTGAACTCATGTCTTTTTCCTTTTAATGCCAAGGATTTTTGACTAAAACTGCTTTGTCATTTTGTTTTAGCAAAACCTCTCCTGCTGTCCTTGCCCATTCTTTCAGTGCGACGCCGCCTAAAGGTGTTTGTAGTTGCACATCAATGTTGATCCCTAAATTTTCTAACGCCGTTAATATGATTTGCGCTTCTGATTTTGAGATGAATTGTTCTGTACGAATCAATAAATCAACATCACTATTTTGATTGACTGTTTTAAGTCCTGTTGCCAATTCATAACCTACACTTCCTGTATATCCCCATGGCAAAGCAAAACTTTGCATGGTTGTATAAATCCGCCGCAGTTTGTGTTGTAAATGAGGGAAAAAGGCCAAATTCTTTGCAAGCAGACTTTCTGGACTCACTCTTTTGACGATCGCCTGAGTCGGCATTTCGGTTGCAAAGCGTTGATTTCTTTGTTCTCCACGAATACCCACGGCAACCATATGTATCTTAGTCATCGCCCGTCTAACCACAACAGGCTTTTGCTCAAATAGCACTTGAACGGCCCAATCTGGTACGTTATCAGGTAACATGTGTGGGCTCATTCCCCACAATAAATCATGTGCCTGAATACACCTGTTCATGACCATTGCTCACGTAATAATTCGCGAACCTGTTTCGATGCTTGACGATTTTCCCCATTTAAGCGATGCTTTAAATCAACCTTGCCTTGTTGCTGAATATCTTGAATTGCCTCATTCAATGCTGCTTTAACAGCGCTGATATCGGCTAGAGTGGGTTGTTCAGCATCTTCAACCTCAAGGACATTGGATAACAATCCTAATGTGTTATAGCTTTCGATGTCATACGCCATTGGTGGAATGGCGGCGGCTAAGACTTCCAGCTCATCAACACTTCTCAAAGTGACACGAGCAGCGGACTCTTTCCCCATCGCATGTACCATGACTCCTGGGTCCTTAAGTGCCAAAATACGATTCGCCTGATAACCATGTGCTAAAAAGGCACCCGACATCGACTTACCTACAAGTAAACTAATCACAGGATGCCCTGCCAAACGAGCAGTAGCATACGCATCTACGGCGCCAGCAAGCGCTTGATGGATGCCAAGCACTTCCTCCCTACGCCCATAAGCCTGACTGGGTACATCGACAATACATACAATACTGCGCTTCACAGATTTACTTTGATCAGCTTGAATGACTTCATCAATTGTCTGCGCCAATGACCAACCTTCCAATAAACCAACTTCACCATTTTGTGCACGTGGGTAGTGATTCAGTTCATCTGCGACAATGGCAAAAACACGAACGTCTTGACCATCCAATTGGCCATCAGCAATGAGCAATGAATCAATTTGGGTTTTGATGAAATCAAAGTTTTGGGTTAAAGCATTAAACCAGTTTCGTCCACGTGAGGAGGCTTGAGTAATATGTGTATTCATTTTAGACCTCTTTGCCTTGATATAAGACTTGAACTTCGGTTGGCAATATCTGTGCTGTCGTATCTACCTGTTGAAGTTTTGACAGGTAAAAAGTGGCATTACTGCTTCTATGAATCCGAGGTTTACCTTGTGAAATACAATGGATAATTTGCTCTAGAATCGATACACGATCATCTTCAACATAGAAGTCAACCAGACCACTGGCAAATCGTTGTACTCCCCCCGTAATACTCCAGATAAAAGGTCTATCTTTTGAGTCGTATTCCTGAACACCTGCCTCTTGTTCAATTACTTGAGGACCGTTTAAACCTAATCGCCCTTCTTGTGTCATGATCAAATAACTACACAATCCAGCCGCAATTGACATTCCTCCAAAGCAGCCTACGCTGCCAGCGATCACACCAATAACGGGTTGATACTGTCTCAGTTCCACAATCGCAGATTGAATTTCAGCAATTGCTGCCAATCCTAGATTTGCCTCTTGCAAGCGGACTCCACCTGTTTCTAGCAATAAAATTGCCGTTGTCGGGATACCTTTAACATTATCTTCGATTGCCAGTTCCAAAGCCCCTGCAATCTTGGCACCTCCAACTTCTCCCAAGCTCCCCCCTTGAAATATGCCTTCAATAGAGATGACAACAACAGGGTGTTGTTGAATTGTTCCCTTAACAACAACAACGCCATCATCGGCTTGAGGAACAATATTTTGTTTCGGCAACCAAGGAGACATCATTCGTGCAAATGGATCCAATAATTCACGAAAACTTCCAGCATCGAGTAAAGATTTAGCTCGATCACGCGCTCCAAGCTCAATAAAGCTTTGTTTATTCAATAAGTGATTAAGATCAGCCACCTTTCACCTCCTCAAAAGCCTGTTCAAGTCTTAAACGAACCACGCCAGGGGTTGCACCAAAATCATGAATATCAATGTTGACTGCGGGAGGACGTTGAATTGAAAAAATTCGTTCAAACAAATTTTTCCAGCGTTGTTGACTACCATCGACAGAAGTGACCACTTTGATTGTCGTGGTTTGACCTGAACGATTTGGTTCCATCAGAATTTCAAGATCACCAGATCCAACACAGCCGACGAGCGCTGATTTTTTGGGAATCTCTCCTGCCGAAAATTCAAAAGTTAATGTTTCCATCGTTATCTTCCCTAAGATTATTTGCAGTGATATTTTTCTATGCCATCAAGGAACAAGAGTGTGGCCAGTAAATCTGCTGCACCGCCTGCAGAAGCTCGAATCGCCAATAAGTCCTGTTCAAGTTGTAACAAGCGTTGCTGTCCTTGCACTGTTGAACAACCGCCTAGCGCCAATACATGTTGAGCACCCACCTGCATTTTATGAAGTCCATCCAACCCAGCTCGATGGATAACGCAGGTATCCGTCAGTTGCCCCATCATCGCCAGTAGCGCATCCAATCGAGCAGAGGATTCAGGTATTCCTTGCACACGGCTACGGTGTAGTTGAGCGAGTCCATATGTGGTAATCACTGGAAAACCCTGTTGTGCTTGTTGTTTTGCTCCATTGATTCCAAATTTCTGTCTGGCTTGCTGCCCATGCGTGGTTGGTTGTTTAGGGGCAAATTGATCCTCAATGTTTGCCAGTTCACTGGCAGTTTTGCATAACCCTTCAACGGTGCATCTTTGCTGATTTAAAAGCGTTAATGCGGCAGATGTCACGACCAGACCAATTGACCAAATTGCACCACGATGTGTATTTACTCCCTGAGTGACTTGCAACATACGATGTTCACCATAGCGACCAAGCTGTCCAATATCCTCCCGCAAAGCGGTACAAACTTCGCCATAGAGCTCGGCAGCTTCTGCCATTGCCTTAAACATTGGAAATAAGCATTGAGCAGAACGTTCCATTAACTCAAGCGTTAAATCATCATGAGCGCCACTTCCACGCTGATCTACTAAAGCGGGTTTTGGGGTTAAATTCACTTCATCAATTAATGCCTGCACCGCCATATCTGCCAAGAATTCTGCAGTGTTAAAACCTGTCTTTTTTAAGAGTGCATTCATTACCAACTCCTAAATTTTGCAGGCGGTTGATACAGGCCATCCGACCACGTCACAAGGTCAGCAATATTTTTAGCCGCCAACAATTCACGTGTTGCATCGGTACGGCGTATGCCTAAATCTTCAGGAAAAACGACTAAGCCCTCTTGTCGTAACTTTTCGGTTTTTTTCGGATCATGGTTTAAGCCAATATCCGTAACACCAGCGACAGCTGCAATCATCGCCTGACGCTCTTCCAAGCTTCGTGCTTTATAGAGATATGCAATTCCTTCCTCGGTTAAAAGATGGGTCACATCATCACCATAGATCATAATTGGTGCTAAAGGCATCCCTGCCTTTTTCGCGACATCCACTGCATCAAGCGTATCCACAAATGTTGGTTTTCCACCTTCCTGGAATGTTTCCACCATCTGTACAACTAATTTTTTACCCCGTGCTAGATATGTTTCGGTCTCATTTGTACCTTGGATGCGCATATCGAGCCATGCAGGTGTTGAGTGTCGTCTACCACGTGGATCATGTCCCATATTTGGCGCCCCACCAAATCCAGCCAAACGCCCTTTGGTTACAGTTGAGGAATGACCACTCCCATCAACTTGTAAGGTTGCACCAATGAAAAGATCCACTGCATATTGTCCGGCCAACTGACACATCATGCGATTAGAACGTAAAGATCCATCACAGCCAGTGAAGAAAATATCTGGTCGTGCCGCGATGTATTTTTCCATCCCTAGTTCTGTACCAAAGCAATGCACGCTTTCAACCCAACCTGTTTCAATTGCAGGAATAAGCGTTGGATGTGGATTTAAAGTCCAGTTACGACAAATTTTTCCTTTTAGACCTAATGATTCGCCATAAGTCGGCAAAATTAATTCTATTGCCGCCGTATTAAAGCCAATGCCATGATTCAGTGATTGCACCTGATGACGTTCATAAATTCCACGTATTGCCATCATGGCCATTAAAACGTGAACGGGTTTAATGTGCTTCGGATCTCGCGTAAATAACGGTTCAATATAAAAAGGTTTATCTGCAACCACGACAAAATCAACCCAAGACGCTGGAATATCCACACGAGGAAGATCTTGCACATCATCGACAAGCTCATTCACTTGTACAATCACAATGCCGTCACTGAAGGCAGCGGGTTCAATTAATGCGGGTGAATCTTCTGTACTTGGACCTGTGTAAATATTGCCATGACGGTCAGCCATGAATCCTGCCGATAAAACAACATTTGGGATTAAATCGACCAGTAAACGTGAATACAGTTCAATGTATGTATGAATAGCCCCTATCTCAAGCAGCCCATCTTCAAGCAACTGACTAATGCGTAAACTTTGCGTTCCAGCGAATGAAAAATCGAGCTTGCGTGCAATTCCTTTTTCAAAAATGTCGAGATGTTCTGGACGTCCGACACTAGGCATAATCATATGTAAGTGATGAACTGTCTTAGGATTGACTTGAGCGAGAGCACGCGATAAAAAGTCAGCTTGTTTCTGGTTATTTCCTTCAAGTACAACCTTATCGCCTGAACTGATTAAAGTTTCCAAGACTTGAATAATATTTTGTCTGGGAATCACAACGCCATCGGTATATTGGCGTACTTGTTCTAGTTTCAATTGTTTAGCATGTCGACGTTTTGTCCATAGATTTGCTTTATTTTGAACAGAACATTCCATGTGCTTTTCCTTGGTAACGATGACTTACCTTATGAAAAGCTTTTTCTTATGTCTGATCAATCAACCTAAATTCAATACCATTAACTTGAAGTTAATGAGTTTGTAAGATGCATTGCCTCTTTTTTCAATAGTTAAAAATAAACATAAGTGGTTTTAATACTTTGCCCGCTCATCTTGAAGGGCAAAAAGATGATCATCAACTCAAACCAGAGTTGTTGCTAAGGGTATCTAAGATGAAAATCGATAGCTGGTCGAATGTTATTATTTATAAAATTGTCTTAAATATTTAATAAAGATTGATTAACTTAACTGTACTTCTTCTACGTATTTAGAGGCAATTCATATGACAGTAAACTCTATCTTCGAGTCCCTTAGCCAATTGATTGAGTCTTATAGCCAACAACATGGAGAGAAACCTCAGAAGATGCTACTCGGTTATAAAGCCTATTATGACTTGATGAGAAACAAAGATTTTGCCAATGAAGTGACTAATTCTGCTCTAGATCCAAATAAAAGAAAATTTCAAAAAATCAAAATTAAAATTACCAAGGATGACTATCAGCTTAAATTGGAATAAACCCTTGTTGAAGCTTAAAATTATCTATCCAGATTTTACTTTTTTGTTGGCTCAGAATGAAGCCAAAAAAGTTGCGGCGTTTCTACAAACGCCCAGACGCATCACTTCTTCTGATGCAATAAAAAACCCACCGAAGTGGGTTGGAAAATGAACGGTATGTTGTGTGATAAGAGATAAAATTATTATTGTTACGTCCCTATGAGCTCTTTTTTGTTCTTCTAAAATTAGTTTAATCGCTGTTCATGACAATTAAGTGTCACCCGATCTCTCGATCCATTAAATATCTTTGTGCGATATGGACAACTTGATCTTGTTTCGGTTGACACTGGAGCCATGTCCCATCTGCTTGAAGCTCCCATGCTCTGCGATTATCTTTCAAATAATTCTTCAGGCCATCTTCAATAATGAGTTTTTTTAGCTTTTTATCTTCGATCGGGAAACAACATTCGATACGAGAGAACAGATTTCGACCCATCCAGTCCGCACTGGCGCAATACAGTCTAATCTCACCATCGTTATAAAAATAATAAACACGCGTATGTTCTAAATAACGTCCCACGATTGAACGGACTCTAATATTTTCTGAAAGCCCTTTGACCTGTGGTCTTAAACAACAAATTGAACGGATAATCAAATCGATCTGAACACCGGCCTGCGAAGCTTTATAAAGTGCATTAATCAGTTGAGGTTCAGTCAAGGCATTCACCTTGATCATAATCTGTGCTTTTTTACCGGCTTTACTATTTTCAATTTCTTGTTGTATTAATTCAATCAGTTGCGAATGTAAGGTGAAAGGTGCATGGAAGAGTTTTTTTAATTTTGCCATCTTCCCCATACCGGTTAACTCCTGAAAAACTTTATGTACATCCTCACAAATGTCATCATCACTGGTTAATAAACCATAATCTGTATAAATTTTTGCATTGGTCGCGTGGTAGTTTCCTGTACCTAAATGCACATATCGTTTGATTCTATCTTGTTCTCTGCGCACCACCAGAATCATTTTGGCATGGGTCTTATAGCCAACAATTCCATATACCACAACTGCACCCGCCTCTTGAAGTACATTGGCTACTTCAATATTTGATTCCTCATCAAAACGAGCTCTTAATTCAATAACCGCTGTTACTTCTTTGCCATTTCTAGCGGCTTCTGCAAGAATTTTGACAATCTCTGAGTCTGCGCCGCTCCGATAGAGCGTTTGTTTAATCGCAAGTACATTGGGATCATAAGCAGCATCTCTGAGGAGCTTGATCACTGGAGCAAAACTATCAAATGGATGATGTAACAATACATCTCCTGCTTGTAGCACATCAAAAATTGGTTTTTTGGTATAGAGTGCTTTAGGGATTTTTTGTTGATAGGGTTGGAAGCGTAATGCTGGTAAATCAAAATTGGCAATAAAACGAGCTAGATTGACAGGTCCATCTACATGATATAAATGCTGTTTTTCTAACTCAAATTGTTCCAACAAATAGTCTGCAATATGCTCTGGACAGTTTTTATTCACTTCTAATCGAACGGCGCGCCCAAAACGTCTAGCGGATAACTCACCTTTTAATGCAATGGCTAAGTCTTCAACATCTTCCGAAACGGTTAAATCGGCATTCCGTGTGACACGAAATTGATAGCATCCTGTGGCTTTCATACCTGGGAACAAATCTGCAATATGTTCCTGAATAATTGCAGACAGTAAAATGTAATGCTCTGAGTTCCCTGAAATTTGATTTGGCAATTTAACCAATCGAGGCAATGATCTCGGCGCTGGTACGATGGCTAAATCAATTTCTCGTCCAAATGCATCTTTTCCTTCTAAGGTCACAATAAAATTCAGACTTTTATTGACCAAACGTGGAAATGGATGTGCTGGATCTAAACTAATCGGGGTAACAACAGGTTGCACTTCATTAAAAAAATAATCTTTAATCCATGCTTTATGCTTTTCGAGTATGTCCGCATACTGGATGTAATGAACACCATGACCTTGCAATTGAGGAAGAATAGAATGGTTTAATATTTTATATTGTTCTTCTACCGCTTCATGAACGACTTTCGAGATTTGCTGTAAGACATCATTGAGCGCCGTCCCTTCTGGCCCCAGCGTTTGAGTCGACAAGTTCATTTGCTGTCGTAAACTAGCAACACGGATTTCGAAGAACTCATCCAGATTGCGAGAAAAAATAATTAAAAAATTAAGGCGCTCAAGCAGTGGATGACCATCATCTTTTGCCTGTGCAAGCACGCGTTTATGAAACTCTAATAAAGATAACTCTCGATTTATATAAGTTTCCAAACAGTGTTCCTGACCATTTGTTAGTGCATGCATAGAAGTCATTGATTACTCTAAATGATATAAAAAAGTGTTTTGCCAGTACGCGAATAGACAGGCGTAAAATTTTTCATTGTTTATTTTGTGCCTATTACATTGCAAATTAATGAAAATCATTTTTTTCTATTCAATCATCTAAAAGACATCCGATTTTTAGGTTCTTCTCATATAATAAAATTAATCAATGGTATAAGTTGAATTAATAAAGTGTATTTAAATCAACATAATTAATGGGCGAACAACATTTCGATAAAGTTACTTGTATAATTGAGCCAAGTTTATTTTTTAATTCTCATATGAAGAATCCATATTCTGAACATGCTCAAGTGGGTGTAGTTTCTACATTTTCTGAACTGGTAAATACCCATTTTCACGGTGATATCAATGCTCTTTGCTGGCATAGAAGTTTGGAGGGTGATTTTAATGAAATTGTGGCTAAACTTGAATTAAAAGAGAATATTACCGAAGTTTCTATTGAAGATCTTTTGGCATTACCACTTTCAGAAAAAGGTCATCTGGCAAGGGAAATTATCTTAGCAGATATACAGTTACTCACTGATTTAGGTACATCACCATGCCTTAATTTACTGAAGAGCTATGAACGGGACGAAGAGCTCGATTTCATTTCAACCGATGTATATTCATATCATGTGGATCGATCACCTATCGAAACCGATACTTTTTTATGTACTTATCAAGGACCTGCAAGCGATATTCTGGCTCAAGATCAAGTTGAACAAAAGATTTTGATTCCAGAAATTAGAGAAAAGTTAAAGAAATTATATGACGGCCCAGCGGCTGACTTTGAAACTTTCTTGGCGGAGTATTTTTTTGATCTACATTATCAGCCTAAAACAGATGCGAAACCTGTAAATTTAGGTTCGGGACATCTTTGGCGTCTGGCGGTAGACCATCCAACACAACAGGTATCGCCATGTGTGCATCGAGCGCCTGCTGAGAAGGATGGTGAGTGTAGACTACTATTAATTTGCTAAGGCTTTACCAGATATTGGTCTAGATTCTTAAGTGCCAAGCTGATGTTTGATAATAGCACTTGTTCTGAATAACCATCTCTTGCCTGTACAGATAAGCCATGTAAAACTAGCCCATAATATTGCCCTAATTGTTCAGGATCCGCATCCTCCAGCAATTGACCATCCAGTTTAGCTTGCTCAAAACGCTTAACTAGACCTTCAACGCGCTCAATGCGCTGCTGTTTCATCCATGCTAAAAGTGTTTGATTCTCTTCACTTAATACACTTGCCGAAGAAACTACCATACAACCATAAGCATGATTTGTTTGAGTGTATAGCTTGATTGCGTCTTGAAATAATTGGGTGATTACTACTTTGATATCTTGCTGCTGCAATGCTTTTATTGCAAAGCCACCTTCATTTTCTTCGTAATGTTTAACTGCTTCTCTGAAAAGAGCTTCTTTTGAACCAAATGCTTTGTAAATACGTGCTGAAGCAATGCCTAAAACATCGACTAAATCGGACATCGATGTTCCTTCATAACCGTGTTGCCAGAACAAGTCTCGTGCTTGAATCAGTGCTTTTTCTCTATCAAACTCTCTTGGTCTGCCAGCCATTACGACCCTTTATTTTCAGATTTAGTATTTTTATTATTATTCTAAAAAAATATTTTCGCAAATAAATCAATATCATTTGTTAAAAATAGCACTGTTCTCCAACTTCATTTGAAAAAACCAGTTGTTTTAAAATGAGATAAAGCCTATTGTTTGTCAATCGACAACTAATTGAGTTTTAACAATGCAGACCCTGAAAGGCCCAAGTATTCACCTTGCACAATTCAGTGATAATATTTTCCCATTCAATAACTTGGAAAGTATTGCAGCATGGGTTGCGGATAAGGGTTTTAAGGCTGTTCAACTTCCAGCTTGGGATAAACGATTATTTGATGTCAATTTAGCTGCTGAAAGTCAAAATTATTGTGATGAGATTACAGGGGTTTTAGATCAGCACGGTTTGCAAATTAGTGAATTAACCACTCATATATTTGGCCAGTTAATGGCTGTTCATCCAGCTTACGATGCATTATGTGATGGTTTTGCACCCTCGCATTTGCATGGAAAACCAATAGAAAGAACAAGATGGGCTGAGCAACAGATGCTTGCTTCAATTCAAGCTTCTGCGCGTTTGGGTCTACATGATATGGGAACATTCTCTGGTTCTTTAGCATGGCCCTATGTATTCCCCTTTCCTCAACGGCCTGCTGGGCTGATTGAAACTGCTTTTGATGAGCTTGCTCGCCGTTGGACGCCTATTTTAAATGCCTGTGATGAATACGATGTCAATCTTTGCTATGAAATTCATCCTGCTGAAGATCTGCATGACGGTATCAGCTTTGAAATGTTCTTGGAACGTACCAATCATCACCCACGTTGCCATATCCTGTTTGATCCTAGCCATTTCATTCTCCAGCAACTGAACTATTTAGAATATTTAGATATTTACAAAGATTTCATCCGAATGTTCCATGTAAAAGATGCTGAGTTCACCCCTACAGGCCGTCAAGGTATGTACGGCGGCTATCAAAATTGGGGAGATCGAGCGGGTCGCTTCCGTTCCACAGGAGATGGACAAGTTGATTTCAAATCAATTTTCTCAAAACTAGCTCATAACGACTATCAAGGTTGGGCGACTTTAGAGTGGGAATGTTGTCTAAAAAATAAAGATGATGGTGCGCGTGAAGGGGCTGAATTTATTAAACAAAATATTATTCATGTGACCGATAAAATATTTGATGACTTTGCGGCTGCGCCAATAAACCAATCACAAATCAACCAACTATTGGGCATTTAGGGTACAGTTCGAGAAATAATCATGACAGCGCTCACTGAAAAACTATCAAATCAATTTAATCATCACTACATCAATATTGAAGCTAAAAAACTACATTACGTATCCACAGGTCAGGGACCTGCTGTGTTACTTATTCCTGGGTGGCCACAAACATGGTATGCATGGCGGCATGTCATGACTGAATTAGCTAAGCATGGTTATCAGGCCATTGCAGTTGATCCACCTGGAACAGGATATTCAGCTCCGCTTGATGGTCACTATGATACTGGACGTATTGCTGCAATTCTATCAAGCTTAATGTCTGAACTTGGGCATCATACATATGCGGTTATCGGGCATGATATCGGGATGTGGGTTGGCTATGCCCTTGCCGCTGATTTTCCAGAGTCAGTCAGCTGTCTTGCGGTAACTGAAGCTGTTATCCCTGGCTTAGCACCACCACCCCCAATTTTTGTTGCTCCTGAAGAAAATATTTTTCTTTGGCATTTTATGTTTAACCAAATTGGTGATTTACCCGAAGCTTTAGTGATGGGTCGTGAAGATACTTATCTCAATTATATCTTTGATAAATGGTCATGGCATCGAGATAAAGTTGCCGCTGAAACCTATATAAATGCGTATAAAATTTCAGGACGCTTAGCTGCAGGTTTTAATTATTATCGCGCTATCCCTGAAACTATTCGTCAAAATAAAATAAGGCAGGCGAAAACTTTAGCAATGCCTGTATTGGCGATCGGTGCAGAGCATGCAACCAACCATGCACCTTATGAAACTATGAAAAAAGTCAGCACTCAGTTATCCAGTGCGATTGTAAAAGATTGTGGTCATTTCATTATGGAAGAACAACCAGAAATATTTTGTTCATTAATTCTCAACTTTTTACAGCAGGACCATGCCAAATGACTTTACGAATAGAAATCAAAAATTGGCTCAAGTCTCAGTCTATGCTACCCGCTGCAAACACATTGGCTGAACTTAGAGAACAAGTCAATCAATCGATTATCCAACAACAAGGCATTGAACGAGACTCATCTTATCAACACAGCTTTACTGTTATGACTGAAGATCAAGCGGAAATTGAAGTTCGTGTTTATGTTCCCTATATCTTAGAACATGTACAACAAAGACCAGCGATGGTATTTGCTCACGGTGGTGGATGGTGTCTTGGCAGCCTAGATGCATGGGACCGTGCTTGTCGTTTATTGGCTGAAGCAACGGTGCAAGTGATATTTTCCGTCGACTATCGTTTGACCCCAGAGGTTAAATTTCCTATTCCTTTAACAGATTTTTTTAGTGCACTGTCTTATATCCAGAAAAATGCATCTACATTTGGGCTTGATCAAAATCGTATAGCTGTGGGCGGTGACAGTGCTGGCGCGAATATAGCTGCGGCAGCGTGCTTGCTCGCAAAACAACATCCTGACATTAAAATTAGCCACCAACTACTTTTTTATCCCGCCTTAGATGCCACCATGAAAAGTCCGTCTTATGAAACATATGCGCAGGGATTTGGTCTAACCTCTTCAACCATGGCTTATTGTTGGGATCAGTATCTTAATACTGAGTCAGACAAAGTAAATGAACTTGTTAGCCCTTTACTGGCACATTCATTACAAGATCTACCCGACGCCACCATTTTTGTATGTGAATATGATCCCCTTCGCCAAGATGGTGAAAAATATGCAGAGCAATTGCGAGCCGCTGGCGTAAATGTCAAATTCCATGTGTTAGAAGGTATGATACATGGTGCTATTCATATGCTAGCGATCACAGCAGAGGCAAAATCAATTTATGCTAAAGCAGCTTTCTAAAGGATATTTTTAAGTTAAAAATATTATCTATGCTGTCCAACAGCATAAATGCGATATCTAAGTTATGTTGTTGGATATTTAAAATAAGTCAGATAGGTTTGATGACAATGATTAAAGCAACTGCCCCAGAGCAAATTCCGTCTTTATTCCAAACGGCTTGGAATAAACATGACATGGTTGCCCTTGCATCGTTATTTGATGAAGATGCAAGCTTTGTAAATCGTTTTGGGCATTATGTAAAAGGCATAAAAGAAATCGTTGCCTTACATCTTCCTATTCATGAAACCATTTATCGTGATTCGACACTTCAGAATGAAATAATAGAGCTTAATCAACTCACGGATGATATTGTCATTCTTCACTTCTGGAGCAGACTAACTGCAGGTCTTGCACATCCAGCAGGCCCACATCAAGTTGATACTTTAATTCTGGCTGTGCTGACTAAGCAGAATGACTCATGGTTGATCCGTGCCTTAGAGAATGTGACACTCACCAATCCGCGGACTGGACAGGTCATATTAAGGGACACCTAACAATTGACAATAAAAAAGCCCTACACATTGCTACTATCAATACCTCAACACAAATCTCTAGGGCTTTTGGGGTTTACAATAGATGCGAAAGCAAAAATCAATTTGCTTAATTAGAAGCTTACATTCCATGACAACTGAGCTGTGCGTGGTGTCCCAAGGAATAAATAATCATCCCCGAAGAAGCTTCCCGCATCACGCCAATATTTTTTATTAAATACATTGTCGACGTTAAATCGGAGGGTATTGTCATAGCCATAGGCACGGAAATTATAAGCCGTACCTACATTAAACAAGGTATAGCCTGATACTTTCACATTCCCTGTTCGATTGGCATATTTACTACTACTGTATTGCATGCCCGCCAGTAAACGTAATCCATCTACTTGTGGTAATTGATAAGACACAGAGTTGGCGATGCGTACGCTTGGGACATTTTGTGTTTGATGGCCTTGATATTCGTTTGCTTGAATGTCTTTTAAACGTGAACGTGTAAGTGCTAGAGAAGATGTGATATCCAGATTTTGTCCTAAACGACCTTGTACACCGAGTTCCAAACCAAGATTCTGTTGTTTGCCATCAGTAACATAGTCACTATCCGTATTGGTATATTGGTTATCTTGCTTTAACTCAAATAAAGAAGCAGTCAATAGTAAGGCTTGCCACTGTTGCTTAATACCGATCTCATATTGGGTTGAGTGTTTAGGTGCCAATGTTGCAAATGCATTATTGGCGTACCACGGTGCTTGTCCACCATCACTTAAACCTTTTGCATATGAAGCATAAAGATGAGTGTCCTGCCATGGCTGATACATCAAGGCAAATTGTGGTAAGAACCGATTGAAATTGGTATCTCTGATACGATTACCTATTGCATCATAGGCATCTTCATTTAAATGAAGTAGTTTTCCACCAGCGATAACTGACCATTCTTGATTCAAATCAATTTGGTCGAGCAAATTCAGAGCCGTTTGTTGACTCTTAAATGATTTGTAATGATTGCCTAAGGTTTTTTCACTTGGCGTAAATGGATCAGGGTCCTGATAAATATTTCCTGTACCGGCCCATTCATTTAATGCATCGTATTGTGCATGACGTTTATAGCTTTGCGATAGCTCTAAGCTAAGCTTATGTTGCCAAGTCCCTGTATTAAATTTGCCATTTAGCCCAGCTTTAAACTGATTGGTTAAATAGCTATCATCAGGACTGCGGAAATCATAAATATCATAGTTTCCGTTTTGGTCGAAGGTGTATGCAAATGATGAGTAATCATCGACTACAACGCGGCTTTGTGAAGCAATTAGACTGGTCGCCCAATTATTATTGATTTGGTAGCTATATTTTAAGCCTGCATTTAGGCTTTCATTGGTGACGGGTTTGCCCCAACTTTGATAACCAAGTAATCGGTCCAAATCAATACCTGTAGGCACCGTTTTACCATCCAGTAACTGGTAACCCGGTACTGATCGTTGGCGTTGACGCTGCGACTCGAGATCAAACTCTAGTTTTGAGCGGTCTGAAATTTTCCAATCTAAAGCTAAAGAACCAAACAAACGTTTTCCATCTGCATGTTCAACATAAGGATGAATTTCTTCATTGGCCAGATTGATACGATAACCAAACTGCTGTTTTTCACCAAGTAAACCGCCAAGGTCGGTCGCTACACGATGACCACCATGACTGTCCACTTCAAGCGTTAGTGAGCGGATGTCTTTAGGACGCTTAGTGACATAATTGATGACGCCACCTGGTGTCGACATGCCACTTTGAATGGCACTAATGCCTTTTAAAATTTCGACTTGTTCTTTGTTTTCAAGCGCAACATTTTGTTCACCCCGTAGCAAGTTACCATTCAGCAAGTAGCTTGAGCCTAAATTTAAAGCAAAGCCACGCATAACAATATTTGGATAATAACCAATTGGCGCATAACCATCGCCTGCCGCAGCATCATTCTTAATCAGATCTGTTAAGGTTTTAGCGTGTTGGTCTGCCATACGCTCTGCTGTTACGGTGCTGATAGAGGCTGGAATTTCTGCGAGCTGTTGCTTAGTAAAACCCGATAAATTTACTTTAGGTTGATAATAAATCGTGGGTGAGCTTTCAGCCGTTACAGTGATTGTTTCAAGTCTTTGTGGCTCTTCCGCATGTAAAACCACAGGGCTTAGTCCTAGATATGAAAATGAACCAACCGCCAATAATGCTTTTTGTAAACGAGAAAATGGATACGTTTTCACAATAGTTGCCTAACCCCAAAAGATAATTTTACAGCCCGAATTTTACGGGCTTGAGTATTCCCAATTTTCTCAGATTGAACAAGTATTTCTACAACATATCTTCGATATTTTTAGTGGATTCTATCCTGCAATTATGCAAACTTTGATTAGAGATCAATCTGAAATAGGTAAATTGGTCGAATGCATTATTAACTAAACAATATAAAAATGTATTGCTGTCATCTCGCTTTAAGCAACGCTCATTAAATCGAGCCTTATATGAGTCAATATTCATAATAGATGCCTAGTTTTTCTATTCTTTACATGTACTTATACCGCTTCAACTTTTAAATCACGATCAAAAAGTCAGGTTGAGCAAAAAAGAATAAAAAATCCGCAATGAGATGCGGATTTTTTATTTAAAGTGAATGGCAATGTATGGAATTTAATTATTTGCAACTAAATTCTTTTTGAGTATCTTTCCAATATTCGATTTTGGTAATTCTGTTATAAATTCAACATACTTAGGGCATTTATACTTGGTAAGTTTTTGATGAATAAAATCTTGGATTTCCGCGATAATTAAAGTTGTATCTTTTACGACGATAAATGCTTTAGGTACCTCGCCTGATTTTTCATCTTTTACTCCAATCACTGCAACTTCAAGAACCTTTGGATGAGTTGCAATGATCTCTTCGATCTCTCGTGGGTAAACATTAAATCCCGACACAATTATCATATCTTTTTTTCGATCAACTAGTTCTATATATCCATCTTTATCCATGACGCCAATATCACCCGATAAAAAATAACCATCATCTGTCATTACTTTGCGCGTTTCTTCTTCTCTGTTCCAATATCCTTGCATCACTTGTGGGCCTTTGATTGCTATCTCTCCAGCATTGCCAAAACTACAATTATTTCCATGTTCATCTAAAATAACGACATCAGTGGAAGGTGCAGGTATGCCTATCTTTCCACTGAAACTTTTTGTTGTTAATGGATTAAAAACTGCCAGAGGAGACGTTTCTGACAATCCATAGGCTTCATGGATCACTACACCAGTTTTTTCTTGCCACTCATCTGCCGTAGCTTTTAAAACAGGCATTCCTCCACCAATTGAAATTTTTAAGCTATTAAAATCTAAGTTGTTAAAATCGGGGAAATTTAATAATACATTAAACATAGTATTAACAGCTGGGAACATAGATGGTTGGTGTTGTACCCATGATTGAACTAAAAAGTTCAAATCCTTTGGGTTTGTAATTAATATTGTGGTTATGCCTTTACTAATACCAAACAAGCAACAAACTGTAAATCCAAAAATATGATATAAAGGTAGAGTACATAGATTTTTGTGCTGAATATTATTATTTAATACGTCTAATTGATATGAAAATACCGCATCAATTTGTATAATATTGGAGTAAAGGTTTTTATGTGAAAGTATAGCACCTTTAGAAACGCCAGTTGTTCCACCTGTATATTGTAAGGAAGCTAAAGAATTCAGATTTAATTTGGGTAAAATATAAGAATCATCACTCACACTGCAAAGAGCATCTGTAAAATTTATACTATTAGCACTGATCCCATTAGAACTTTCTGCTTGCTTAAGTAGAAGATCAATCTCACAATTTAAATCAGTTAAAGATGTGTGAACTACTTTTTGTACTGGGACATTATTTTGTATTGCAGTAAATGTCGATAAAAAGTCATCAATAATCACCAGTACTTCACTTTGTGAATCATTTAGCTGATGCGCTAACTCTCTACTCGTATATAAGGGATTTACATTTACGACTACATGCCCAGCCCGAATAATGCCTAAGGCAACAACAGGATATTGCAGACAATTAGGCAACATTACTGCAACACGAGTTTGAGGCACTAATCCTAAAGAAAGTAAATAGTTTGAAAATCTTAAACTCAAATTATTAAGATCTTGAAATGTGATACTTTTTTCTCCACAAATAAAGGCCGTTTGTACTGAATGCTTTTGTAAAGAAATATCCAATAAATCTGATAAAGACTGATCCTCAGGCGGCAATGTAATTTCTGCTGGAATTACATGATTTTGGTATGTTTGAAGCCATGGATAAAACTTTTTCATATATACTCCTTATGCTTAGCTTTCAGTAAATTTTGACATCCCATTTCCAAAATCCGACATGTGTCGGTTTTTATAAAGTCTAATCCTTTTATTTTTTTAAAGCAATATGAGAATTTTGATATGTTTTTGAACGAAATTCGTTTACCTATTCAAAAAAGAAGTTTGGAACGACTAGAGTTGGTTTTACTCACAACCATTAATTTATTAGAAAACAATCATATTGAAGAATGTTCAATTCAGGAAATTTCTGAGATCTCAGGTGTTCCAAGAAATTTTATTTATCAATACTTCCCGACCGTTAATCATTTATTTAGCTTGATTGTTAATAACTATTACGTTGAACTTAATCATTATTTAAAAGAAAAAAGTGAATTTTATGAAAATTTAACAGCAATGCTAATTTTTGAAGATATGATTAAAAATTCATCATCTTTTTTTAATCAAAATAAAGCTGCTAGTGCTTTGATCTTAGGGGGGCCAATAAATATTGATGGTTCAAACTTACATCAAACAATCAATGAAAGCATTGCTAAAGATTTATTTCATGTACTAAATAATAAGAAAAATCCAATTCTGATTAAAGATGAAAATCACATTGTTTACTTAGTTCAATTGGCAGTTTCATTGATGAGACATAGTTATTTTAAATATAAAGAAGTAACTGCTGAGCTGCAGGATGAAGCATTATTTGTATGCAAAATTTATATGGAAAATAAAGGATATACACTTAATTAGAACTAAAAAATATAGGCATTTTGTATGAATAAACACTTATATTTTTGATATGAAATTGGACATAAATTTATTTTAGTCCAATATAGAATTTCAGTACGTCATTAATAAAAATTAAAATTTGAAAAGAGTTAAAGGAAACTTCCTTTTAACTCTTTTTTATGTGCATTCACAATCATTAGTCATCGACACAGGATCTTGACTCATCTTTACTATACAATTCCACCATTCACTCGAAGTACTTGGGCATTTACCCAGTTACTTGCGTCGTTAACTGCAAAATCTAAAACTGCGGCAATATCTTCTACTGTGCCTAAACGCTCTAAAGGCGCAGCTTTACTGAGTTGTGCAATTAACTCATCACTTTTGCCTTCTAGGAAAAGTTCGGTTGATGTCGGTCCCGGTGCAATTGCATTTACGGTAATATTTTTACCCCTTAATTCTTTGGCCAGAATCGCCGTTAAGGATTCAATCGCTGCTTTTGATGCTGCATAAATACCATAACCTTCGAGTTTCAGCCCTACAACACTGCTGGATAAATTGATAATTTTACCGCCGTGTGCCAGTCGTTTTGCAGCTTCACGCATGGTAAAGACAGGTCCCTTTACATTGATTGCTAAAATTTGATCTATACTTTCATCATCGAGCTGTTCAATCTTATTTAATCGCATAATGCCAGCATTGTTTATCAGTACATCCACTCGGCCGTAGGTCTGAATCGCATAATCAAATAATTGAGTCACTTCATTTGATTGGCTGATATTTGCTTTAAAGGCAGATGCCGTTCCGCCAGTGGCTTGAATCTTGGTGACCACAGCATTGGCTTCTTGATCGTTATTGGCATAATTAACAATGACTGTATGGCCTTGTTGAGCCAATAAGTTCGCTGTAAAAGCACCAATTCCTCGAGAAGCACCTGTAATTAAAATAATTTTCTTTTGGTTTGCATGCACAGTTGTGTTCATTTAAGACCTCATTGAATGAAATTTACCATTTAATAAGTTCTATGATACTGTTCAGATATACTTGGATAATCTAGCTAATTCTGGCATCTTTATCCGAATAAACCGAACAAATGGCTTAAGCGCGATGGATAAATTAAATGCGATGTCTGCTTTTATACAGGTTGTAGAACAGCAGAGCTTTACCAAGGCAGCACAAATCCTGAATTTACCTCGCTCCACATTGACTGACGCAGTTAAGCAATTAGAAACACAGTTGAATACCCGCTTGTTATTTCGAACCACACGTCAGGTTAGACTCACGGATGAAGGGAAAATTTACTACGAGCGCTGTAAGTACATTCTGGCTTATATCAATGAATCGGATCATGATTTTCTACATGCAAAACCTCAAGGAACACTAAAAATCGAAGTACATGGTATTTTTGCCAGCTATTTTATTATGCCCAAATTGCATGAATTCCTATCCGAGTTTCCTCAAATTCAACTGCAACTGACTGAAAGTGATCGTTATGTTGATGTCATTAAAGAAGGAATTGATTGTGTTATTCGGATTGGACAGCTCAATAACAGTGATTTAATTGTCAGACACCTTGGCGAGATTCAACAAATTACCTTGGCGAGTCCGCAATATTTAGAAAAGTATGGGACACCTCAAACGTTGGTAGATCTTAATGATCATTTTATGGTTGGGTTTTATTCAACAGCTCGACAGAAACCGCTACCACTTGAGTTCATCGTTCAGCAGCAAATGGAATTGTATGATTTGCCCTATATGATTCAAGTCAATGGAGCACATACTTATTCATCAGCAGCTAAACAGCATTTTGGCATTATTCAAGTCCCGCACTACGCCCAAACATGCGAATTGGAGCAAGGAACGCTATGTCAAATTCTAGAAAATTATCCTGCCCCGTCGCTTCCGATTTCTCTACTCTATGCTTCAAAAACATTGGTTTCACCTCGACAAAAAGTCTTTATTGAATGGATCGTCCAATTATTTAAGGATCACCCTTTGAGCTGATACTGAGCCTTTAGGTGCAGAAAATTGAAATTTTATAAATATTGTTTTGCGAATGTTTAAGCTTGTTAAACCTAACTTAAGTGTGCATGAAGTAATATTTTACCTGTCTAGAAAAATGATAGAAATGCCATAATTGAAATATACACAATTGTATTTGTTCGATTTTTAACTCTTATTTGATTTTTCAACACGACTTTTTACGTTTTAAAAACACTTGAAATTGCAGTTTTTTCGCTATTTTGTATTTCATTGTTTCGCTTTATTCTGAAATTTACACTGAATAAAGCATAGAGCCACACTAGTTTTTGAATTTTTGATTCAGAAGATGGGAGCAATGAATTGAGCAATACATTACAGTCTAAAATCGATGGAATACAATTCCCCATTAAATCTGGCAAAAAGACGCCTAGTACCACCGACACAGCAAAGAAAATTTTATATGCCGCACTGAAAAGTGTCGATTCTCCTTATGCATCGCAACTCACGACTGAAAAAAATTGGAGAAAGAAATATCCAGTTTACTTTCAAGAGTTGGTTAAATCTGGCATCACATCGGTCAATCATCCTTTGCTCATTGCCCAACATGGATTGGATACAGCCAAAGAACTGTTTAGATTTAATCGAGAGACACAACAGTCTTCTTTGCAGCAAGCCATGGTCGATATTACCGATCAGCCATTCGAAAGCTATGTCTTAAAAGGTTCTGGCCCTTCTGCAGTTGAACCATGGTTTATTCCTTTCGAGGGTAAAAAACTACAGGGCCAAGCCTTATCGGAGCAAATTGATCGTTGGGAAACACAACGAATTATTGAGCCTAGCCATGCTAAAGCATTACGTTTGTTGCAAGCTCATCCTGAATGGTTTGATTTATCTACACGTACTATGGTGTTATTTGGCGCCGCATCTGAAGCAGGGCCACTCAGTTGGCTTGCAAAATGGCGTGCCAATATCGTTGCTATTGATTTACCTCACCCAAAAATCTGGGAAAAAATCACTCAAACCATTCAGCAAGGTAATGCCACATTAATCGCGCCACAAATTACTTTGGCAAATGGTGACAAACAGCTTGGTGCGAATTTATTGACTCAAACACCCGAAATTGCCAATTGGCTCAATACCTTTACTGAAACTTTAGATTTGGCTGGTATTGCTTATTTAGACGGTGAAAAACATGTGCGTGTTTCGATTGCCATGATTAGCATCATGGAACAGGTCAGCCGCCAAAAACCAGACAGCAGCATCATGTTCATGCTCACCCCCACCGATATCTATGCGATTCCTAAAGCTGTGGTGCAATCGATACAACAGAAAATTAAACAGCGTCCTATTCTAGAAAAGTTCCTGACTCGGTCTATTCATAATATTTCGTTATCCAACTTTTTCCAATCCAATACCAAGCAGCTGATTGAATCAGATAATGGTCAACAGTACGGTATTTCTGATTGTATGGTGATTGAACAAGGGCCAAATTATGCATTGGCTAAACGACTGCAACAGTGGTTTGCCATCAGTACACGTGCACGTGGCCAAAAGACGGTCATTAATATTGCACCTTCGACCACAACTCATTCTGTTGTGAAAAATCCAATCCTCAAAGCAGCATTCTCTGGAGCTGACTTATTCAAGGTTGAAACCTTTAGCCCTGAAACCACCAATGCCATTATGGCTGCACTTTGGGTACATGATTTAAACAATCCTGATAGCGCAACCAATCCTGAAAAATCATTGGACCACCCATTGGAACTCATTATGGAGAATGCTAACCATGGTGGACTTTGGCATGTTCCATATTTAGCCAGAACCGCTTTGCCCTTTGCTGCTGCGTATGGTTGGATACGAGAAAAGTTTTAAAAGTACCCACTTGTATTCCACAACTAGAGAATAAACAAGTTCTCAAGTTTCTAGATATTTTTAAGTGATCTAATTGCAAACAATTATCATTATCATGCATAATAGGTGAAATTTCACTTAATAATGTTGAGTAAATTGATGATGACTAAGCAAAATCAAATTTCAAATGATAAAAATATACTGAAACAAAATGATCACATGAGAAATCTGGAACAGATTGAAATGACCATTACAGCCATTTCAAGACCATTCCCAAGTATCCTACGCGTACATGGAAAAATTGATACTCATCAGCCTGATTTATGGGATAAGCCGAATTTAGCTGTTCGTTTAGGGGTTTCTCAAAACGATGAGGATGCCTCTTTAACACGTGTTTATACCATTCGTTCATTTGATCGAGACAAATATGAAGTTGAAATTGATCTGATTGAACATGAGGATGAAAGTCCTGCGATGAAGTGGGTACATACTGCAAAAATAGGTACAAAAACTCAATTAATCGGACCAAGACCGCACTTTGTTCCAAATTTTGATGAGAAAAAACATGTGCTCATGTTTGCGGATGAAACTGCCCTTCCAGCACTTTATTCCATCCTAAAATCTTGGCCAACTGATGCCAGTGCAGATATCTTTATTGAGAGTTCAGAACCTCATATCCTTGCATACCTCCCTAAATGCTTAAAAGTACAAATGCATTTATTACTGCGCGAAGGTAAAGATCAAGCTGGGAAAATGGGGCTGCTGCTTAAAGCTGCTTATCAGTTTAAGCAAACAAATAACATTACAGTCTGGGCTGCATGCGAACGTAATGAAGCCAGAGCAATTCGTCAATTTTTCGTAGAAGAAAAATCGCTTGCTAAAAAAGATGTACAGGTCACTGGTTATTGGAATGTCGGTCTTTCTAGTACGGTATTGGATGAGGTACGACTTGAGTATTATCAAAAACATATTGATGCAGGAAAGACTTTAGAAAGCTTCGATGACTTAGATATGCCTGTTTAGTTTGATGATGCTTTACAGGTTTGGGGGCTGTTCAAGTTTGAATGTAAAAGAATAGACAGATAGTCAAAATTAAAACGATCTTTACGTCTTCAAAACAGATACATGGATCGAATTGGAGAGAATACTTCAGCTCATAAGCTCTATTTCTTTATCGATTGAATGATGCATTGTCAAATGCATTCAGAACAATATAGATTTCTGAAATAGAGCTTCTCTTATCTATGAAAAACTGAGTTAATAAATTTTTTCATATCCAGCAGGTCTTGTTTTAAAACGACGGTGAAACCACATATATTGTGTAGGGTACATTTTTATCTGATTCTCAATCACTAAATTGACGCGTGTCGCATCTTCTACCTCATCCAGACTTGGAAAGTTTTCTAAAGCAGGTTCTAGTACAACATGATATTGAGGATTTCTAATATCGCCATCGCGATAAAAAAACAAAGGAATTGCCGAAGCTTTTGTTATTTTAATCAATCGTCTATGTGCCGTTACTGTTGCAGCTTCTATACCAAAAAATGGCGCCATTACCCCTTGCTTCAACCCAAAATCTTGATCTGGGCTATACCAAATCACATGTTCATTCTTTAGATTTGAAATCAATCCTTTCATGTCATCTTTAGAAATCTGATTTTGATAAATGGTCGCCCTGCATCGACTAATTAACATATCAAGCAGAGGATTGTTTTGAGGTCGGTAAACAACATCTAAGTTGAAAAAATAGCCACATATATAACCACCGGCATCTAATAGTGTGGTGTGTGTTCCTAAGAGTAATATCCCTTTTCCTTCTGAAGCCTTAAGATGCTCTAAGCCCTTGATGTGCATTCGATTCTTAAACCAATGCGGGTTGTACCAAGCATTTAATGCTTCAAATAAGCCTAACATCATATTAAAGAATACTTGTTTCGCCTCTTTTTGTATCTGGGCTTCACTTTTATCAGGAAAGCAGATTTCCAAGTTTTTAATTGTGGTTTTACGTCTAGATTTGAGCCCTTTCCAAGCCAATTTAGACAGAATGTCAGCAAGTCGCCATTGTATTGCCCACGGAAGAATAGCAAATATCATTAAAATAATTAAAGCAACCCAGATCCCCCAATATTTCGGCCGTAAAAATGACCATTGAAACTCCCCTGCCTTAGATTTCCGTTCATGCGTCATAGCGGCTGTTTCTTAAGAAAAACTCATCAGCCTAACATACCTAGATTATTTGTGTTATTTATATCTCCGATATTTAAACCTAATTTTGAGTTCAATTTTAAAGGACGAATAAAAACAAGAAATCGATTTAAATATGCTCAATATTTATCAAAAAAATTAGTCTTCTACCTCAAATTAAAGCCCATAATTTAAACATTATATGCTTGATAAATATTTAAAATGTATACAAGTACAGCTATTTTCATTAAAACGTTAATTATTACTTTAAAAAAAGGATTTCTTTGTTATAGTATTTCTCCAATGATTTCCAGAAAGAGATCAATCGGGTGCTGATGATTGGAAGATTGCTAGCCTTCTATGCAATCTTTTTACAACTCGCTGTGTTCTTACAGCCATTACTGCCAGAGAAATATCAAGTTTCTCCAGTATGTGAAACTATTGCCCAAGTTTTGTTGCAAGCCCCGCACTCTTCTTCTGCATCCCATGCTCATCATGTAACGACTCAGCATCACAATATGTTTAGTCCACAACATGATATGGAACATGAACACCCAACCTTTTTAGCTGAAGCGAAAACACCATCGGCTCATCACCAACATGATGCAAATCATCAATGTCAATATTGTGTGGTGTATAGCCATATTTTGCCTTTGCCAGATATTGATCTAAGGCACATTTTGGTTAGGATTCAGGTTCGTTTTCTTGCCTTTATTGAAAACTACTTCCATGTTTTTTTTCAGCTTCAGCAACTCTTTCTTACCCCTCAAGGTCGAGCACCACCACTTTTACTATCACTCTAACTTGAAGCTCAAAACGTTTAAGTTTTGAAAAACTTATATATTCAAGAGATTATAGTAATGTTTTCTTTTTCTAATCATACTCTTTGTTGGGTAGAGCCTCATACAGCTGTCAATTTCTCTCATCAAGAAAAAAATGAGGTGCTGTCATGACTTTAGGCTTTACTGCACTCGAATTGGCAAGAATACAATTCGCTTTTACCGTATCGTTTCATATTATTTTCCCTGCAATCTCTATTGGGCTGGCCAGTTTCTTAGCTGTTTTGGAATGGCGTTGGTTACGTACCAAAGATCCAATTTATAAAGATCTGTTTAAGTATTGGGTCAAAATCTTTGCTGTAGCCTTTGGAATGGGCGTGGTTTCAGGCGTGGTGATGAGCTATCAGTTTGGAACCAACTGGAGCGAATTTTCCCGAATTGCAGGCAGTGTTACCGGGCCTTTACTCACCTATGAGGTCTTAAGCGCTTTCTTCTTGGAAGCTGGTTTCCTCGGGATCATGTTATTTGGTTGGGGACGTGTCAGCCCTAAGGCGCACTTTTTTGCCACACTGATGGTTGCCATTGGCACCTGTATTTCCATGTTCTGGATTCTGTCTTCCAATAGTTGGATGCAAACGCCACAAGGTTTTACGATTGAAAATGGCATCATTATTCCAACAGATTGGTGGGCCATCGTCTTTAACCCGTCCTTCCCTTATCGATTGGTACATATGGCGATTGCTGCCTTTATGGTTGCTGCTTTGTTGGTTGCAGCTACTGCTGCTTGGCATTTACTCAAAGGTCGCCGTGATGCCTTAGTTAAAAAATCATTTTCAATGGCCCTGTGGTTGATTTTGGTCTTGGCACCGCTCCAAGTTTTTGTTGGAGATGCACATGGACTCAATACCTTAAAACATCAGCCTGCAAAACTTGCAGCGATGGAGGGACATTGGGAAACCAACTATGATGAAGGCATGCCACTCTACCTATTTGGTATCCCTGATATGCAAGAAGAGCGCACTAAATATGCAATTGCGGTTCCAAATCTAGGAAGCTTGATTTTGACTCATTCAATGGATGGCACTGTTAAAGGCTTAAAAGACTTTGCCCCAGAAGATCGACCAAACTCAACCATTGTATTTTGGAGCTTCCGTGTCATGGTGGGTCTGGGTATGTTAATGCTTTTACTGGCTTTGTCTGGTGCTTGGCTCAGAAAAACTGGAAAGCTTTTTGAAAGTAAGTGGTTTCATCGTTTTGCTTTGCTAATGGGTCCATCTGGATTTATTGCGGTATTGGCGGGATGGTTTACCACTGAAGTTGGGCGCCAACCGTGGGTTGTTTATGGCGTAATGCGGACCAAAGATGCGCTTTCTCCTGTTTCAGCTGAACAAGTCGGTCTCACCTTGATCATTTTCGTGGTGGTGTACTGTGTTGTTTTCGGAATTGGGATCTATTACATGCTGAAATTAATGCACAAAGGTCCTCAATTTATCGAGGCGATTGATCTTGAACCCGCAGGTCATGGACATTTCAAAACACCGATGCGTCCTTTAAGCGCGGTTGATGAAACTATTGATACGCAAGATCCAAATAAGGAGAAACACCATGATTGATCTTTCTCTGATTTGGGTTGGCATTATCGGTCTTGGCGTATTGATCTATGTGATTCTGGATGGTTTCGATCTCGGTATTGGAATTCTGTTTCCCTTCATTAAAAACAGCGAAGAACGTGATGTGATGATGAACACCGTCGCGCCTGTCTGGGATGGCAATGAAACTTGGATGGTCCTCGGTGGTGCTGGTCTATTCGCAGCTTTTCCGTTGGTCTATTCAACTGTCCTTTCAGCGTTGTACATGCCCATTACCTTGATGGTGATTGCACTGATTTTCCGTGGCGTTGCCTTTGAGTTTCGCTTTAAAGCCAATCGTACCAAGCATTTATGGGATCAAGCCTTTATTTGGGGTTCAATTCTCTCTAGTTTCTTACAGGGTGTGATTCTGGGTGCTTATATTCAGGGCATTCAAACCACCAATGGCATTTTTTCAGGCTCAGGTCTAGATTGGTTAACACCTTTCGCACTCTTTACAGGACTTGGTGTAGTCGCCATGTATGCAGCACTGGGTTGTGGCTGGCTGATTATGAAAACCGATCATGAGCTTCAGGACAAAATGTACCGCTTAATGCCGAAGCTGATCATGCTTCTGTTTGTGGTATTTGCAGGTGTCAGTCTGTATACCCCACTAACACATCCTGAAATTGCAGCTCGTTGGTTCGCTCTACCAAATCTGCTGTATTTTAGCCCTGTGCCCATTTTGGTGTTGTTATTTACAGCGTTGATTCTTCAAGCCTGCAAAACACGTCAAGACTTTAAGCCTTTTATCTATACCTTGGCCTTGGTATTCTTGGCTTTCACAGGTTTTGTGATTAGCTTATGGCCAAATATCATCCCACCCTCAGTCACAATTTGGGAAGCGGCAGCACCGCATTCCAGTCAGAAATTTGCGCTTGTGGGTGCTGTGATTCTGATCCCAATTATCATTGCTTATACCATTGTTTCCTACTGGGTATTTCGAGATAAGGTCCGTGTCGGTGATGAAGGCTATCACTAGGAGTGTCATCAAATGAAACTATCTAAAACACAATGGTTTATTGTTCTTTGGTTTGCAGGGTTTTTAGGTTTGTTATTGATCGCAATGTTTTTTAGAGTCTTATTAAAACTTGCCTACTAAGTTGAATTTTCTTGTTATAAAAAGGCTATACCTCGGTATAGCCTTTTTATATTTGACTCAGGTGGCAGATAGCCTTGGTTTTTCAGATCTGTCTACTTTTTCACAAGCTTATAAGCGTTGGTCAGGTATTACACCCAGTTATTTTAAGAAAGTAAACAAAATCAAATAGATCATAATTATGATTCATTCACAAACAAAATTGAATTTCCGACCAAGGAAAGTGCCGCAATTTTTAAAAGCATGCTAATATTCAGAAACTGACAATACATCATGTCAATTTATTTAGAGGGGCTCCAATATGCTAAAAACACAACAGGTTAAGGTAATACAAGAATTCAATGCACCCGTAGATAAGGTCTTTGCTGTTCTCAGTGAGCATGAAAATTTAAGTAAAATATTTGCACCTGCCAAAATCACACGAATAAATGATGGTAAAGATGCACGTAATGGCGTGGGTTCAGCGAGGAAACTTTCAATTCCTTTAGCACCTTCATTTGTTGAAACAAACTTGGTTTACCAAGAAAATGAATTAATTGAATATGCGATTACCAGCGGAATTAGTCCGATTAAAGCGCATCGAGGCGTGATGAAGTTTAGCGATTTAGGCAATGGTCGAACTCGCTTAGATTACACCATCAGCTTTAAGGGACGACTGCCTTTTATTGGTCCAATTATTAAAGCTGCGCTGCAAAATGGTATCAATCGAGGTCTTAAAAAACTGAAGTTTTAATTCTAAGCTGCTCTGTAATCTGTAAAACTTGACGGTGAAATGCGCAACATCAACCGTCAAGTCGTAGTTCTATGTATGAATTAAGATGTTGCTGTCTCAAGCGATTCTTTTCTATTAGCGGAATGTTCTGGCTTAGGCTTACGCAGTAAAATCAATGCAGATATTGCGGCCAATAAAATCATTGGAATACTGGATGCGATGACAACAATCTCACTTTGTCCTGTACCCAGTAAATAACCTGCCACTAACGGACCTGCAAAAGCACCTAGTCTTCCAATCGCAACGGCTGCGCCGACTCCCGTTCCTCTCATTTCCGTTGGATAATACTTGGCTGCTAGCGTGTATAAAATGGACTGACAGCCAATCACAAACATCCCGCACCCTGTTGCAAATATAATAAAGCTAGATGCGCTATTGGAATAAGCAAGACCAATCAGCGAGAGCAGAATGCCACTATATACACTTGCGACAATAACGAACTTATTCAATCGATCCAGCATGAAACCTAAAATGAGTACCCCGATTGATCCACCAAGATTAAATCCAATCTGAATATAACTGGCTTGTTCTTTGTTTAGGCCTAGACCAGAAATGAGCGTTGGTAACCAGTTTTGAAATAACGCAAGTACCAATAGCGTACCAAAGAAACTGATCCAAAGGCTGGACGTGATCAAGACACGTGGTTTAGCGAATAAAACCTCAATCACACTTTGCTTTTTACTCTGCGGTTGTGTGCTTCTCGCGAGGTATGCTTTGGATTCTGGTAACAAGAAAATAAGAATAGGTACCAACAGTAAAGGTGCAATACCACCAATATAAAAAATATGTCGCCATTCATGATCGGCTGTTAAAGATAAAGCAACAACTGAGGTTAAAACGCCACCTATTGGCATACCACAGTACATGATACTCACTGCGGTTGCTTTGTATTTTTCAGGTACTGCTTCAGAGACCATAGTGATCACGATGGGTAATGCTCCACCCATGCCCAAACCCGTCAAAAAACGAACCAGAAGTAAGGTATTTAAATCTTTAGCAAAGGGCGTTAACAGTGACATAAAACCAAAGATGGCAATGCAGAAGATAAAAACTTTTTTACGCCCAATTGCATCGGCTATTCGCCCTGCAATCAATGCGCCAGGTAATGTTCCTAAAACAGCAGCACTGAACACCCATCCCATCTGAGTACTATCAAGTAACATTTCTGCTTTCATTCGTGGTGCAGCAACGCCCATCGACTGTAAATCAAAACCTTCAATAATGGAAAAAATGAAACATAAGACTAATGTAATGATCATGCCAATTTTTGATGACTTTGATGCGATTTCAGCATCTTTTAACATTCCTATCTTCCTTTTTGATTATTCGAATTTATAATCCCTTATACGCTGTACGTATTTTTGGCCTATTTTTAGCGCATGTAAAAGACTAGCAGAGCAGATTTAATTACGCAATTCAAAATTAATTTATGCAATATGTAATTAAAATGCATTGAGAGTATTTGTGAAATATAAAAAGATTATCATTCTAAAATCATTATTACTTGCTCCTCTTCCCTTTCTCGTTTTCGTCGCGTTCCTTTTCATCGTGGTAAATAACGAATTTAAACTTTATTCGATACTGACGGTGATTGCAGCACACCTGCTCGTTTATCTTGCCTATTGTATCTTAACTGTTCCATTTTCCTTTCTATTCGCTGTCATTCTCAATCGTTACCAATATCTGAATTTTTTCTCTATCTGTTTAAGCTCACTACTTATCGCAGCACCGTTTTTGATATTGTTGAGCTGGGCTCATACAGGTCAAGTCACTCAACGATGGTGGTTGATCTATCAAGACGGTTTTTCCTTATTTTTCGCTCTTATTCCTGCGATCTGTTACTGGCTGATTTTGATTAATCTTAAACCTCATCAGCTAGATCATCTTGATTTATAAAATTTTTGCTAAATCAGATAGATGTTGAATGGTATGGGTGAGATTTAAATCATAACGATTGGGTAAATTCTTAGGGTTGTACCAACAGGTCGAGATCTCACAGGATGCCGCCCCTTTCATATCAGCTTCTAAACTATCGCCAATGAATAAAACTTCTTCTTTCGCGATATTACTTCGACGCAGACAGATTTCAAAAAAACGTTGATCCGGTTTTTCATATCCGATGTCATCTGAAATAAACAAATCAGAAAAATGTGATAACAGACCCGCAAGGCCCAAACGTGACTTTTGTTGATTCAGAAAACTATTGGATGCTGCAAATAGCTTATATTTTTGGCTCAAGTACTGAATTACGTCAGCCGCTCCTTCCTCAAGTGTATGTTCTTTGGCTAAATTACCTTGAAAAGTATCTCGGAAATGATCATGATCCAATTCGATATTTAAAGCCAAAAATAATTCTTTAAATCGATAATCAATCACATTCTGTACAGTAATTTGACCTAATTTCTGTTTTTCCCATAACTGATGATTAATATTTTTATAAGTAGAATAGGTCAAATCATCATGTTGTAAATTAAACTCTCCAAACGATTTCACAAATGCAGAACGGTTGGCTACACTAAAATCAAGCAAAGTATCGTCAATATCAAAGAATATAGCTTTATACATCTCAGCAATCTTACAACCGAAGCAAATAGGGAAATAATTTTATTATACCGATAGATAAAAGAGCAAGCCGCCTAGGGCTGCTTGCTCATTGATATTGAGTTCAGTCTTGGCTGGATAATGGATGTGATTTATTTCAAATTTAGTGATTTACATTCACTTCATTCCAGAAATCGGCTTTGTGTTCTCATCTCTCAACCACATCCAGATTAATACTGCTGCCATACATGCCACAAGAGGATAAACAACCCAAGGATGTGGAATGGTCCAGATCATAATCCCAGCAGCTACACTCATACTTAGCGTCGAAATATATTTGGCTTTTTTCGGAATACGTCTATTTTCTTGCCATTCTTTGATGATTGGACCAATAAGACGATGATTTAGAAACCATTGATGCAGCTTTTCTGAACCTCTAGCTGCAAAGAAAACAGCCAATAAAATAAAGTCAACGGTCGGTAAACCTGGAATAAAAACTCCAAGAATACCGAGTCCAATGCACAACCAGGCGAGGCAGATAAAGAATAATCGCCACCAAACTGAGCGTGCTAATTTGCTTGCTGGCTGTGGCGGTTGTGACAAAACATCTGTTTTCACATCATTATTCATGCGATCAATATTCTCCATCCCTAGCGATGCTCAATCCGCTTGTTTATTTCAACTCATCCAACTGGATTAATGCATTTCCAAAATAGCCAAAAGCATCTAAAGCACCTTGCACCACCCGATCCTGTAAAACTGAGTCAAAGTCAGCATCATCAAGTGCTTGGACAAAGCGTTTCCAAACCTTAGCGCGTCCCTCTGGATATGCCGCGAGATTACGCGCCGCGAATGTTTCAGAGAAACCTAAACTTTTTTGGGCTTCTTTAAATAAAAAAGCTGCGCCTAAAGTTGACCCTTCTGATACATAAATCCAGCCGAGAGCTTCAGGTAATTTAACCGCTGCACTTTGCAACAGTTGCCCTGCGGGTTGAATCCCCAAATCTTGTAAATCTTCAAAAGCTTGCTGAGAGCGACCACGAATACCGAGATCTGGAATTAATCCAGCCACACCTTCTTGTTCAAAAAGATGCTCAATTTCTTGCTGAAAATAATATTGAGACAACGTGAATTGCGCATATTTTTCTTTGCTTGCAAAGACATCTGCCTGAGCCATTAAGCGATGCATTCGTTCATGCTCTGCTGCCGTTTCTTGCTTTAGACGTTGAGAAAGGCTATTGGCGACCATTTGATCTGTTGCTGCGTTCATTATCATTCTCCTGAAGAAAGAATATTACTCATCGGCTGTCCCGACTGAGTTTAAGTTGCACTGGGAAATCAACGACAATAGCCACTGCTCGGCCATTGACTTTGTAGGGTTTGAATTTGGACTGACGGGCTGCGTTTAGAACGCGTTCATCTAAACTGGCAATACCTGAGCTTTGTTTTAATTGGATATCGATAGGCTGTCCGTTTTCATTGATACGTAAACGTAATTCCACCATACGAGTTTGTTGTCTGAGCTCCCGATCATCGTAGCTAAACTTTCCAAAACTGAGCACATCGACACTACTGACTTGGATAGGTTCATCATGTTGAACTTGGCTTTCAAGTGCTCGACTTAGCTCCTGTTGCGCTGCGGGTGTTTTTACACCACTCGGGCGTGGTTGATTTTCTTCAGATTGCACTTTATGCATTTGCTGATTTTCATTTACCGCAGTAGATTGTTGATCAGTCTGTGCCTGTTGTTTAAACGCTTTGCTTTCTACGGACTGAACGGCAACATTTTGTGCTGATTGAGATGCGACGGAGTGATCTTTTTGACTCGGCTGTTTCTTCTGCACCGTATTTGTTGCATTTTGACTGGTAAATATCTTTTGCTCGATGGTCTCAGCACTTTGTTGCGTAGCACGAGGTGCAGATTCTTTTTTTAAGTGTTGTTGTTTGGGTGGCTGAGCAATGACACTCTGAGCAGTTGCATGAGGAGATGGATTTTCTGATGGTGCTAACGACACAAAACGTACCTTGAGTGCATTTACTTTCGGTGAAGCGGCCAAAGTGTAAGGTTCAATAAAATGACTCAGAAACCATAATCCTATTAGATGCAGCGCAATGACCAGCAATACAATGATCGACTTATGATAGGAATGTGCCAAAACCAAAACAGATGGTGGTTTTGAGGTCAATTCATAAGCTAGATACAGGAGCTTTGATTTCATCGTCATCCCCCTAAAAACGATGCTCAAGCTTCAAGCTGACATTGTGTTTATCGTAGGAATACAACCAATCCACGTTGCTACTGTTGTGGTTATAACGATAAGTCAGATTTGGTGTCATGCCGTAAAATTTAAATCGGGGCATCTGCACAACGAAGGTATAATTTTGTTCAAAATCATGACGGCGGGCCGCAAATGTCTCGACATATTGATCAAACTGCCGCCAGCGATATGAACTGAATAAAGTGGTATTCAATCCGACATTCCAAGACTTGCTCAACCCCAAACGGACACCTTGTTGTTGATAGGCCGCCATATACTTTTCTTGAGTGTCATGATCAAGCACATCCAGTCCACTAAATAATGTCCATTGCTTAGGTAGAATTTTCCAAAACGTGAACATCGCTGAGCTTTCTTTACCATCTAATGTTTTATATTTTTGATAATCCAGATCTTTGATTTCAGCTTCGAGCTTGAATGCTTTGTCTGTGGCAATAAATCGCATCCATTCAGCACGTGCACCCCATGCATTATATAAACCGTCATTTGCATAACGCTTATGTTCAAACAATGGTGCAATGCTGATCTGATTTTTTAAATCGAAAAAACTATAGCCTGCATTAATATTTAGGGTGGATTCGTTATAGTCGGCATGATCATCATAGGACTGTCCATAAGCTAGCCCACGTAAGGAAACCCCATGATTGCCGTAGAGAGAAAAGCGTTTCATCAAACTGGCCTCATAGTCTAGACCCGTTGCTGATTCAGCTTTGGGGCTACCACGGGTAATTTCTTGAATGGGAGTCACATTTCCCTTATCGTCAATGCCATACAACATCCATGTTTTGCTTTGTTCAGAAGAACTATTCAGATTAGTGGCATAGGATGGACCAATCGCAACACTGCCTTGCCATGAATCCCGCTGATCGAGTGCTTTGACAAACAGATTAACCGTTTGTTCTACTTCTGGCGGTATCACTGCAGGATCGCTTTGTCCTAGCTTGCTCTGAATTGATGTAAAAAGGCGTGCTGCTTCTTTATTCTTCTGTTGTTCAAACAGCACGCGCGCTAACTCTAGTTCACAAATAAGATTATTCGGTTGTTTATTGAGACTGCTTTGAAATTTTTGCTCGGCTAATTTGAGCTGCCCCTGAGCACGTGCCAATGCCCCTTCAGCAAAATCAGTTAAAGCCTGATCATAGTCTTGATATTGCTGATAATGCCTTAAATAAACCGCTGCATTGCCCCATTGTTTTTGCATGACAGCCAAATACAGAGCTTTTGCCAAATCATCCTGATTTTTCTCTACTGCAAAAATTTGGCCATTGATAAGAATACTAGGTAGTTTCTCGGTATCACGAATTGTGCCTTGTTGTTGTAGTTGGTGCTGTTGTTGTAATAAATTTTGATCTAAGCTTTGATTCAGGCGAAGTTGAGTATCATCATCTGCATAGAGTGATGAAGTAACCAATAGAGTCAGACAGCACAGCAATGTTCTTTTCATAAAAACCGTAAAACAAAAAATAAAATCATTAAGTCTTAAGCAAGAAAAAGGAATCTACAGTTGTAGATTCCTTTCGCTATAATTAGTTCTTCGCACCACCAAATGCAGTGTTATAAGCGGCATTATTAAACTGAGCAATACCTGCTAAAGCAGCAGCATTTGCACCAAAGAAATGACCTTGAACAACACCTGAGTTATTGACGCCAGCCGTACCATTCGCACTTGCTGCACCCGCAAATTGAGCCGTACCAGGATTAAATGCCACACCGTTCAAGGTGAGACTTGAAACAGCAGTGCCCGTTCCAGTTAAAGAACCTTGTAAGGTACCAGCACCAAAGTTGGCAGTTAAATTACCACTTAACAGATTAGTTGCTGAACCATTAATCCCTGCAACGGTATAGGTCGCCGTACCTGAAGTTGGTACAGTCGTATTGGTATTGTCACCTGCGTAATAAACGGTATGACTAGCGCTTGCAGGTGTATCACCTGCCTTCCACCATTCACCGAAATAAACTTCCTGTGAACCGACTTGACCAAAATTGAAATTACCTAAGGCACTATGTGAAGCTGGCATTGCCGATACAGGAATATGAGAGATATTAAAAGTCTTGGTACCCACAGTCACATTGGTATTACTGGTACCTTGTGCTGCAAAAGCTTGCGCCAAGCCTTTTAATGAACTAAAACCCGTAAATGCGTTATACGGCGCGCCTGCTGCCTGTACAGAAACTGCAGCCGCACCACCTGGATGACTCGCATTTGCAGCAGAACCAACTTTAATGTTTGCGTTATTACTTGAAGCACCTTCAATAGCTGCATGAGAGAACACAGCAGAACATGCTACAAGACCGATGAACAGTTGAGAGATTTTCATTTATTGTTACTCCATTTTTCTAAAGCTAAGTTATTGTTTCAATAAAGATAACAAGATCGTTATCTATTTAGTTATAGGAGCAGTCTGTTCTATAAAACTACTCTTTCATTTTGTAAATAATAATCATTCAATCTTATTATTTACGCCCATCTAATCCCGACTAATTTGAAAGTTGGAATTAAATTCTGTGTTAAAACTTGGTGGTCCAGCTGACTTTCAAAGTGCGGCCTGGTGCAGCCATTGCACTTCGAGTTAAAGGATCAATATAAAACTGGTTTGAGAGGTTATTTCCAACAAACTCAACCGTGTTATAGGTGTCGACTTGATAGCGTGCATAGGCATCAAAAAGCCAAGTATCATCCCAAGCCAGAGGGACATTGAGGTAGTAGCCTTTATTGACACCCTCATCATTATTTTTACGTAACGGACTTTCGTAGCCTTTGTAGAAGGTTGCCCGAGCACCAAGTTCAAGTCTTTCATCTAAAAAGCGGAAACCGAACAAAGCATGTGCACTGAGTTCTGGTGTGGACATAGTGACTAAATAACCATTGGGAAAACCATCATCGACGCAACGTTGGTACGCGTCACGAAATTGAATTCCTTGATCAGTTTGAACTGTGCCACTATTAATCATTTTATTAATGGCGCTATTGGTATCACAGACTTCATTCTTCAGGTTATAGGCCAAACTGAGATCGCTGAAGAATCCACCATTATCAAAACGGCTTTGTAATTCAAGACCTGAAAGTTTTTGCTCATCCATATTGGTGAAAATCAGATTCTGATTTCGCTCAATCACGTTTTTGGTTTTGTTGTAGTAATACGCCAACTTAATATCAGCATTTCGTGCTGAGCTTAACCAGTTACGCATGTCATAGACATAACCAACCTCATAATTAAACGCGTGTTCTGGTTTAATCGATTGATACGGCATCATTGCTGAGAAACCGACCGTACTTTCAAATAAGCTAGGTAAACGATATTCCTCGGCATAACGAGCATAGATTCGATTATTATCGGTCAAATGAATGGATGCACTGAGTTGAGGTGCCCAACCGCTATCTTTTACTTTTTGAGCTGATTCAATTGGGACCTGCTCAATTACAGCAGGCTGAAAACCATTCCCAATAACCACATATTTTTGTCCTGAAGCATTTAGTTGATTTAATACATTATCAGCTAAACTCAAATGACCGTTTTCATCTGCTTTCCAACTCAGTGTATTTTTCTGTGACCAAATTCGATTGTACAGCGCGCTTTCTGATTCAGGAACACTTTCTAAGCGACCATCCCAATCAGGATTACTGGCTGCATAATTTCGCGAAAATAGATCGATCATACGTTGCTCAAAAGCAGTATAACTTTCAGGCTTGGTCTGATATTCAAAGCTGTATTCTTTAAGTTTACTTTTCTTGGTAAATAAAGGGTTTAAGGTTGGATCAACCCCATCTCTTATTGACTTGTTCAAGAAATCATCAAAAGCCCAATAAGAGCGATAACGCATGCCAACATCGAAACTTAACCAAGAGGCTGGACGATAATTAAAATTAAAATCAAAGGTCTTTTCTTCACGACGCCCCGCACGAGGTAAAGCCTGATATAAGGAATAACTTGGACCATATTCGCCATAAACATCGTCAGAAGTGAGCTTTTCTTTTAAGAAGCTTCCCCCTAAAGTTAAATCGAGCTGGTTAGTTAATTGTGCTTTATTGCTGATACTAACGCCCTGACGTCGGTTGTCAGAATGGCTAATTGCCGTATTGATAATGCGATTGTCCCGAAAATCAATCGTCGTTGGCCAACCACCGCGTGTATAGGTTTGGCTTTCTGTATCGGTCTGCCAAATATTGGTATAGAAATCGACCCACTGGTTGTTTTCTGGTTTGAACTTATACTCCAAGCTATAGGCTTTGGAACGAATGTCACTGAGAGGCCACTGTGGTACACCAATTTCAGGTGTTAGCCCCCATTCAATCCGTGAAGGCATGATTTCACCAAATCTATTTTTGGTGTCTCGATAGGTCAATTTTAGGGCTTGGTCATCAGTTGGTCGATAGTTTGCTTTGAATAACCACGACTCCATCTGACTTGAGGTATTCGGAACTTCATCACCTGGCTTATAGGAATGAGCAAAATAAGGAATAAAATCGAGACTATTACTTGGTTCTGCCCGTTTATAGTAGCCCGACCCATGCGTACCCGAAAAATAGTTGCCACGTTCACGAACAGCATAAACTGCCAATAAATCAAATTTATCCTGCTTCATTGCCAAGGCAAGTCGACCTGCTAGATCATCCCCCGAGAAGTTAGAATTATCATTTTTAGTTCGGTTCTTCTTGTAAATGTCGGGATCATACTTTTTACCATCCACATCATTCCAAGGGGTTGTATCATTATAATTCTTGCCAACCTTGCTCATGTCAGGAAGCGATGGGTCAATAGAGTTGGTTGAACCTTCAACTTTCAGCTCTGCACCGAATATTTTACCTGGACGAACAATATCATCCGCTTCTAAGGTCTTGACCACCACACCACCACCGACTGAAGTTGTGGTATTTCGTTCTAACGATGGCCCCTTAATGACTTCAATGCCAGCAATTAAATTAGGGTCGATGTAATTTCGGTTATTCACGCCATTATAGCCGCGCCATACTGCAATCGACTGCTCAGTGCCATCGATGGTTAATGGAACGCGACCAACCCCCTGTACGCCACGAACACTCGGATCCAATGCGCCACTATTTCGGGCATCACCGCTATAAACGCCAACCATACCTTGTAAAACATCAGCAGGATTGGTGCCTTTAAAGCGTTCAATATAGTCTTTTCCTGCATAGACTGAAGAACGATTGGCATCATAAACTCTGTTGCTGCCCTGAGTATCACGATCTTCTTGACCATAAACAACAAGTGGGGTCAAACGAACTGAAACTTCATCATCCTGAGTCGGTACAGACACTGTCTTGTTCACAACTGCAGTCGCAGCAACAGACGAAGTATTGGCATTTTGAGGGTTTTTTTTCGCCAGCGTGTAACCTTGTCCCACTTTTACTGCATAAAATGTTGAAGATGCTAAAATATGTTGGAAGCCTTGTTCTATTGCATAGTTTCCTTTTAAACCAGAACTGTACTGCCCTTTTAGCTGCTGAGCATCAATTGCAATAGCCGTACCAGATTGTTCAGCAAATTGATTCAAAACATTGGCTAAGGTTCCCGCTGGGATATCATAGGTTTTTATTCCAACTGTTTCAGCATAAGCCTGTTGTAAAGGCAAAGTTAAGCCACCAATACAAACTGTATGTATCGCAAATGCAAGTGTTGAAAATCGAAATAAGTTCCGATTTCGCATTTGACCCTTTACAACTTTCTTCATTTTGCCGCCCCAGTAAATAGAAATAAGAATCATTCAATATGCTTGAATAAAATGATCCAAATTTATTGCTTCTACTTACTATGACGAACAGCTTTGAAAAAAGTGGAACCTAAATTTAAAAAAAAATTAAAAAATTTTTTAAAATTTATTCATTTTGGCTATGAAAACACAGGATTTTTTTTATTTTTTTAATGAAATAACAATGAGATATGGTGTAACTTGATATATCTTTAAGTTGGGAAATACAGTTGCTAATAATTTAAGTGCGTCTTGTGTTTGATCTAATGGCAACACAGCATTCACTTGGATGTCGTGTAGTGCTTCGGCATTAAACAAGATTTTGCCTTTATAATTTTGATCTAATTCTTTTAACACCTGATCGAGCGGTAAATCCTCTACCATCAATTGATGTTTATTCCATTTTTGTTGCTCATTATAAATATTCAGCGCGGGTAATGATTGCACGCCATTTTGATTCATACTGACGGCTTGCCCTGCATTGACTATCACCTGCTGAGTTGCATAACCATGCGCTGTAGACTGTACACGTACTCGCGAATGCAACATTTTTAACTCTGTCGCTGAAGGCGTAAAAGCCACGCTAAAAGCTGTTCCAAGTGCTTGAATCTGCCCATGTTTGGTTTTGACTAAAAACGGTCGATTCGGATCTTTGGCAACATCAACATAGACTTGCCCTTGAACCAATTCAATTACTCTTTGCTTTGCCTGAAAATCAATATTGACTGCACTTTTCCCCCGCAGAATTAAGCGAGAACCATCTTGTAAGGTTTGTGTTGTCCACTGTGCTGAATCGCTGCGAACATCAGCGCTTAGATAGGCAATAGAAGTATCAGATACATACAGAGAACTGCCGCTGATGATAACGAATGCAATGGCAAATGCACTTCCTACACGAACATGTTTATATATTTTTGCAGATCCAAAACCTGCTTTGAGTGCTGATTTAACAACTTTTTTATGCTGTGGTGTTTGAGACACCTTTTGAATCGAGCGAATACACTGTTCAATATCCGCTGCAATTTTTTGATGCTGCTGACTGTTCTGTTTCCACTGATTAAATTTTAATTGTGCATTTTCGCGGGTCGATTCATCATCTGAACTTAATTGTACAATCCATAATGCCGCTTCCTCGACCAATTGATTGTGATCTTGTTTATCGATAGCCATTTAGATGCTGACATCCATATCTAGTCGGGTTTGATAACAGCGTATTAAACAGCTTGCCAGATATTTTTGAATCATTTTGGTCGAAACGCCCAGTTGCTCTGCGATTTCTTTATGGGTATAGCCTTCTAGATAATGCAAGATAAATGCTTGTTGTGCTTTTGCAGAAACATCTTCCAAGGCTTTACAAAGTTGGTCAAGTGCCTGAATGATTTGCATTTGATCTTCTGGTGAAGCAACCGAATCTAGCATGTATTCCATCTGGCTCACGCCATCTAAATAAGCTTGTTCAATGCGTTTGCGACGTACTTGATCAATGAGTAAGTTTTTTGCAATAGAAGTTAGATAAGCACGAGGTTCTTTAATCCCCAACAGCTCATCGCGTGTTTGCAGTAATTTGATAAAGGTGTCCTGCACCAGATCTGCGGCTTGCTCAGTGTTGCCTATTTTTTGTCTCAACCATTGATGAAGCCAGCCTCTATGGTTTCTGTATAACTGATCTACAAGCATAGGGGTTTTGTTCACAATCATTTGACTCAAAACAAAGTGTGATCAAATGATAATAATTATCATTTATAAAATCAAGAAAGAATCGTACAAACTTTTGTTGACTGTTATTTTTATAAGCATAATTTTTATATTCAATTGCTCAAAAGCGTAATGCTAAAAATGAGAACCTATTGATTCAACAGTGCTTCTATCCACACGATCAGTTCATGCATATGCCGATTTCTATGCTTTAATTGTTCCTTGTTTGGAATGTAATAACACAATTCTGATTGCACGCATTTGGTTGACAGTGGCTGGATCAATTTCGCCTGAATTAATCGACTGACCAAGGTACTCGAGCAAAATACCAATCCATTGGCCATTAAGGCTTCTTGAATACCGAAAATTTCTTGGTCAAAGTGATGCAGGTTGATATTTTTCCCATCCAAAGCATTGTAGTCAAGCCATGTTTGTAATGGTGGCTTAGGCAAGGTTTTATTTTTCCATTCAGTGCTAAACAGTGTAATTGGCTGCTCCAACCAACTCTTTTTATGCAACCCTACGGCGGCAAATACATTAAATGACTCATACTTAATAATGTCCGTTGGGGAAACGGATGCAACAGCCCCATAGCGGATGGGAAGCGCAGATAAATGGTTTTCCAGATTTTCCCCTGTTGAAATTTCAAGCGCGATCTCTGGATAAAGTTGTGAAAAGGTCTGCATGGCTGGAATCAAGATCATTGCAGCCAAGGATGAAGTTGTGGTGATCTTAATCACTCTTCCCGCAGTACTCACCTCTTCTAATGCGTCTTCAATCGTTCGAAATCCCTTAGAAATAGCGGTCGCTAACTTTTCACCTGTTTCAGTTAAGCTGATTTTTCGAACCTGCCGATAAAATAAATCAACGTTTAAGCGACGTTCTAAATTGCTCACGTGATGAGAAATAGCGGTTGGTGTAAGTGATAGTTCTTCAGCAGCTAATTTGAAACTCCCTAAACGGGCTGCAGATTCAAATGCTTTCAATGCTTGTAAAGAAACCTGCATACGTTTTGGCTCACCGAGTTTAAGTTTATAGCTGAGTTAAATTCATTCATAACCCTGATTTACTCATTTGTCCAGTCAGCAAGAGGCCTTTAAGATGACCTTATCTTGAACAGGTCGAGTAATCAAAAATGAAAACTGTATTACATATTGATGCCAGTGTCCGAGCGGTTTTTAATCCCAATCCCGCTCATAATTCAATTTCAAAAAGTATTGCACATCGTTTTATCAGTGCATTGCAAAGCCAAGGCATGATAGATGAATATATTTATCGTGATGTCGGAATGAATCCACCTGCTTTTATTAACCAGGACTGGATTGGTGCTGTTTTTACACCAGAAGAGAAAAGAACAACTGAGCAAAAACAAATCTTATCCTTGTCTGATCAATTGATTGCAGAGCTGTTTGCTGCAAATACCATTGTGATTGCCTCACCGATGTATAACTATGGTATGCCTGCTCACTTAAAAGCATGGTTTGACCAAATTATCCGTATTAATAAAACGTTTGACTTTGACCTCACCCGTGGTGACTTTCCCTTAAAACCATTACTTTCAGGCAAAACACTCGTCGTGATTACATCGAGTGGTGAGTTTGGTTTTGAAGAAGACGGCATTCGGGCTGAGATGGGACATTTACGGCCGCATTTACGTACACTGAGTAAATATCTAGGCGTAGAGCAGATATATGAAATTGTGTCTGAGTATCAAGAGTTTGGTGATACTCGCCATCAAAAATCTTTAGAAAATGCATTTATCCGCGCAGAAACACTTGCATTAGAGCTAGCACGTTCTCAGCGACAAAATACGCAAATGCATGCGGAATATGACGCGTAGTGGCATCTAAAATGAATACAGCAGCGATGTGCTGCTTTAATGAACAAAGTGATTCTCGGATCACTTTATTCAATCTTTTTTTCATCGATAGGATTTATTGTTTTTTGTTTAAAGCATCAATAATCGCATTTGCTGTAACACGTGCTGAAAACGGATTTTGCCCAGTAATCAAATTATGATCTCTGACTACATTCGGTACAAAAGGAAAAAACTTTCTTTCATAAAGCGCTCCACGCTGTTTCGCCAGCTCTTCAGCGTTATAAGGAACTTTCTTCGCTACACCAGCCAACACTTCTTCACACCATGCAAAGCCCGTCAGCTTTTTCCCTTCAATTAAATATTGCCCATTTGATAGCTGAACATTCAGCAACCCGCAATAACCGTGACATACACTAGATACAATGCCACCTTTCTCATAAATATTTTTGGTGATTTCCTGCAATTCAGCATTGTCCAGAAAGTCCCACATCACGCCATGGCCACCAGTGTAATAAATCACATCATAATCTTGCCAATTGATTTCAGAGGGTTTTTTGGTTGTTTCGAGTAATTGCATAAATGCAGGATCATTTTTACGTTTTAATACAGAGGCATCAGCAACGAAACGTTCTAATGATTTAGGTTCAATTGGAGAAGTGCCCCCCAAAGGACTGACAATATCCTGAATATAATTTTGCTTTTCGAACTCGTCATAGGCATGAGTCAACTCACCCAGCCACAGTCCTGTTGGCCTATGAATTCCTTCATACTCATAGACATTGGTTACAACATGCAGAATACGCTTTGACATCTTTCACCTCGGCTATTTGATTTATTTTTAATCTTGCTTTTGCATTACTATAAGCTTAAAGTTTGCTTTAATGTCAAGAGAAAAATCAGTCAATGAATATCAGTGAACTATCTAAACAAAGTGGTTTAACTACTCCAACAATTCGTTATTACGAGCAAATCAAACTATTACCCAAGGCTAAACGTAAATCAAATGGCTATCGGGAATATAGTGACAATGATCTGAAACAGTTATTCCTGATCCAACAAGCACAGCAAGTTGGCTTTTCTTTGACAGAAATTAAGTCATTTTTGCCTTCAAATGTGACATCTTGGGATCATGATATTTTGATTGGGGTGTTGGAAAGTAAAATCAAGGATATTGAAGATTTAGAACAAAAACTGGCCATCAGCAAACAAAACCTGCGTATGATGATCACTGCAATCAATAGTAAACCTGACGAAATCACCTGTGAAGAAAATGCACAGCGTTTGCTCAATCTCTATTACGACAATGATAAGGCCTAAAGCTTTATTGGAAATTTAAAATCAAGCATCTTTGATACGAATCAATAACGCATAAAAACGATTGACCTTCAACCCAACTTTAAGCATAGGATATTTGACAGGTGATGAATAAGGAACCTGTCATGTTGCAACGTTGGAATCTTCAAAAGTGGTTTATCCATATTTTTATGCTGATCTTTTCTGTGAGTTTAAATTCAGCCTTTGCAGTTGAACCTGTGCAAAATCTACATCATAAATCACTAGGCAAAATTCTGGTGGTGATGACCAACCATTCTACTTACCCTACTCGTTCAGATCACACAGGTTTATGGTTGACTGAACTCACTCATTTTTATGACATTGCACAGGCTGCTGGTTATGAAATGGATTTTGTCAGTCCCCAAGGTGGAGCTGTTCCTTTGGATGAACGAAGCTTAAAGCCAATTTATATGGACAAATCGGCCAAAGCTCATCTAGCAGACCCTAAGTTTATGCAACGTTTAAGTCATACACTTGCACCCAATGCAATTGATCCATCCCAGTACAAGGCAATTTATTATACGGGTGGTCACGGTACGATGTGGGATTTCCCCCAGAACCAAGATCTAAAGGACATTAGTGAAAAGATTTACCAGCAAGGTGGTGTTGTATCGGCAGTCTGCCATGGTGTGGGTGGGTTATTGCCACTCCAAGATAATAACGGCAAAGCTTTGATCGTAGGACGGACAGTAACAGGTTTTGCCAATATTGAAGAAACGCTGTCCGGAATTAAATCCCAAGTACCTTTTTCATTGCAAGATGGTTTGATACAACATGGGGCAAACTATAAACGTGCTTTTCTCCCCTTTACTTCTTACGTCATCGTTGATGATCGAATTATTACGGGGCAAAATCCGCAATCCAGTAAAGCAATTGCGCAAGCCGTAGTAAAACGCTTAAATGCTTTAAATTGAGCTTTGTTTTAAAAAACCAGATTTCATCATCTGGTTTTTTAATGTTCATATGAATTTAGCTTTATCTCCTCATGCTTTATCACGATCCGTTCGGTGCATTGATCCATTCAATTTTATTATTCAAAAATGCTTGACCTTAAAGCTAACTTTAATCTTAGCATTCTAGTTAGATCTATAGGAGGAACTACATCATGTTCAACAAGCTTCATTTACGTCGTTCAGTATCTGCGATATCCATCGGTTTAATACTCGCTACAGAAGCCTATGCAACCGAACCCAACTCACCCCAGATGAATGGCAGTACCAACACAGCACCGACTACAATCGTTGAATTTGGACCATATAAGGTGAATGTTCCCAAGGGCGGTTATTATGATCGCTTTCGTATGAATCCAAATTTAGACGAAGTGGCCAAAGATCCTGCAGCAGGCAATATTGATTATTTCCGTACAATTCCTAAAAAGCTTGTGGGTACACGGGTCGGTAAAGTCTGGTCACCAAATTTCTATTACCGTACCAGCAATGTGCAGGTATTAATGTTGGCACCTATTGCAAAACTAAAAGCAAAACTGCCAGTACCGCTTGAGCCACTACAGCCATTTCCAGGTTATGGTTTGGTTTCACTGACCTTCTTCTCATATGCGCTTGGTGATGTTGATCCCTATGATGAAGTTTCTGTTGCCATTGTGGTGCGTCAACCCAATGCACACCGCTTCAATAGCACCGAATTACTCAGTTCGATGCGTCATCATAGGTATTATGGGCATGTACTGGCCTTGCCTGTCGACACTGAAATTGCCCGTGTGCGTGGTGTATATGGTTATCAATTGCCTAAATGGTTAACACCGATTGATATGAAAATTGATACTCAAAATCTGCAAGCACATATTTTTAATACGGATGGCAAGCCAGATTTAACTCTGACGGCTCCTGTACCTAAAATTAAAACGGTCAAACCACAATCACGGATTGAAACTAAAACCATGTATCAACTCGTCGATGGTCAATGGCATAGCACTTCTGTCGAATCAAATACACTTGCATTTGGACAGCGCTTATTTCCTAAAAATGTACAATTGGTGCGTAGCGGTGGTCCGCTGAGTCAGTTACTTGATGATTTAGGAGCAGGTAAAATTCTACGTCTTGATGTTGTGAAAGATGCTCAATTGGCACTGAATATGCCAGTTCCTTATCCTGCGCTAGATCAAGCTAAAGTTCATAAAAAATAAATCTATGCGAAAAATATCCGCTTCAATCTGCAAGCGGATATTTTTATTGTTAGGAATTATTTTTCCTTTTCAAAATTTTTTTAATCATTTTTTCCATAAAAAAGCCAATGACAGATTTTTCTATAATTGGCTTTTGATCAATCAAGCTATTTTAGCATTGGCGACTTGTTCGCTTATGTTATGAAGCAAATGAATAGCTTCGCATCCGTTTTTTATATTGGCGGGTACGGCAAGTCATTGCTGTTTGCTGTAAAGCCAATGCCCATAATGGCGATACCTTTGGATTGGTGTTTTTACCCAAGCTGAGTTTACGTAACTGGAACTTCACTGTTGCCATATTGGCGAGCGATGCTAAAGTTTTATTTTCCCATGCGATCGGTTGGAGTTCAGGTGCGTTATTTTGCCCTTGTTTCCATTCATTTGGTAAATTGGGATCAATCGCGAGTGCTGTGGCAATCCCGACCATATCTACACCACTTTCAATCACTTGCTCTGCCACCTGTTTCCGACGGATTCCGCCAGTCACCATGACAGGCATCTTGGCAACTTTACCAATCTCTTGGGCAAACTCTAAGAAATAAGCTTCACGTGCCAAAGTACGTCCATCACGTGCCTGCCCTTGCATTGCAGGTGCTTCATAACTACCGCCAGATAACTCAACCAGATCAACAGCCAGTTCGTTTAACATCATGACCACTTGTTGCGCATCTTCTGCACTAAAACCGCCACGTTGAAAATCAGCAGAATTGAGTTTCACCGCAACGGTGAATGTATCTGAAACCACAGCTCGTACTGCTTTGACAATCTCAATCAAAATACGTGCTCGATTTTCTAAAGTACCACCCCACTGATCTTGGCGTTTATTACTCAGTGGCGAAAGAAACTGACTGAGTAAATAACCATGTGCTGCATGGATTTCTACACCAGTAAATCCAGCCTGTTCTCCCAAACGTGCAGTATTGGCAAAACGTTGGATCACTTCATCAATCATGTCTTGGTTCATTTCAATCGGTGTATTAAAACGATCTGACATTTTCCCCAGATCGAGTGCAACTGCGGATGGTGCCCAAGTTTCTTGACCTAAATTGGATTGCATTTGACGCCCTGGATGGTTGATTTGCAGCCAAGCTTGTGCACCTGTAGAACGAGCGATTTGTGCCCAGCGTTTGAAAGTATCTAAATACTTTTCATCTTCCAATACAACACCACCCGGTCCAGTCATGGCACGACGGTCCACCATCACATTGCCTGTGATGATCAAGCCAACACCACCCTCTGCCCACGCTTGGTATAAACGCATCAGTTGTTCAGATGGTGCATGGTTTAAATCGGCCATGTTTTCTTCCATTGCAGCTTTTGCAATACGGTTGGGGATCTGCGAACCATTTGGGAAAACTAATTTTTCAAATACTTTCATTTTTGAAACCTCTTTGAGTATGTGCTTACTTTAAGATTAAAGTAAACTTTAATGTCAATAGGTTTTATTGCTTTGTATAAATTTATTTGAAAAATCAAACTAGGTCATAGACTTGCAGCAGCTACAATCTCCGAAAATATTGAAAATAAAAAATAGAGGCATATGGCCTCTATTTTTTAGTTGTATTGCAATCAATGCAGCTTATGCCCGAATGAATGCCAATAGGTCTGGATTAATGACATCTGCATTGACTGTAAGCATCCCATGCGAGAACCCTTTATAGGTTTTTAAGGTTCCGTTTTGTACCAGTTTGGCGGACAATACCCCAGAATTTTCATAAGGTACAACCTGATCATCATCACCATGCATAACCAGTACAGGTACTGAAATCTTTTTCAAATCTTCAGTAAAGTCGGTCTGAGAAAAAGCCACAATCCCATCATAATGTGCCTTGGCACCCCCCATCATACCTTGACGCCACCAATTCCAAATGACTGGTTCAGATGGTTTTGCATCTGGACGATTAAAACCATAAAAAGGGCCAGCAGGTAAATCATAATAAAATTGTGATCTATTTTTGAATAACTGATTTTGCAAGTCGTCAAAGACTTCTTTCGGTAAACCATCAGGGTTATTTGGGGTTTTTACCATGATTGGCGGTACTGCACTCACCAGTACAGCTTTGGCAACATGTGCTTCACCATGACGTGCAATATAGTGAGCTACCTCACCACCACCCGTTGAGTGGCCAATATGAATCGCGTTTTTAATCCCAAGATGTTTCACCACAGCTGCAACATCATCAGCATAATGATCCATATCGTGACCATCCCAAACTTGGCTGGAACGACCATGTCCACGGCGATCATGGGCGACTACACGAAAACCTTCATTTAAAAAGAATAATAATTGGGCATCCCAATCATCTGAACTGAGTGGCCAGCCATGATGGAAAAATAAGACCTGAGCATCTCGAGGTCCCCAATCTTTATAAAAAATATCTACACCATCTTTTGTTGTAACAAATGCCATCTTTATTTCTCCTGTGTAAGAATTACACTGTCGAGTCATGATCTATGTTGTAATGGATTGCGCTGGAATTTCATATTTTTAACGAACATCCATATGGACAGTCCCCCTATACTAAGGTTAAAGTTGGCTTTAAGGTCAATGCTTTTAGTCCCATTCTGATAATAAAAATGTAATTTTATGATTTAAAAATAAAGCTAAAGTGAATAGGCTTACTCATTGAGATCAAATATTTTTTCTACGATCTAAAGTTTTTTCAGCGCCGATTTTCTTTACATTGTTTCAACGAATACGCCTTTCACCTTTCAAATATCAAAATTTGTGGCTTGACATTAAAGTTGGCTTTAATCTTATAGTGATCTTAATTGGGTCAATCAAAGGTTTATGCATATGAAGAGCAATAAACAGTTTACTGAAGTTGAGTTTGGGCAACACAAAGTTAAAGTTCCCAAAGATGGCTATTACGATCGTTTCGGGATCAATCCAGATTTAGACTGAGTCTAAGTGACCATGTTACATGTTGTTGATGACCAATGGCAGCATACCTTGGTTCAAGCCGATCTGGTTTCTTTTATGCAGAAACTTGTGCCTCGAAACATCAAACTTGTATGGCATGGTGGTTGTCTCGGCTAATTATTAGATGAACTTGGGGCATCCAAGATTCTTCGCTTAGATCTGATTTAAGACGCACAAGTAGTGCTACATTTACTTAAAGCACTTTAAAAAATTCAATCTATAGAACAGTTAAGGAAAAACTTACAATGACTCAGCCAAATTATGATCTTATTGTCTTCGGAGCGACTAGTTTTGTCGGGCAGATCCTCACAAAATATCTCGCAGAATACTTAGCCACTCACAAAGAACCACTTTATTGGGCGATTGCAGGACGCTCTCAACAGAAATTACAACAAGTTAAAGATGCGCTTGGCCCTGTTGGACAATCTGTCCCAATCTTGGTGGCCGATGCCAATAATCAAACCGAACTCGATGCACTTTGTGCCCAAACACGTGTAGTGGTTTCGACTGTGGGTCCCTATGCCCTATATGGTGAACCTTTAATTCAAGCCTGCGTAAAAAATGGCACCGATTATTGTGATCTGACTGGAGAAACCCAGTGGATTAAACAAATGATCACCAAATATGAAACTCAGGCACAGCAATCAGGTGCGCGTATTGTGCATTGTTGTGGCTTTGATTCAGTTCCATCTGATATGGGTGTTTATTATCTGCAACAGCAAGCGCAGCAACAGTTTTCTACACCTGCAACGCAAGTTAGCATGCGAGTTAAAACCTTAAAAGGTGGAGCATCTGGTGGTACAGTCGCTAGTTTGATTAATGTGATTCAAGAGGCTGCGGCTGACCCAGCGCTTCGAAAAGATCTGCTTAATCCCTACATCCTTTGCCCAGCAGATCATGGCAATACACAAAGACAAATTTATATTAAAAGTGCCAAATTAGACCCTGATTTTAATGCATGGATTGCGCCTTTTGTGATGGCCGCTGTCAATGAACGTGTGGTACACCGTTCCAACGCATTATCTGGTAATGCTTATGGCAATAACTTTAGTTATAACGAAGCGATTTTGACAGGTGAAGGATTGAAAGGACGTTTAAAAGCATTAGGCGTCGTTTCTGGTTTAGGTGCATTTATGCTTGCTGCCGTCAGTAAACCTGTCAGTCAGGTGATGGAACGCTACCTTTTACCAAAACCTGGAGAAGGCCCTACGCCTGAGCAACAATTGGCAGGTCGGTTTGACTTGCGCTTTGTTGGAAAAACCGACACAGGACAAAGCCTAAAAATTAAAGTTACAGGTGATCGAGATCCAGGTTATGGCTCAACAGGAAAAATGTTGGGGCAAGCAGCATTGAGTCTCGCAATTGATCATGCCAAAGATAGTGAAAAAATTGGCCGTAATGGTGGTTTTTGGACACCTGCAACAATGTTTGACGACCGATTCATTCAACGTTTATCAGATCATGCTGGGCTGGTGTTTCAACGTATTTAGGACAAAGGAAAAAAATAGGGAGTTAAAATATAACTCCCTATAGATTAAACCTTAAAGCATTAAACGCTTTCTTGCAGCCAGATACTCTCTTTCAAGGCGCTCAACTAACGCTTCAACCGACGTAGTGGCTTTAATTGCATTTAAGCCCTGACCACATCCCCAAATATCACGCCAAGGTTTAACTTTATGCTGTGAACCATCATCATTTGGTGTACTGAAATCCATATCCTTCAAATTACCTTCTGGTAAATTGGCTGGATCAAGTCCCGCAGCGCGAATACTTGGCGCCAGATAGTTGCCATGTACACCCGTAAACAAGTTGGAATAGACAATTTCATCAGAATTATGATCAACAATAGCTTGCTTATAAGCCTCAGTCGCATTGGCTTCATGCGTTGCGATAAAGGCTGAACCAATATAACCAAAATCTGCGCCCATCGCTTGGGCCGCTAAAATCGCATCCCCCGTAGAAATCGCACCCGATAAAGCAAGTGGTCCATCGAACCATTCACGGATTTCTTGAATTAACGGAAATGGACTCTTCACGCCTGCATGACCACCTGCACCTGCTGCAACTGCAATCAAGCCGTCCGCCCCTTTTTCTATGGCTTTTTTGGCAAAGGTATTATTAATGACATCATGCAAGACCACACCGCCATAACTATGTGTAGCATCATTGATTTCTGTCCGTGCACCTAAAGATGTAATCACAATCGGTACTTTGTATTTGACGATCAGTTCCATGTCATGTTCAAGACGATTATTACTTTTATGGACAATCTGATTAATTGCAAATGGTGCAGCTGGGCGATCTGGATGCAAAGCATTATGTTCAGCGATTCCTTCCGTGATCTCTTTAAGCCATTCCTCCAATTTCTCTGCTGGACGTGCATTCAATGCAGGCATTGAACCAATCACCCCTGCTTTACATTGAGCCAGCACGAGCTTGGGTGTACTAATAATAAATAGAGGAGATGCAATAACAGGGAGTCTCAGATTTTTCATTATGTCTGGAAGTTTTGACATCAATTATATCCTTTATTTCAAATAGATAAAATTAGTTTTAGAAATAATAAGCATTTCGCTTTCTTTAAATTCGCTTCATCATATCGGGATAAAAGTTTTTATGCAACAAGTTGCATAAACTCTCTATTCACAATTTCCGATGCGATAAAAACAACATACTTATTGCCTGAAAGCAGCCATTTATCCGTGCAATATTTTCTATTTATTTTAGTTTTGGCTTTGTTTTCATAGATAAAAGACGATTTAGACTGGTTCAAAAGGCTTACGATCAAGATTAGAAATTTGACATAGCAAGATAATCTATACTTTTTATATAATTGATTAAATAAGAATCGTTACCAACAATATCAATGCGATAGTTCCTAAAGATGATATGCTTCGTTAATTTTTATTCTTTTATCAATCTCCTGGAGCTATTTTATGAGCGCGATGACACAAAAATTGCAACAGATGCGGTTTGCCTCTGTACTCGAAGCCGTGACTTTATTACTTTTATTTGTTGTGGCGATTCCATTAAAGTATGCGTTTGATTTACCCATTGCGACAAAAATTATGGGGCCAATTCATGGTCTGGCTTTCTTGTTCTATCTTTGGAACTTGGTTCGCACCGCATCGGTTTGGTCAGGAATAGAGTTGCTTAGATTGTTTATTCTTGCATTTATCCCATTGGGTGGATTCTTTAACGAAAAATACATCGCGAACCGTCAAGCAAGCCTTAAATAACTTTGGTCGATTTAGGCAAAAAGGAAATCATTAGATTTCCTTTTTATTTTTAAAATTACATGAATATTAAAGTAAAAATATAAATTATTTTTCTAGCAAATCAGAAAACTGGTTCTTTATCCGTACATTATTATTTCACATCATATTCACGCCTCTACTTTTAAGCTAGTTTTAAAATGGCGTGAGTTTAGCAATATGACATTTCTAAGAACTGTGACCCTCTCTGCACTGACCTTACTTTCTTTGGTTGCCTGTAAAAGTATACCAAGCTATAGCGTGGACTATGCTAAGGCAAATAAGGAAATCTCAGGAATTCTATTGAATGATGAACAAGCCTTACTTATCGGTCAGCGCTTTGTTTCCGCCTTTAATACAATGGGAACCGTTGATTTTGTCAAAAATACAGGCAGACTCTACGCAGATCATTTATACATTAATGATACCCTTTCCCAATTTTCTACAAAAAATGAGCTGATTAAACATTTTGAAGGAATGAATGAACATGTCAGCAATGTCTCAGTAAAATTAATCAATGCAACGCATACACAAGATTCAGCCTATATTCATTGGCATATGATGTATGACTTCAAAATGTTTGGTGCTACGAAAACCATGTCCTCATATGGAATTAGTCAAATCAAAATAAATGACAAGGGCTTGATCGTTTTTCAACAAGATTATTGGGATCCAGCTAATGGTTTATATCGTTCGCTCCCCTATGTCGGAAAAGGTTATTCTTTGCTGTTACCCTTTAAAAGATAGTTTAAAATTCAGCCAAATAAATAAAGAGTAAATCATGGACAATCATTCATTATTAAAACCATTAAGTAAGATTGAGGGTTTAATTGTTTTGGCATTGGTCGATACTTTTGATGGCTCAATTTTAGAGACTGTAGGCGATGCATTTTTTAATGTGGACCTTGCCGCAATTGAGAGTACTCATTTATTTAACTACCAACAGCAATTAATGAATGAAATTGATGCTGATGATGTGTTGGAAAGTGTTTTAATGAGCACAGATCATCAATACCACATTATTACGCCGCTAGAAACGAATCACTGTCTTTTTCTATATGCAGTTTTAGATCGTGATCATACAAATTTAGGCTATGCACGTCATGAAATTCAAAAACTTGAACGTAGTCTGAACTTCTATTCTTATTAAGTCTGCTGAATAAGGAATAGATAAAATAGAAGTCATTGAGGGTGAAAAATGAACAGCTATTTAGTAAGAATTGGACTCAGCGTCGCATGTCTTATCATGCCTTTAAGCTTAGTACATGCAAATACGCAACTATGTAAAACAGCTCCCCTTATCGTCACGACAAAAAATGTGGGGTCGGTAAGCTATTATGCCAATAATTGCAGTCAAAACTGGGAAAATCAAAATATTAGATTAGATTTTTCTTATAACCAAAATATTCCAGAATGGGCATTTAAAAAAGCGGCTACTTACTATCTTAAGAAGAATGTGACTAATTTTTCAGACCAATCTGTTTTAAATAAAATTACTGCATTATATCACCCTGTAAAAAAGGGCGATCTCTACACTTTAAATTATGACCAAATGAGCAAACAGTTAAGCTTGTCTCTGAACCAAAAACGCTTAGGTGCAATTACTGATTCTCAAGCGAATCAATACTTTAAAATATGGTTTGGGGACTCACCATTTAATGCTAAATTAAAGCAACAATTACTAAATCTATAACTTGATCAAATTATTATGAACAATCAATTTATTCTTATGGTCGAAGATCACTTCGAGCTTGCTGCAACGGTCTGTGAGTTTCTAGAACAACATGGCTTTGTCATTGATCATGCCCGTAATTTAGATGCTGCACGCAATTTTTTAAAAACAAACCCTTACCATTTACTTTTACTCGACATTAATTTACCCGATGGTTCAGGCTATGATTTATGTGAATGGCTGAGGACTGATCAAGGCAAAGATATTCCAATTCTGATGTTAACGGCCAGAGACACATTGGATGATAAACTAAAGGGTTTCACCGCAGGAACAGATGATTATTTAATCAAGCCTTTTGATTTTAATGAATTGGTGATGCGTATTCGGGCACTTATTAAGCGTTCTCTTGGCGAAGTATCAACAAGTAAAATCCAAATTCATGACCTGATTTTAGACAGTTCGACTCAAACCGTAACGCGTGCAGGTCAGTCGATTGAGCTGCCCCGCATTCAATTCAAATTACTTAAAATTTTGATGAGAAACTCTCCAAAAGTCATTACTAAGCAAGAAATTGTGATCGAACTTTGGGGGGATGAAGAACCTGAAAGTGATGCATTACGCAGTCATATCTATAACTTAAGAAAAATGATTGATAAGCCTTTTCAAGAGAAACTGATCCATACCATTTCAGGCGTTGGTTTAAAAGTTGCGTTTGATTTGAGTACTCATTAATTCATATACACCACAACAATTAAACCGGTTGTATTTTCTAATTGGAGATGAGGATGAGTGCTTAAATAATATTGGCGGTCAAATAGCTCAACTCTCCAGCCCAACTGAGTGCATAACTTTCTAACCAGTTGTAAACCAATCCCATGCCCTTTGGCTGTAAGTTGAAATTGTGAGCTTAACTCCTGAACTTTACGATCATTGGGCATTTCAATCCCAATCCCATTATCAGCAATCACAATACTGTTTTGACGTTGAATAATATGGATATTAGATCCTTGGGAATAATTCAATGCATTGCGTAGAATGTTACTCAGCACCATTTTAGTCATTGAGGGATAAATTAGTCGAGGCAACTCTTGAGGATCATAATGAACAAAAATTTGAACACCTTTGCTTTGACTAACAGGCTCTAGATCCTTTAGCAAATCACTAATTATATTGGATAATCGGGTTTGTTCGGCAGTTAAGGTATTGGTGGTATTGCGTGCGATCGCCAATAAGGTTTCCACAAGCAATTGCATATCCTCAATGGTATTAGAAATACGATGCAATGCTTTATCTTCCCCATACTTAACCTGACAAAGCTGCACATTGCCTTTTAAAATCGTGAGTGGTGTGCGCAATTCATGACTTACATCTCCTGTAAACTCACGTTCTCGGTTGATGAAATCATTTAAAACTTGATGATATTTTTCTAATGCCTGCTTTAAATATTCAGCTTCCAGATTGCCGTTGGTACTAATCCCTTGAAATGGCGAAGCTTCTTTATTTTGATGCGCCCAATCAATATGATCTAAAGCATTTGCCAGACGTGTAATCGGTGAAAAATAACGTTTAGCTCGCCGATTTGAAAACCATAAGATGCTATACAGTACAATCAAGCTGAACATTAATGGCGCTAAACCAAACATCCACACAATTTTGTTAACGTTACTTTCACCAAAAACAAGCAGTACATGTTGTCCATTTCTTTCACCATAAACTGTCATTCGATCTTTACCATCGACGAAGACTCGATGAACGCCTTGTTTTAAAGTTTGGTTTTTAAACGCTAAAGGTGGATCTTTAGTTAGCCAGCGATAGCCATATAGATTTTTTGTATCAGGTAGATCAGCATTGGGATTACGATCGATGCGCATCCAGTAATGTTCCATTTCTTGCTCAAGTGCTGTTTTGAGTAGTGAGCCTTTAATGACCCAGGCACTGCATGCGATACCGATAATAATCGACAGTGCGATCAAACCAATTTGCAACCAATAATGACGATTAAACATCTCACTTAATGGATGAATATTTTCACCGCTTTTATTGGATCTAAACATAAGCTTATCTACTGGTAGATTCTGATTTTAATTATACGGTTTTCTTTTTGAACAGGAAGTGACCGATGACCCATTCTTGTCCTTGTTCAAATCCAAACAATTCCGCACAAGCCATAAAAAAGATACGCCAACGTTGCCACCAAGCATCGGCATGCTGTGCATATACCTGCTCGAAAAGTGGTTTTAATTGTCCAGCGTTACGATCCATGTTCTCCAGCCAGGCATTTGCTGTTTTTTCGTAGTGCGTACCTGACCATTGCCAATGCTGTGATAACTCCAAATGCGTTTGAAAATGCAAAAATGTAGACGCTGCTGGCATTAATCCACCCGTAAAGAAGTAGCGTGACATCCAGTCATATTCACTTTTTATTTCAAATGGATAGTGTAGAAATCGATGGCAAAAAATATGACACCATAACAAACCATTAGGCTTGAGCCATAATTGAATTTTCTGAAATAATTTTTGATAGTTTCTAACGTGCTCAAACATTTCTACAGACACAGCACGATCAAACGAATTTTCTTTTAATTCGAGTATGTTGACATCACAGGTGATGATTTTAATATTTTGTAGACCACGTTTTTCCGCTTCAGCTAAAATATGTTGACGTTGCGTTGCGGAATTGGATACAGCAGTAATTCTAGCGTTCGGATAATGCTCCGCCATCCATAAGGTAAAAGAACCCCAACCACAGCCGAGTTCCAAGATATTTTGACCATCATGCAATTGCGCTCGTTCACTGTAAACTTGCAGTGCAAACTCTTCTGCCTCATCTAATTGGGTTGTATCATCGGCAAAAAAACAGGCACTGTATTTTAATCTTTTGCCTAAAACTGCCTGAAAAAAAGCGGTTGGCAACTCATAATGTTGTTCATTGGCTTTGTCTGTTTCAATCGCAATTTCACTCTGCTTCAACATGTTCAACACATCCATATAGCGTTGAGCACCCTGTTCTGGATCATAGCGACCTTCTTGAATCAAACGCTTTTTACTTAATGTACGAATTGCTGCACGAATCGCTTGATCGGGCACTAGACCGCTCTCAACGAGTTTCAATGATTGCTGAATAATAAAGTCCATACGCTCACCTATTGTTTGGGTTTCCATGGAATAAACATAGAAGTTCGTTTTTGATAATCGAGATAATTCTGACCTCGATTTTTTAATGCCTGCTGTTCACTAAATGGAATCCCCGTGATGTAATACAAAAAGAACCACATCAAAACTGGATAAATCCACAGGCTATATAATCCTGCTGCCATCCCGATTACTGGGTAGGCAAACCAATGTATCCATTCAAAAAAATAATTTGGATGACGTGAATATTTCCATAGCCCCTGATCCATCGTCTTTCCATGATTCTGTGTATTTTGCTTGAAACGGTACAATTGCTGGTCTGCAATTACTTCTCCCATAAATGCAATCACCATAATCATGCCTGCAATAATAAGAAGATCATTGCTTTGGTTATTCCAAACCGAACTTGGCACATTCAGTAAACTCCACATTGGAATACTGAATAAAATTGCTAAACCAGCCTGAAACATAAAAAAAGCAAAAAAGCCAAGGTGTTGATATTTCCCCATTGCTAGACGCATATTGGCATATCGGCGATCTTCTTCATGTTCGGCAAGGTAACGACGAAATAAATGCACACTTAGGCGTAAAAACCAAACAGTACTCAATATTCCAATAAACCATCTAATCTCTATTGGAGCGGTATCAACAGACCCTGCTGTAAGTACAATATTCAGGGCAATACAAAAACTCCATGCCACATCAACAATGCCTGCACGATGGTTGTATGTCGCCCATAACCAGCAAACTGTCATCACGACAACATCAAGTACAAACAATTGCCACAACATGACTGTCTCCCTGACGTATCACATAAGTTGATTATTAATAAGGATTTGCTTCGAACAAGAGCTGTACATTGCTAATTACACCTTCTTTAAAGCCACCTTCGCAGTAACAAAGATAGAAATCCCACATTCGAATAAAGTTTTCATCAAAACCCAGTGCCAATACTTGTGGTTTGGCATTTAAAAAATGCTCACGCCATTGATGAATCGTTTCAGCATAGCTAAGCCCAATATCTTCAAGATGTTTTAAACGCAGTTTCTGTTCAGATGCGGCTTGGGTCAGCACACTAATACATGGAATAAAGCTACCTGGAAAAATATAGCGCTTAATATAATCCACAGTGCTTAAGGCCTTTTTATAACGTGCATCTTCAATGGTAATGGCTTGGATCAATCCCAAACCAGTTGGCTTAAGCAGGGATCTACATTTATTAAAGTAAGTTGATAAATATTGCTCACCCACAGCTTCGATCATTTCGATGGAAACCAATTTGTCGAACTTGCCTTCCAATAAACGGTAATCTTTGAGTTCAACCTGTACACGATGGCTTAGCCCTGCCGCTGCAATACGTTTATTTGCCTCATCGTACTGAGCCTGTGAAATCGTAATTGTGGTCACTTTACAGCCGTAATGTTGGGCTGCATAGATCGCAAAACCGCCCCAACCGCTTCCGATTTCAACGAGATGGTCCATGGGTTTCAATTGCAATTTTTGGCAGATCAATTCTTTTTTATAATCAGATGCTTGCTCTAATGTCATGTTTGCTTGTTTATAGACTGCACTAGAATACATCATGGAAGAATCTAGAAAGAGCTTGAAAAAAACATTGCTGAGATCATAGTGCTCTGCAATGTTTTTACGGCTGCCTGATAATGAATTTTTACGTGTTTTGTACCACGCTTTTAAAATCAGCTGGCTTGCTTGTGAAAGCATATTTTGATTAATTTTATCGAGAACATGACGGTTTCTCGCTAAAATTTGGATCAGTTCAACTAAGTTTTCACTGCTCCAATATCCCTGAATATAACCCTCAGCCGCCCCAAGCACACCATTTTTAAAAATTAGATCAATGAGGGCTTTATTATGTACATCTACCGTTGCTTCTAAATCAGAAACTTCACCTACCGTGCCATTCCATTCACCACGAAAATGAATTTGACCATGACGAAGTTTGAGCAAGCTGCGTAAAACCAATGGCAGTGAATCGTTTTCACCGAAAATAAGCGTTTTGATCATCTTGTTTTAAATCCTTATCTTTTTTAGGGTGCCGATAAAATGGAACTTTCTTTCGCCATAAATAAAATGCTTGTAAATAAATCGAAGCGAGCATTTTGAAAGGTTCAAAAACATAACGAACAGCATAACGATTGAGCTGTGAAGGAACTGTGATATTTTCTAATTCGAAAAGCATTGTTGCATCAAAAATTAATTTTTGTGTTTGATAAAGCTGCATATGAATGACGTTTTGAGCATCAGAAAAGTTAAAACGCCATTTGTACTGAATATCCATTGGCATAAATGGAGAAACATGAAAACTTTTTTGAAATTCGAACTCTGCACCATGATACTCAGAATGGTGTTCTAACTTATCACGACAATCATGCACATAAACTTTGTGTTCTTTCCACGGCGTATTGGTGATCTCAGTTAAGATAAAAATAAGCTGTTTTTGACTATTAAAAATAAAATAAAACACAACCGAATTAAAACTGAAACCAAGCATTCGTGGTAAAGCCAATACACGAATTTCTGATTGTATAGGCAAGACCACATCTACTTGCTGCAATAAGATTTTTTTTATTCTTTGCCTTAAATTCCCTGTATAACCCTGCAAAAAATCATTTTCATCTACCTTTAGAAGATTCCAGTGTGCTGTTGAACATAACCATGAATCACTGAGTTTCGTTGTTATCTGATCTGGATCAAAATATAAATAGCTTAATGTAGCTTCAAATTGATGTGCCTTGGGGGTAAATCGGCGATGTCTAATTTTAGCTTTCGCGATAGCAAGTGGAGTTTCTAACATACTCATCCCCTATTCATCAGCCATAATCATTAAATGTTCTACAGCACGTTCAGCACTTCTTGCCCCATCTTCATGAAATCCCCAACCCCAATACGCACCACAAAATGAACTACGATTTTGGCCATTTAATTCATGCCAACGTGATTGGGCCTCAAGTGCAGTTTTATTAAATACGGGATGACGATAATGTCTTTCAATATAAATCTTATCTTTGTCGATCGTTGTATTGGGATTAAGTGTAGAAAAAACCTGTGTTTTACAGTTCAAATTTTGCAAACTGTTCATCCAGTAGGTAAATCCAAAGTGAACATTGTCAGTCAAGGTCGATTGTTCATTTTGAGCTTGGGGAGTCACATGAACATGCCAGCTTGCCCACTGTGATCTAGATTTCGGCATAATCGATGTATCATGGTGTACTACCATACGATTATCTTGGTAATCAAAACTGCTTAAGACTTCACGCTCTATGTCTGAAGGCTGATCTAATAGTTTTAAAGTGTCGTCGGCATGACTTGCAAAAATAACCCAATCAAATTGCTCTTGCCCATGTGCTGTCACAATGGAAATATGATCTTTGCTTCTGATCACTTGCTTTACTTGATTTTTTTTCCAGATAATCGTTGGGCAATGATGCTGAATTGCATAGATGTAGGATATTGAGCCACCTTTAACAGTTTGCCACTGTGGTCGATCTTTTAATTGCAGCATACGGTGATGCTGAAAAAAACTTACCACGAACTTGTAGGGAATATTGCCTACTTGATCGACAGGGCTTGACCAAAGCGCTCCACACATTGGATACAGATGTTCATCTCTAAACGCCTGAGAATATCCATGATGATTTAAATACTCGTCAATGGTTAATTCAGGATGACTTTCTTCAACAGAAACATCTTTATTTTCTTTATAAAAGCGAAGTAAATCCGACAGCATCACCCGAAAGTTTTTATTTAAAAAGTTTTGTGGTCTAACCAATAATGACCATTTTTTTGAAGGATTGTATTGCAGTCCTGTCACTTGGTTATTCACTGAAAAACTCATGTCACTGCTTTGCGCTTGTACACCTAATTCAGCAATCATGGCGCTAAAAAGTGGATAGTTATACGCATTGAAGACAATAAAACCACTGTCGATGGTTACATTCTTTTGATCAATACTAAACTCATGGGTATCGGTATGCCCACCAAAATAGTTCTCTTTTTCAAAAATAGTGACATGATGCCTCTTTGAAAGTTTCCAAGCAGCATACATTCCAGAAATACCAGAGCCAACAATTGCAATTTTCATGAAGACTCCTTCGTTTGAGTTTTGATTGGGTTCATTTTAAGATTTTGTTTTTGGCTGTTATAGGCAGCATAAATACGTTGTGGCACAGGTTTTATTCCCCAGATTAACCCCAGCCAAGACATTGCTTTTAAAACATAATAGGTGATATCAATTTGCCACCAGAAAAACCCTTGACGTGTACTACCTGCATAATAATGATGATTGTTATGCCATCCCTCACCTAACGTTATAATTGAAAGAAGAAGATTATTACGACTATTATCCGTAGTATCGAAATCTCTGCTTCCGTATAAATGAGCCAGTGAATTAATGCATAAAGTCGCATGAATCAACAACACAGTCGAAACAACAAAGCCCCAAACCAATAGTTGCAGCCCCGAAGTGCCTAAACTCGGGTGAGCAACAGTGAGCCATTCGCCAAATACGTATATAGAAAAGGCGGTCATTAGAACAATGGGTAAACTAAAGCGATCTAACCAGATGATTTCAGGAAATTTTAGCCAGTCTTTGATGATATGTTTGCGCGTCGAGAAGTTCTGTTCATTCAAAAACCACCCAATATGGCTGTACCAAAAACCATGGGTAGATGAATGAGGGTCTTGCTCTGTATCGGTAAAATGATGGTGATACCGATGATGTGCAGCCCACCAGAGCGGACCACGTTGCGCACTCATTGTTCCCATAAGCAGAAAAATAAATTGTACTGGCCGTGAAGTTTGAAATGTTTTATGGGATAAATAACGATGGAAAAAGGCGGTAATTGCAAACATTCTGATCACATAAAATATGATCATAAAAATAATTGCAAACCATGAAGCGCCTACCCAGAATACAGCTAAACAAGCAATGTGCAGTAAAATAAATGGAACGATTCTCAACCATTGGACTTGAGTATCTTTAATGCTTTTAGGGCCATCAACTGGATTTGATCCAAGCGTATTTGTATTTGACCAACTATCTATCCATCCCAGAAAAAATTTAAACATTGATTCTTCCTGACTACCTCTTTTTTATAATTATCATTTTAGGAAATTCGATATGAAGTTTATGTGAAGCCTGATTTATAATTGTTAATATTAATTCAAAATTATTAAAAAACATAGGTTTATGTTGAAATTAATTTTCTTCAACACAAGATAACACATCCATAAACATCAAGAGCAAACTAAAGATGCCATATGAAATAAATCAACGATCAAATGTTTTAAATTCTTTTGAAAGTTGAGATAAAGTCCTAATCTGCTTTCCATAACGGCGGCATGAACGGCAAGCAAATAAATGCAGTTGTAGATTGCTTTGCTCTCGTAATAAGAGTGTTCTGTCCTGCTTCTCGGATAATAGTTGGGTGGCTTGGCGACAGGTTAACATGAGCAATCCTCCTTCAATAACCACTTATTTTCCAAACATTCGCGCAGACGCGTCCGACTTCGATACATCAGTACATTAAAATTTGAGACGGTGAGCTCAAGCTTTTCACAAATTTCATTGGAACTCAGCTCAATCATCTCTCGTAGCATGAACACCTGAGCGTATTTCGCGGGTAAGTGATTCAAGCACGCGTCAAAAATAATCCAGAAATCTTGTTGTTCCATCATTTCTTCTGGGCTTAGCCACGCTTGTGGTGCTTCATATTTGTGCCAATGGCCTGAAGCATCAAATAAAGCATCGATACTGAGTTCACTCTCTTCATCTTTAAAAAGCTCACTCATACTCACTAAACGGGATTTTTGTCGGATCAAATCAATAATCTTATTTTTTAAAATTGCAAACACCCAGGTTTTAAACGCAGCGCGCCCTGTAAATGAGTCTAAATGTTGAAATGCACTGGCGAGTGCTTCCTGCACCACATCTTCTGCCTGAGGCAATGAAGCAAGTTGTAAGACGGCAAATTTAATCATTTGCTGTCTTAAATCCTGTAAAAAAGCGGGATTATGCAACTGATCTAAAAAATCTTCATGATTATGTGCTGAAGCTGAATTCATCCCTGTATCTCATCATTATTATGGGCAACATAAATTAATCTTAACCGAGTTAATAATGCTTTTAACGCACAGATTTGTATTTGAATCTCTTGCTCAGATAAATCTGGAAGAAAGGATTGGATGACATCATACAAATCTTGTTGTACCAATTCATTTTGACTCAGTTTTTCGATCAATACAGCGAATAACGGTGACAACGCTTCAACACATACCTGATCAAGAGCATCGCGCCACACCATAATCGCAGTTGGCATCGTTTCTACTAAAGCTGGCGTCATTGTAGTTGTCCAATGATAGACAGGATATTGATAAGCCAAGACCCATACTTGCGTGGTGAATTGCCAATCTTGGTCTTGATCCAAAATTGGAGATTCGATCTCAACGGTGTCTAAATATAATTCTAACCACTCATACTGCAATAATTCGGCTAACCAAGGATATTCTTTTAATACAGGATGCTGTTGCTCATTCAGGTATTCTCGAAATTGCAAAGAAATATCATTGTAAAAAGGCGACTGACACTGAGATTTCTGAAAAAACTCAGCCAATAATTGCTGCCATTGCAGCTCAGGCAACATAGAACGTGCGACTGGAAATACTAGATTTATAAATGAGCAGAAATTATTAAACAGTAAATCTCGATAGATCTGCATTCGATTGATGGCAAAGTTCTGCGGCAACTCTAATTCAGGATCTCGAACCCAATCACAAAACTGCCGTTGCGTGCTGTGAAAGGACACTGGCTTTGCTTCCATCACGACTCTCCTGTTGTTGCATGATTTTGATTCTGTGCAACTCATCTTGTAGCTGCTGCCATGACGGGATATTAAAGTCCCGTTCTAATAAGGTTGGTTTAACACCACAAATTTGATAAGTGTATTGTAAAAGCTGCCAAACAGGATCATTAATTGCAGCTCCATGTGTATCAATCAATAGGTTTGGTTCAACTTGTTCATGGCCTGCGATATGCAAGTAACGAATTCGCTCTTTCGGCATCGCTTGAATAAAAGCATAGGCATCACTGCCATGATTAATACTATTCACATAGACATTATTGACATCAAGCAGCAATTCACAGACTGCCTGTTCAATTACTTCACGTACAAACTCAGCTTCACTCATCTCTGCATTGGGCATCAAATAAGTCGAAACATTTTCAATCACCAGTTTTTGCCCCAAAATATCTTGGACACGTAAAATTCGTTCAGCTACATATTTCACTGCCGCTTCGGTCATTGGAATGGGTAATAAATCATATAGATAGCCACCATCGTGGGTATAACTTAAATGTTCAGAATAAATCGCAACCTCATAGCGTTGCATGAAACTTTTAACGTGTTGGATAAATTCGAGATTCAGTGGATGCGGTCCACCAATCGATAACGATAAGCCATGACAAATCAATGGTGCTTTCTCAACACATTGAGCCAATAACTTGGCATGCCGACCACCAAGACTCATCCAGTTTTCAGGCGCAACTTCAATAAAATCGGGATGTGTATCAGCACTTAAGAAAGTATCGATAAACTCACGCCTTAAACCCAGTCCGATACCAGTCAATTCGAACATATCTATGCTCCTGTCATCGAAATGATGCCGATCTAAGATTTAGACCGACATCATCCAAGGCTTAATTGATTATTTAGCGCCACACTTGCTATCAGCCATTTTTTTGTCTGCGCCGCATTTTGCATCAGCAGCTTTCTTGCTTGCACCACACTTGGCTTCACCACATTTTCCATCAGCGGCTTTGCTTGCATGTGCCTCTGTTGTTGTCGTGGTTGCTGCGACAGCCACTTGTGTTGCACCAACCATTGAAAGTGCTAACAAAGCAGCGACAGAGGTCATTGAGTTAAGTTTGTTCATTTTTCTATTCCTTTTAAGGTTATTGCTCGGTTTGTACATAGGTACATAAAGTTAGACGGACTAAATCTCGATTTATTACAGTGCAAATAAAAAAATTTTTATGTAAGAAACTCAACACTCACCCGACTAATTATTATTCAAACGTATTCGGTGTGAAATTATCATGAAGAAATTTATTTATTCCCTCGCACAGCAATATCAAAAGCTTTGTAATGTACTTAAACATAGTGATGGGATCGCAGCACTCGCCCTGCGTTGCTATTTAGTCCCAATCTTTTGGATGGCAGGTACAAATAAGCTAATGCACTTTCAAGATACAGTCGAATGGTTTGGCAATGCAGATTGGGGTTTAGGTTTACCCTTTCCTTTTCTTATGGCGGCATTGGCAACATCGACCGAGATCGCAGGTGCTGTGTTATTAGCACTCGGTTTATTCACCCGGTTGATTAGCATTCCCTTGATCGTTACCATGCTGGTTGCCATTGTCACAGTGCATCTGCCGAATGGTTGGCAAGCCATAGCTGATCCCAATGCCCCATTTGCCAATGCACAAGTATTCGCTTCTGCTGAGAAATTAGAAAAGGCACGACAACTCCTAGAAAATTATGGTAACTATGATTGGCTGACCTCCAGCGGCTCTTTTGTGATTTTGAATAATGGAATCGAGTTTGCTGTTACTTATCTGATCATGTTATTGGCTTTGATGGTATTGGGTGGCGGCCGATATTTCAGTTTGGACTATTGGATAAAGCAAAAGTTATTGAAGTATCTTTTTTGAATAATATCAGCATGAATAAAGTCATGAAGCTGACCGCAATATTACAATTTTGTCATTTATAAAAAAGTCATAATCTTTGAGGCTAAAATGACAGAACAAGACTTGGGCGATATTTAAAAATGCGAATACTTCTCGTTGAAGATGAACAGAAAACGGGAGATTATCTCCAAAAAGGGTTAACCGAAGCAGGCTATGTTACCGATTGGAGTCAAGATGGTATTTCTGGCCTGCATCATGCTGTAACAGAACAATATGATCTTATTATTTTAGATGTCATGCTGCCCAAGCTGGATGGCTGGAAAATTTTAACCGAGATTCGTAAAGTGAATACCTTCCTGCCGGTTTTATTTCTGACGGCCAGAGATCAAATTGAAGATCGGGTCAAAGGATTAGAATTGGGTGCAGATGATTTCCTGATCAAGCCCTTTGCATTTGCTGAATTATTGGCACGTATCAAAACACTTTTAAAACGCGGCCAGATTAAAGAAGAACAAACCTTCTACTCTGTCGCCGATTTGCATCTTGATCTGATCAAACGCCGTGTGGTGCGTTCTGGTCAAAGAATCGACCTGACAGCAAAAGAGTTTTCTCTACTGGAGCTGTTTATGCGTCGACAAGGTGAAGTTTTACCAAAATCGCTGATCGCGGCTTTGGTTTGGGATATCAACTTTGATAGTGATACCAATGTCGTTGAAGTGGCAATTCGTAGACTCAGAAATAAAATAGATACCGATTTCAGTCCCAAGTTGATTAAGAACATTCGCGGTATGGGCTATGTCTTAGAGATCGAAGATGAATAATAAATTATTTCGTTCGATTGGTTTTAGAATCAGTTTTATTTCAACCCTGTTTACCATTTTGATCTTGGTCATTATGGGAATCTTCGTCAATCAACACGTGGTTAATTATTTTTATCAGCAAAATCAGAAAGAACTAGAGGGAAAAATTCAACTGATTGAAAATCTGATGCTGCAAAAACCAGCCAATTTTAAAAACAGTCTTGATGAAGCACTGATCGGCCATGACAATCTGGTGATTCAAATCAAGCTTGCCAACGGTCAAATGCTCTATCATAAAAAAAATGTAGATACTGATTTAAGTCAATTTGTCCAAAATAAAAAAGCAGGTTGGGTCAATTGGAAAAATAACAGTCAAAGTTATCAAGGCGTCATTGTGAATAAGAGCATTGACTACAACAATGCCAATCAAAACATGCAAATTATCGCTGCGATTGAAGTCACAGATAATTTCTACTTCTTACATTCATTTAAACAACAGCTTTTCATGGTTGGTATTTTAGGTGTCATCGGGTTAATGTTTTTAGGCTGGTTAGCAACATGGCAAGGTCTGGGCCCTATTCGAAACATGGCAAGACTGTCAGAAAATATATCTGCCAATAATTTATCAAATCGTCTGGATCTAAAAAATATCCCGATTGAACTTGCGCCATTGGCCACAGCATTCAACGACATGTTGGATCGCTTAGAAATCTCGGTCGATAAACTTTCTGCTTTTTCAAGTGACTTGGCACATGAAATCAGAACACCGATCAATAACCTGATGATGCAAACTCAGGTTTCCTTAACCAAGCCAAGAACAATTGAGCAATATCAAGATGTACTCTTCTCCAATCTGGAGGAATATGAACACTTAGCAAAAATGATTTCAGATATGCTGTTTCTGGCAAAATCAGATCACAATTTGGCCTTGAAAAGTAAAAAGAGCATTGATCTAGTACAAGAAATGAAAGTCCTGTTTGAATACTTTGAAGCATTTGCTGCAGATAAGAACATCGTTTTAGAGCAAACAGGTCAGGCATATATTGAAGCAGAACCTGCCATGATTCGTAGAGCCTTTAATAATTTGATTTCCAATGCCATTAAATATGGTGAAGCTGATTCTGTTTTACAGATCCAGTTAAATGAAGATGCTCAAAACTCAGTGATCTTGATTAAAAATAAAGTTCCAGCTGAAATGCAGACCCTCACAGCTTTGCAGCTATCGCGTTTTTTTGATCGCTTCTATCGCTTGGATTCGTCTAGGCACAAAGCAGAAGATGGCACAGGTTTAGGTCTCGCGATTACCAAATCAATTGTAGAAATCCACAATGCTAAAATTGATGTATTTATTGAAGGTGAAAACATCGTCTTTCGGATTATTTTCAGCAAATAAATTGGAAAATTGAGTTAACAACTTCTCATTTAATGGGCACACATACAGTAAAAGATCATAAAACTCAGCCCTAAGTTTTATGATCCCGTTCTTGAAATCCTGTATTACTTTGATGTAGCCTGACCATCATTGCCTTGTACAACAGTATTACGCTCCTTGTTTTTCTCAAGGAAGATTAATCCGCCATCTGCGTAGCTCAGACTCGCTGTTGATGCAAATGATACGATAAGGATGAGTTTAACTAATGCTTTCATGTCTACTTACCTTTTCTCTCTTAACTTCCTATAAGATAGAACAGGCTTCCCAACAGTAGCATGACCTGAAAATGACAATTTTGTCATTTCTACACAGGCTTAACAGTACAATTGATTCATCAAATATATAAGATCACTCCATTCGATCTTATTGTTTATCTAGAGCGGTTAATAAATGAGTGACTGCATCACCTGCCAATTGCATTGACTTTGGATCAACCTGCTCAATCGTATCACATGCTTTGTGATAGCACGGCGCGAACTCAAGCTCATCCCCTTTCATTTGCTCATTAAACAAGATGATAGCGGTCACTGGAACTTTGCCTAAGAATGGAGCTGTATCACTGGCCGTTAAGGTCGAGACATCTTCTTTAATTTTTAGCTTTTTTGCTTTAAAAAATTCCTTGAGCGTTTTTTCCAATCCTAAATCACCAGTATGGCTCGGAAGACTACGTAAACCATCGAGTAATGGCTTATAGTCCTGTTCCTGCATGCCACGCTCTTTTAACATTTTTTCCATCTCATCCACAGATGATTTATCTCCATCTGCAATCAGGATTTCAGGGTCTTTAGTGCCGACCATATCAAGATTGATATAAGCTTTAATTGACTTTAATTGTTCAGCAGTCAGCTTCTCCACATAAGCTTGAGAACCCGCAATCCCCACCTCTTCTGAATCCCAGAATGCCAAATAAATGGTGTTTTTCGGCTGTATTTTTTTGGTCGATAGCTGTGTCATTAAATCAAGCAATAAGGCCACACCAGAAGCATTGTCATTGATGCCAGGCCCCATTTTGACTGAATCATAATGCGCGCCTAGCAAGATCACGCTTTGTTTTGACTCCCCAGGAATCTTCACGATAATATTTTTGCCTTTAGTCTTTTCCCGATTTTCAAAAGTCTGAATCTCTGTACTAAAACCTGCTTGCTTAGCTTGATTTAAAATATAGTCTGCACTTGCCAAACCACCTTGCGTACCGACAGCACGATTACCACCATGACGCTTAGCAATTTGTTCAAAAGCTTGTAAATGCGTCATCATCTGTGTCGCATCCAGCTTAAGACCCGATTGAGTTATATCTTCAACTTTTTCTTTGGCCTGTTGATCGTTTTTTTGACAGCCACTGATTGCAAACATGCTACTTAAAACACAAATACTTAAAAATTTCTTTAAAAACATAAAATAAACTTAAACCGATTTTTATAAAGTAAGCTTAATACTAGATTTGCAAATCAGTATTTGCCATTTCGATTTGTATCTTTTCATATTGCTTAATCAAAATCAGATGGCTGTTTAGATCTATTTGCTTAAAGCCTTTCCTCAATGAGACAGGCTTTAAGTGGTAATCAACGTTATTTTAGTGATGATTCAAAGCCCTAAAAATCTGTTCCAATACTTGCCCAATCGTCAATATTTCCTGATCCGTATTCGGCAAACCATCGATCTCTAATCCAATCGGTAGTTTTGACTTCGCTCCACGACCAATCGGTAAACTCAGCCCTGGCAGCCCAATATTACTCCCAGGATCAGTATTACGAATCAGGGTTTGAAAGTTTTCAATTGAGCTTACCTGCTCACTCACCAACGGCGCAACGATTGGAGATGTTGGAAATATTAATGCATTAAGTTGATGCTCTCTGAAAGCTTTTTCATAGAGTGAAAGTAATTGTGGACGAGCTTCTATAATTGCTTCCTGATATAAAGCATCCACGGATACCAATTCCCCAGTCGAATCAACAATCAACTCAGGCAGAATATTTTGCTTAAAAATCTGCTGTACATCTGGACTGGATATCTGATCAACTATAGCGTCTAGACTGACTCCAATCTGATTATTTTCTAAATATTGGATCAAATCATATTTGCCTTCGTAAATCACCACAGGAAATGAAATACGTTGATTTATCTGCGCTAAATCAGGCAGATTGACAGGAATAATTTCGATACCTGCTGTTTTTAACAGTTGCAGTGCCTTATGCGCTTGTTCATGAACATCGTCATCTAAACTTTCCCAAAAATAGGCATTAATTCCAAGTCTGATGGGCTGCTTTGGCAATGAAAATGGTTGAGCTGACGGTGCAATTAACTGATCAATCACAATAATATCAGCCATACAATGCGCCATAGGTCCAGCGGTGTCACGGGTATGAGAAATTGGCGTAATACCTGTTTGCGCATATCGTCCTAGCGTTGGACGAAAACCAATACAACCATTCAAGGCACTCGGTAATCTAACCGAAGCTCCTGTATCCGTTCCGATTGCAATTGAAACCATTCCTGCGGCAACCGCAACGGCACTTCCAGAAGAAGAACCACCCGCAATATGTAAAGGATTCACCGCATTGCGTGTACCAACGACCCCGTCAATATGCATGGCTGTGTTATAACCTGTGACGCCAAAAGCCAATTCATGCATATTGGCTTTCCCAACAATAATGGCTCCTTGATCAATTAATGCTTGAATGACAGGAGCTGTTGTTTTGGGTCTGAACTGCGCTAATGCAGGTGTGCCAGCACTATTGGGGAAACCTGCAACATGAATATTATCTTTAACGGCAATCAATACACCAATTAAGTCTGGACAAGCAGCTCCTGCACGGATGGATTGATCCCAGAATTGTGCTTGTTGAATTGCTGCTGCTTTATCAAGGCTAATAAATGCATTTAAAGATTGTTGTGCTTCGATCTTTTCAAAATAGTGGCATACCAATTGTTCGCAAGAAACTTTTCGATCACGAACCAAAGCTGTAATCTCGCTAATTGTGGCTCTATCAAGTTGAAATTCTTGGCCCTGATCTAATTTTTCATTCATATTTAACATTTTGACTTAAAATCCATTTAAGTAATTATTTTTATAATTTGTACCGTTTTAAGTCCATTGAATATCCTCAAAATTGAGGAGATCATCAAGAATGTATCAGTGAGGCCATTTCTGTACGATTATGACAGCCTATTTTTTTCATGGCATTTTTAAGATGCGTCCTGACCGTGGTGAAACCAATATCGAGTAAATTGGCAACATGTTTATCACTCAACCCTTTACAGACTAATATGACCACTTCTTGCTCCCGTTGGGTTAAATCGTACTGAGTCGATAAATCCATCGGTAAGGCTTGAGTCATATAAGGTTCAAGTAAATTTAAGATTCTTTTCTCTCGCTCACTAAACATCAGCGAATCTTGAGCACGCCAGATACGCAAATCACCTAGATCTATCCCATCCCGAACAAAGTAAATATTTAGTCCATGATACAAGCCATGAGGGCGTAGAAATTCATTGTAATAATCCGTTCTTTTTAGTTCTGATAGAGAAATGATTTCATTAACGAAAGTGGCTTGTTGCCGTTCCCGCAACTGAGACGTAATCGGGTCATGATGTTGCCAAATACGCTCATATTCTAGAATTGCTTTAGGGTCAATTTGCCACATGATGCCCTGTTTAGATACATGCTGTTTTGCATCCCAAACATAAGAAGCGGCAAAATCAGCTCTCAATAAAGTCGCGATATCGACAAGGACCGTTTCGCGTAAGCTTTGCTGTCCTTTTCCTGAACCTAATTTCCAAAGTATTTCAGAGAGAAGACTAAACTCGGATGAGCTTAAATCATATTCCAAAAGCATAGCGTGCTACCTTTTTATCTTAAGACACCTCTCCTGATTAGAATGAGGATGCACAGTGATTCCTTTTTGTTCGTTTCAGCGTCCTTTATCTTTTATATGTCACTGCGCCATTATTTTCTACACTTTATTTTTTAATCGGGTGGCATGTGGTGTTTTGCCATACCAACGTTTATAGGCATGTATAAAGCTGGCGGGTTCGGCATAGCCTAACCATTCAGAAATTTGTTCAATTGATGTCTGAGTAGAAGACAAATATGAATCTGCCAGAACTTTTCTGACCTCTTCCCTGATTTTAATAAAGGTCGTTTGTTCTTGTGCTAAATAACGGCGTAAAGTTCGAGAGTTTAGACATAAACCATCCGCGACCTCTTCCATCGAAGGAATTTCCCCTCTGCTATTCATCAAGATTTGCTGAACTTGCTCGGTATATTTTTTTTGAGATTGCCGCTTGTCCAGTATTTCTCGGCATTGCTGTTCTGCTGAATGTAACGCCAACTCATTTGCCATACTAAGCTTCTGATCTATTTTTTCTGCATCTAATACCACAAAACTTTTCGATCCACCAAATTCGGGTGTAATCCCAAATAATTCTCGATAAGACTGTATTTCTCCATGAGCCTGAAAAGCAAATACTACTCTTTGGCAGAGATTCTCCCGAATCAAATCTTGTTGAACTGTAATTAGCGCAGCAAGGTCTCGCTGAATAATGAATTGCCATAAAGCTGGCGGAATCCCATCATCAACCACAATTTCGATTTGGATAGTACGGGTCTCAGGCTGTTCTGATACCACAAATCGGCTAAAGGCAAAAGATAAAGGAAAATAGGTCAAAGCAAAGTTCAACGCTTCACGAATATTGGCACTGCTGATCAAGCCCAAGCCTAAAGAACCAAAGGTAGTAAAGTGATAGCGCTGACCAACCTCCAAGCCAAGCAAAGGTCTCTGGCTAAATTTTTCAACTAGATTAGATATGAGCTGTAATTCCTGCTGCCCAGTCACCAACCTATTTGGATCAAGTAATTGTTGCTGCTCCAGTCCTGTTCCCTTGAGGATCTGTGCATGACTCACACCTAGTTCAGCCGCAAAATCTGCCATGAGGCGAACACTATGGATACTACGTTCATATGTCCATAAGTACTTCAAGTATATTTCCTCAATGTCCGCTAATCACAATATTTTGTCCTCATCCATCCTCTAAATCAATGCATGAAACGATTATTCTGCAAGCTATACATGATATTTTTTACTCGAGTCAGTTATGTTCAAACAACAATTATCTTCAAATAAAAATATTCGTATCGCCATTATTGGAACAGGCTTTGGTGGTTTAGGCTTGGCGATTCAACTGAAACTTGCTGGATTTGAACAATTTACCTTATTTGAAAAAGCCAACGATGTGGGTGGTGTCTGGCGCGATAATACTTATCCTGGCGCTGCTTGTGATGTCCCTTCTCACCTGTATTCCTTTTCTTTTGAACAGGAACTTGGCTGGAAAAATCGCTATGGTTCATCACAGGAAATTCACCAATATTTGAAACATTGCACTGAGAAATATCAGCTTTATCCGCATATCCAGTTTAATACTGAAATTACCAGTGCGGACTTCGATGCAACACAAGGTGTTTGGCATATCCAAACGCTAACAGGAGAAAAAATCGAGGCAGAATTTCTGATTGCAGCGGTTGGCCAACTCAATCGTCCAGCCTATCCTAAAATTAAAGGACTGGACACCTTTCAGGGCAAAAGCTTTCATTCAGCGCGCTGGGATCATGACTATGATTTAAAAAATAAACGTGTAGCTGTGATTGGTACGGGTGCCAGTGCGATTCAATTTGTACCTGAAATCGCTAAGCAAGTCGCCCACTTAGATATCTATCAACGTTCTGCGCCTTATGTCATTCCAAAACCAGACCGCATTTATTCCAAATTAGAACGAAAAGTTTTCCAAAAACTACCGATTCTGCAAAGTCTTGATCGCGTCTTTCAATATAGTTATAACGAGATTCGCCTTAAGAGCTTTACTGCAACCTTGAATGAAATTCCTTTGGCGGAATATATTTTTCAGCGTCATATTCGGGAAGAAATCAAAGATCCACATTTCCGCCATCGCCTGATGCCTGACTACCCTATTGGCTGTAAACGTATTCTGATTTCTAATCATTGGTATCGGAGCCTAGTTCGCCCCAATGTCGAGCTGATCAACACCGCAATTCAGGAAATCACAGCCACGGGTATTGTCGACAAAGATGGGAAAGTACGTGAAGTAGATACCATTATTTATGGAACAGGTTTTGCAGCAACTGAGTTTATGGCACCTATGCAAATTACTGGGCTCAATGGCAAGACACTTAAACAACAATGGGTCGATGGCGCAGAAGCTTATTTAGGCTTAACAGTGAGTGGTTTTCCTAATTTCTTCATGCTGTATGGTCCAAATACCAATCTTGGGCATAACTCAATCGTGTATATGATTGAAAGTCAGGTGAACTATATTCTGGATGCAATTCAAGTACATATTCTGAATAATTTATGTTTTGCAGATTTAAAAAATGAAATCCAAACACAGTTCAATCAAGAAATTCAGGAGCGCATGAAATCAACCATGTGGTCTCAAGGCTGCAACAGTTGGTATCAAACCGCGACAGGCAAAAATACCAATAATTGGCCGGGCTTTACATTGGAATATCGTCAGCGCACTCGCCGTTTTGATCTGGAAAATTATACCCAAGTCGGAAAGTCTTCATCTACGGCTATTCAGGTACAACCCTTAGAAAAACAAATGGCGGTTTAAATGAAATCATTCAATAACAAAGTTGCAGCAATTACAGGCGCAGGTTCAGGGATTGGTCAAGCACTTGCAATTGCATTGGCAAAACAAGGCTGCCATTTGGCTTTATCGGATGTCAATGAGTTTGGTCTGGCCAAAACTCAAACTTTATTAAAGTCATATCCTGTCAAAGTTACAGTGCAAGTGGTTGATGTCGCCAATCGCCAAGACATGGCAAAGTGGGCTAAAAGCGTGGTGGAGCAGCATCAGCGAGTCAATTTGATCTTTAATAATGCGGGTGTTGCCATCGGTAGCACTGCTGAAGGTGTCAGCTATGAAGATCTTGAATGGTTGATTGGGATTAATTTTTGGGGTGTGGTATACGGGACCAAAGAATTTTTGCCCTACCTGAAACAGAGTGGCGACGGGCATGTCATTAATATCTCAAGTATGTTCGGACTAACCGCACAGCCCACTCAAAGTGCTTATAATGCGAGTAAATTTGCAGTTCGGGGCTTTACTGAGTCTTTGCGGCAAGAACTCGATATACAAGATTCGGGCGTAAGCGCGACGTGTATACATCCAGGTGGAATTCGAACCAATATTGCTAAAGCTGCGCGGATTAATACCAGTGTCGAAATTTTAGGAATGGACCCAGTAAAAAGTCAGCAGGCTTTTGACAAAATATTGAGAACACCAGCCGATGAGGCGGCAAATCAAATTTTAACAGCGGTACTCAAAAATAAACGTCGTTTATTGATTGGTGCTGATGCAAAAGCTGTAGATATCTTACAACGAATTCTGCCGCAGGGGTATCAAAAGATATTTGCCACAGCGACTGCGCTGCAAACTAAATTCTTGCAATAACTTAAGCTTTGCGATGGATTGACCTTAGCTCAATAAAAGCAATGGTCAATCCATTTACCTTCACCTTTCCTGTCGCAACAATAAAAACAAAAAATCGTCATATATAGATGAATTTGACCAGTCTTGATCCAGCTTAAAACTCAATTTTTATGACCAGAATAAATAAAATCCTAAGAGTTGATAAATCCGCTTGACCTTCCCATAATGTTAAGGTCTATGCTGCAAGCAATCAGATCACCTCTATAGGTATATCTTATGGAAACTCAAATAAATACAGCATCTAAAGACCTAAATGTCACATTACAAGTTGAAGGCATGACTTGTGCCAGTTGCGTGGGTCGAGTTGAAACTGCACTAAAGAAAGTGGATGGCGTACAGTCCGCTTCTGTCAATTTAGCCACAGAACGTGCAGATATTACCCTTGCCAAACCCGTCGATCGACAAGTACTTATCCATGCGATTGAGCAGACGGGTTATGACGTTCCTGCAAGCAATATCGAATTATCGATTGAAGGGATGACTTGCGCTTCTTGTGTCAGTCGTGTCGAAAAGGCTCTAAGTGCTGTTTCTGGTGTAAAAACTGCGTCTGTCAATTTAGCGACGGAACGAGCAACCGTCACAGGTAATGCAAGTGTGGAAAGTTTAATCGCAGCGATTGATAAAGCCGGTTACGATGCCAAGGAAATACAAGCTTCCATTCCTGATCAAACTGAACATCTTGAGAAAAAAGATCAAGAAAGAGCTGAATTAAAACGTGACTTGATACTAGCCACGACTCTCGCTTTACCTGTGTTTATTCTAGAAATGGGTTCTCATTTGATCCCCGGTGTACACCAACTGATTGAGCAAACTATAGGGATGCAAAATAGTTGGTATCTCCAATTCATTTTAACGACTTTGGTCCTGCTGATTCCAGGTCGTCGCTTTTATAGCAAAGGTTTACCTGCATTGTTCCGTTTAGCACCCGATATGAACTCTTTGGTTGCAGTCGGTACCTTCGCTGCCTACCTATTTTCTTTGGTTGCGACTTTTACGCCGAATGTGCTTCCCGCGGGAACAGTAAATGTCTATTACGAAGCCGCTGCCGTCATTGTCGCTTTAATCTTATTAGGCCGTTTTCTTGAGGCCAAAGCCAAAGGACGGACATCTGAGGCAATTCAGCGTTTAGTTAGCTTACAGGCAAAAGTAGCCCATGTTTCGCGTGATAACCATGTCATTGATATTCCAATTGATCAAGTCGTCTCTGGTGATTTTGTTATTGTCAAACCAGGTGAACGAATCCCTGTTGATGGTGAAGTGATTGAAGGACAAAGTTTTGTCGATGAATCGATGATTACAGGCGAACCCATTCCTGTTGAGAAAAATCTCGGCAGTCAGGTCGTTGGCGGTACCATTAACCAAAACGGTACTTTAAGCTTTAAAGCAGTTGCTGTCGGTGGCGACACCATGCTGGCGCAAATTATTCGTCTAGTTGAACAAGCGCAAGGCTCTAAAATGCCGATTCAAGCCGTGGTCGACAAAGTAACCTTATGGTTTGTGCCCGCCGTGATGATTGCCGCTTTACTCACCTTCCTCGTTTGGTTGATTTTTGGTCCATCTCCTGCTTTAACTTTTGCATTGGTCAATGCTGTTGCGGTACTGATTATTGCATGTCCGTGTGCCATGGGCTTGGCAACTCCAACATCGATTATGGTGGGTACTGGACGTGGTGCTGAATTGGGTATCCTGTTCCGTAAAGGTGAAGCTTTACAATTATTAAAAGATGCACAAGTAGTTGCTGTAGATAAGACAGGTACTCTAACCGAAGGTCATCCAGTACTCACTGATTTTGAGGTGACTGCGGCATTTGAGCGTGATTATGTACTTAGTGTCGTGGCAGCGGTTGAGTCCCTGTCTGAGCACCCAATTGCAAAAGCCATTGTCGATGCTGCGAAAGATGAACGGCTGGTATTACCGAAAGTTGATACTTTTGATTCAGTCACAGGTATGGGCGTCAATGCAACGGTCAATCAGAACCAGACTGTTCACATTGGTGCAGACCGTTATATGACTCAACTTGGTATAGAGGTTTCTCCATTTGCAGCAACAGCACAGCGTTTAGGTGATGAAGGAAAATCTCCACTCTATGTTGCAATTGATGGCACACTTGCTGGGATTATCGCTGTTGCAGATCCAATCAAACAGACAACCCCTGCCGCCATTCAAGCATTACATCAACTTGGTTTAAAAGTCGCCATGATTACAGGTGACAATGCACGCACAGCACATGCGATTGCCAAACAGCTTGGTATTGATGAAGTGATTGCAGAAGTCTTACCTGAGGGAAAAGTCAATGCTGTACAAGAACTGAAAGCAAAATATGGCAATATTGCCTTCGTGGGTGATGGCATTAATGATGCCCCTGCTCTGGCTCAAGCTGATGTCGGCCTTGCTATTGGTACAGGTACGGATGTTGCGATTGAATCTGCAGATGTGGTGCTGATGTCAGGTAATCTGCAAGGTGTAGCCAATGCGATTGCCTTATCCAAAGCGACGATTGGTAATATTCATCAAAATCTATTCTGGGCTTTTGCCTATAACACTATGTTGATTCCTGTGGCAGCTGGCGTACTGTATCCTGCTTATGGCATTTTGATGTCACCGATTTTTGCAGCAGGTGCAATGGCACTTTCAAGTGTGTTTGTCCTTGGTAATGCGCTACGTTTACGTCGTTTCCAACCGCCATCTGTGAACAGAGGCTAATGGAGGATCTCATGAATATTGGTAAAGTCTCTCAAGTTTCAGGTGTGACAGCCAAAATGATTCGTTATTACGAACAAATTGGCTTAATTCCAGCTGCAGGGCGCAGCAATGCAGGTTACCGCTCTTATTCTGATAATGATGTTGAACGTTTGAAGTTTATCAAGCGTAGTCGTGAATTGGGTTTCTCTGTAGCAGAAATCACTGACTTGCTGGATTTATGGAATAATCGCAACAGGCATAGCGCGGATGTAAAGCATCTGGCTCAGGCGCATATCCATAAGTTAGAACAACGTATCCAAGATCTACAACAAATGGCGCAAACCTTGCAAACCTTGGTTGATTGCTGTGCGGGTGATAATCGACCTGATTGCCCGATTCTTGAAGGTTTAAAAGAACCGAGCCATGAAATGAAAGATATCCATCATCATAATGATCTGCTCTCTCTGTCTCCTCTGACGGGTCGTAAGTGACACAAATTAAAAGGCCATAGAAATATGGCCTTTTTTATTTTTGAGCATTTTCTTAAATCAAAAAAAGCGACCATCTCGGCCGCTTTTTCATTCACTGTAAATTAACGTGGTGGAAAACCCGCTTCTGCCAATGCATCAACGATTTGCTGTTGTGATGCCGTGGTTTCTACTTTTACGTTGCGGTTAGGTGGATCAGTGATTACCTTTGCATAGGCATCCACTGCTTGGATCGCACGCGTTACACCACGTGCACAGCCACCACAAGTCATATTTTCAACATGAAATTCCATACGAATGCTCCACTTGGTTATGAAAGAAGATATATTCAATATAAACGTTCCAATAATTGGAAGGTCAAGTCTTTTGGTCATTAAATTAGGAAATTAGCTGTTTAGCCTTTCTTTTCGGATACATAATTCACTGTATATTTCGGGATTTCTATTTCTAAAGCCTCCTCCTGTACATTCACCTGACAGGATAAACGTGAATAAGGGTTTAGCCCCCAAGCACGATCGAGTAAATCAGCTTCAATATCGTCCATTTCAGTTAGGCTATCGAATCCTTTTTTCACGATCACGTGACAGGTTGTACATGCACCTGAAAGATCACAGGCATGTTCAATTTCGATACCATTATCCAGTAAACGTCTACACAGGTTTTCCCCGCGTTCTATTTCAATTTCCCGACCTTCAGGACAAATTTTTTCATTTGGGAGAACTGTTATTTTAGGCATAGTCAGTACCATTGCATTTGTTGAAATGATGAATAACAAATGATAAAAGGCTTTGTCATAAAGCCTTTTATCTAAAAAAGTCAACAATACAGACTTATAAAAAATGCCTTTTTAACCAAGCATTTATTACTTTAATGTCAATATCCTGTGCCAAAATCATATTTTTTGCCAGCATTCGAACTTCTGGATCATAACCATATTTCAAGGCGACCTTGGCCATATCGACTACGACTTGATGATGTGGAATCATTCCACGCATAAAGTCAATGTCGGCATTGCCAGTGTAATTGATTTGCATATCCACATGCATACGGCTCGTTAGTTCCATATAAGCACGCGTAGAGAGACTATAGAACTCACTTGAATCATTTGGGTTAGGCGTTGTTGCAGATTGTTGTTCACTCATTATTGTTTCCTTTTATTGAGCAGTATCAACATTCATTTAAGATGTGATTGATTGCTGTATTGACGAAAATAAAGGGAATGATGCAATCAATAGATGAGCGTTTCTATCTAATGCGGCATATTTACCTTTATGAAAGACACTGTAGTCCTTCCAATAATTGCAAGGTCAAGCAATCAATTTATTAAAATTTTGAGTGATTAAAAAACACAGTTTTATCGGCTCTAAATAAAAAAAGTGCATGATCAACATGCACTTTTTAAATGAATATTTAACGTGTTTTAGACATTTAAGCCAACTGCTTTCGCACGCGCTTTATGCAATTTTTTATAGCTGTCGATTAACCGTAAATGACGATCAAGTCCTTCCAGTTGCATATTGGTTGGGGTTAAGCCATAGAAACGAACGCTACCTTCAACCGAACCAACCACTGCATCCATACGTTCATTGCCAAACATACGACGGAAATTGATCTCGTAATCTTCCAGTTCCATTTCATCATCGAGCAAGACTTCCAGCACGACATTCATACATTGATAGAACAAACCACGTTCAACTGTATTGGTGTTGTATTGCAAGAAGGTTTCAACCAGTTCTTTGGCTTCTTCAAACTGTTGCAATGCAACATAGATTAATAGCTTCAATTCGAGCAAAGTTAACTGACCCCACACAGTATTGTCATCAAACTCAATACCAATCAATGTCGTGATTTCAGTGTAATCGTCCAGTTCACATTCTTCTAAACGCTCGACCAATGCTTCCAGCTGTTCTTCATCTAAACGATGTAGATTGAGAATATCTTCACGGAATAACAAGGCTTTATTGGTGTTGTCCCAGATCAGGTCTTCAACCAGATAAATTTCAGAGTAATCAGGCACCAAAATACGGCATGCAGTTGCACCTAAGTGTTCATACACCGCCATGTAGACTTCTTTGCCCATTTCTTCAAGGATGCCAAACAACTCAGCCGCTTCTTCAGCATTGGAGTTTTCACCATCATTGGTGAAGTCCCATTCTACAAAGTCATAATCAGATTTAGCACTAAAGAAACGCCAAGAGACCAAACCACTTGAATCAATGAAGTGCTCAACAAAGTTGTTTGGTTCGGTCACCGCATTGCTTTGGAAAGTCGGTTGCGGTAAGTCATTTAAACCTTCGAAACTACGACCTTGCAGTAGTTCAGTCAAACTACGTTCTAAAGCGACTTCAAAACTTGGGTGCGCGCCAAATGAAGCAAAGACACCGCCTGTACGTGGGTTCATTAGCGTCACACACATTACAGGGAATTGACCACCCAATGAAGCATCTTTTACAAGCACGGGAAAGCCTTGTTCCTCTAAACCTTGAATCCCCGCCACGATACTTGGGTATTTTGCCAATACCTCTTGTGGTACGTCTGGTAAGGCAATTTCACCTTCCAAGATTTCACGCTTAACAGCACGTTCAAAAATTTCAGATAAGCATTGAACCTGAGCTTCAACCAAGGTATTCCCTGCGCTCATGCCATTACTGAGATATAAATTCTCAATCAAATTCGATGGGAAATAGACTGTTTCATCATCAGATTGACGCACAAATGGCAATGAACAGATACCACGTTCAGTATTGCCTGAGTTGGTGTCGTACAGATGTGTGCCCAGCAATTCATCATCAGGGTTATAAATTTCTAAACAATATTCATCCAAAATTTCTTTTGGTAATTCACCATTTGGACCCGGTTTAAACCATTTTTCATCTGGATAATGCACAAATTCTGCATTGGCAATTTCCTCACCCCAGAACTGGTCGTTATAGAAGAAATTACAGTTTAAACGTTCAATGAATTCACCTAAAGCCGATGCCAAAGCACTTTCTTTCGTTGAGCCTTTACCATTGGTAAAACACATTGGAGACTGCGCATCACGAATATGTAACGACCACACATTTGGCACGATATTACGCCATGACGCAATTTCAATTTTCATGCCTAAACCTGCCAAAATCTCTGACATATTGGCAATGGTTTGTTCTAACGGCAGATCTTTGCCCAAAATATAAGTATTGTTTTCTGAAGTCAGGCTTGGCATGAGCAACGCCTGTGCATCTGCATCAATACTCTCAACTTCTTCGATGATAAATTCCGGGCCCGTCTGGATTACTTTTTTTACAGTACAACGATCGATTGAACGTAAGATGCCTTGACGGTCTTTTTCAGAAATATCCGCTGGGAGTTCAACCTGAATTTTAAAAATCTGTTTATAGCGGTTTTCAGGATCGACAATATTGTTTTGTGATAAACGGATATTGTCGGTTGGAATGTCACGCGCAGCACAATACACTTTGACAAAGTAAGCAGCACACAATGCAGATGAAGCAAGGAAATAGTCGAATGGGCCAGGTGCAGAACCATCGCCTTTATAGCGAATGGGCTGATCAGCGATTACCGTAAAATCATCAAACTTCGCTTCTTGTCGAAGATTGTCGAGATAATTAACCTTGATTTCCATGCGAGCACCTAAATATTCTTATGTGTTGCAAGCACATAAGATTGAAAATATTGATATAAGCCAAATCGTAGATAAGAGATTGCTTAAAAAAGTGTGGCTAAGGTCATCTTGCCGCTTGATCTAACGCTGACCCTAGTAATAATGGACGCTATTATAGAAGCATTTTGTCTAATTGATAACTTTTGTCTGTCTTTCTAGCCTTTTTATGAACAATCAGCTGAATTGTTGATGATTTTAACCTGATATTTACAGCTGTGTTGCAATCTCGATAAATGCTTTTGCAATTGGTGTCATTTGCTGCTTGTTCTTCACAGCCAAACCAATGGAGCGTTTGATATTCGGTGACAATGGTCGTTTTACGATATTGGGATACAGTTGCAGAATGTTCTGATCAAGGGATAAATCAGCCACAATAGACACCGCTGCATTGCTATTTACCATATTTAAAATCGACAGGATTTGAGAGAGATGGTACTTCACTTGAGGTGTTAGTTGAGCTACTCGAAACAATTCCAGCACATGATTTTGACTGCCCGCATTGGTCAAAATGAAAGGATAATCCATCAACTCTTCCAGTTTGACCGCAGCTCGCTGTGCAATCGGTAAATGCGTTGGTATCAAAGCCACAAAGATATCTTCCAGTACAGCAAAAGTATCAAAGCGAGTCTCAGGTAAAACCACAAAACCAAGATCAACTTTGCGCTCATCTATCCATTGCAACACGTCTTTATCTGTTCCCTCAAAAATCAACACGTCGACCTCGGGATACTTCCGACTAAAATTTTCTAAAATCAATGGAAGCAGTACATTGGAAGAAGATGCGCCAAAGGAGCCGATACGCAAACTCCCTGTTTTAAAACCTTTGAGGTCCATGACTTGTTGATGAATGATGGTTGAGACATTCAGTATTTCATTCACATAAGGCAGCAAACTTTGCCCTGCTGCAGTAAGTTCAACTTCATTGTTATTGCGATAAAACAGCTGAGTTTCCCATTTCTTTTCCAAGGATTTAAGTGCATGTGAAATTGCGGACTGTGAAATATTCAGTTGCTGTGCGGTCAGGGTAAAGTTTTTTAATTCTGCCAGTTTTGAAAAGATTTCGAGTTGAGTCAGCGTCATGATGGATCATTCATGAGTAAAAGCTCATTTTACTATAAAGATAAATGAGTTTTACGATTTGATTTAATTCTGTGTCGATTAAAAACCTCATGCGTCATTTCGCAATTTCTCTGCCAAGTTGTACTGTTTATTTTAAATTGATCTGTGTAGCTTTGATGTGGGGTGGCACCTTTATCGCTGGACGTATTCTTGCCGCAGAAGTTTCTCCAGCTTTGTCTGCACTGTTACGCTTCACAATTGCTGCCATCTTACTGCTTATTTTAATGATCAAAACAACTGGCTGTTTTCCCCGTCTTTCCGCTCAACAGCATATCTATGCAATTCTGATGGGCTTAACTGGAATATGCGCTTATAACCTGTTTTTCTTTGCTGCGCTTTCCCGAATTGAGGCAGGTCGAACGGCTTTATTTGTTAGTTTGTCACCTATTCTTACTGTGTTGATCTTGCGAATTTTCTTTCACGAAAGATTAAGGGGAATCAACTATCTTGGTGTCTGCATTGCCTTGGTTGGAACACTGCTGGTGGTGACTCGCGGTGAAGTATTTAATGCTTTACAACAGTCTTTGGGGCTTGGTGAAATGATGATGTGTGGGGCGGTATTTAGTTGGGTGATTTATACCTTGTGCTTGAAACAAGCGAATACATCAGCTTTGACTATGACCACATACGCCGTCCTTTGGGGGACCGCATTTCTTTTCATCAGTTCAATGCCTGAGTTAAGTTATAAAACGCTTATCAATATCTCATTGAACAGTTGGCTAGCTGTTGTTTATTTGGGTGCTTTGGGTACCGTATTGGCCTTCGTCTGGTATGCACAAGCCATTCATGCCATTGGAGCATCCAAAACCATTATTTTTACCAATCTTGTTCCGATCTTTACTGTATTACTGGCCTTTTTTATACTAAAAGAACCGATTACTGGATCAATGGCTGTGGGAGCAGTCCTCAGTTTCGTCGGTATCTTATTGGTGAATAATTATTAAAAAATAAAATGATAGCGATCATCTTTAAAAACTTAGCTTTTTAGCTAAGTTTTTATTGACATCAGGTCGATAGCAGAGAAATACTGACTCGGCTGTCCTTCGGAGCAGCTTCAATCACTGAACTGGCTGAACAACACGATATGGCCCTGCCTTCTTTTCTAAAACATTTGAATAAATTAGAACAAGCAGGACTCATTCATTCTGAAAAAAATGGACGAATCAGAACTTGTGCTTTGGCCCCTGATTCATTTACGCCTATGCAAAATTGGTTAAGTAAGCAACGGGCCATCTGGGAACAAAGACTTAATCAATTTGATCGTTACGCACTCGAATTAAAAAGGAAAAGAGAAAATGAAACTGGATCCAAAAACTGATTTAAAACTAGAAAGAGTGATTGATGTACCACGTGAACTGGTTTGGGAATGTTGGACCACACCTGAACATATCAAACACTTCTTTATGCCACGTCCCCATTCAGTCAAAACTTGCGAAATTGATTTAAGAGTTGGTGGAAAATTCAATACGGTCTTTGATATTGATGGCAATGAAATCCCCAATCAAGGTGTTTATCTAGAAATCATTGAAGGTAAAAAACTGGTCTTTACCGATACTTATTCTGAAGATTGGAAACCGGCTGAAAATCCATTTATGACTGCAATTCTATTGCTTGAAGATGCAGGTGAAGGCGCAACTAAATATACTGCGATTGCGAGACATCGTACTGCGGAAACTCGTCAACAGCATGAAGATATGGGCTTTTTTGAGGGTTGGGGTACGGTAGTTGATCAACTGGTCGAATATGCCAACAGCTTAAAAGCTAAATAATTTCCGCTATCTACTCAAAAAACGCCTCAAAGTCTATTTTTCAATACTTTGAGGCATTTTTATAGATCAAATCAAATCCGCCCAACTTCCAAATATGGAATTAAATTCTGATCGAAGTTTGGACGTGGATCTCCTGCAAAACTAATAAATCCATGCATTCCCGTTAATCGTTCGCCTTTATAAAACTGATTTAGCTGATAACGTGGATCTTGATGAGATAGGGTAAAACTGATGATACCAACCCCTCTTTGCTTTGAGAGTTGATAGGCATCTTCAAGCATCAGATGATGCAGTGCCAAATGTTTTGGGTGGCATAACAAGGTGTGTAATACATGATATTTCAGCGAATCGCCAAGCTTAGGCAAAGGCATCATTTTAGTGATTTTAGTCAATAAATTATAAACAGGACGAAATACACCAATCACGGGGCTGTAATGTAAAATTTTGGTTTGTTTTAGGCTATGTTGATCCCATAACCCAAACATACCGACTAATTTTTCATTCTGGAAATACAGTTGAAAGTCTGAAAGCTGAAGCCCTGTAAAATAGAGATGCCCTGCGTATAATTCTTCAAAATTATAAACTGGAATAAAATTATAATGCTGTGCCATTGCTGCAATAAACTCATTCATTACAGTAATATCTTCGGACTGAGCGATACGTGAACTGATGTTGCCTATTTCTGTTTGCTTGGTCTTGTCTAAAAATGCATCGATGTCACGTTTTGTCCCTAGATGGGTCAAAGTCAAAGTTTCAATCAGACCTTCATCGTAATAATCAGGAATTCCAGTTTTACCTGTTTGTATTGCTGCTCGTGCTGCATAATTATCATTAAAAATAATCATCTGGCTAAAATTAGGTTCATGCAGCGTTTGTTTGACATGTGCACCTAAAACTTTGACCAACGATTTACCACGATAGTTTGGATCAACACGCAAATCACTGGCATATCGCACATTCTGTACAGTTTTATCAACATAACATGGACGATGTCCATTGCTATAACACGCAACATTCTTTTGATTTTCAGTATCTTCAATCACCACATGGAGCTTGTGCCGATACAGAATATCTGAAGCTTTAAAATAACTGGGTTCACGCTGAAAGCTGATCTGTACCCCCTTTGTGGTCATCGGCACGGCAATCAGTTCACGCAAAGCTTGATCATCTGCCAACGTTGCTTCTCGTGTAATCAGCGGATTTACCTCAGCATGTGGTGGATTTGTTTTCATTAATTATTCACCTGTTCAATATTTTGTGTGGACACCAGATCGTTTAAGTGCCCCATTTGATCTAAGAGCTGATAAACAAAAACGATTTCGTCTTGCTCATTGACCGTTTTCTGAGTTTGTACATCCAATAGCTTTTGTTCAGTATTCAACAAATCAAAAGTTGTTTTGGTCCCTAACTCAAATTCTTTGCGGGTATAAACAAAGGCAATCGACGCTGCATCAATCGCATTCTGTAATGCATCTTTGTTTTGGCGAATGGTTTGTAACTGCGCATACGTGGTACGTGCACGCTGATTCAAATCAAGCTCAAGACTCCGAATTTTTTGATTAGCCAAATCAACATCTGCCTGTGCTTTTCGGATATTGGCGCGATTTAAACCATCGTCATACAACGGTACATTCAGTTGCACCCCCACCATGTAGTTATTACTTTCCGAGCCAATATAACTGGCTTCATGTTGCTTGCCCGCACGGCTGGTCAACATGACTGTGGGCCAAAGTTCTCGCTTGGTTAAAGCGTATTGTTTCTCAGAGGCTTGTTTCTCATATTTGGCACGCAGTAATGCCGGATGATTCTTGGTTTTGGCCAAGATCTCATCCAGATTGCTGGAAATCTCTGGCAGACGATTAATTTTCGCCAAGTTATCTGGTGTCGTGCCTGTAATTTGATAAAACTGTGCTTCACTCACAGTAAGATTGGATTGCGCCTGTGTAATATCAGCTTGCCCTTGAGCAACTTGAGCCAACACTTGCGCCAAATCTGCGCGTGTGATCATACCCACATCAAAACGTCGTTGCGATTCATATAACGAACGCTGTAAGTTAGACATGGTTTTCTTTCTCAGTTCTAAAATCGCTTTCTTCTTCAAAACGTCGGTATAAACCATGACGGTATTCAAAATCGTTTCAGAACGTTGATCCGACAAGCCTTGCGAATATGCAGAAAGTTGACTTTTGGCAACATCGATCCCCAAGCGATGTCGCCCTGATGTGTAGATAGGGTAATCCATTTGTAATTGCAAACTACGACCTTTTCGGTTTCCTTCCGTTGGGAACATGACATTGGTGGGAGTTTCAACTCTTTCATAATCGAGTTGTCCAACCAAGTTTACTTTCAGGCCATCACGTTGTTTTGCCTGTTCAAGCATTGCCATGGATTGATTCACACTTAAACGGCTCACCTCCAATTGGCTTTCATGCCTTAAACTTGCTGACAAAGCCTCATCTAAAGTCATGGCACTAACAGTATTCGAAACCAATAACATTGCCATACATACTGCAATATGTGAGGACTTAAAAACTCGATCGTTAAATTGCATCATCCCTTTCTTCATAGTTGTTCCAAACTATTGAGGGTAACTTTCTTGAGTGGCTCAGGCTTAATATTGCCTTCAATGATGCCATCAAACATGACCAGCTTTTTATAAGCATTCCAACCATTGTTGGCTTGACGAATCTGAGGCTGATCTAATTGTCCCAGATTACGTGCCAACTCATAGTGGAAATTTTGACGCAGTATCTTATCGATGAATTCATCATCAATACTGTGGTGAATTTCGCCCTCAAACAAAACACAATAGAACGGCTTAACCTGTTGCTCGGTATCAATTGCTAATAATGAAATCGCTTTCGATTCGGTTTCATTGAGTTGTGAAAGTAGTTGCTGCGCTGTTTCTGGTGCAAGCTTTTCTCCCACCAGATCGACCCCAAAACGACGTCCTTGGAATTCAAAACATGGGACTTGTTCAAGGAAACTGGTCACACGTAGACAATCATCAAGGCAATAACGCAATAGACCATTCCCTGATGTAATAATTGGGCTAACTACATCACCAACTTTAAGTTCCCATGACGGGATAATCTGCCCCTGTTTTTCACCTTCCAAATATTCAAACTCATAAAAATGGCTTTGATAAGCCAATGGATAGTGATCATTGTAAGGAATGGTCACCACACCTTCGGTGGCCCATAGGCCTTTGCCTTCAAATTGCACTGAAGGAAGACGCTGTTTCAATTTTTCAGCCCACGCTTTGGAGCCAGCAGTATCCCAGCTCGATACCAAACTCAAACTCGGCCATAACCTGTTAAAATCAATCTGTTCGCCATTTGAACTGTCGATCAGACATTTTGCACTTTCTGGGCTGAATGGGGCTTTGACTTCTTTTAATGAAACTTGACGCGCTCCCCAACGACCTGTCTCTAAAACTTCAATTACGTCTTGTTGCATTGCCTCCAAACGATCTAGGAGCTGCAAAGCAAAGGTTGGACTCCACACCGAAATCATGGCGAGATTACGATTGGCGACCAGATAGCAAATCGTTGCAAAGAGTGCATCATCAGCATTGGCTGCAAAAGCAACATTGCTGGGAACTGCTTGAGTAAATTTAGATAGAATACGTTTACCAATACCGAGTAAAGCACTGTCATCATTTAAATTTTTATCTTTTAATACTTCACGCTGGCTTTCTGGCAACCATGAAACCGACCAATAGTGTGTGCCAGAACGTAACTGAGGACACTTACGGTATAAACTGGCCATCCATGGTGCAATTGCGTGATCAAGCTCGTCTAAAAACAGCTTGGTATAAGGAATAAATTTGATTTGTTCGCTAGATCCACTAGTCGGTTGAAAACGGACCAATTTACTGTTTGAAAGCTGTATCTGCTGATCTCGATAACGCTGAATGTCCTCCCGCCACGCGCTATAACGCGAAGCAGGAAAAGCTTGTACAAACTGCGTATAATCTTTCGCCTTGCGCTCTTTGGCAAAGTATGATGTCTGCAAAATTGAGCTCAAGATTTGACGTTGTGTCTGCTCTAGGCTATTGGCATGCTTTTTAAAGTCTCGGTCAGAGACATCACACCATTGTTTTAAAATAAGATGCGAACCTGTGGTAAGCCATTCTGAATGCTTCATTGCAGGACTCCTTGGCGATTTGCAGGTGTCTTCAACAATGCTTCGCATCGACCTTTACTGGCAGGTTTAGTGATTAATTTGACAGGGAATCGCGCAAGATCTTTCCAGCCTAAACGACCAATACACGGTAGCTCTGTGCCGACCGTCCATGTTGGATTCATCTGTTCAAAGAAATGAATATTTGGATTCTTTGCTCTCATTTCTTCGGTAATAGGCGCGACTTCACCTTTTAGCGGCTGATAGTCATTACCAAAGTTTAATAAACCTGCTTCTTTGTCATAATACTCACCAAAGAAATTCTCACAGTAATGCTCAACCACCGTTGATAAATGCTGATTTTCATCTTTGATATTTGGGTAATAGACATAATAATTATTGGCAAGCAACAAATAGGTTTTGTAACCTTTGGAAATCAGTAGCCAATACAGCTCATTAAACGGATATTTCACCCGTAACTTAATCATCAGCTTAAGCATAGTACTTTGCAGTGTACGTGTGCCCCAATACGCTCTTAAGATCACCGTATCGCCACTGAATAACACCGTATAGTCTTTACCATTTAAATAAAAATGCTGAACCACCACTGTAGAGAACCCAACAATTTCATCCGTTTCCGAGTTGAAAATTAAGATCGCACCACTTTTCTTTTTAAAATCATCTACAAAGATGGAAAATTTGGTGTTTTCATAATACTGCTCGTAGATGGAATACATCACTTTTAGGCGGTCAATATCGATTTGTTCTTTCTCGACATATTGGCCATAGGTAGATTCTTTGTTATTGAATCTCGAGATCAGTTTATATGTTGTATTAATCATCAGCTTGTACCTCTAAATTTGGATATGCAAATTCCCCTATCTCATAAAGAAATATAAAAAATGCGTATCACTATTCTTTTTATTACGGGGTAAGTTGTTATAGATGCCCCGATTATTTTTCGTTATATGAAACCCTCTAGCATTGAATCTCTATATGTCCATTTTCTTCCCCCTATCCATAAAGATGGTTAAGAAAGCCGCCACAAACATAATGATGGCTAACATGCGTAATAAATCATTAAAACTAGACGTGAGCGCTTGATAGTGAATATCGCGATAAATCACACTCAGCGCGATTTGCTGTGCATTTGCACCGACTTCTTGGTATTGTGCAGTGAGTTGGTCTAGCCTTTCTACAAAGATCCAATTCTGCGGTGTCATATATTGATTGATCTGGGTGACATGCAATGCTGTGAGCCAATCCAGTGATGAGTTGATCAAAGCCAACCCAACAGCACCGCCAATATTACGCATCAAATTATAAATACCGCTGGCATCTGCAACTTTCGTGAGTGGCAAGGTACTCATGGCTAAATGTGAGACCACTATCAGGCAAATCATCAGACCAATCCCACGATAGATCTGTGGCCAAAACATAAAGTCATAATCGCTGTGAATACTGAGATGTGAATTGAGCCAAACACCAAAACCCGCCAAGACCATGCCAACAAACACGGTTTTTCGTGTATCAAAATTCGGGATGAGCCAAGCCAAAAATGGCGCAAAGCAGAACATGACAATGCCTGTCACCATCATGATATGACCGATTTGACTACTGTTCATTTCTCGAACTTGTCCAAGAAATACAGGAATCATATAGCCCAGACCATACAAAGCCATGCCAATCACAAAGGTAATCATGCAGCTTAAAGCGAAGTTTTTATTTTTAAATACACTGAGATCTAATAGCGGTTTAGGCTGAGTAAAACTACGCGAGAAGAAGATCATGCCGCCAATCAAGCAGATGATAAATGCAACACGAACGCCTGTATCCGCTAACCAGTCATGGCGTGCGCCTTCATCCAGAAAATACTCCAAACCACCCAAGAACATGGCCATGCCAATCAGACTGAACCAATCCATGGTTTTAATCAGTGAATAATTGGCGCGATCAATATTTGGACCCGAGTAAATAATTGTCGCAATCAAAATACCTGGGATGATATTAATCAGGAACATCCAGTGCCATGAAAAGTTGTTGGTGAGCCATCCACCAATGGTTGGACCAATCGCAGGACCTAAGGTACTGATCATGCCAAACATCACCAATGGCAATGCACGTTTTGCTTCTGGAAAAAGTAAATACAACGCCGTCATTGACGTTGGAATCATACCTCCACCCATAAAGCCTTGAAACGCACGGAATACCAATAGACTTTCCAGATTCCAAGCCAAAGCGCACAGTAAAGAACTGATCGTAAATCCAATGGCACAAATGGTGTAGTAAATACGTGTAGAGAGTACTCTAGACACAATACTGGACATTGGAATTGCAATAATTTCAGCAATTAAATAAACCGTTTGAACCCATGTCACTTCATAACGGCTGGCGCTCATGCCTGCTTGGACTTCATTCAGAGAACTTGCAACAATCTGAATATCCAGAATTGCCATGAAGTTACCAAAGATCATGGCAGCAAAAATGAGCCATGCGGTTTTTGGCGCAAACTTCCACTCATGTTCGATCGGTTTATTCATTTTCTTATACCTAAAACTTTCTGATTAAGTTCTTAGATCAACAGTCGCACTGACTGACATTCCAGGTTTTATAAGATCAATATGTGGACTCGAATCGAGTGCAATCCGTACAGGGATACGCTGTACAACTTTGTTAAAATTTCCAGTCGCATTATCTGGTGGCATAAGCGAAAAAGTTGCGCCAGATGCTGGAGAAAAGCTTTCGATTTTTCCGGTGTAGGTGAGGCTTGGATAAGCATCAATTTTTAATTTAACTTGCTGCCCAATGTGCATTTTCTCAATTTGGGTTTCTTTAAAGTTGGCTTGCACATACAAACTTTTCTCAGGAATGATGGCCATCAAGCGTGTTTGTGGAGACACACGAGAACCTTTTTGGATTGAAAGACTACCAACTTTGCCTGTTACTGGGCTGATGACTTTTGAGGATGAAAGATCGATTTGGTAAAGATCCAAAGTCGCATTGGCATTTTGGATATCGGCAAGTAGCTGCGCACGGCTGGCTTGTAAACTACCCAATTGAGCTTCAGCAGCATTCACCGAGGCTTGTGCTTTAGTGACTTGTGCTTGCGCAGTTAAATACTGAGATTGGATGCCTTCAAAATTCTGTCGGGTAATCACACCGTCTTTTAATAAATCTTGATAACGAATGAAATCTTTTTTCAAACGAGATAAATCTGCTTGTGCGGCAACAACACCACTATTGGCTTCACTAATTGATGATTTTGCAGATTTTTCATTTTGTTGCTGTACCGCAAGCGCAGCTTCTTTCAAAGTCACGACGGACTTGGCTTGATCATAACGTGCTTGATAATCACGATGATCTAAAATGGCCAATGCCTCTCCCTTTTTCACAAACTGATTGTCATTGATTATCAGTTCGATGACTTCCCCTGAGATTTTTGGCATGACCCAAGTGACATCGGCTTGTACATAAGCATTATCGGTAGATTGGTAGAATCGATATACCAAAAAATAATATGCAATACCTAAGATCAGAAATAAGATGAGCACACTAAAAACAGCCCAAGTTATTTTTTTTCGACTTTGGAAATTAGTATCAGTTTCGAGCTGAGCTACGTTATCCATATTTAATCCGCTATTTGTAATATTCAGTTTTTATTTTGAGCCACACTAAAATGGTCATCTTTTCACGTAACTATTCACTTATTTTTATATAAATAAATAGTTACAATGTAATAATCGGCGCAAATTATCTTTCTTAAAGTAACAAAGAGTCATTGACCTTTTTTACATCTGATTTTTATTTTTCTGCCAATTGATCGCATATTATAAAGTTTTTGTTTAAGAATCATGAAAGTTTGAAGAAAACCTAAATGATTCGCATTTTCATATGTGTGAATGCAGTATACACCATTGTTAAATATATAAATATTATTTTTCCAAATTTAAATTTAGTTTTTACTATTTAGTCAAAAAAACTTTGCATTTTGATTAATTTGCACACAACAATTAGCTGAGTAACAAAACTAATAAAGAGTTATAAAATGTAAAAATAGAAAAACTTTCTTTTTCTCTTATTAAATTTTCTAAACTACACTTAAATAAAATGTGATAAATCGCACACTTTCAAATAAAAGTGAATAATTTTTAAAAGCTAAAGAAATCATTAGAATTAATAATCTAAATATGCTAATTGATTATCTTGTTCGTAAATATCTTAAATTTTATGTTAAAACTGATGTTTATATGGCTTTTAAGGGTAAAAACTATATCAACTTAGATACTACCAAGTTGTGATTTGATCGGACAAAATTGTATAAAAATTTTAGGAAATAATATTGAATTGATCTAAAAGGAATAAATAGTTATGGATTCTGGACTAATTACACTTTTTCTGCCCCTCGCTTTAGCGATCGTTATGGCGGGTTTAGGGTTGGAACTCACCCTCAAAGACTTTGCTCGCGTAAGTAAGCACCCCAAAGCTGTTTTAGTTGCTCTATTTTGTCAGCTGATTTTATTGGTCGGCATTGCCTTCTTGATTTGTAAAATATTGGCTTTACCGCCATTGCTGGCCGTAGGCTTGATGCTACTCGCGGCTTCCCCTGGAGGATCTACAGCAAATCTGTTTAGTTATCTATATAAAGGTGATATCGCACTCAATATTACCTTAACGGCAATCAATGCGATTATTGCCGCTATTTTTCTACCGTTTATTGTGAACTTCTCGATTCTTCATTTCATGAATGAAGGCCAGCAGCTTGGTTTACAATTTTCTAAAGTGCTTCAAGTATTTGCGATTATTCTTGTTCCTGTTGGTATTGGGATGTTGATTCGTCACTATGCTCCACACACTGCGGAAAAAATGAATCGCCCAGTTCGTATCTTTGCGGTGGTTTTTTTGGTGATTATCATCCTTGGCGCAATTATCAAAGAGCGAAGTAATCTCATTGAGTATATTGGTCAAATAGGATTAGCCACAGCGTTATTCTGTGCAATTAGTCTTTGTATTGGTTATTTTGTACCGCGACTGTTTGGTATTAGTTCTTATCAAGCGCGGGCATGTGCTTTTGAAATCGGCATTCATAACAGTACACTGGCAATGACCATTGCATTGACCATCATGGCCAGTACCACGATTGCAATGCCTGCCGCAGTCTATTCAATCTTTATGTATATCTTCGCAACCATCTTTGGTATTTTGATTACCCGATTTGGGCCACAAGAAACAGCCAAAGTTTAAAGCCTTTCAAATTCACGATCAAAACAGCCTTAGCTTAGTTTCCCCTATGCTAAGGCTTTTCATTTGTCGTTTAAGCTGTTTCCAATATTTTTTTTAACTCTTCCGCAGACCAAGCTTTAGCTGTATTTTCTGCCTGCTTAACCAGCTGGATGAGCTTTGTATTGATTGGCGCCTGTAAATTAAACTGTGCAGCCAAATTAACAATTTCACCATTAATCCAGTCAATTTCTGTTGCCCTGCCTGCCATCAAATCATCAGCCATCGATGACCGTGCCAGTGGATCAATCGCCAACATTTTCTTGCTGAGTAGATTAAAAATAAAATTTGGAAGACTTAATACCTTAGGCAAAACTTGAGCAGGCACCGCAGTAAGTTGTGCAGGTTGAATTTTGGCTAATTTCAGAAGTTGTAAAGCTTCCATCTGTGCCATCGCCAAACATTGACGGTAAGCCCGAATGGAAAGTTGTTGCTTAAGTGGGAGCTGAGACAATGCGTTGACTGAATTGTTGAGATTCAATAATAACTTTGCCCATTGAATCTCTTGCATATTCTGTTCAAGTTTGAACTCAAGTTTTGCGGTGTGAAAGGCCGCCTCGAGTTCAGCAAGGGCTGGATGACTTTTGACATATAAAGCCCCTTCTGTGCCTTGATGAAATGCCCCATTTCCCAAAGCAGCCACATTAAACGGCACCATACCTTCAAGAATTGTATGTCCAGATAACACCAGTTTCAGGATTGCAACATTACTTAAGCCATTCTGGAAACTGATGATGATGCTATCTTTCTTCAGAGTATCTTTTAGTTCATAAGCAACTTGCTCAGTTGCTGCTGATTTCACACAAACAAAAATAAAGTCTGCGTTAGCCGCAATATCTAAATCCTGACTCAGTTGAAGTTTATTCGCAGGAACAGTTTGTCGCATTCCTTTATAGTCAGAAACCGTGAGCCCATATTGTTGAAGTTGTTGTTGTATTTTAGGCCGAACAATGAAATCGACATCATGCCCAGTTGCGGCTAATCGTCCACCTAAATAGCATCCAATACTACCCGCGCCATAAATACATATTTTCATTCTTCATCCCAGATTCGTTACTTTACATCGCTTTATTACTTTAATCAGAATCTTGGTACTGAATTGTCAAATAGCTGACAATTAGTCGATACAACTCATTTAAACTTTGTCTAAAGAGTAAGAAAACTCATGGTTAATGTTTTCTGGCACGTCCTCTGTTCCATTCTTCTAACACATAGCCCATTCCATAAATATTATGAATCAGCTTCGGAAGAAAGTTACGATCAATTTTATTTCTTAAACGACTAACTGCCACTTCCACCGCTTTAGTATCGCTATCATAATTCATATCACAGATCTGGGATGCAATCAGTGCTCTAGGCAAAATTTCCCCACGTCTACTCATAAATAGTTCCATCAATGCGTATTCTTGGGCAGTGAGGTTAATTCTTTGTCCTGAACGGCTCACACAACGTTTCCATAAATCGAGTTCAAGATCTGCAACACTCATCTTGCTGTTTTCATTATTTCGTGGCTCTCTGGCCAATAAACTTTTTATCCGAGCGAGTATTTCTGCAAAAGTAAAAGAAAGACCAAATCCTTTAATACGCTCTCCAATTTGATCACGGGCAATCAAAAATAAAATAGGCATTTTCCTGCCATTTCGTCCCACATCATTCAAGATATTCCAGTCATTTAAACCCGAAAACATCACATCCAATACCACCAAATCATATTCACCCAAGATGAGTGTCAGATGTTTTGCTGTAATTTCATCGGTGACCCAATCGATCACGTAACCTGCTTCTGATAATGTTTGTTTAAGATAACTCCCTGTTTTATGATCATCTTCGACTAGTAATATCTTCATCTTAAACCTACTAAAGCTTTGCTTAAGACGATAATAGCGTCCTGAAACTTGAAATAGTTTCAAATGACATAAATGTAATTTAGCTGTCAGTTAAATGTTACTTTGTAGAAGACCGAGCATAGAAAACACAGTGAAAACTGTACAGTGAGATGACTCAATTCTCATATAAAAAAGCCTAACAGTTCAGTTAGGCTTTTTCTGTTCATTAACATTTAATGGAATTCTGGGTCTGCCAATAACGTTGTAGCGGCGAGCTTACCGAGGTTATTAGATGCCAGTGGACTGTCACCAGTTAATAATTTTCGATCTTGGTGAACCTGACCTGTAATTCCCTTGTTCAAGATTTTAACGCCAAGCTTCTCAAGATTTTCACCAACTAACCATGGCAATTGACCTGGCATATAACCAATCTCAATATTCGGACCTTTGTCCAAAGCATCTGGGAACACACAAATCTGATAATCTTTAAAAATATAATCTTGTGGATTTTCATCAACTGCAGCAGCGAGTAAAGATGCTGGGCCATGACACAAGGTGATCACATATTTATCATTTTCAACTGCCCACTTTAACAGTGCTTTTACTTCTGTACTCTCTGGAATTTTCGCCAGTACACCATGTCCACCTGGAATAAAAATACCGGCATAAGGCGAATCTACACTTAAAGCTTGTTCCAAAATATCAGCCAACTTTAAGGGCGCTTTGAGCTGTTTTTCGTATTTTTTGTAGGTATCTAAGACCACCTGTTCCTCATGTGGCATTGCCCACATTTCCAGTTTAACCGGATTTCCAGAAAGTGTTGCCACATCAAAAGCAAAGCCTGCATTATCCAAATGAAACATCGGCAATAGCATTTCCACAGGATGATTTCCTGTCGAAAAGAATTTTTCGTTTTGCATCAAGATATAACGTTCGTCAGTCGCGATCATTAAAATCTTTTTATCGCCTTTATACGGGTTTGGATAAGTTGTACCATCATAATCTGTCTTTGCAGAGGTATATTGGCTGAGTGAATAGGGTGACGGAAAAAAAGCGTTGTCTTCTGCTAGGTCTGGACTTGGATTGCGATCATCAGGATTTGTCGCCATTTTCAAAATTCCTCATCGTGTTGTTATGTTTAATACATAGTGCTTAACTGTCCTGTCCCACTCAAGTATTGAGTATGAACAGGCATGCAATGAATACAATTAGGCAAATTCAGATTTAATTTCGAGTACCACTTTGCCCGTATGTTGGCTGCTTTCTAAACATTGATGTGCCTGAGCAACATCTTCAAAAGCGAAAGTTTTATAGATCATCGGCTTACATTGGTCTGCTTCAATCAACGGCCAGACAAACTGTTCAAGCTCTTGGGTAATTTTAGCTTTTTCATCATTGGTTCTTGCTCGCATGGTTGAGCCAGTGACCACAGCACGTTTTAACATCAACTCCTGTATATCAAAGCCATCGACTTTTCGACCACCCATGAAACCGATAATCACCAAACGTCCATCGCGCTTTAACAGCCTCAAGTTTTGGTTGAAGTAAGCTGCACCAATAATATCCAAGATCACATCAACACCTTGACCATCAGTTTGAGCCAAAATTTCTTTTTCAAAATCCTGCGTTTTGTAGTTAATCACCTGTGATACAGAGGCTAATTTTTCAACTTTGTCATCACTCCCAACCGTAGAGAAGTTTTTAATGCCCATCGCATGACATAAACTAATCGCGGTTGAACCAATGCCGCTTGCGCCGCCATGAATCAGCACGGTTTCATTCTTATTTAATTGTCCAATCTGAAACAGATTCGCCCAAACAGTAAAATAGGTTTCAGGAATGGCCGCCGCCTCAATAAAACTCAGATTTTTCGGAATGTTTAACGTTTGGTTTGCTGGAACCGCACAATACTCAGCGTATCCACCACCATTAGTGAGTGCACAGACTTTATCTCCGACTTTAAATTTGCTGACCTGAGTACCCACTTGTACCACCACACCTGATACCTCAAGTCCAGGAACCAATGTGACCCCTTTGGGCATGGGATAAAGTCCTTGGCGTTGTAAAATGTCAGGTCTGTTGATCCCTGTTGCATAGACTTCAATGAGTACTTCGTCTTCTTTTATCTCTGGTCGAGGCCCTTGAGCCACTCGTAAAACTTCGGGACCGCCAGCTTGTGTAATTTCGATATATTTCATTTGTTCTACGCTATTTTGATTCATCTGATCATGACTCCGTTTCAGTATTAAATTCAGCATGTTTCGGTGGAAAACCAAATTGCTTTTTAAATTCTCGGCTAAATTGAGAAGAGCTCTGATATCCAACAGCATAAGCTGCTTGAGCCACACTTTGGTCTGCGTTTTGCAACAATTGTTTTGCCTTATGCAACCGAACCACTTTTAGATATTGCAAAGGAGAATGTTGTGTGACTTGTTTAAAGGCTTTATGGAATGCAGATGTACTCATATTGGCTTGATCTGCCAGCATTTCAATTGTGAGTTTTTCAGTAAAATGATGCTGAATATATTCACAAATTTTATAAATAGGCCTGAGATTGCCTTGAGCAACCAAGCCTTTTAAAGCATCTGCACCTGAATGTTGAATCACCCGATACAGCAGTTCTCGTTTGATTTGATCACCCAAAATCAGTACATCTTGTTCAGAAGTTAGCGTATTCAATAAACGGATCAATACACTGGATATGGTTTGATCATATTGGATCACGCACATACCAGTAGTGAGTGGCTTGAATTGGTAATTCTCGAAATAGGTTTTTGCCAGTAACTCATTCACTGTATCAGCTTCCAGTTTCATGCTAATTGCAATCATTGGTGCTTCAGGGGTAGCAATAGTGTCACAATCAAATGGCATTGAAACCGATACAATCAGACATTCAGCTTGTTGAAAGGAATAGGTTTCTGTACCGATATAACCACGCTTTTGGCCTTGCAATACAAACACTAAGGTGGGTTCCTGCAATACCGCGATCGGTGGTGTATTATGATCAACGCGCATCAAAGTAATGCCATCAATGGCTGTAGCAAAAAAGCCTTCTTTGGGGATGAGTTTTAGAAATAAGTTGATGAGTATCTGGTCATTTATCATGTGCCATCTGATGATTGGAAATGTGAGTTTTATTATTAAATAGCAAAGAGATAAAAGCTGTTAGTTTTATGCAGAATTAGGCATGGAATAAAGAGTTTTAAGAATTACCTATAACTTAGGTTTTAAACTTTCAACCCATTTATTAGCATTACCCTCAAAAAAATCCTTTAATCTATCCTCAATATGTTCAGGTTCCCAAACGGCCGCTCTTTCTAAGCTTTTGCACTCATCATAGCCCGCACTAATCTCAAGACTGGTTCTTGAATCATAGATAGTGAACTCCTTAGTAAACATATCTTGTTTAAAGAATAAAGGAAAACTTATAAGATTCGAATCTAAGTTACGATTGCCTATAATTTCCCATCTATTAGACGTAATTGCATGTTTCATTACCCAAACTTTAAATAAAACATTTTTTTCAATAATTTGATCAATATCTAATAAAGGCTGAGATGTATTTAAATTATAGAAAGCGAATAAAGGGTTAGCTAAAACTCGACCATAGCAGAAAGAATTATTTGAAAGTTTTATGAGCGCAATATCTCCTTCCTTTCTTTTAATACGTTTATTTATTGCCATAAATTCTTACCTTACAAAATTAAATAACATATTGTTTTTTAATTTAAATCTAAACTAAAATTTATACAGTTAAATACTATCAATGACTATACCTAATATTTGGACTAATAAAACTGACTCGAATCCAACATCTGTAAGGTAATTTTTTTCACTTCATCACGACTTTGCATGATATGCGCTTCAATTGCATTGATCGCTTGTTCAGTTTGTCTCTCAAAAATAAAACCTAAGATTTTTTGATGTTCCTGATACGTCGCTTCCACTCGATAATCTTTAGAAAAATCCAAACGGCGAATAATACGAATCCGCTCACTCAAGTCTCGATGAATCCTTGCCATTTCATTATTACCAGAAGCACGGACCAAAGCACAATGAAAATCCTCATCTTGCTGAGAAAGTTGTTTAATATCCTTTAAATATTCATCAGGCTCGACCAGCCACAGATCTTTTAATACAGACAGTTCAACTGAGTTGTGATGATCAATCTGACAGAGTTTACGAATGGAGTCCTTTTCTAAAACAATACGCACATCGTAAAGTTCTTCATAATAACGAAAATTAAGCGGTCGAATCTGCCAACCGCTCCGAAAGCTCACATCAACATAGCCCTCTTGTTGCAAACGATACAAGGCTTGTCGGATTGGGGTACGACTCACCTCATAGGCTTTAGCAACTTCAGACTCAGTGAAGCGTTCACCAGGCATCAATTTGAAATCAAAAATGTCATTCTTGATGCGTTGGTAAACCAGCTCAGACAAGTTGTCTGAGCTTTTTGTTGTTATTTTTGCTTCTTTCATTCAACCCTATTCCATATATACCAATGGCTCACCACTGTGTACGGTTTGCCCCGCTCTGCAAATAATGGCTTTAACAATGCCATCTTCTTCTGCATAAACAGGTAACTCCATTTTCATTGCTTCAATAATAGCAACAGTTTCACCTTTTTTGATCTCTTGTCCATGTTCAACAAATATCTTCCAGATATTTCCTGTCATTGAAGCATTTAAAGAAGAAAGATGGCTGTAATCGACCTGACTGGCTTGTTCCACATGCTGTTCTGGTTGTACTGCAAATTCTTCTTTCCAACGACTCACTTCCGTACCGAAAGCCTGTTGTTGTTTCTGTTTAAATGCTGCGATGCTTTCCGCTTCATTTTCCAAGAACTGTACATAGTCTGCATAGTCAAACTCAGTTTCTTCAATCTGGATCTGGGCACGACCATTTTCGAAATCTGCGCGCCATTCATTCAGTTCAGCTTCAGTCACAGGGAAATATTTAATCTGATCAAAGAATTGCAAGAACCATTGTTTATCACCAAATTGCTTGTTCTTTTTAAACTTGTTCCAAATCGGCAGCGTCCGCCCAACCAGCTGATAACCACCGGGTGAATCCATGCCATAAATACACATGTACATACCACCAATACCCACTGTGCCTTCCGCAGTAAAGGTACGTGCTGGATTGTACTTAGAACTGAGTAAACGATGACGTGGGTCAATCGGTACAGCACATGGTGCTGTTAGATACACATCTCCTAGCCCTAATACTAAATAATTGGCATCGACAATAATGTCTTTCACTTCATTTCGATGCGCTAGACCATTAATCCGTTGAATAAAATCGACGTTATTTGGTAACCACGGTGCTTTAGCACAGACACTTTCTTGATAGCGCTCCACTGCACCTAAAGTCGCACTGTCCTCAAACGCCATTGGTAAATGTACGATACGCGATGGAATTTTCAGCTGACTTAAATCACCCATCTGATCTTCTAGTTTCAGCAATTGCTTAATCAGTTCAGCTTGAGGAATAACCAGACCATCATATTTAATTTGTAGTGAACGCACTCCTGGTGACAGTTCCAAAACGCCTGCAAGATTGGCACTGCGAATCATCTGAATGAGTTGATGCACACGTAAACGTAGTGCCAAATCCAAAACGTTTTCACCGTACTCTAATAAGATATAGCTATCACCTGCTTGGCGATACAGTGTTTTAGGTGATAATTCAGTTTCTTCACGTTGTGCCAGAATTGTGGTGAATACCTCTTGAGCAGGCTCAATGGTTTCAACAACCTTAGCAGCAGCTGCAAAGTTTTGGATATTTTCAATTTGCTTACGTTCTAATTCGTTGGCTTGTTCAACTGTAATTGGATAAAAACGGATTTTGTCATCGGCTTTAAGTTGTCCCACTTTCCATAGTTCTGCTTTGGCAATGGTGACTGGACATACGAAGCCGCCAAGACTTGGACCATCTTTTGCCAAAATCACAGGGAAATCACCAGTAAAGTTGATGGCACCAATCGCATATTCACAGTCATGTACATTGGAAGGATGTAAACCCGCTTCTCCGCCATTTTCACGTGCCCAGCTTGGTGTAGGTCCTGAAAGTCTGACGCCTAAACGATTTGAATTAAAATGTACGGTCCATTCAGAAGCAAAGAACTCTTCTACATATTCGGGTTTAAAGAAATCAGGTGCGCCATGTGGTCCATACAGCACAGCAATTTCCCATTCATTGCTGTATTCAGGAATTAAATCTGTCGATAAGGCTTGCGGTATCTCGGTTGCCAATGGTAATTCGGCATTTGTTAAGCTTGAATCCACCATTTTGATCATATCGCCGACACGCAAAGTACGTCCTGCATGACCACCAAAATTACCTAAAGCAAAGGTTGAGCGACTACCTAAATATAGGGGTACATCCAGCCCATCACGTACCGCCAAATAGGTACGGCAGCCTGAAGCCACTTGCCCTATTTTTAAGGTTTGACCCGCTTTGACTTTAATCGGCTGCCAAAATGCAATCAACTGATCATCCAATACCGCAGTACAGCTTGCACCCGTCAGTGCAATTGTCGTTTCCGTATGAAACTTTAATGTTGGCCCGACCAAAGTAAACTCAAAACCTGCGGCTTTGGTATTATTACCGACAATACGATTGGCCAGTTGGAATGCATAATCATCCATTGGACCAGATGGCGGTACCCCGATATCCCAATAGCCTGTTCGTCCAGGATAGTCTTGAATTGAACTGAGTGTGCCTGCTTGGATCACTTCAATGACTTTAGGTGAGTAGTTAAAATCATCGAGCATGCGTGTCCAGATTTGCATAGATTCGAAACGCTGATCTGAAACAATGGCGCGTGCATAATCTAGATTGGTACTGATTCCATTTAAACGGGTTTCAGCCAAAACCACTTTTAATTTTTCAATTGCTGCAGCTCGATCTTCGGCATGGACAATGATTTTGGCAATCATCGGATCAAAATATTGAGAAATTTCAGTCCCTGTTTTGACCCAAGTATCCACACGAATGCCTTCTGGAAAAGACACTTCAGTCAATACACCGGGACTTGGTTGGAAGTTTTTCACAGGATCTTCGGCATAGACACGGACTTCAATAGCCGCACCTTTGGGTTGGATATTGCTTAAATAGTCCCAGTCCAATACATCGCCAGCTGCAACTTTGAGCATACATTCAATCAAGTCGAGTCCAGTGACCATTTCAGTGACAGGATGTTCCACTTGTAAACGGGTGTTTACTTCAAGGAAATAAAATTCATCTCGCTGCGCATCATAAATAAACTCAACCGTGCCAGCACTGCGATAATTGACAGAACGACCCAATTCAACCGCTGCTTGATGCAACTTTTGACGGGTAGCTTCAGGTAAATTGGCCGCTGGCGTTTCTTCTACAACTTTCTGGTTACGACGTTGCAATGAACAATCACGTTCACCAAACGCCACCACTTGACCTTTGCCATCACCAAAAATTTGTACTTCGACATGACGTGCTTTATCAATAAAGCATTCAATAAAAACACCCGCATCTTTAAAGAACTGTTCACCTAAGCGTTTTACGCTTTCATAAGCATCCGTCAATCCTTGTGGAGTATCACAACGGGTTAAGCCAATCCCACCGCCACCTGCGGTGCTTTTCAGCATAATTGGATAACCAATTCGTTCAGCAGCCGTCAACGCTTCTTCTAAGCTATCTAATAATCCAGTACCCGGTGTCATCGGCACCTTGGCAGCTGCGGCCAATTCACGCGCTCGATGTTTTAAGCCAAATTCCAAAATCTGCTCTGCCGTTGGGCCCATAAAGGCAATATTATTTTCTTCACAAGCACGAGAGAAATCGGCACTTTCAGACAGAAAGCCATAGCCTGGAAAAATCGCCTCTGCGCCTGTTCGTTTAGCCGCACTAATCAATTTCTCTATACTCAAATAAGTATCGGCAGGCTTGACCCCATCCAGCGCAATCGCGACGTCAGCATCCTGCACATGTTGCGCATAACGGTCACTATCGGAATAAACAGCAACGCTGGTAATCCCTAATTTTTTCAGTGTTCGAATTGCTCGGACAGCAATTTCACCACGGTTTGCAATAAGAACTGTTTTAAACATGATGATTTCCCCCAATTAATTCGCTGTGTTTGCCGCTTGACTGTTACGATGCTGGATATAGGCTCTCCATCCGCCAAAATGGCTAATATTCTCTGCATCGCCTAAACCATAAGGTTCACAAATAAAACCTTTGACCCAACGACCATCTTCAAGTTCGACATTGCCCATGCCTAATGGTGTTGGAATTTCTGCGACAAACTCTCCAAATCGCGCCGTTGGTACATCCCAAAGCTCCACAATGATGCTTTGACCGTCTTGTTGGCGGGCCAAGCCTGGCTTAGGTGGCACAGTGCCGTTTAAGGCATAAAGTGAGTAATCTTTCGAAGTTTTGGTGGTTTCAACATGCACCGCACCGCGTGTCGTGAGCTGAAAATTGAGTGGCATACCTGTCAAATGTGCGCCCACCACAGCCACACGGATATGATGAGGAGACACCAAAGTTGGTAGGTTTGAAGCTAAGGTCTTGTCTAAAGCACCCAATTTCAGTGCTAAATAGTTTTGCCAAGCCTTACCAAAATGGACTAAAGCGGCATCGTGCCATGCGGGTGCAATTAAACTGATGCCGAAAGGTAAATTATCTGCTCTAAAGCCTGCTGGTAATGCCAGTGCGCTTAAATCGGCAAGATTGGTAAAGTTGGTATAAATGCCAAATCGAGCGTTATATTCAATCGGATGTTGTTGAATCTGCTCAATGGTATAAATCGTTGGTGCAGTTGGAACAATCAATGCATCAAATCCAGCCAGACTTTCTTGGATTTTCCGGGCCAAATCTAGTCTCAAATATTCGGCATTGTAGGCATCTACCGCAGAATATTTTTCGCCTTGCTGTACAATCTGCAAAACGGTTGGATCAAAATCCTCGGCATTGCTTTTCAGTAAATTAGCAACCGACGCAGTACGCTCCGCAACCCAAGACCCTTGATATAACTGTGCTGCAAGTTGCTCAAAGGCAGAGAAATCAATCGCAGTAATTTCTGCATTTAAACTTTCAAGTAATTGAATGGTTTGTTGGAAGGCTTTCTCTGCTTGTTCATCGCCAAAGAAATTTAATTGTTTCGGAATGGCAAATTTCAATTTACTCGAGAACCGAGCAGGTACATTTTTTGGATGCGGACGTGAATAACTATCCAGTGCATCAAATGCTTCAATTTGATTGGCAACCAGCTCTGCATCTACCACAGTCAATGCAAATATAGAAATACAATCAATGCTTTTAACTGCGGGTAATAGTCCTCGATTTGAAAAGCGACCTTTGGTTGGTTTTAAGCCCACAATATTATTGAACGCGGCTGGCACACGCCCTGATCCAGCAGTATCTGTACCTAGAGAAAATGGAACTAAGCCTCTTGCTACGACACTGGCAGAACCCGAACTTGAACCACCACTAACATATTCAGGTTTAAAGCTATTCGGTACTGCACCAAAGGGTGAACGTGTCCCAACCAAGCCTGTTGCAAATTGGTCAAGGTTAGTTTTGCCAATCACAATTGCACCTGCTTGTTTAAGCAAACGTACTGTTTCGGCATCTTGATCTGCAATCGTTGTTAAAGCTTTACAGCCCGCAGTAGTGGCAAAGCCCGCAACATCTATATTGTCTTTCACTGCAAATGGGACACCATAAAGCGGAAATTGCTTTTGCAGGTTGTCGCTATCTTGGGTTAATTGCTTTAACGCTTGAATTTGCTGTTCAAGCAACTTGATGCTGGCAAGAGATATCCAGGCTACATCCTTTGGATCAAGTGCGATAATTAATTCTTTTAAAATATCGAGTTGAATTTCTTGCTTTAAATACGCCGTTTGCCATTCAGAAATTGTCCAGCCTAAAGTTTTTAGTTCGCTCACTTTATGAATCCTATCTTGTATACAAGTTTGAATAGGTAAATGCAGAAAGTGTGCCAATAAATTTTTTACCAAATAAATTAATTACTTAATCTATTTAATAGAATATAGTCTCAGGAGAATGGTTTAGTTGTGGTGCTAAAAAATCTTGTGCGAATTGATATGCGCTATAAATCAGCAGTTTTTTAGGGAGCAAGAAAAGATCAGCGCAAATGTGGGGCGATTCTTGGTAAATTGTTTATTGTTATAAAATTATTTATTTACTTTCAGGTAATTCGCGATATCTTCAAATTCAGCAGCAACAGAATGTATCGCCTGTTGTTCCATCATTCTAAACTTTCTTAAAATGACTTGCCCCAATTCAGTCACGATTGCACCACCACCATGCGTTCCTCCTGTTTGGGTTTCAACAAGGTGAGAATGAAAGCATTGATTCATGGTATCGACCAACTGCCACGCACGTCGATAACTCATATCCATGGATTTGGCTGCTTGAGAAATTGAGCCTGTACGCTGGATGGCTTCGAGTAATTCTGCTTTGCCAGGGCCAAAGGCAATCTGTTCATCAGACAAGATACGAAGGTGTAATTTTAAACGCGGCTTTGACATTTCGGATTACCAAGATTTGATGATGTATCACACCATCAAATCTTATCATTGAAATTTAGAAATGAATCACAGTACGAATTGACTTACCTTCATGCATTAAATCAAAGGCGTCATTAATATTGTCCAAAGGCATCGTATGCGTTACGAATGGCTCAAGCTGAATCTCACCTTTCATTGCATCTTCAACCATTTTAGGCAGTTGTGAACGACCTTTTACCCCACCAAAAGCAGTTCCCATCCATTTACGTCCTGTCACCAACTGGAATGGACGCGTTGAGATTTCCTGACCTGCGCCTGCAACGCCAATAATCACCGATTGTCCCCAACCACGGTGTGCACATTCAAGTGCAGAACGCATGACATTGGTATTGCCGATACATTCAAAAGAATGATCAACACCCCAACCAGTCATCTCCACGATCACTTGCTGAATTGGCTGTTCATAATCTTTTGGATTGAGGCAATCTGTTGCACCAAACTGTTTTGCCAACTCAAATTTATCTGGATTGGTATCAACTACGATAATCCGTCCAGCTTTGGCCTGACGCGCACCTTGTACCACAGCAAGACCAATACCGCCTAAGCCAAATACAGCAACACTATCGCCTTCCTGCACTTTAGCAGTGTTATGAACAGCACCAATGCCTGTGGTCACACCACAACCCAATAAACAGACTTGTTCATGATTGGCTTCTGGATTGATTTTTGCCAAAGACACTTCAGCAACCACTGTATATTCACTAAAAGTTGAACACCCCATATAGTGATAAATCGGTTGGCCGTTATAAGAAAAACGAGTGGTGCCATCTGGCATCACGCCTTTACCTTGAGTGGCACGCACGGCAACACAGAGATTGGTCTTTCCTGATTTACAGAATAGACATTCTTTGCATTCAGCAGTATAGAGTGGAATCACATGATCACCCACTGCAACGCTGGTGACCCCTTCGCCCACCTGGACCACAACCCCAGCACCTTCGTGGCCGAGTACTGCTGGAAAGACTCCCTCAGGATCATCACCCGATAGTGTGAAAGCATCGGTATGGCATACCCCTGTATGGGTAATTTTAATGAGGACTTCACCTGCTTTAGGTGGCTCGACATCAAGTTCTACGATTTGTAATGGTTCACCTGCGGCGAAAGCGACGGCTGCACGAGATCTAATCACAATGACACTCCTGAATTTTACTTTAAATAAGATTTAAGAATTTTACTGACTTGAATAAGCTCTTGACTGCGTTGCAACTCAGAAGATTCACCGACAACTAAAGTATCTTTTAAATGAATCTCGAGTAGTTCAGTCATCAAACCATTTAATGCACCGCGAACTGCACAGATTTGCTGCAAGATATCAGCGCATTCTGTGTCATTTTCCAAAGCACGTTCAACACTCTGGACTTGACCCTGAATTCGCCTTACACGCGTGAGAATCTTTTTTTTATCCTCTAATTGTTTAGGCATAATGTCGACCACATTAAATCCAAAAATATACTATACACCAGTATAGTAATTTAACTCAATATTTATTGATCCACAGATGATAATGTTGCATTCATTCAAATTTATTTATATCGAAAAAAATAATGAAAGTTATAACCAGTTGATTCTGTTTACAATTACATTTAACCCTTGGAAAGAAAAATCATTTAGATATATAAGAAAATCAACCACCTATAAATTACTGTTGGATTCACGCTTGACCAATAAAATGATAAACAATTCATACCATTTCAAGATAATGACCGTGGTTATTATATTAGCAATCAGTGGCTGCGCTTTGCCGCCCAATCAAAATCATGATCGGAGTAATTCCTTGCAAACTAAAACAAAGTGGATGAACGACCCACAAGCCGATCTCAATATTGAAAATGGTCTAACTGCATTTTTAGCTTTAGATGATGCTTTTTTAAGTATTTCATCGCGTACCCATTTAATTCGAAATGCCAAACACCATCTTGATTTGCAATATTATATTTGGAATGACGATGCTATCGGCAACATGATGCTGAATGAGTTGTTAAAAGCCGCTGATCGTGGGGTAAAAATCCGTTTATTGATTGACGATCAAAATGGCGTACAACTCGATAAAATCTTAAAAGCCCTCTCTCAGCATCCCAATTTTGAAATTCGTATTTTTAATCCCTATAAATTTAGACACTTAAGAGTAATTGACTATGTGTTTAGATTAAAACAGATTAATCATCGCATGCACAATAAACTGACCATTGCTGATGCATCAATTGCCGTCACGGGTGGCAGAAATATTAGCAGTGAATATTTTGAAGCCAGTGATCAATTCCAGTTTAGCGATATGGATATTGTATTTTATGGCAAAGCGGTTGATCACGCGGAACAAGTCTTTAATGAATTTTGGAATAGCGAACTGAGTTATTCAACTGAACAGTTGATTGGAACAGGTCAACCTCAACAGCTTGAAAGCTTAAGACAGACTTATAAAGCCATAGACAAAATTGATACGCCAACAGAAGAAAAACTTGAAACAGCACAGGATTATTTAAAATTACGTTTGCAGAACTACCCGATCCAATGGGCAAAAGCACATTTTGTTGCTGATCCACCGAATAAAGTACTCGGACAAGCCAAACAAGACGATCTCTTATTCTGGCAAGTGAAGCGGCTCAAGGGTAAACCAGAAAAACATATGGAATTGGTTTCTGCTTATTTTGTGCCAACGCAACAAGGGACTGACTATCTCAGTAAATTATCTAAAGATGGTGTCAAAGTTCGCGTTCTGACCAATAGCCTAGTTGCCAATGATGTCGCTTTGGTTCACTCATTTTATAGTCTGTACCGTAAACCACTCTTGCAAAACGGTGTACAACTTTATGAGTTCAAACCAAATATTGAAAGAAAAAATCGCTTTTGGTATGAAATCGCAACAGGAAGTGTGATTCCTGCCAAAGGGAAAAATCGTTCGAGCTTACATGCCAAATTCTTCGACACGGATGGCAAAGTATTTATTGGTTCGTTCAATTTCGACCCTCGCTCTGCACACTTAAATACAGAAGTCGGTCTAGTGGTGGAATCAGATCAATTGCAGGATCAAATTACGGCCATGCTGGATCAGCGTTTACTTCAAGTTGCGTATAAACTCAAACTTGATGAAAAAGGCAATATTGTCTGGTATGAACATAAAGCAAACGGTGAGATTGTGGAGCATCACCATGATCCTGAAAGTACCAAATTTCAGCGATTCACCATGAAACTTGTGTCCTATCTTCCTATTGAATGGATGATGTAAGTGTATAGCGAGTTGAGATAGACTCGCTATATTGATTCAAATTACATTCATTTCAAATAAGCATAGCCCTTGTATTTCTAAGGGTATCTTAATCTGCTTAAAAGCTGCTTGTTGTAACGCTTGCAAATGTTCTTGTTTGTTCATATAGAGCTGATCATTTTGCATCGCATGTGGTGCACACAGATGGTCACAGACTAAATAGCAGCCATTTGGCTTTAATAAACTTCGTATCGTTTTATGAAACTCTATTGCATATCTTTTATGGCGTAACTCATGTAGCGCCTGATGGATGATAATAAAGTCATATTTCTGTGATAAGGTATTTTGCCAATGAGCATCTTTAAAACTCCCAACAACATATGTTGCTCGTGTTTTTTCTGATGCATGTAGTTTTTCTTGCGCCAATTGATGCATTACTGCCGAAAAATCAAAAGCGGTATATTCAATATTAGGTAATTGTGAAAGTAAATGTTGAGTTAAAAATCCTGGTCCAGAACCCAGCTCCAATATTTGACATTGATCAGAGCTACGCGGTCGAATAAGATCAACATAATAATCAAAAAAATCCTTCCGCCACGGACGTTTTACATTCGCTGTTTCCTGCCATTCCAAGGCATCCTTGAGATTTCTTAAATCAATTGGACTCTCGACATCGTTCATGTACTTTCCTCTTTTGATCCTTACACCAAGCCAATTTGTTCAAAAAATTGTTGATAGGCTTCTGCTTTCTTTTCCAGTGCTAACGGATAGGCACGCGATGATGATGGTAAGCGATATAAATTCAGCGCTCGATCAGGATAATTGACCTGTACAGATTGACCAATCATTGGCTTGACGATCTGATCGGGGAAATTTTGCATCAGCGTATCTGTCGCTTTATCACCCGTGGTCATAATGGTGTGGCACAACGGAATTTGCTCAAGTAGTTTTGATAAATCCGTCGGTGTGACAATCTCTAAAAATTTATCTGATGCATTGCCTTGTAAGCGCTTCACTTGATAGGCCGTATCAAAGATACCAATGCCTATTTGAGTTAAAAACTCACGGATATGTTGTTCTTTAAAGTTTTTATTGGGCAAATCTAAAAAATGCTCTTTATCTTTAAAGAAAATTAGACCAAAAATTCGCCACATGTCATTTTGATAATTCGGATAGTAAAAATCCATCTTCCAGCGGCTTTGTGGCGGTGGAAAACTACCGAGCATCAGCAGCTTTGCAGTCGTTGGTAAAAAAGGTTGTAATGGATGTGTTTCTATTTCTATATCAGTCATTTATACAAAGAGCCAAATTTTAAATTGAGCGAAAAGTTTCGTTTATTTTATAGAATTTTACGATTTTTTGCTTGGGTCTTTTGTTGGTGAAAATTTCACTTCAATAAAATATTCTAAATATCTTTTTCCATTCAGTTTTAAATAAGACTAATATTTTTATAAGCGAATGAATAAGATCGTTAAACCTAAAAAAACAATAATAACTCCAAAAAATCTGTTGATATAAATACCGATTTTAGAACTTCCTTTGACATTAACAGCAATTTTTCCAGCTAAAAATACGAGAGGAACTTGTATTAATAACATTACAATGATCAACTCAAGACCAAGTATTAACATTTGAAATGTAACACGACCAGCTTCGATACGAATGAACTGAGGAATAAAAGCCAGGGTAAATATGATAGCTTTAGGGTTTAAAAGATTAGTGAGTAATCCTTCTGAATAAATTTTTTTACAGCTTTTCTTAGACTTAATGTTATCAATACTGAGTGGATTATTATTTATAAATATACTAACACCAACCCACAAAATGTATAACGCACCAATAATTATAAAACTTTTATACAATACAGTAGAAGAATAAATTAATGCCGTTACACCAGCAATCGCAAATAGGATATGGAACATCACTCCAGTCACAGCACCAAATACAGTGATCAATCCCGCCTTAGCCCCCAGACTCATTGTATTCGATAATGCACGTAACATATCAGGACCTGGAATGAGCGTTAAGATCGTAGCAGAAATAGCAAATAGCCAAAGTGTTGAAATATCCATAAACATCATTTGAAACGTTAATTAGACATATTTTCAACATCTCTACACCAACAAGATAGAATGATATTGCTCAGTGACTGAAGTTGCGATAGTTACGAGGAGTAGTCCCATAAGTAGATTTAAATGCTCTTCCTAAATGAGATTGATCAGAAAAACCACAACTAGCAGCAATTTCTGCGATATCACGACCTGTCGAAAGCATTCTTTTAACTTGCTGTAGCTTAAGTTGCCGTTGATAACGACTTGGGGACAAACCAAACTTTGCTGTAAATTGACGACATAAATGGAACTTCGATATGCCTGCTGCTTGCGCTAATCTATCTAGGCTAATTCCTTCGAATTGATAATCATGAAGATATTCCTTTGCTCGTATTAAATGTAAGGACGCTAAACTCTTTTGACTTGCAATTTCTTGTGCTCTAACAGAAGAAAATACGTGAAGAAATTCAGCCATGCAATTACTCCAAACAACGTCTCTTTCAAATTTATCAGAGTCTATGTTTGTTAGAACTGTGGCAGCTTCACAAAGCTTTTTCGCAAATATAGTTTGCTTTAGACCTGCTACAATATTCGGAGGTAAATGCATTTCCATACTTTCAGCAGTATTAAATACATTCTCCACCTTAGGATAGAACATAAAATATCTACATCCTTGCTCCCCAACGACTGTTCCGGCATGGACTTCCCCAGGAGCAATGATGCTGACTTCACCACACTTAACAATCCCCTCCATTTTCCGTTTAGCACTATTGTTATTTGCCCCTCGCAATACAACACCAACTGACCAAGTATCATGCCAATGCCTTTCAAACTCATGGTCAGAAAAATCTGCTACAAGTAGTTCCAAGCCATCTAGATCGTCAAAACAATGTATTCGTGCAGAATTTTTCATATCAACTCAATCTTAAAGATTTAGATAATTCCTAATGAATGTTAAATTGATTATAAAGAAATCTTCATTATTTTTTGCTTCATATTTAATAAAATGCCAATGCCTACAACTGTCATTTTATTAAATTAGTGCTTACAAAAAATGCATTCTTAAGCATTAAATTGTGATTGTGTCATTTCACCTAAATAACAAATCGAAATGGCAAATAAATTCTCAGGCTGTGTTGCTAGATCATTTTTTTGGATCCACTCTGCCCCAATGATACTTAGCTCATTTAATTTAGATTTGGAAACGGGTGGCAAAAACGTTTCTAAGGGTAATTGGATGCTGAAATTTCTCGTATTGCCGTTATTGCTCTTATCATTAAACGTATAACCAATTAAATACCAATGATATTTTTGTTCATACATTTGTTATTCTCAAGTTTAATTGTTGAACTATTTTTATATCATAAAAAATAGACAGCACCAGTCAGAAATCTATGTAGTTGAAGAAATTTTTTCATATAAATAAAGGACTCATAACACATCAAGACAATCCTTAACAGGTTAAGGATTGCCGCTCAAAAAATGTAAATAAAGAAATTACTCAGATCAAGAAACCGATTTCAACAGCCCTTTTTGTTTTAAAATCGGTAAAACATGATCCCTGAAATATGGAAACTCTTGCGTATAGTTGAGAAAAGATAAGGTACTACCTGAAAAACCAGTTTCATGTAACTGTATTAGCCCTTCTGCAACTTGTTCAGGAGTACCAACTAAGGGAAAACCACCATGACCAACAGCAATACGTTGACGTAAATCTTCTCGCAAATCTGCAGGGAAAGACTTACAAAAGGCAAATAACGTATCCATCAAATGTTCTACTGCACCATGATCAGCATGATTCAGTTGTCTATTCCACTCGGCTTTGGCTTCATCTTCTGTAGGACGACAAATGACATGAGCAAAAGTCAGAACTTTAATCTTTCGCCCTAAAGTTTCTGCTTCATGTTTTAACTCTTTTATTTCAGTCACTGAACGCCCCAAATCAGAGGCTGGTGTAAATAAGAAATCTGAATTTTTGACAGCAAATTCACGGCCTTCTTTAGAACCTGCAGCATTAAAAATAGGAGGAAATATTTTAGGATTAGGTTTGCCATAGGTACCTTGTGTTTGAAAAAACTGGCCTTCCCAATTAAAGGGCTCAGTGCTTTGCCACGTTTTTTTGATTAATTCGTACCACTCTTGTGCATAACCATATCTTGTTTCATGGTCATCAGGTAATTGCAGGCCCATTGCATCATATTCAGGTTTATTCCACCCCGCGACAATGTTTAAGCCAACACGATTATCACTCACTTGTGCCATGGTTGCGATTTGTTTTGCTACTACTATTGGATGATTCAGCACAGTGTGCAATGTCGCGAAGATCTGAATATTTTTAGTTTTGGCTAATAATGCAGATGCCCACGTCACAGTTTCCAAAACAGTACCGTGGAAATCTTTTTCACCCCCATGACCAATAAAACGTGCAGCAGATAGCATGAAATCAATTCCTGCTTCATCTGCCATTTGTGCTAATTCTAGGTTTTTATCCCAACTGGCATCCCAGCCATCATCCAATGTTGATGGTGTTAGGCCTCCTGAACAATTTGAAGCAAAAATACCAAGTTTAAAAGAATCAGATAAATTGAAGTTATGTTGAAGCATGATTTTTCCTTTGTTAATATAAAATGTAATTACAATAAGAACAAAATATTCTGCTAATGAATCTTTGGCTAAGCGCAAATTTCTCAAAAAACTTAAGTTATATTTTAAAATTATTAAAGAAACTAAACAGTATGTTCTGTCTACCCCTTGTTATTATGCCCCAATAAATAAATAGAGGGCAAAAATTATATGGCTACACCTTATATTGTGATTGGCTGTCCAACAACAGGTGGTGGACAAGTGATTACTGGAAATAGCAGTTTCTTGATTGAAGGTATTCCTATTGCTTGTATTGGTGATAAAGCTACATGTCCAAAACACAAAACTGTGGCAATAATTATCAGTGGTGATCCACACATGCAAATCTTCGGTAAAGCTGCAGCTAGAGTGAATGATTCTCTTTCATGTGGATGCAAATTATTGCCAAAACAAAGTTTAGTTGTCCAAGATAATAACGGAAGTGTAGGCAGTGGCCAAAGCATAGCCTCTGCCATAGCCCCAGCTCAGGATAGCTTTGTAAAGGACAATCCTAATAAAGAATATGGGATACAATTCCAACTAAAGGATGAACAGACTCAGAAAACGTTTAGTGAAATTCCATATTCAATCATCTACAAGAAGAATGGGAAAGTAGAAACTGGATGGACTGACGAAGAAGGTAAAACTCACATCATTAATGCTAACTCGCCTGATGAAGTTGAGTTTCAAACAATTGATGCCTCAAAACCGTTACCGTCGTTATAAGGACTCTAAGAATGACACAAGATAGAATATTTTCGCCGACTCTAATACCATCCTTAGATAATGAAGTCAAAGTCTGCCACGCAGATGAATTATTAGATCCTTTACTTTGTAATAGTATCGTTAAAGTACTTAACTATCATACAACGGTACCTTACACTTTTATGATGAACCAGACTCAATGGGACTGGGTGAAACAGAAATATCCCTTTGAGCATGATTTAGCTATTCACTTTGGGCTTGAGTATGATTTGCGCCAGTTTAGCGATGCAGTATTAGAGCGTTATTCTTTTCATACAATGATGTATTTAAAGTTCACCTTGTATGCACAAAAGCATTCCAGAAATAAAGGGGCAGAAATGATCTTAGAATTAGCAAAAGATTCTTTTTCTGCTCGAATGGCAATTGCTAAGAAAAATTTTGGTGAAATCATTGATTTAGCATTATCGAATGCAAGCAAGCCTATTCTTGCAGCAAATGCTTTGGCAGTGTTTACCAATAATGGACCTTTTGGAATTAATGAATATATGTATCAAAATGTCTTCGGACGTTCATATGATAGAGCAACAGTTTCTCAATATATTCAAAACTACAACTATATCCCACCTAAAAACCGTTTTTCACTATGAAAATGACATTAATCCCAGTACTAGCTATTTCTTGTTTATTCTTTACATCTTGTAAAGCATCATCTGATAAAGATGATATTGATCAATTTGTAAAAGTAGACCTGAAAAACTATGCAACCGATAACTATAGAGTTTTTATTGAAGCAAATAAAAATTTCTCTAATGACCCTGCATTAAAAGAAACACTTTTTAATAATACTTACGTAAAGCTGGAAACAGCTCGTAGTCTTTTAAGTGAAGAGTATCCTGATTGGGTGGAAGGCTTAGAACGCAATGGTTTCGATTATGCAGATCTCAATACAATATGTTGGATGACGGTCTATATGGAAAACTATGTAGAGAAAATTGATGAGAAGTATAGAAAAGACCTTAAAGTTGAAACTCTAAGTGACGTACATCGACTCTATGAAGAAAGAAAAAAAGTCATCAAGTTGAGGGATACTAAAGATCAAACTGCTAAGAATTTTGTTGAAATATGCACTTAGTTTTCTACTATCCACCACTCACAATAATGTAAAAAGATGCCAATCTCCCCAATTGGCATCTTATGCAAATTTTAAACTTTTCCAGCATGTAAAAATGGTAATTACTTAGAAGAAACCGTAGCTGTTTAGTTCGTGCCAGCCATCTTCAATGTTATATTCCGCAGTCTAGATCTTCATATTAATCCCAAGTTGGAAACCACGCCCTGGCAATGGTGCAATATATTTCAAAGGAGAATTATGCGGTCTCGCTTCCTCATTCAGTAGATTTGACCCATTCAGGAAAACGTCAATATCAGAATTCTTTAACTTAATATGCTTACTGATTTGCATATCAAGCATATTAAAAGCGGGCAATGGTACTTCCTCCGAAACATTCTTCCCTAGATATTTGGGCTTATCATAATAAATGCTTGAAAGACGTGCCGCCCAATCCCCTTTACTCCACTCTACGCTTGCACCATAACGGCTTGTTGGCATGTTCGGTAAATAATTGCCGTCATTAAATAAGCTATATTGATTTGGACTTAAATTTTTATTTTTTACAAAATCAGCAAATGCACCAAGTGTAAAAAGACCAAATTGTTGAGTATTGAGTTTTTGCTTAAGATCAACTTCAAAACCTGTAATTTCAGTATCTGTTTGAGTCCAGTATTTCAGTGGTAGCCGATTCGAAGTTTGCATACCAGAATGAGTTAAGTACAGATAGTTTTCAAATTTCATCTTATAAACAGTGGCTTCAAGATTAAAATCTTTATAACCCAATAAGCCTGTAAGCTCTGTATTTTTGGATTTTTCAGGTTCTAGCTTTTGATTTCCTTGTTCATTGATCATAATCGAATAATGGTTGCCACTGGCATAAAGTTCATTGAGTTCTGGTGCGCGTTCCGATACAGAATATCTAAGCTTCATGCCTAAATAGTCATTCATTTTCAGATAAGAGCCCACACTGTAGCTATCGAGATCGAAACTGGTATCTTGTAGTGTTGTATTGGCGGAATTACGAGAACTCTTAAAGTCACTGGCTTTGATTGTATGATCCAAACGTTCTTGGCGATAGCCTGCATCGAAAGACACACGATCCAGATCAATTTTTTCTTGGATAAAGATCGCTTGAGTTTTTGTTTTCACATCAGGAAGGTAACGTAACTTGCCCTGTCCTTCGACTGTTCGATTACTTAGACTAGCGCCTAGCAGACCATTTAAATAAGGTAGAGGCTGATGTCTCAATAATAATTCTGCTTGTTTGGTATCAAAGCGGTAATCGTTTGCCAGTTGTGTACCCAAGTATTCACCAGAGCGATTGATCACCTGATTCACTTTGAAATCGATCCCCTTCAGGAATGGTGTATCTAAGTTAAATTGACTATCCAATCTATATTTTCGTTGATCCGTCTTTACCCCAACAGGCAGACCATCATCATAGGACGATTGAAATGACTTATTTTCTAAAGAAAAACCGGGGACACCATAGGCATTTTTCTTTGAATCTGCGCTCAGACCAATATAGCCATTATCTACAAAATAGGTCGTCCCGATCGCATAGTGCTGATTTTCTAAATAGCTATTGCCCAATTTCCGATTATAGTTTGGCGTTACATCATTATTAATTCTGTTTTCTTTATACTTAGCCGTATCAGGAACATACTCTGGATTAACAGGATTGGTATACGTTTTACCGCTCCAGACGGATGTAGGTTTATCTGTATAAAATGAAAACTTCCCATCCGCCCAATCCGGATTTTCAGTCATGAATTGATCAATATATTTTTGTGATGCTGTGTTGTAGATTTGCTGGATACGAGTATCCTTTTGACAAGCATCCGCCAACGCTGAATTTACGCCTCCTGTGGCAGGAAAAACAGCACTATTACACAGTTCGGCTTTGCTCTGTTCAGGAATCTTATAAGACGAAATGTCCTGTTTAGAAAATAAGAAGTTAGTTGAAAAATTACTTTGATTATTCAAATTCAGTTTAAATCCATGAGCATCTGCATTATTCCAACCTTTTCGTACAGCCAACTCTAAATTATGGTCTTTCTTTGGCATTTCTTTGCTAATCAGGTCATTCTCAATATTTACACTGCCACCAATCGCGTTTCCGCCGTATCGCACACTATCAGAAGATTTATTCACCTGAATAGATTGGTTAAATAATGGATCAAAAGGAATATTAATATTGCCACTGACCGCATTCATTCCATAAGCTGAAAGTCCATCCTCAAGAATTTGTACGCGATTGCCACTTAAACTGCGGATGACGGGTGCGCCAGAGTTTGGACCAAAAGCACTACTTTGCACCCCTGATACATGCTTGAGTGCATCTCCCAAAGTTTGATTTTCTGCCTTTCGATTCTTTAAAACGATATTGTTTCCGATTGAAAGATCAGTTTCTGCTTTTAAACTAATGTTTGGCAAAATGACAGGACTATCCTGCTCATTTGCAGATGCTTGTTGATTGATAAATAGAATGGCTAATGCCAAGGCTTTGTAACGCACATTGAACTCCTTATTTTCAATTGTTATGTTATAACATAACAATTGAGTGTTCAAACAAAACCTAAGCTTCATTTTTCATTCTTAATGTCCGTAAAAAGTTCCGTTCTCAAATCCTTTTGAGCTATTCAGTTTTCATGATTGATTAAAGTAATTCAGAGGCAACTTTAAGTAGCGAATTCCATTAGATTCTGGTTCAGGGAAATGCCCAGCATTCATGTTCATTTGGATTGCTGGAAGTATCAGTTTGGGCATAGACAAAGTTTTATCACGCACTTGACGCATCTGAACAAAGTCTTGCTTCTGCGTTTTTGCATTTAAATGGATATTACTTCGCTTCTGTGAACCGATATCGGTCTGATAAATATATTCATCTCTGCCTTCAGGTTTGTAGTCATGGCATAAAAAAACACGGGTTTGCTCAGGTAATTGATACAACTTTTGCACAGACTCAAATAAAGTGTCAGCACTCCCTTTAGGAAAATCACAACGCGCCGTGCCATAGTCTGGCATAAATAAAGTATCACCAATAAAAACTGCATCACCGATGACATAGCTTAAGCAGGCTGGCGTATGCCCTGGTGTCGATATGTTATATGCCTTCAAATTTCCGATACTAAAATTTTCATTGTCTTGAAATAGATAATCGAACACTTGATGTGTATTAAAATATTTAATATCAATATGATAAATTGCACTAAAAGTGTCTTGAACAATTGCGATCTTCTCACTCATAGCAATTGTTCCACCAAGCTTCGACTTTAAATATTGTGAAGCCGTTAAATGATCGGCGTGAACATGTGTCTCCAAAATCCATTCAACAGTCAATGCTTTGGAATCAATATACGTAATAATCTCATCTGCTTGCTGTGTCGATGTTGAAGCCGAAGCTGCATCATAATCGAGGACACTATCAATAATGGCACAATGCTTTGTTTCAGGATCATGTACAACATAGCTAAAAGTATTGCTGTTTTCGTCGAAGAAGGCTTTGACTGCTGGATATTGCATTGACTCGCTCCTACTGCTTGGCCCAAAGGCGATGGATCAACATGCCAAGTAACATTGCTCCGATAAAATACCAGATCTCAAAATAACCAAGACCAATTAATGTAATCGCAGGTGCTGGGCAAATTCCTGCAATCCCCCAACCGATCCCAAATAATACCGCACCAATGATTAACTTCCGATCAATTTGAGTATTTGTTGGTAATGCGATTGTTTCACCAAATAACGTTTTTGGATGACGCAATGCCAGCTGAAATGGGATAAATGCAACCGCAATTGCACCAATCATGACAAACATCAAACTGATATCCCAATTCCCGAAAATATCTAAAAAACTTAACACCTTTTCGGGATTTGACATGCCTGAGATAAGTAAACCTAATGCAAATATGCTGCCAAACAACAGAGCTAGTAGATTTTTCACAATACAGCCCCTGCAAGATGACGTATTGCATACACTGTTATAAAACCCGCAAACATAAACGTCATCGTGGCAATAACTGAACGGATTGATAATCGACTCATCCCGCAAATACCATGCCCACTGGTACACCCCGAACCCAGACGGGTTCCAAAACCAACAAGTAAGCCTGCGATAATTAATGCCAATGGCGATGAAGTCATGATGATTTCGGGCTGCACAAAAATTTGATAAATAAATGGAGTAAGAATGAGCCCCAGCAAAAACCAGAATGTAGAACTACTAAAAAATGTTTTTGGCTGTAATAATTGTGCGATTAGTCCACTAACACCTGCAATTCGTCCATGGACATATAAGTAGCCTACGACTGCGAAACCAATCAGTGCACCGCCAATCAACGCTAAGATAATGCTGGTCATTGTCCTCTCACATTTCAATATATGTCTTTATAATATGTTATTTTAAATATTAACTAAAGCGTAAATTGATCTCTGCAACTGAAAAAGGCTTAATTACCACTGATAATTAAGCCTCTCTTTAAGTTCTAAAGTAAACTTAACGTACTAGATCTTCAATACCAATCAATTTAGGTAATTTTTCGATTACTTTATTCAACTCAGCATTTGCTGGTGAGATACAACCCGTGTAATGGCTGAGTTTAGTAACTGTACCATCTGGACGCTTCCAAGAAAAATAAGCACTTTGATGATCACTAGCCGTTTCTGCACAACCCGTCGTTTTTACGTTTGCACCTGTTGCTGGACGATAAGTTTTCAACTCTTGTTGTAACTTTTTATAGACCGAAGGATCAACTTTTAAATCTTGAGTGCCTGTTACTTTAGTGTATTGTTTTCCATCAAAGTGAACATCCCCTTCAGGTGTAACCTCAACAGAATAGATTGGACATGTCCCAAAACAAGGACTAGTCGAATAACGAATACTTTCTTGTACGGTGTCTTGAGGTTGTTGAGGTGTTGTAGCGCAGCCAATGAGAGAAAAAGTGAAAAGGCCAGCAAGTAATAATTTTTTCATTTGTTGATCCGTTATAAAGTATGTTGTTCAAATTTAACAAATAGTAGAAATTTTGTCATTTAGATTGATGTAAAAATCAATAAATTTCATTTAAATTTACTTAGGCTATTTTAAATAGCAGGTCAAAAATATTTATTTGATGAATTATGAATGGGTTTGCGTTTGAAGGATTAATCGAGCCAGTTCTAAATCGTCTTTATAAGTGATTTTGATGTTATCTGAACGTCCTTGTACCACTTGTACAGCTTCATTCACATGTTCTAAAGCACTTGCTTCATCAGTAATTGTTATTTGTTCTGCCAATGCTGTTTGGATCGCATGTTTAAGAACACCAAGCTTGGCCATTTGTGGTGTCTGCGCCTGCCACAAAGATTCACGACTCACTGTTTTCTCAATTTGATTTTGGCTTGCGACGTATTTAAGCGTATCACGGACAGGAATTGCTAAAATTGCGCTTTGGTTAGAATCTTGAGCTGATTGAACCAACCGTCTTAAGCAATCCTCAGCTACGCATGGTCGTGCTGCGTCATGAACCAAGACCCAATCATCTTCATCAGCAATTTCAGATAAATAGGTTAAGGCATTCAGAACAGAATGCACTCGTTCTTCGCCGCCAGTGCAAAAATGCAATTTGTGTTGATGCTGAAAAGAAAGCGTTTGGGCAAAGCTATCCTGCTCACCGATTGCAAGTACACAGCCGGCTAAATCTAAGCTATTCAGACGATTAACCGTATGTTCAAGTACAGTATGATTATGAATATATTGATATTGTTTTAATTCAGTTTTTGAAAAACGACTGCCCGAACCTGCTGCTGGTACAACCGCCCACAGCTTAGTCTGGGTTTTCATTTGTTGCGGTATCTTCTTTTGCGTTTGGATCGATATAGATAGGTTTATAATGGGTACTGATCGTACTCATTTGCACAAAAGTTTCATTCGGTTTGACTAAACCTAAATCTAAACGGGCATGCTCTTCAATTGCTTCACTGCCACTTTTTAAATCAAAAACTTCAGCAGCTAAAATACGGTTTCGCTCTTTGAGCTCAGTATTAATTTCTGCTTGTTGGGTAATTTGTTGAGTCAAAGCTTGGTGAGGAAAATAGCCACCCTCACCTAGCCAAAATTGATACTGCAAGCTTGCCACCAAAAAGATGACAAGCAACAGAATCAATTTACTCGAGGTCGATCGAAACATATCTAGCATGAAAAAATCCCTACATCCTTCTCAAAGGAAGATCATCTGCAAATTCTATAGGATTATGAATTTGCAGAGTTTCTGTCTTTTGTAAAGAAAGATGATCAGACGTATTCAACATAGATAAATTGACCTTAGTTTAGACCTTTGAATTCAGCTTTACCGCGGTAAGCTGCGTTCGTTAATTCTTCAATACGAAGCAATTGGTTATATTTCGCTACACGGTCAGAACGGCATAGTGAACCGGTCTTGATTTGACCAGCTGCTGTACCTACTGCCAAGTCAGCAATTGTTGAATCTTCAGTTTCACCTGAACGGTGTGAGATTACAGTGCTATAACCATTTGCTTTCGCAAGGTAGATTGCATCTAGAGTTTCAGTCAATGTACCGATCTGGTTGTATTTGATCAGAATCGAGTTACCGACTTTCTCATTAATACCACGTTGTAAAATCTTAGGATTAGTTACGAATAAATCGTCGCCAACCAACTGGATTTTGTCACCAAGGATTGATGTTAAGTAGCTCCAACCTTCCCAGTCAGATTCATCTAGACCATCTTCAATCGAAATGATTGGGTATTGATTTACAAGACCAGCTAAATAGTCAGAGAACTGGTTGCTTGTGAATGCTTTATTGCCTTCACCAGCAAGAACATATTGACCATTTTTGTAGAATTCTGAAGAAGCACAGTCAAGTGCCAGCATGATATCAGAACCAGCTTTGTAACCCGTTTGACCAATCGCTTCAAGAATAACAGTGATTGCTTCTTCGTTTGAACGCAAGTTTGGTGCAAAACCACCTTCATCACCCACAGCAGTGTTTAAACCTTTTTTGTTTAAAACTGATTTTAGAGAATGGAAGATTTCAGCACCTGCACGTAATGCTTCAGCAAATGATGTGAAGCCTACAGGCTCAATCATGAACTCTTGAATATCAACATTGTTGTCGGCATGCGAACCACCATTGATGATATTCATCATTGGTACAGGCATAGTCAAAATCGTTTGACCACGAAGATCTGCGATATATTGGAAAAGAGGAATTTTCTTTTCATCTGCAGCAGCACGAGCAGCAGCCAATGAAACAGCTAAAGTTGCGTTAGCACCTAATTTTTCTTTGTTTTCAGTACCATCAAGTTCGATCATCGTATTATCGATGTCTTTTTGTTCAAACACTGATTTGCCCACTAAAGCGTCACGGATAATCGTATTTACGTTATTAACCGCAGTTTTAACACCTTTACCCAAATAACGTGCTTTATCGCCATCACGAAGTTCTAAAGCTTCACGAGAACCAGTTGAAGCACCAGATGGTGCACATGCACGACCAACAACCCCAGATTCTAAAATAACGTCTGCTTCGATGGTTGGGTTACCACGAGAGTCCAAAATTTCACGTGCGCGGATGTCAACGATTTGGCTCATGAACAATTCCTCTGTTGAATGAAAAACAAGATGCAAGTTATTGCATCAATGGGTGTCTAACTTTTTGAATCCTTTAACTAAAGTATCCAATTCTTTTAATTGCGCCAAGAATGGCTCAAGCTGAGATAAACGCAATGCACATGGTCCATCACATTTTGCAATTTCTGGCTCAGGATGCGCTTCCAAGAACAGACCCGCTAAACCTGTTGCCATACCTGCACGCGCTAAAGTCGTAATTTGAGCACGGCGACCACCAGCAGAATCAGCACGTCCGCCAGGTGTTTGTAATGCATGTGTCACGTCAAAGAATACAGGCACATTCATTTCTTTCATGGTGTCAAAACCAAGCATATCTACAACTAAGTTGTTATAGCCAAATGCTGAACCACGTTCACAAAGAATGAGTTTGTCGTTTCCAGCTTCCAAACACTTATGCAAAATATGGCGCATTTCGTGTGGCGCAAGAAACTGTGCTTTTTTGATATTGATAATGGCTTGGGTTTTTGCCATTGCCTCAACGAGATCAGTCTGACGACTTAAGAAGGCAGGAAGTTGAATAATGTCGGCAACTTCAGCAACTGGCGCTGCTTGGTATGGCTCATGAACGTCAGTGATAATGGGCACATTAAAATGCTTTTTAATGTCAGCAAGCCATTCAATCCCCTTTTCCAAACCTGGTCCTCGGTATGAGTTCAGGCTTGAACGGTTTGCTTTATCAAAGCTCGCCTTAAATACATAAGGAATATCTAAGCGCTTACAAATATCGACATAAGTTTCAGCAATTTCAAATGCCAAATCTTTTGACTCTAATACGTTCATTCCGCCAAATAATACAAATGGCAAATGATTTGCCATTTGTATATCGCCTAAACGTACAACTTCTTGTGGTTTTAATTGTGACATTTAAACTTCCCAGTTTATTTAAAACTCAGTACTTACTTTTGGTGCTGATTTTTAGCAGCCCCGATAAAACTAGCAAATAATGGGTGTCCATCACGTGGTGAACTTGTAAATTCTGGGTGGAATTGTACAGCAATAAACCAAGGATGTTCAGGAATTTCTACAGTTTCAACTAAATGTTGTACTGATGAATAGCCTGAAATTTTCATACCCGCTTCTTCAAGCGCTGGAATAAAACGATCGTTCATTTCATAACGATGGCGGTGACGTTCAGTAATTTCAGCTTTGCCGTAAACTTCACGTGTTTTAGTGCCTTCAACCAGTTCAGATTTCTGTGCACCCAAACGCATCGTACCGCCTAGGTCAGACTCAAGGCTACGTTGCTGTAATTCACCACGCTCATCTAACCATTCAGTGATTAAACCAATGAGTGGATATTTGGTTGAGCGGTTAAATTCTGTTGAGCTTGCTTCAGGCATTGCTGCAACATTACGTGCATATTCAATCACAGCCAATTGCATGCCTAAACAAATACCAAGGAATGGAATCTTGTTTTCACGTGCATATTGAATGGCTTTCATTTTGCCTTCAGTACCGCGCTCACCAAAACCACCTGGAACTAAAATCGCATCAGCCGTACTTAAAATGCTAATGTCTTGCTGTTCAAGCTCTTCAGCATTGACATAATCAATCTGAACTTTGACACGGTTTTGAATACCTGCATGTAACAACGCTTCATTGACAGATTTATAAGCATCTGGCAATTCTACATATTTACCAACCATCGCTACACGCACTGTGTATTCTGGATTAAGTAATGCTTCTACCACATTGTCCCAATCTTCAAGATTTGCTTCTGGAAGATCGTTATAACCAAAACGTTCACAAATTAAATCGTCAACATTTTGTTCATAGAATGTACGTGGAATTTGATAAATCGTTTTTGCATCTTTACAGACCACAACGGCACGAGCTTCAACGTTTGTGAACAATGCAATCTTACGTTTCGTATCAACATCGACATCGTATTCGGTACGGCAGATCAAGATATCTGGCTGAATACCGATAGAAAGCAGCTCTTTCACAGAGTGTTGCGTTGGCTTGGTTTTTAACTCAGCCGCAGATTTGATGTATGGCAACAAGGTCAAATGCATCAACATGGTACGTTTATGACCAAGTTCTACCATTAACTGACGTACTGATTCCATAAAAGGAAGTGATTCGATATCACCAACCGTACCGCCAATCTCAACGATCGCAACGTCGTAACCTTCACCAGCGCGAAGTACGCGTTCTTTAATGTTGTCTGTAATATGTGGAATAACTTGAACCGTACCACCTAAGTAGTCACCACGACGTTCTTTATTCAAAACGTCTTGATATACACGACCACTGGTAAAGTTATTCAGTTTGGTCATTTTCGCACGACGTAAGAAACGTTCGTAATATCCCAAATCTAAGTCAGTTTCAGCACCATCCTCTGTGACGAAAACTTCACCGTGCTGAAATGGGCTCATGGTACCTGGATCGACATTAATGTATGGATCCATTTTTACCATAGTGACTTTTAAGCCACGAGCTTCCAAAAGTGCAGCAACAGAAGCAGCAGAAATACCTTTACCTAGTGATGAAACCACACCACCAGTGACAAAAATAAAATGGGTCATTGAGTTTCTCGTACAATCGAGCCGAAATCGGCCTACAATGTTGGGCAATTTTACTGTACTCTGCCCCTAGAAAGCAAAGTCAAACCGCATCAATTCAAAGAACTATAAACAACTGGCTATTCTATCAGCATTTTCGATAAAAATTTACGGGATTTGTGGATTTTTCATCCATAAATTACGATGAGTAGCTCAAAACCACTTAAATCTGCATTCAAAATTGTGCATTCTTCACTTTCAAATTCTTTGCTGCTCATCAGTTTAATTGCAAGCATTTATAAAATATAAACAAACTCAACAATGCACAGGGATTTCTTCGCCTACATTTACTGTTATAATTGCGGCTGTCCTTATTTAATATGTTGTTTTAGCAATGGCAAATAAAAAACTTTTAATTTGTGCAGCACTTGCGACTGGCCTTTTCTTAACTGCTTGTGTGAAAAAAGAAGAACCTAAAAACGAAGAGCAGCCAGAACAAGCAACAACTGAAACTCAGCCACAGCCTGAACCTGAAAAAATTCAAGAGTTCGAGTCTTTGGAAAGCGTTGACAAACACGAAGCTCCAGCACCTGTTGTTGAAACAACGCGTGAAGAAACACCAAACACGACGACTGAAATCCGTCGTGAGACTCGCCCTGCTCAAACTGAAGAGCCTACTGCAACACAAACAGCAACTGAAGAGCCAAAACCTGTAAAAGCTGAACAAAAGCCAGCAAAAACAGAACAGCCTAAAGCAGAGCAAACTGCCAAAGCACCAAAATCATCTGTACCAGCACAAAGTGAAGATGATGCTGTTGCTGCTGCAATTGCCGCTGCTACACCTGCATTAAACAACTAATGTTTTAATTGCTTGCTGTAAAAAGCCATGAACTGCGTCAATTGCAGCTCATGGCTTTTTTATTTCTACGACATTAATTTAATAATTCTTAAAAAAATCAGCCATCAAACGTGAGGCCCAAGACTTCACACTTAAACTCTCATAAAAACCACAATGACTGCCTTTCTTAGTCGTTACAACCGCAATATTTTCCATATGCTGAATTGCATCTTTATACGGTTCCAAGTTCTTAATCGAACAGACAGGATCATCTTCTGAATTAAGAATCATGAGTGGAATTTTGACATTTTCAAATACATAAATCGGATTAATCGCTTGGCAATAACTTTGATAATCCTGAAATCCCGCCATTTCAAAGTACTCTTTTTCAAACTCTTCCAAGCTTGTTGTGCTCAGTACTTTTTCAACAGAAGCAATCTGTCCCCATGTATTCTGATATGGATAAATAAAATATTTAAACAATTTTTTGGTCATCATTTTGCTATAAAAAGGATGAACATTTTTAAAACCAAGCTCAGTGTTATAACCCGGACACATTGCGAAAGCTGCTTTAAATGGAGTATCTAAGCCCTGCTCTCCCAAGTAACGCACCAGTAGTCCTGTACCAGCCGAAGATCCTACTGCATATAAATCTGATTTTGGAAACAAGTTTTGAATATGCTCCAGTTGTTCATTCAAATCACTGGTCGAACCGAAAAGAGAAATACGTGGTACAGGCATCGGCAGGCCTGCATGTCCACGACGCAAACAAAGTGCAATTCGCCAACCTGTGTATTCATGGAGATCTTTCACCAACTCACGCATACTTTCAGGTGTTCCTGTAATGGTATGCATAATGACGACTGTCGGCGTTTCAGCAGGGAGATCATAGCCATACCATGCGATAGCAGTCACGCCACCATCCTGCATGGTCAGTTGATCTATACGATCATATTCAAGTTTTATGCTTTTCTTGCGAATGATATCAAAGTAGAGCAAATGAATATGGGTATTACTCAGCCAAGGCGTCGGACGATATTTTTGCTTGAGCTGCGGTAATTTTTCCAAAACATCTTTAATTTTCCCTTTTGGGTCATAATACATTTTGGGCTGTTCAGCACCGAGCACCGAATCGAATAATGTTGAACCTAACACTTTAATTTTGTCTAAAGCCGATATACCCATATCCAATAACCGCCTCTCACTGTGAGTTGAATGTTTGCCGCACTAAAGCTGCAACCTGTTGTCCCCAAATGGCATAAATTTCTTTGCTTGGATGAAAACCATCGCTTGCCATAGGCAAATCCATTGCCTGAAAAGCTTCAATATCATATTGAATAAATCGAAATTGTGACTGTGGCGCTAGCCATTGATGTAATGCTTGATTCATTTGCTCAGCATATTGTCCAAATAACCAAGCCAAAGGATTGGGTAAAGCAGGAAAATGCTGCATTGGCGGCACACCCGAGACCACAATCAACTGAGGCTGAAACTGATTCTGGATGTATTGAAACAATCGCTTTTGTTGTTTTAACCACGATTTTGCAGAAGTCAGTTTAGTCACGTCATTGACACCCATTGAGGTGATAACTACATCATAGCATTGCCGATCTAACTGTTGTACCGCCTGAAAAACCTGTTGAGTCGTATCACCCGTTTTGGCATGTAGCTTCCATTCTAAACGATACTCATTTTGCAGCTCGGAAATGATTGCTCCAGATAAAGCATCTTGCTGGGTTTCAACGCCAACACCCGCTGCTGCCGAATCCCCTAAGATCAGTAGAGAAAGTGGTTTTCCTTGGCCAATCATGCCTTGACGACCCCCACGGGCTTCTAAAAGACGTGGTGTATTCTTACGAACCTTTATTCCTTGTATCAGCAATACAGGTAATAATGCAAAAGTTGAAAGTTTTAACCACATTCTAATTCTCTCAATATTACTTAGGCTATTTTTCAGGCCTTAATTGGGCTGATATTTGGCAAATCTTGCACCCATTTTTTCTGCCAATGCCGCCAAACCACTCATTGGACGAATCATTACTTCAAAATCAATGATTTTGCCTTGTTCATTAAAGCGAATCATATCAATCCCCTTTAAAGATTTACCGCTGACATTGGCACTGAATTCCAATACCACGTTTGCACCATCTTCAGTATAAAACTCACGGTGATAAGTAAAGTTCTCAAAAACCTGAATCACGTTGGTCAAAATAAAGAAAACCACATGTTTTCCTTCATAAGGGTTATAGGCAACCGGTGAACGGAACACCACATCTTCCGCCAATAAGTCATTTAAATTTGATAAATCACCTGTTTTAATCATCTGATGCCAATTGGCAAGTGATTGCTTTGTTGTTTCCAATGTCATTGTTATTCTCCCTTGAGATTTAATCAAAATGTCCGTGAGCATTTGGTCAATAGAAAATGCTCACGATCTGCTTATAACGTTGCTGCTAATTCTGCACCTTGGCGAATCGCACGTTTTGCATCCAGCTCGCCCGCTTCTTTAGCTCCACCAATCAGGTGAACACGCTTACCGTCTGCTTGAAGTTGATCAAACATCGCGGTATATGATTCCTGACCAGCACAAATCACCACGTTGTCGACATCAAGCACACGGCTTTGACCATCCACTGTAATATGCAAACCCTGATCATCCACTTTGTCGTAGCTTGCACCCGCAATCATTTTCACATCACGATGTTTTAAGCCTGTGCGATGAATCCAGCCTGTGGTTTTACCAAGACCTGCTCCCACAGATGCGCTCTTACGCTGTAATAGATAAATTTCACGTTCTGACTTTTCTAATTCGGCTGCTTTTAAGCCACCCACATGTGCATAAGACGTATCAATTCCCCATTCTGCATAAAACTTTTCAGGATTTAAGCTGCCACTATCACCTGCATGAGTTAAATATTCCGCAGTATCAAAACCAATACCACCCGCACCAATAATGGCAACGCGTTTACCGACAGGCAAACGTTCTTTCAACACTTGGATGTAGCTCAACACTTTTGGATGATCAATCCCTTCAAACTGTAATTGGCGTGGCGTAACCCCAGTTGCAACCACGATATCGTCGTAATTTGCTTGACTCAGTTCTTCATAGGTTGCTGTATGATTGAGCACTAATTCAATATTGGGCTGTAATTCAATTTGACGTTTGAAATAACGTAAAGTTTCGTAGAACTCTTCTTTGCCTGGAATAGTCTTCGCAATATTAAATTGGCCACCGATCTGATTGCTTGCATCAAAGACTGTGACTTTGTGCCCACGACTCGCCGCATAAACTGCAAAGCTTAAACCTGCTGGGCCAGCACCAATCACGGCAATGTTTTTAACAGCACTGGTTTCTTTGAAAATAAGTTCTGTTTCATAGCAAGCACGTGGATTGACCAAGCACGTTGCAATTTTCATTGAGAAAATATGATCCAGACAGGCTTGGTTACAACCAATACAAGTATTGATCTCATCACTACGGCCTTCACTGGCTTTCAATACAAATTCTGGGTCTGCCAACATTGGACGAGCCATCGAGACCATATCCGCATGGCCTGATGCCAATACATGTTCCGCCATTTCCGGTGTATTGATACGATTCGAGGTAATTAAAGGAATTGAAACTTCACCTTTGAGTTTCTCTGTGACCCATGTGAATGCTGCACGCGGCACTTTGGTCGCAATCGTTGGAATACGTGCTTCATGCCAACCAATACCTGTATTGATAATCGTTGCACCAGCTTTTTCAATTTCTTTTGCAAGATAGATAACTTCTTCCAGCGTAGAACCGCCTTCCACCAAATCGAGCATCGACAAACGATAAATAAGAATGAAATTTTCACCGACTAAATCGCGGGTACGCTTCACAATTTCAATCGGAAAACGGATACGTTTTTCATAACTGCCGCCCCATTCATCATCGCGATGGTTGGTCCGTGCTGCAATGAATTCATTGATCAGATAACCTTCTGACCCCATAATTTCCACACCATCATAACCCGCATATTGTGCAAGCTTGGCGCAGTTGGCAAAGTCATCAATAGTTTGCTGAACTTCCGCAGAACTCAATGCTTTAGGTTTGATTGGGTTAATGGGTGCTTGAATCGCTGAAGGCGCAACGATCTCAGGTTGATAAGAATAACGGCCTGTATGCAAGATTTGCATCGCAATTTTACCACCCGCATCGTGTACAGCTTGGGTGATCACTTTATGTTTTTCTGCTTCTACAATGCTATCAAGCTTAGACGCATGAGCAAAGGTAAGACCTGCATCATTTGGAGCAATACCACCTGTTACGATTAATCCCACATCACCTTTCGCACGTTCCGCATAAAATGCGGCCATACGCTCATAACCTTGTGGTGCTTCTTCTAAGCCAACATGCATAGACCCCATAAGGACACGATTTTTTAAGGTGGTAAAGCCTAAATCAAGTGGCTTTAATAAATGTGGATAAGCTGACATGGTTTCTCCTTTGGCTCGCGCTCTGCTAGCTAATGCAACTTGTTGCATAAAGTTATAAACAAGATTTGATTTTTATGCAACATATTGCATAATTCTGATGAGTCATTTTTTATTATGGAACATCATGTCACTCGCCCATGTTTTATTGACCAGCTTATTAGAGAAACCAAGTACCGGTTTTGATTTAGCTCGTCGCTTTGACCGTTCAATGGGCTTCTTTTGGAATGCGACTCATCAGCAGATTTATCGTGAACTCAACGGTATGCTGAAAAAAGGATGGATTTCGACATTAGAAGAACAAGCTGCCAATAGCCGTAAAAAAACTTATCAAGTTGAACAACTTGGAAGAATACAACTGGCTTCATGGATTGAACAACAAAGCGAACCTGCTCAACTGCGTGATGACCTCATGGTCAGATTAAGAGCAGAAGCTCAACTCGGCGGCAATAATATTTTGCCCGAATTAGAGCGTCACTTGCTACTGCATAAGGAAAAATTAAGCCTTTATCAAGCAATTCATGATAAAGACTTTAAAGATAACGAACCAACCAATCGTGTTTTGTTTATCCATAAAATGATTCTGGAACTCGGTATCATTAAAGAAAATGAATGGATAAAATGGTTGGAACAAATGATTCCTCAACTTAAGAAGTTTGAGGAAGCAAACGATATTGGAGAAAAATAATGCCGTTTTATACCATGCCCGATCAAGAAAAATTATTTGTACGACGTGTCGGTGAAGGCGAACCTGTGCTCGTCTTATCAGGGCTGGGTATGCAAAGCTGGCAATGGCTACCGTTCTTATTTGCCAATCGTAAACAATATGAATTTATCATTCCTGATTGGCGTGGTTTTGGGGGTTCTAAGAACTGCAACATTCCAGATTTAGACGCCATATCAAGCCACTGGAATGATGTTGATTCATTGATCCAGCAACTAAAACTCAATCAATTTATTTTGATGGGTTATTCCATGGGTGCAACCACGGCAATGCATGGCATGAAACACGGTAGCTTAGCATCCAAACTCAAAGCCTATCTGCATATTGATCAAACGCCGAAAATTTCTGTTGATGACTCTTGGCAATATGGCTTATTTGGACAGAAACACCCTCAATTTAAAAAACTGTTAATTGATATCCAAACCTTATTGCTCGATTATAAAAACGCACAAACATTAGAGGATCTACCCAATGATGTTCGCTACAATCTTGTGAGCTTATGGGGAGATTTTATTGAACTGCAAGGCAGCAATAACTACACCCCTAAAATCGTTAAACTTGCATTACATCGCCCGTTCTTACAAAAATATTTACTTCCGATTCAACGTTTAGATTATTTACTTTGGTATGTAGAAAACTATCTAAACCATGATGAAGACTATCGCGAAGCAATCAGCCAACTCAACTGTCCAACGACATTCTTTATTGGCCGCGAATCTACGCTTTATCCAGAAACGGGACAAACACTGATTGCAGAAAGTTTAAGCAATGCAAAAGCGATTTATTTTGAACGCTCTGGTCATACACCATTGATTACGGAACCCAAAAAATTCAGCCAAGAAATTGGTCACTTTCTTGCTGCTCAATCCATCCACGCTGCTTGATTCAAAACCAATAAAAAAGCCAGTCTTGAAGACTGGCCTTTTTATTCAACTTTAGTTTTTATGTCGCATTTGTTCAGCAACATCTAACAAGACTTGTGCTGTTTTGTCCCAGCCCAAACAACCATCTGTAACGGATTGGCCATAGGTCATATCACAAGAAATCTTTTGATTGCCATCGACCAAATGACTTTCAATCATCACACCACGTACTTTTGATTCCGCACGTTCTGCAATAATTTGCTGTAAAACCTGTGGCTGTAATAAAGGATCTTTACCGCTATTGCCATGACTACAATCAATTACCAATGCAGGTAAATGCTTATGTTTGAAGTGCATGGCTTGGATCGAAGCCAAATCATAATTGGTTCCATGATTTGAACCACGTAAAATTAAGTGTGGTAATGGATTACCATGACTATGCAAAATTGCAGGTAAACCTTGTTGGGTCATACCCAAGAATTGATGGCCATGCAGTGCTGACTGAATCGCATCCAAAGCAATTTGAATCGAACCATCTGTACCATTTTTGAAGCCTATGCTGTACGGCATGTGACTGGCAATTTCACGATGAATCTGTGATTCGCTGGTGCGTGCACCAATTGCACCCCAAGCCAGTAAATCATCAAAATAACCTGTTGCCATTGGACTTAAAATTTCACTGGCAATCGGCAAGCCTTTTTCAACGAGTTGTAAGTAAAGCGCACGAGACTTTTCTAAACCAAGTTGTAAATCTGATGATCCATCTAAATTTGGATCATATAAGAAACCTTTCCAGCCCACGGTAGTACGTGGCTTTTCAATATATGCACGCATCACCAAGAATATTTGATCTTTTACCTGTTCTTGTAGTTGTTGGAGGCGATCAGCATATTCGAGTACTGCGATAGGATCATGAATCGAGCAAGGACCCGTAATCACCATTAAGCGATGATCATGTCCTGATAAAATATTCTGAATCGTTTGACGATGTTTTGAAATTTGCTGCGCTAAACTTGCAGACAAGGGATACTGCGCTTTGAGTTGTGATGGCAAGCTGAGCATTGATTCTTTTGTATGTGTTGGTTGTGTCAAAGCAGTATTTAAAGCATTCATTTTCAATTCCTTTGGACTGACCTTCTTCGCAGTCCTATCATTTATTTGAGCAAGTGTGATCTAAGCGATGTTGATTTTTTTGCAAAGTAAAACCAAGAAATCTTGCTAAAATATGAATAGTTAAATGTATACATGGTATTTCTCCTAAAATCATGATTGTTAAAGCATAAAAAAACCTGATCGGTGTTGCCGATCAGGTATTAACTGGTTGGGCAACCCTTTTTTGCTGCCCGAAACGCATCAGGCAACTACATATATTGCCAAAAATAAAAGAATGCGTTTGTGTTTACAGTATGCTTTAACATGTTTATTTCAAATATCTAAAAAACTGTTCCTAACCCTTAAATTACGCACTATTTCAGCATTTGACAAGCACTTTTTATCTTTTTTTAATCAAAACTTCAAAATAGTAAAATTTGACCTTTCGTGTTTTGATCCATAGAATAGTTGAAAAATAAACCAACTCGAGATTACGCCAATGAAGTAAGTTCTATTTCCATCATCAAAGTTCTTTTTTCTTTTTGATGTGCAAAATAGACTTATCTATCGTTTAGCGATTGTCATTCTAAAACTTATCTCTATCTCGCTATTTTGCATATCCTGTTTATGAGGTTTCTTATGACTCAACAGGCATGTATCGTTTCGAATTTATCACTTGAACTAGCTCAGCAAAAACTGTTTGATCATCTTACATTCCAACTTCCTTTACATCAGTTTACAGGACTGATCGGACGTAATGGTCAAGGGAAATCGCTATTGATGTCTCTTTTGCACGAACAAACAGCATCACAACTGCACTATTCAGGCCAAATCTCTTGGCAATACCCACATCAACATCTTGCTCAACTCCAGCGAGTCCAAGCCAATACCATTGCTCAAGCCCTCGATATTGACGATTTATATCTATGCTTTGAACGTATTCAACAAGGGATCGCATCATTTACGGATTACGATCTAGTCGAACATCTTTGGCACTTACCAACAGAATGGCAGCAACTTTTAGAAAGTGCAGGTTTACCTACAGCACTAAATACCCCGACTCAAAATTTGAGTGAGGGCCAAAAAACCAAACTTGCCCTCTGCCGTTTATTCCTATTGAAAAATCACTATCTGCTTTTGGATGAACCAAGCAATCATCTGGATGCCCAAGGACGACAATGGTTAATCGAGCAAATGGTTCAACATCCTACAGGTGGGCTCATCATTAGCCATGACCGACAGCTTTTAGCGCATGTACAAGGTATTTTTATGCTCAATCAGTTTGGCATGCATTATTACGGTGGTAACTACGCACTGTATCAACAACATTATCAAGCACAAGTCGAAGCGTTATCACACGCTGTATTTCAAGAGAAACGGGAGCTGAAACAACTCAAGGAGCAGCAACATCAAAGCCAAATGAAAGCGCAAAAGCGTAAAAAAGTAGGTGAAAGAATAAGGGCTTCTGGCTCTCAAGCACCCATCTTATTAGATGCTAAGAAAGAACAGTCCGAGCAATCTCTTTCTCACCTACGCAAACAACAAAGCAAACAACTTGCAGATGCAAAAGATGAATTACAACAGAAACAAACCCAACTGGAACATCATAAAACCCAATCTTTTGAGTTTACTCATACCATTGGTAAATCAGGAGAAATCCTACGTTGCCAGCAATTAAAACTTGCTTATGTCGAAACTAAACCTATTGATCTAGCGATGACTGCGGGAGATAAATTACATTTAAGCGGTGCAAATGGTACAGGTAAATCCACTTTACTGAAAACCATTCAAGGTTTAACTTCTCCACTTGCAGGAGAAATTTATTGCAAAGTAAGTTCTATTTATCTGGATCAGAATCTTTCATTACTCGATGAAAATATATCTGCTGTTGAATATTTATGTGCTATTGATCCAAATCTGACTGAGCAACAAGCACGTACACGTTTAGGAAACCTACAAATCCGTAGAGATAAGGCGCTGAGCTCTTTAAGTAATTTAAGTGGTGGTGAACGTTTAAAAGTCGCTTTGCTTGGGTTGAAACAACAAGCTGTTGAGCTCTTACTTTTGGATGAACCAGAAAACCATCTCGATATTGAATCGCGTGAGTTACTCGCCCAAGCCATTGATTCTTTTCATGGTGCTGTGATATTGGTGTCGCATGATGAAAATTTTGTTAAAGAATGCGGAATCAATGAAAGTTATCTATTAAGTTAAACTTTCATTGATATAGATCAGCATGGTAACAATGCGCACCATGCTGATTTCCGTTTAACGAACCAAACCTTGCGGCTGCAAAATAATTAGGCAAGCGCCGCAAAGAACAATGATCCCACCTAAAATATCCCAACGCGTTAGCATGACTTGATCAACATAACGCAACCACATCAGGGCAGTAAAAATATAAATCCCGCCATAGGCTGCATAAATACGACCTGATGCCGCTGGATGCAAAGTCAGTAACCAAACAAAGACTGCTAAGCTTAAAGCCGTAGGAACCCATAACCAATGCGACTTTCCTTGATTCAAAATTAAATAAGGAAAATAACAACCTAAGATTTCAGCAATTGCTGTGACGAAAAATAACCCAAATACTTTAAGTACTTGGGTTATCGAGAAAGAAAGTTCAAACATTAAGCAGGTTCAGCACTCGGGTTAATATGATCTTCAAATACTTCCAATTTTAAACCAACCTCTTTGCCATTTTCTGTTTTCACAGAAACCGCAACGTTACCACCATGCTCAGCAAGCTCACCAAATAAAATCATCTCAGCAAGCGGCTTTTTCAAATGCTCTTGAATCAGACGTTGCATTGGACGAGCACCCATCAGACGGTCATAACCATTGGTTGATAACCAATCACGGGCACTTTGATCAACGTCAAGCACGACTTGTTTCTCATCAAGCTGTGCTTGCAACTCGGTTAAGAATTTGTCCACCACTGAATCAATAATTGTGGTTGGAAGTGATTTAAATTGAATCACGCCATCTAAACGGTTACGGAATTCAGGCGAGAATGCACGTTTCATTGCATCCTGATTGTCTGCACTATGATCTTGTTCAGTGAAACCAATACTTGCGCGAACAATACTTTCTGCACCGATATTGGTCGTAAGAACAATGATCACATTTCTAAAATCAGACTTACGGCCATTGTTATCTGTTAAAGCACCATGATCCATGACTTGTAACAACAAGTTGAATACATCTGGATGTGCTTTTTCAATTTCATCAAGCAAGAGCACGCAATGCGGATTTTTATGAATCGCATCTGTCAGCAAACCACCTTGATCATATCCGACATAGCCTGGAGGTGCACCGATCAAGCGAGAAACCGCATGGCGTTCCATATATTCAGACATATCGAAACGAACCAACTCGACACCGAGTAATTTCGCCAGTTGTTTCGTAACCTCGGTTTTACCCACACCTGTTGGACCTGCAAAGACAAAACTTCCCACTGGTTTATCTGGTGCTTTCAAGCCTGCACGAGATAATTTGATCGCTGATGCAAGTGCTGTAATCGCTTCATCTTGACCAAATACAACTCGTTTAAGATCACGCTCCAGATTCTCAAGTACAGACTTGTCATCTTTAGACACTGTTTTCGGTGGAATACGCGCAATCTTAGAAACGATGTCTTCGATATTTTCAACCGAGATGGTTGTGCCATCGACTTCAGCTTTCAAACGGCGTTGTGCACCAGCTTCATCAATCACATCAATCGCTTTATCTGGTAAAAAACGATCATTGATAAATTTAGCTGACAACTCAACAGCAGCGACAAGAGCTTTATCATCGTATTCAACATGATGGAAATCTTCGAACTTGCTTTTCAAGCCACGTAAAATTTCAATCGTTTCACCAATACTTGGTTCATTCACATCAATTTTCTGGAAACGACGTGATAAAGCATGGTCTTTCTCAAACACTTGACGATATTCTTGGAAGGTCGTTGAACCAATGCAACGTAAGCTACCATTCGCCAAAGCAGGTTTAATCAAGTTCGATGCATCCATGGTACTGCCCATACTTGAGCCTGCACCAATAATCATATGAATTTCATCAATGAATAAGATCGCATTTGGATTCTTTTTCAAAGCATTTAATAATTGTTTTAAACGCTTCTCAAAGTCACCACGATATTTAGTCCCTGCAACCAAAGCACCAATGTCTAAGCTATAGACTTCAGCATTCGCAAGTGGTTTAGGAGCTTTACCATTGACGATTAACCATGCCAAACCTTCTGCAATCGACGTTTTACCCACGCCTGGGTCACCCACTAAAAGTGGATTGTTTTTACGACGACGACATAAAATCTGAGCCGCACGCTCAATTTCTTTTTCACGTCCAATTAAAGGATCAGTTTTACCCTTTTGTGCTTCGATGTTTAAGTTAAGCGTGTATTGCTCAAGTGGCCCAGCATTTGCTGAAGCTGCACTTTCACCTTCAATATCTTCAACTTCTTCTTCAACTTGAATCTCATCTTTGCGTGTGCCATGAGATAAATATTGTGTCAAAGTTAAACGGTTGATTTGATGGCGCTTTAATAAATAAACAGCAAAAGAATCTCGTTCCGAATACATCGCAACTAAAACATCCGCACCTTCAACAGTACGATCACCACCACTTGACTGAACATGGAAAATTGCACGTTGTAAAATTCGGTCAAAGCTCTCGGTTGGATGAGGTGCCTGTTCACTATTATCACCAAGTTTTGGGGTATGTTGCTCTACATATTCCTCTAGTTCTTTACGCAAAGTAACGATATCAGCACCACATGCTTTTAATGCATTTACGGCAGAATCGTTATCTAGCAAGGCAAGCAACAAATGTTCAACTGTCAGAAACTCATGTCTCTTTTGACGAGCCATGCTAACAGCCAAACGTAACGATACTTCTAATTGACGACTGAGCATGTAACCCCCTTATCTCTTGGGCTTAATCAAAAAAGAAAAATCTTTTCATGAAAAAGCTAATTATTGACTTGATCCGCTGAGCTTCTGTAATCGTTTTGAAGATACGTCTACAAGCCTCTTTGCTTCATATCCTACTGTTAGCATTAGTTGAGTATCTTGGTCAAGATTCAAAACAAAGTATTGTTGTAAAAATTTAATTACAAAGAGAATAAGACTTATCTAATCGTTCAAAAACTCAGCAAACCTGTTCTTCATTTATGAAAGAGCATTAAACCTATGAAAAATTGTAATACGCCATGATCTTGTTTAAAGCCTAACAAATCATTTATAGGTTGAATATAAAGATAGTCAGTATATTGATTCATATTTTTAGCACAAAACAATATATCTGTTGATTTAGCACTTAAATCACATGACGAATATAGCTTTACTTTCTTAACACCGTTACTTACAACATATGAGCCATGCCATGGTGCAAGGTCTCGTGCATGAGGAATGAAATTCCACAAGAGCATTGCTTTGCTTAACGTCTTCACTCACAGCATAGCTGTTCGTCTTGCGCTCGGAACAAAGCTTCGCTTTGTTTTTATCCTCGCTCAGGTTCGATCTGGCACAACAAAGGATGACCTTGAGCTCGTGCATAGTTATTCACTTGATTTGCTTTAGTTTCAGCAATATCACGTGGGTAAATGCCCGCAGTACCTTTACCTTCATAATGTACCGTCAGCATTACTTGACTGGCTTGATCAAGATCCATACCAAAATAACTTTGCAATACCTCAATGACAAAATCCATTGGTGTGTAATCATCATTCATTAAAACAACCGCATATAAAGGCGGTCGTTTTAATTCTGGAGGAGCTGTTTGTACAACCACCTCACCCTCATGATCCTCTTGCGAATCACTTAAACGTGGACTTAAGTGCCAATCGACATAACCTGATTGATGAAAAGAATTTTTCACTTCACTTAAATTCATTTGACGTTTATATCTTCGCATATTGATTTCTTAATCTAAAAAATTATTGAGCGTTAGCTTCAGCTTGTGGTATTTCTGACACGAAAGCAGAGCCGACATCGACAGGCTTACCACGTTGCCAACTAAAACGTTTGATGACTGGCGTACCAGCACCTGTCAAACGTACTTCGATAAATTGAGGCACAAAGCCCTTAGGCATTGTCCAACGCCCCGTTAAACGTTCAAAATCATCAAAGTTAAAGTTTTTGTCTTCTAAAGGCACAACTAGAACTTCTGTATCTTTAATCAAGCGCAACTCTACCGAACCTGTGGCACGGCGTTTAGTTGGGCTGACTTGAACAAGGTCGATCTGATATTCATAAGCATTTTCAGGTAAAGACTTAATGGCCATGTTTTGAATGGTTAGACTTACACCACCACGCTGTTTCAAAATGTCACGATAAATCGCATTCATTCCTTCAAACTGCGTTTTATCCGCATTGGCTTGGTTTACAGCTTTAAATAAATCATCTGCATTACCAACCGCCATATCACGCTCTTGAACAGCAGCATTCAGGCTCTTGGTCACAGAATCCAATGCGGTTTTTTGTTTCTGAACCACATCTACCAATTGCTCAGCATCTGCATCATAACCAACCACAGTTAAACCCTGACGATGACCTACCGTATAACCAAGCGTAAAACTGCCGCCAATCAGAATCACGGCACCAATAATCAAAGGTAAATTCGTTCTTAAGAATTTATTTTTTTCAACGGAACTGTCTGGTGAAGTAGTCGGTTCAACGTTTTCCATCATCATCTCTATCTTTATGATCTACATCAAAGCACACATTAGAATCGAAATTTAAATGTGTGTGAAGTAAAAAAGCGTTTTTTATGGTAATAAACCAATACCTTCCAAGCCAGCAGCTTCATCAAAACCGAACATTAAGTTCATATTCTGAATGGCTTGACCTGCTGCACCTTTCACCAAATTGTCTTGTGCAACCAAAATAATCAATTTATTGCGTTGTGGACGATATAGTGCTACTCGTAACTCATTTGCACCGCGAACACTTCGAGTTTCTGGTGAACTATTTGCAGGCATCACATCTACAAAACGTTCATTTTTATAGAAATTTTCATATAACGCTTGAAGATCAATCTGTTGAGCATGTTCAGTGAGGTCAACATAAATTGTGCTCAGCATGCCACGAATCATTGGCACGAGATGAGGTACAAAAATCAGTTGATCAAACTGTCCTTTTTGCCCAGATATATTTTCCAGTGCTTCTACAATCTCAGGATGATGGCGATGTCCTGCAACACCATAAGCCTTGAAATTATCAGCATTTTCACTGTAGATCATGCCAAGGCTTGCTTTACGACCAGCGCCAGACACACCTGATTTAGCATCGATAATAATACTTTGTGTATCAATCAACTGATTTGAATTTTTAAGTAGCGGTGCTAATCCTAATTGTACAGTCGTTGGGTAACATCCAGGATTACCAATCACTTGAGCTTGTTTGATTTTTTCACGATTTAACTCAGTTAAACCGTATACAGAGTCTTTTAATACAGTAGGACAGCTGTGTTGCATGCCATACCATTTTTCAAATTGAGTTAGATTCTGTAAACGAAAATCTGCAGCGAGATCAATGACTTTTGTACCAGCAGCGATAAGCGCTTCTGCATGCTGCATTGCGACACCATGAGGCGTGGCAAAGAAGACAACATCACATTGTTTTAATAGGTTTAAATCAAAATCTGAAAACTCAAGTGCTGTATGCCCTCGTAAACTTGGGAACATATCTGCAACGCGCTTTCCTGCTTCTGTACGAGAAGTGAGAATACGAACCTGAACTTGTGCATGTCTTAATAAAAGACGTAATAGCTCAACCCCAGTGTATCCAGTTCCACCAACAATACCAACAGAAATCACGTGTAACACCTCAAGCTTTCATGTAGGCAAATAGTATGGCAGTTTGACCCGTTTTACACAATCTTCAAGTGCCTAACTTTTAAGAAAATAAAAGTGTAATGAATCCTCATAAAATGATCATAAATTTATAAATAAAGACAAATAAACTCATTATATTTAAATTGATTCTACCATTGGTCAAGAAATACTATTGAAACCTTTCACTATTCGAATAGAATAAAAAAATTGTGGTAATAATAAATTTCATGGATGCAAAATTTTTCTGGAGAGCTGGAATGCCTTCTTTGATGTCAAAACAAAGATTACATCATCATATTTGCTTAGGACTAAGCACCCTTTTACTCAGCTCAGCATTGATTGGTTGTGGTAGCGGTGAAAGTAAAGCAACAATAGATACAACCCCAACGGTTACCGAACCCAAGCCTAAAAACTTCAAAATCAAAGCCCCTATTGAAATGCGTAATGTCGTTTTAAAAATCTTTGATAATTTTGACAATACTTTGGTTCTAGAACAGACTCTAAGCACAACATCAGAGATCGACATTATATTACCAAGAGTTTTAAATAAAGATCGCTTATATCGAATTGAAATTTCCACGACGCCAAACTCATTAATCTATGATTTTCAAAGTGGCCAATACCAAAATGTTTCGATGACATTAAACAGTCTTGTTGAAGTAAACACTAACAACCTCACTCAAACAATTTATATTAGTCCAAGCTCCGAAGCGGTTTATCAACGCGCTTTAGTGCGTTCAGGCATATTACCCACCGATGCCAATAGCAACCCAACACAAATTAGTACATCACAATTAAGCCTTGCGACAAGTGATGTAAATTCAGCTTTAGTCAATGCATTTTACCAACTAGATATTCCTAATTTAAATCCAACCTATCTTTTAAGTGCCTTCTCGCCGCAAGATGCGACTTTAAAATCAAATTTATATATCAATACCTATCTGAGTTTTGGGTTTATCCAACAATGGGCAAACCGCTATCCCAACAATAGCTTTGCAGAGTTCACAAAGAACTTAGCCACCGATTTAAAAGATGGTTATCTTGATGCAAAAAAAATACGTGGTGATCAAAGTGCTTTAACCTCATTAGTGATCGCGACACCAGACAATATTGATTCTTCTAAAAACAATTTAATATATATTGCAGAAAATCAAAAAAGTGCACGGGATACTTTTGCAACCTCGTTAAAGCAAGCTGTATTGCAGTTGGCTGACAACTATCGCCAAGCCTCCTTAAACCCACAAGGTTATACGCTATTACAGCAAAAAGTATATGCCGGTACTACTCCAGCAAATAATGTGGGCAATGCTTTTCGCATTATAGGTGCGGGTGATTATCGTCGGGCGGTAGGTTTCTCAGATACAACTGAAACGTGTAATGGCTCTATTTATCCATGTAAACAAGGTATTACAGGAATTAATATTGTAAGTGCAGGCTTACCCTCCATTGAGTATTTAATTGGAAATTACAAAGATTCAAGCAGCAACTGCCAACTCAATATTCGTGGAGATGGATGGTTAGAACTGATCAAAGATGGAAAGACCTACAGTTCAAAACTGGATGGCGATAGTACAGATAACTTATTGCAAGTCGATAAAGCCAACTTTGAATATTTATTAAATAGCAGTTCTACAGAGCCGAATACGAGCACATTACAGTATAGTTTTGTCCAACTCAGAATCAAAGCAAATCAGGTCTTAAGTGCTAGTGCTGGTTTAGACAACCGTAAAGCCCCTGATCAATTGCAAACAACCCAGTTACAGTGCAATTTCTAAGACTGAATTCGCACATATAAGCAATGGAATAGTGATTCCATTGCTTATAAAAATCACGGAGCCTCATTTTTATAAAATATGTATTTGCCATCTTGATTTTCAATGACGGCTGCTATACTCAAATAAATCTTTTTATTCTTACTGTTGAATGTCTTTAAAATATCAAATTCCAACTTTACTTGTTTATTCCAGACTACTCTTGGGTTTTCTCATTGTCGCTGTGACCCTGCTACAACCTCAATTCTTCCCAATCTACACCGTGGTATTTTTAACACTGGGACTTCTCAGTGATATCTTTGATGGCATCATTGCAAGACATTTAGGTGTTTCTACCGAAAGATTACGTCGACTCGACTCTAACATTGACCAAGTCTTTTTTATTTGTGCAATTGCTTCGATTTACCTACAGCAGCCGGATTTCTTTAAGCAACACCTTTGGGCAATTGTCATTTTAATTCTTTCAGAAGTTGCTATTTATATCGTAAGTTTCATTAAATTTCGAAAAGAAGTCGCCACGCATAGTTTAGGCGCCAAAATATGGACCTTATTTCTATTTGCTTTATTGGTACAAGTCACACTTACAGGACATGCGCAGATTTTATTTATCGTAGTTTTCTGGCTAGGTATCCTGACACGAGCCGAAATTATTGCAATTATCTTGGTACTCAAACAGTGGCAAAATGATGTTCCCACCCTAAAACAAGCCTTACGCATTCGCAAAGGCTTAAGCGTTCAAAACAATCGCCTGTTTAATGGCTAAGGTAAAACATATATTCGATTATCCTTTATAGTACCAACTTGGCAATTGAGTCTGTTTCAATTGCTTCCGATGCTCAAGATAATTGGCATCATGCTTTTCAACTTCATTCCAAAAAGCAGCACTATGATCAAAATGTTTTGTATGTACTAACTCATGTACGCAGACTGATCGCACAATATGTTCAGGCATAAGCACCAAAGCGGCATGAAGCATGATGTCATGTTTGGAACTACAACTGCCCCAACGTGTTTTTGGTCTTCGAATGGAACATTGCTGATATAACAAAGCAATGTCTTGACTAATCTGCGCCAAATATTCGGGTAAATACTGTTTTGCATATGCCATGACAGCCGCTTGTAAAGCCTGCTCTGACTGTTCATCCCGAATCAGTAATTGGTGCTGCTCGAAATCAAACTTAAAAATATGTCGTTGCTGTTGTTGAATAATTTTAAAAGGCTGATTATGGCGAAATAAAGTCAAAAATTCGGGAAATGCCATGGTTTGATTAAATTGCTGTTGTTGTTTGCCCCATGTTTCAATCAGCCATTGTTCAGACTGATGCAGAAATTGCTGAATCTGTCTTTTGCTACAAAACAAAGGAACTGTGAGACGAATACCTGTTGGCTCAACACGCAAACGCAAATTTCTTGCCCTTGCGTGTCGAACAACTTTAATTTCAGGTAACAGCGTTTCTAATGAAACTGATTGCATTATTGTGCTGTACGCTCTTCGATACCATTGTCCGTTGCAACAACAGCAATCGTTGCTGCATTTAATGCAAAGATACCATTGGTCACAACACCTGGAATGTCATTAATGGTCTTTTCCAACTCAATCGCATTTAGAATATTTAGATTGAATACATCTAAAATCACATTGCCATTATCAGTTACGACACCTTCGCGATAAACTGGATCACCACCTAAAGCAACGATCTTACGTGCCACCGCAGAACGCGCCATCGGAATAACTTCAACTGGAAGCGGAAAATCACGACCCAACTGATCAACCCATTTTGAATCATCCACGATACATACAAATTTCTTCGCAATCGATGCAACAATTTTTTCACGCGTTAACGCTGCACCACCACCTTTGATCATATGCATATGACGGTCAATTTCATCTGCACCATCAACATAGGCATCTAAACCACCGACAGAGTTCATATCGACCACTTCAATACCCAGTTTTTTCAAACGTTCAGCTGTTGCAGTTGAACTTGCCACTGCCGCTTCTAATTGCAATTCAGGCAATAAATCAATTAAAAAATTAACGGTACTTCCTGTTCCTACGCCCAAAATGCCGCCTTTAGGCAAATGTTTCAAAGCTGCTTTAGCCGCAGCTTGTTTTTTTTCATCTTGGGTTGCATATAGACTCATGACTTCACTCAACTATTTTGACATTTGCACTAAGAAAACAGCGCAAATGCACAGGGGTTTGCTACAATGATTGCCTATTTTAAACTGTTATAGGGAAGATGAACATGCTGTCTCGTGTGGTACGACAAATTTTACAAGCAACGGTTTATGATGTTGCGATTGAAACACCGCTTGAAGCAGCTCCACGAATTAGTCAAAAAATTAATAATAACATTCGATTTAAACGTGAAGATTTACAACCTGTATTCTCTTTCAAGCTACGCGGTGCCTATAACCGTATTAGCCAACTTCCTAAAGATCAACTCGATCGTGGTGTGATTTGTGCATCCGCAGGTAACCATGCTCAAGGCGTTGCACTGTCTGGCAAAAAATTAGGCATTCCCGCCATCATCGTCATGCCAAGCACGACACCCGATATTAAAGTTCAGGCGGTTAAACGCCTAGGCGGTCAAGTTGTGTTGCATGGAGATAGTTTCGATGTTGCCAACAAATATGCCAAACAACGTGCAGAAGATGAAGGATTAGTTTTTATTCCGCCTTATGACGATGAGCTGGTGATTGCTGGTCAAGGGACGATTGCCAATGAGTTATTGCGTCAATGGCGTGATGTTGAATATGTTTTCGTTGCTGTTGGCGGTGGCGGACTCATTGCAGGTGTTGCAGCCTATTTAGGTGAAGTTGCACCGCACGTCAAAGTGATTGGTGTTGAATACGAAGAATCTGCATGTTTGAAAGCAGCACTTGAATCAAATGAGCGTGTGGTGTTACCACATGTTGGTCTATTTGCTGATGGTACAGCCGTTGCACAAATTGGCGAGTTGCCATTTGATGTGATCCGTTTACGTAAGTCGGATAATTCAGGTCCAATCGTAGAGCCTGTTATTGTCACTGTCGATACAGACGAAATTTGTGCAGCCATTAAAGATACCTATGATGAAAATCGCAGTATCGTAGAGCCATCAGGTGCTATGGCTTTAGCAGGAATCAAAAAATATGTCGCTGAACATCAATTGACCGACAAAAATATGGTGTCAATTGTTTGTGGTGCCAACATGAACTTTGACCGTTTGCGCTATATTGCAGAACGTACTGAGCTTGGTGAGCGTCGTGAAGCCATCTATGCCGTAACGATTCCTGAGCAAAAAGGTGCCTTCCTGCATTTCTGCCGTGCCCTGCAAGGCCGTAACATTACTGAGTTTAACTATCGTGCTAGTGATAGCAATCTTGCTCAAGTCTTTGTCGGGATTAGCCTCAAAGGCGGTGAAACTGAACGTCATGAAATTCACGACATGTTAAAACAACAATATGAAGTTGATGATTTGTCTGATGATGAAGTTGCAAAACTACATATTCGCTATTTGATTGGTGGCCACGCCAATATTGAACATGAGCGTTTATTCCGTGTTGAATTCCCAGAACGTCCTGGTGCGTTATTGACATTCCTAGAACGTTTAGGCCCAACACATAACATTACCCTTTTCCATTATCGCAACCATGGCGCAGCAGAAGGTCGCGTACTGGTCGGGCTGCAAGCGACTGATGCAAAGCAAAATCCTGATGGTTTAGTCGAAACATTAGAAAAAATCACTTATCCATATGCTGAAATCACAGACAATATTGGCTATCGACGTTTTCTTAAATAATCAACTTAGCGAAATAAAGCCGACATGATGTCGGCTTTATTTTTATTGGATGTTTTGCTTATAGATGTGCATCGCAAACAAAATCATTACAAATAGAAAGCTATTCCATCTTAAAATGAATAAAAAGACATTTTTATCATTTAGTTAAGGACAGTTATGGCACAGTTTGCAGTCATTGGTTTAGGTAGTTTTGGGGCAACTGTTGCATTAGAACTAACTAAACTGAATCATGATGTTATTGGTATTGATACCATCAAACGCAATGTCGAAAGCTTGGCTGATCGCATTACGCATGCGGTGATTGCCGATGCCACTGATGAGCATGTCCTAGAAGAGCTGAATATACAAAATTGTGATGCGGTAGTCGTTGCCATTGGAGAAGATATTGAGGCGAGTATCCTGTGTGTGCTGAATCTCAAGAATTTAGACGTAGAGAAGATTTTAGTCAAAGCCAAAACCAAGGCACATCACACGATTCTTTCCCATTTAAATGTCAGTAAGATTATCCATCCTGAAGAAGATATGGGCGTACGGGTTGCTCAAGCACTAAATTATCCTATGGTAAGCCGTTATATGGCTTTGGATGATGATCATTACATCGTTAAAGTTCCAGTCAATGAAAAGCTCAACCATGTGAATTTATCAGGTATCTTAAAACAAGAACCAAACATTAAGCTGTTATTACTGAAACGCGATCAGCAGATTCTCTATGAAACAGATGCAAATTTTACCTTACAAACGGGTGATGTCCTGATTTTAGAAGGTTCACTCAGCCATCTTAGAAAACTTTCAGGATGTTTCGCATAACATGGCATTCAAAATAAACTCCCAGAAAATTTTCAATCTCAGCCCGCCGTCTTTGCTGGCGATTGGATTTCTCAGTTTTATTATCATTGGCACGATATTGCTAAAAATGCCGATTGCGAATAAAGGTAATGTCAGCTGGATGGACGCTTTGTTTACAGCAACCTCAGCGGTCACCATTACAGGTCTATCTGTCGTCAATCTAAACGAATCTTTTAATCATCTTGGGCAGTTTATTATTCTTTTGTTGATTCAGTCGGGTGGTTTAGGTTTTATGACCTTTGCCATATTGGCAGCATTAAGTCTCGCTCCAAAACTCGGCTTAAAACAGCAAATGATGGCGCAGGATAGTTTGGGTCAAACCAGTCTATCTAAAGTTACTTTTGTCGCCAAAGGTGTTGTGCTGTATACCCTGTTGTTTGAATTAATTGGCGTGATTATTCTGACCGCTTCGTTTGCCCCCATGTATGGTTTTGCACGTGGGCTTTACTATGCTGTTTTCTATAGCGTTTCAGCTTTTAATAACGCAGGTTTTTCATTATTTGATAACAGTCTGATTAACTTTCAAAGTCATTATCTGATTTGTCTAACCATCAGCATGTTATATACCTTAGGCGGGATTGGCTTTTTGGTACTTATTGATGTTAAACAAAATAAACGTTGGAGTAAGCTGACTCCGAACAGTAAACTCATTCTCAGTACCATTGCAATTTTAAACCTCGTTGCATTTATCTTAATTTGGCTATTAGAGTCTAATAATCCACTCACCTTAGGTTCAATGAGTTTGGGCGAACAAGCTATGAATGCTTGGTTCCAAGCGACTGTGCCACGCTCTTCTGGATTCAATACCATTGATACAGGTTCAATGGAACATAGTACGGCTTTATTGACCATGTTGTTGATGTTCATTGGTGGGGGTTCACTCAGTACCGCAGGTGGCATCAAAGTTGGTACTTTTGTGATCTTGTTGCTGTGTGTGATTTCCTTTCTACGGCGTAATGAAGAAATTCGTATTTTCAATCATTCAGTTTCACAGGAAACAACCTATAAAGCGCTTGCCGTAACTGCAATTACAGGCATGTTAGTTTTTGTTGGTTGCTTTATTGTTTTCCTGCTTGAACCGAAACTCGATGTGCTCGACCTGATGTTCGAAGTGGTCTCAGCGGCATGTACTGTAGGCCTATCACGTGGTGCAACAAGTCAGTTGCATGATGGGAGTTTGTTTGTGCTCAGTTTGCTGATGTTTACTGGTCGACTGGGACCATTAACCCTTGCCTATTTAATTGCGACTCCAAAGAAGAGCCGCTTAAAACATGCCAATGCCAATATTCAGATTGGATGATGGTCTAAAGGCTGTTCAACCACAATCACTTGTCGACAAATTTCATCACTTTGACGTTGTTGCTCAAAGACAGCTTTAGGCATCACGTCAAAATGATCACAGAAACTAATCTATTGTTCATCGATTGAATAAATCAAGGATTGGTTTCCTACACCTTGTAATGTGTCATAAAACACAATCACGAAGTTACCATGTTCAAAAGCATTCTGGATCTCTGAATAAGTTAAAGCAGCCTGAATCGGAATCTGGAGACTTTGTGCCTGCAGATAACTTTGCTTTTCTTTTTCATCCATATTAGGGTCAGGCGCCGTATAGAACGACACCTCAAAGCCTAATTTTTTCAGTGCCACAGCCAAAGCAATGCTAAAGGTTCCATCTTTCTGATCATGACCACATAATTGAATCAGGTCAGCAATATCAATATGCGGATGATATTGCTTTAAGATAAGCCAGACTGCAAACACACCGCAATTTGCTTCAAGCTGCAACAAAGGTTCTGGAATATTTAAACTCATCTAATACCAGTTCATCAATGACACACCCAAGCCCGCATACGTTGCTCGGTGGTTATAATCAATCAGACTTTCGCCATAACCATCAAATATTTGCAGATGACCACGCAATTTGCCTTTGATTGGAAAAGCCCAGTCGAACTGAACAGCACCGTGTGAACGGTCTCCGCCTTTCAATGAATGTCTTAACATCAAGGAAAAGTCGTTATCACCCTTGCGATAAAATGCAGTTAAATCGCCACGACCGATATAATCCTTAATATCTGGATTATTATCATCTTTCGCTTCTTCCTCGACACGATACCAAGGACGAACCATCAAGGCGAAATTGTCTTTTTCAAATCCTAAATTGAAAATGACACGGTTCCAGCTACGTGATAATGGATCAGAACGACCATTGGATTGGTGATTCAAAGTCACACCAAGCAAACGTGCATTGAGACCCAAAACTTCATAGTTGGTTCTAAACATCAAACTTGCTTCAGGCTCATAATTGGTCTCGCGAAATGGTCGAGACTCTTCCGAGTTATACACTTGCCAACGAGATGATTGAGTATAACCAACCCAAAGGTCACCATTATCACCAAAAATATTTTCCCAAGCCTTGGTCTTAAACGACAACTGGAACTTGGCTTCACTCGACTTTAAGTCTTGTTTATCTTTGACTGTATTTTCAGGATTTGGACTACTTGGAAATTCGTTTTTGTCGCTGGTCCAAAACATCGGCAATAAGTAAACAGGCTGATAGGCACGGATATTCCACACCCCCAATTTACTTTCCTCAGACAACTCCCAACGACGATCCAACAAAGAAACATTCGGATCAAACTTCGGTGCAGCACCCAACAGATGCAAATCACTGACTTTTTGAACCACTTTGTCTTTTAAGGATTCAGGCTTGGCTTTTTCATTAGACTCAACCACGGGCATCGCTGCAGCAACCACAGGCGCGGCATCTGTCTGAGCTTGTGTTGGAATAATGGTGGGCGCTTTATACAGGCTATCATAACAAGCCAAACGTTCCGCATTTGCAGCCAAAGCCACACATGCCTCAACACTCGCAGGGCTTGTCGGTGCTGTTGATTGTGCATTCGCCAACGACGTCGTTAAAGAGCCAAGTATCGCCATGATACTGAGCTCCAAATGACTACGTTCAAAAGATTTGAACGCCATAGATTTCTCCGATTTTTTATTTTAATTGACTTGCTGAATATTAAATCCAAGTTTCTGCAATTCTTCGCGTTTCGCAAATGGCGCAACAACAGCTTTCACTGGTTTTTGAGCCAATAAATATTGCTGTGCAACACGCTGTAAATCATCCAAATTCACGTTTAACAATCGTTCGCGCAAGATTTTACGGAATTTTGGCGTACGTGCATGCAGTAATGCATAACATGCAGTAATTGCTTCCCCTGCAGGTGAACCCGGTTTATCCATACCCGCCACTAGCCCCAGAATCGCTTCTTCAAGCTGATGTGGTTGTTGTTCGGTATTGAGTAACCATTGCACACTGGATTCAAAATCATTAAACGTTTCAGCTAAGCGTGGATCACGATAGCTATAGAAACGGAACGAACATGCATTGCCATCATAGCTTGCTCCACCACCATATGCGCCACCTTTTTCACGAATGGCGCTATGCAAGAAACCATTACGTAAATAAGCCGCCAATACCATTAAAGGCGCCGCATCAGGATGAGCAACATCAACAGCTTGATAAGCAGATGCACAGAATTGAACATTGGCTTGGATTAACCATGCTTCATCTGCTGTGGTATTGATTTGTTCAACTGAGGTTAAAGTCACAGGTGCTTGATCAACGGTCAGCTTATCCCAGACATTTTGAACCTCTTCAACCAAACGATCAGACTGGTGTTCTTCGCAGACCAATAGGAACTGTTTAGGCGCTTGCAGCAATTTGCGATGAATTGATTGCAACTCAGTAATCAAGGCTTGATAAGCGCTATCGTCTTGATCAATTTTCGCAACCAAGTCACTGAGCCAATTCAATGCGCCTAAACCTGTATTGTGATAATCACGGCGTGCAAGAGCACTCATTTGACGTGAAGCAGCTTGCATCGCATAACTATGACCTGAACCAGACAAACGTGACTGCCAACGCGTTTTACGCTGTTGCAATAATTCGATAATGCGGTCTTTCTCATCAAAACGAAGTTGCTCAAATGCCAATTTTAATAATTGAATTGCATCCAGTTTTTGCGTCAGTGATTTAGTAGTTAAAGTCAGCCATGCACTGATACGGTCTTTATCATCGACCTTACTGCGCAAAGATGCACCCATACCCAAGCCTCCACTGACTGCGGTTTGAATTTGCTGGAACTCCAAGTAATCATACTCACCTGCACCAACCTCTCCCATTAAAATTGAGAGTAAGTTGAAGTAAGGAGACTGTACGATTTCATCTGGAATCTGAATCAACACTTGTTGATAGTAAATCCCATTGGTTCCTGCATGATATAGATTCAAAGGTGTATCTAAACCATTACAGATGATTTCACGCAGTTGACCTTGGACAATTTGCAGTTCAGCAGGCACATCTTCCAAACCAACTTTAGGCAATAGTTCAAGATCATCTGGTGTATCTTGACGCTGTTTTAATGCCGCGGTTTTTTCCTGAATTTCAACTTTCTGCGCATCAGTCAGATGAGCTGTAATCTCAGCCAAACGTGCTTGTTCAGCCTGTTGTTCTTTCACTGATTTGGTTGCATCAGGGACTAAGGTCATTTGTACACGATGCGGATTATCCAACAAGTGAGTTTGAATCAAGTTTGATAACCACATCGGGTCTTTCAACTCTTCTTTCACTTGTTCAATCGCAGAGTCCACATCCCAGACATGAACTGGATCACTGTGATGAATCGCACTACCTAATCCATTGAGAATCAAACTTAAACCATACGGAGTACCATCACCATTGATCTCACGTTGATGTAATTCAATTTGGTGAAGAATGGCATCAACAAAATCAGTATCTACGGGCTTAGAAGCCACATCTTTTAGAATATCGAGAATACCGTTTTTAAATGTATCTGCATGTTCAGCATTTGAACCTTGAACACCACAATAGAAGGTCATTTCAAAGTTGCTGTCATCAACGCCCATGAGTGGGCCAGTTGATTGTGCGTAACCACAGGTTTCCAAATAATGGCGTAATGGTGAAGCCGAATTCTCTAATAAAATCCCCTCAACCAAACGCATCCCTAAACGTAATTTAGTATCGCTGGTTTCAGGCAATAACCATGACATTACATGGTAAGTCTTGTCTTTTAGATCTTCACTATCGACGGCATAACTCTCAGTCACTTCGACAGGTGCCGTTAAACGCTTCTCTGGTTTTGAATATAACGTGGTCCCTTGAGAGAACTTATGTAAAGCTAGTTTCTCAAACTGTTCTTGCAAGTCATATGCACTTTGATTACCAAAGGTCATAAATACCGCATTGCTTGGATGATAGTGTATTTTATAGAAATCAACCAACTGCTCATAACTTAAGTCTGGAATATCTTTAGGATCGCCACCAGAGTTGTAGTGATAGGTGGTTTCTGGGAATAAATGATGTGCAAGTTGATGATAAAGCTGATCTGAAGGAGAACTCATTGCCCCTTTCATCTCATTAAACACGACGCCTTTATAAACAGCTTGATCATTTTCCAACTCAATACGAATCCCTTCTTGTGCAAAGTCTAAAGGGTTCAAATTGGCCGCGAAGGCAGCATCTAAATACACAGACAATAAGTTTTGAAAATCTTTTTTGTTCTGTGTTGCAAAAGGATAAGCCGTCCAATCCGCGGCTGTGAATGCATTCATAAATGTATTCAATGAACGACGGATCATCAAAAAGAAAGGGTCACGTACAGGGAACTTTTCAGAACCACAAAGTGCCGTATGCTCTAAAATATGTGCAGCACCTTTGGAATCCATCGGCTGAGTTCTAAATGCCACCAAGAACACATTTTCATCGTGTGTTGTAGCCAAATGGTAGTGAACTGCACCAGTCACTTTGTGCTTATATTCTGAAACTTGAATATCGAGTGCTTCTACATGGTGTTGACGTAATAGCTGAAACGCGGGATGTGTCGTTTGAGTAATGCTTTCAGTAACATCGACAGTCATGTGATCTCCAATTTATCTATTTAAATCATTACAATTGATTATAGAGAGTCTACCGAAGAATACGTATGGATATCCATGTAAATTACTATGTTTTTGTAGAAAAATGCAGCGGCTAATCAAAACACACTTTATTCAAAAATTTTTCGAAAATTACTGTGGAGCGAAACCAGTGGCTCATACCCCATACTTTGATAGAAATAAGCTGCGTTTTCTGTGTCAGTGAATAAATGTAATCTTTCAAAATGAGCTTGTGCATATCGTTCCACATGCAGCAATAAGTACGTTCCTATTCTTTTCCGACGATAATCAGGATGGATATAGAAACGGCGCAAGCGACCAACTTTATTTAAATGATCAAAAGGATCTTGATTCAGCCCACCGACTGCAATTAATTGATTTTGTAAATAGACAACAAATAAAGCTTCACCAAATCGATCGAAACAATTCTTACCAGTTTGAAAATCCTGCTTTAATCGGTTTAAAAATTGAAAGCCTTCCCGTTCTGAACATTCGATTAACCCATCCAATGCTGGTGGTAGGTAATCAATTCGTTCTGTTCTCATTCAACATCCCCGTAAACAATACAAGTTTTAAAAACGATAACGCAATGTCAACTGTGCATTAAGTGGATCACCAATCATATTGGTATCATTCGCCCCACCATTTCCTGAAACGAAATAATCACGGTCAAGAAGATTATTTAGGTTCAAATTCACATCATACTGATCACTTTGGTAACCAAGTGCGGCATTGACGACCGCATATCCTGGTAAAATATTTTTATTATCTGGTGCACTATAACGAGATGACTCAGTACGGCCACCAAGTGCAGCAAACCAATGATCGTTCCATTGATATTTAAGCCATAAGTTCGCCATATTATGCGGTGTTAAAGCAGGATCATGTCCTGCAAAGCCCACTGTCGATTTTTCAATCTCACCATCCATATAGGCATAACCCGCAAGAATAGACAGTTGCTCTTTGAGTTGTCCCGTTAACGATATTTCTATTCCTTTGGTTTTTTGCTCGCCAGCCAGAATGCCCCGATTTCGATCTACAGTATCTTGATTTTGAATATTTGTTTGATTCATCTCAAAGATGGATAAAGTCATATTTAATGCATCATCAATGTCCCACTTTGCTCCAACTTCAATATTTTTTGTTTTGGTTGGTTTTAAATCGTTGCTATTTCGATAAAACACGAATGTATCAGCCAATGGTTGAAAAGACTGGTTATATGACGCATAGAGTGAAACATTCGAGCTTGGCTGATATACCAATCCTATACGTGGTGAAAAAGTCTGATCTGTACGAGCAACATCTAGATCATTAGGCGTTTGGTCATTACGGTTTTGAGATAAATGATCATAGCGTAATCCTGTTAAAAGCTTTAGTTGCGCTGTAAGTGAAAGCATATCTTGGAGATAAACCCCATAGTTTTCAAAACGATTACGGTTATCTGTGTCAGGCGTTTTAGTGTTATCCAATACAGGCCAAGTCTGTAACTTGGGATGAAATAAATCCGTGGTTTGGCGGTCGGCACTCCACAAGATTTCATTCTTATGCTGTCTGCTATATTCAATCCCTAGCAACATTTCATGCTTGAAACTGCCTGTAGCAAATAAGGCATTCAACTCTTGCTGGGTAAAGATTCCTCTTTCATCTCTTACCCGTTTGGTCTGATTAAAACGAATTTGATCGCTAGGTAAAGGATTTCTTTCAGCATCAACATGAGAAACACCTGCGTATTGACGATCTAGCGCATAATCATAATGACGGAGAACACCACGATATTTCAGCCCAGAATTAAACTCATGATCTAAACTCACAGTTTGGCTCGAAATTTCGGTATCCACATTTCCAACATGCCGAGCATTTGCTGCCCCATAAAAGGTCTTGGCATCTGTTCTCACAGGCTTTCCAGTCATTAAATCTGCTGGAAAACCATGATCTGCAAGTCGGTCATCATGCAAATAATCGGCCTGAAGAAGTAATTTGGTTTGCGGTGAAATATCCCACAAAAATGAAGGTGCCACCGCCTCACGTTGGATAAATGCTTGTTGACGATAGCCATCAGAGTCCTCAATCGCACCTGTCAAACGCAGCTTCATGTTTTCAGTAAGCTTTTCATTGACATCAGTTTCAGCTCGACGCTGCCCTACAGTACTACCAATCAAGCTGAATTCGCTGAACGATTGATCAACCGGCTTCTTATTGATGCGATTGACTAGACCACCTGCTGAACCCCGACCATATAAAACCGAGGCCGGCCCTTTGAGTACCTCTATACGTTCTGTATTAGATAAATCTCTAAAATACATTGCATCATCACGAATTCCATCAACATAATTATCCGTCATGGCTGAAAAACCACGAATCATGACCTGATCACGCTGACCGTCACCAATACTAAAACTTAAACCAGCAACATTTTGTAAGGCCGCTTGCATCGATGTTGCTACTTGTTCTCTTAGAATTTGATTTGGAACCACATTAACAATTTGTGGTACATCTTTGAGTTGTGCCAATCCCTTGGTTGCGGTCGATGCTTCTCCGAGTTCTTGTTTTAAATTTTTGTTCTTCTCGGCATATACAGAAATTTTTGGCAGTTTCGTGGGTGCGATGGGTTCAATTGCATAGAGATAGGGCGTGATTAAAACAGCAGATAAGGTGAATAAAATTGTATGCTTCATCGTTTTATTCTCTAAGAATTTATACCTATTACATAAATAGCCCAATAGATGCTACTACCTCAGAATTACTTTTAATTGAGAATTATTATCGATACAAGCACATCTTCTCCAATTCTGATTATTGTCCTTTTTTGTTGTATATCTTTGGTTTTTAGAATAAATAAGATGAATTTCTTTCAACAAACTACTGTAATCTTGAGCATTAGTGTAAACTTTGCTTTTTGATTTTTACTGTGATGACAAACATGGCAACTGTTGATCTTTTTGCAATTGGTAATGCACTCATTGACCAAGAATTTAAAGTCTCAAATGAGTTTTTGACACAACAAGCGTTGCAAAAAGGCACAATGCAGTTAGCCGATGGTGAAACTCAGGCAAATTTATATCAACAATTACAAGCGACGCAAAGCTACAAAGGCCAAGCCAGTGGTGGTTCAGCAGCAAATACCACGGTCGCTTTCAGTGCACTAGGCGGTACTGCATTTTATGGTTGCCGCGTCGGTAATGACGAACTCGGTCGTATCTATCTAGATGGCTTAAACGAAGCAGGCATTAAAACCACGACACAATCAATTAGTGAAGGTGTAACAGGCACGTGTATGGTTCTGATCAGCCCTGATTCAGAGCGTACCATGCAAACCTACCTTGGGATTACAGCTGAATTATCTGATGAACAAATCGACCTTGAACCACTTAAAACTGCAAAATGGCTATATATCGAAGGTTATTTGTCTACCAGTGATACTGCTCGTGTTGCAGTTAAACAAGCACGTGAACTCGCAAAAGCGCATGGTGTTAAAATTGCTTTATCACTTTCAGACCCAGCGATGGTGCAATACGCACGTCAAGGTCTAGAAGAGCTGTTAGATAATGGCGTTGACTTATTGTTCTGTAACGAGCAAGAAGCATTGATGTTTACCGAAACAGAAAACCTCGATGCTGCAATTGAAATTTTAAAAGTAAAAAATCAACATGTGGTGATTACTCAAGGTGCCAAAGGTGCTGTCATTGTAGATCAAGCACACCACTTCCATGTCAATGGTCGTGCGGTTGAGGCGGTGGATACCAATGGTGCTGGCGATGCATTCTCTGGTGCATTTTTATATGCAATCAATGCAGGTTTAAGCTTGGAAGCAGCAGCACAACTTGCTATTTTGATCTCAAGTGAAGTGGTTGCTCAATATGGACCACGTTTAAGTGTAGAAAATTACGCTAAACTCTTTGAACAATTCCAAAAAGCTCAACAGGAATTTGCATAACATGGAAAAGATTTGCATGACCGAAGAAGTCCCAGAACGGGAATCTCGTGCCTATGACACCATGAAAGGAACCACGATTTTTATTACTCAAAAAGATGGCAGCTTCTACGCCTATCAAAACGTTTGCCCACATTTGCAAACAGAACTTGAGTATTTAGAAAATCAATTCTTGGACCAAGATAAAGAATATATTCAGTGTTCTACGCATGGTGCTTTATTTTCTGTCGAAACAGGTGAATGTATTTCTGGACCATGTTTGGGTGACTTCCTTGAAAAAGTAAATTTGGAAGTCCACTCAGATGGTGGTATCTATATTGACTAAGCTTTAAATCATGAATTCTGCGATGACTGAGTTTTTTCTAAACTACTACCTTATGCCATTTCATATGAGCGTCGTGGCTTTAATTGTGCTCAGCATTGCAGAAACCATCGGGATTGTAATTGGCTTACGACCGAGTCAATTGGTTCAAAAGCTCACCCCGGATTGGTTACTGAACTCTCCACTACTGGATGTAAAATTTTCCAAGTATTTGATCTTTGTTTTCTTACTAATCAATTTTAGTTTTGCAGGCTATTTTCTGGAACTGTCGTTCTTTGCTTTGCAGCACTATTTTATCTCGCCTTACTATTTATTTGTTCCAGCACTGATCATCGATATATTCTTTACCGTCTTTATGATTCATTGCCTAGACCAAGTGATTAAACCCAAGGTCACACACACCCATACCAATTTGGTTGGACGCTTAGCCACAATCTCAACTGGAAATGCCCGCCCAGGTTTCTCTGCTCAGGCACGTGTTCGTGATGAGTTTGGTCAACTCTATTATGTGCAAGTTGAACCAGAATACGGCGAACTCGAATTACAATCGCAAGTGTTATTAATTAGCCAAAAATCGAATTCACACTATCTCGCGAAAAAAATATCGCTCTCAAACAATTTATTTACTCCTGACTGATTCCTGCTTTAAAAAGCGCTTTCAAAGAAAAAAGAGTTGTTTTTACATTTTATTACAAATATATGCTGCAATTTTTTTCAGTTTAGCTCTTCCCTTCTTATTGTTTTCATGATCGTGCTATTGCCCAAAACTCAACAGTGATGCCCATCACAATTTTTAGAATAATCTCTAGTAATACACTAGGTTTTGTGGTTATTTCACTATAAAAACTCTGTAATTTTGTAATCAAATAGTTAAGCTACTGTATATATTATAAATTTTATATTCATACTATTTTAGTTGGTTTAATATTTATTTAATTCATTTTAAACCATAGCTTTTTAATCAGATTTAAAATAATAAATACAACTGTTTTAATCAGATTTAAAAATAAATCCATATTATTTTAGTTGGTTAAAATAATTATTTTAAATAATTCAATAAAATCAATACAAGCAACTGATTTATATAAACAATTTTAAATTAATTTATTTAAAAACCTTAAAGGTTTATTTTTAATGAATTTTATTTAATAATGTTTTGCATCTTCTTTAAATATGAGGCTAGGTTCTATGAGCACAAGTTCTCAAGACCCAAATCGGCGACTCATTCGAGAAATTACAATTATTCTTATTATTAAAGTTGTACTGCTCTTGGTGATTAAACATATCTGGTTTGATGCCCCAACGATTCCAAAAGATTTTAACAATGAAGTTGCCGAGCGTATTGCTGGCGACATGTCCAAAACTCAGGAGACACGTTGATGATTTCTGAAAGCGTGGTCGATCTTTCGCGGTTCCAATTTGCAATGACCGCAATGTATCACTTTCTTTTCGTCCCTTTAACTTTAGGTCTAGCTTTCATTCTTGCCATTATGGAAACCACGTATGTGATTTCAGGTAAAGAAATTTATAAAGATATGACCAAATTCTGGGGAAAACTCTTCGGGATTAACTTCGCTTTAGGTGTAACCACTGGTTTAACCATGGAATTCCAGTTTGGTACCAACTGGGCCTATTATTCTCACTATGTAGGTGACATCTTCGGAGCACCACTAGCAATTGAAGGTTTAATGGCATTCTTCCTTGAATCAACCTTTATTGGTTTATTCTTTTTCGGGTGGGACCGTTTATCTAAAGTCCAACACTTAGGTGTGACTTGGTTAGTTGCGATTGGCTCGAATATGTCTGCCTTGTGGATTTTGATTGCCAATGGTTGGATGCAAAACCCTGTCGGTGCTGCATTTAACTACGAAACCATGCGTATGGAATTGGTAGATTTCGGTGCCTTGATCTTTAACCCTGTTGCTCAGGTTAAATTTGTACATACCGTTTCTGCTGGTTATGTCACAGGTGCGATCTTCGTCCTTGCCATTTCAAGCTACTATTTATTAAAGAAACGTGATTTACCATTTGCACGTCGCTCATTCGCCATCGCTGCAATTTTTGGTTTAGCGTCAACTTTATCTGTCATTCTACTCGGTGATGAATCAGGCTACGAGTTAGGTGATGTTCAGAAAACCAAACTTGCTGCGATTGAAGCTGAATGGCATACCGAACCTGCACCTGCTGCATTTACCTTGTTTGGTCTCCCAAATCAGCAGGAAATGCGTACCGATTATGCGATTAAGATTCCTTATGTGATGGGGATTATTGCAACACGTTCTACAGACAAAGAAGTGACTGGTTTACGTGACTTGATGAAAGAACATGAAGTGCGAATCCGTAATGGTATGGTGGCCTATAGCGAGCTCGAAAAACTTCGTGCTGGTGATCGTTCGCCAGAACTGTTGACTTCATTTGAGAAAAATCAAAAAGACTTAGGTTATGGTCTACTCTTGAAAAAATACTCTCCAAATGTAGTTGATGCCACTGAAGCACATATTCAAGCGGCAACTAAAGATACCATTCCAAACGTAGCCGCACTGTTCTTCTCTTTCCGTGCAATGGTGGCTTCTGGCTTCCTGATGTTATTGCTGTTCCTTTTCGCAACTTGGGCAGTCGCAAAACGTAATGCCGAAGATAAACCGTGGTTACTCAAATTTGCTTTGTTTGCGCTCCCACTCCCATGGATTGCAGCTCAAACAGGTTGGTATGTGGCTGAAGGTGGTCGTCAACCATGGTCAATCGGTGAAATCTTACCGACACATCTTTCTGCATCAAGCGTCAGCGCTGGTGATGTGTGGGGCTCAATTATTGCATTGGCAGCGTTCTATACTGTACTGCTCATTATTGAAATGTACTTAATGATCAAATTTGCTCGTTTAGGTCCAAGTTCTTTGCATACCGGTAAATATCACTTTGAAAAACTAGAAGTAAAAACTGGGGAGGCTCAGTCATGATCGAATATGAACTCCTAAAAATTATTTGGTGGGTATTAGTCGGTGTACTACTGATTGGCTTTGCCCTCACCGATGGTTTCGATATGGGCTCAATGGCACTGATGCCATTTGTGGGAAAAACTGACTCTGAGCGCCGTGCTGCAATCAACACCATTGCACCACATTGGGATGGTAACCAAGTCTGGTTCATTACAGCAGGTGGTGCGCTATTTGCTGCATGGCCAATGGTCTATGCAGTTGCGTTCTCAGGGATGTACTGGGCCTTACTTCTTGTTCTATTTGCCCTGTTCCTGCGGCCCGTCGGATTCGACTATCGCTCTAAATTAGAGAATACCCAATGGCGTACGTCTTGGGATTGGGGGCTATGCATCGGTGGTGCTGTACCTGCGCTGGTATTTGGTGTGGCATTCGGCAACTTGTTCCTCGGCGTACCGTTTAGCTTGGATGACACTTTGCGCTCGCAATATACAGGTAGCTTCTTTGCATTACTGAATCCATTTGCATTAATTTGCGGTATTGTCAGCTTATCGATGTTGTGCGCACACGGCGGTGCTTGGTTGATGCTACGTACAGATGGTAATTTGCATAACCGTTCAGCCAAAGCAACACAAATCATGGCTATTGTATTTCTTGTCTGCTTCTTGGCAGCAGGAGCATGGTTAGTCTTTGGCAATATCTCTGGGTATAGTTATGCCACTGCCGTAAATACCAATGCTGCATTGAATCCACTGGCAAAAGATGTGGTAACCAATGCCAATCATGGTTGGTTAAATAACTATGCAACGTATCCAATCACCATGGCAGCACCAATCGTTGCAATCTTAGGTGCATTATTGGTGATTGTCAGTGCCGTAAAACATAAATCTGCAGCAAGCTTCACAGGCACAAGTTTAATGATTGTCGGTGCAATCCTGACTGCTGGTTTTGCCTTGTTCCCATTCTTGTTACCTTCAAGCATTGATCCAACGTCAAGCTTGACCATGTGGGATGCTGTTTCTAGTCATAAAACCCTAGGTGTAATGACAGTTGCTGCATGTATCTTTGTTCCGCTCATTTTGATCTATACCTCTTGGTCGTATTACAAAATGTGGGGCGTCATCACCAACAAACATATCGAAGAAAATTCACATAGTTTGTATTAATGAGGAGATATGACATGTGGTATTTTGCATGGATTCTAGGTGTTTTGATGGCATGTTTCGCAGGTGTACTGAGTGCACTTTATATCGAACATCATCAAGATTTAGATGAGGAATAACAAAATGGCTGAAGCAATGACAACACCGAAGAATAGTAAAGCGCAAGTACTTGCAATGACCATTTCGTTTTTGTTGGCATTGCCCCTTGCTGCTATTTTATTGGTACACCCATCACTGATGCTGGATGCTAACGGGCACTATAATCATAGCCTGCTGATGCTGGTGATGATTGGGATCTCTGGCGGCTTTATTCATGGCGTTGGGTTTATACCAAGATTCTGGTTATGGAAGTGGTTATTCAGTCCTTATATCGCTTGGCCATTAATGGTTTTGGGTTACTTTATTTGGATTGGAAATTAATTTCGAATCAACCAACAAAAAGAGGAAGCAAACTTGCTTCCTCTTTTTTATCGATAAGTTATTAAAACTTGAAGGATACAGAACCAGTCACGCTACGTGGTGCGCCATATGTTTGATTCGATGTATTTAAACGATAGGTTTTATCCGTAACATTATTGAGGTTTAAACCCACGGTTAACACTGGACTAAGCTCATACTTCGCCATTGCATCAACCAATGTAAAAGCTTTTTGACCATTGGTATCACGCGCAAAGCCATCCATGTCATAGCTACTATAAATCTTATTCTGCCACGTCACTCCAGCCCCAACTGTAAGCTTTTCTAAATTGCCAGAAAACTTGTAGGTGCCAAAGAGCTTGAACTGATCTTTTGGAATATCGGTGTTAATACGATCGCCTTTTTCCTTAGTCTCTGAATAAGTATATCCACCGTTCAGATTTAAATTAGGCAGTACTTCTCCAGACACTGCTACATCAAAGCCTTTTGTCTTCGCGCCTTTTGCAGAACGGTAATAAGATGTTCCAGCAACCGCCCCTGGGACTTCTTCACTATTTGCATATTTACCAGCTTCAACAGCAACATTATCTAGATTAGATTGAAATAAAGCCAAACTCGTATTTAGGCGGCCAGAAAATAGTTCACCTTTTACGCCAAATTCATAACTATCACCTTCTTTAGGATCAAGTAGCTTCATTTGATAATCTTTATTCGATTGAGGAGAGAAAATACTGGTATAACTACCATAAACAGCCCATTCAGGTGTCACATCAAAAACGATACCGGCATAAGGCGTAAACTGATCATCAACTTTAATTTTTGTTCCGTTATTTTTATTACCAGATTCTGCATAATAATCAAAGTTTGAAATACGACCACCTAAAATTACTTTGAGACTATCCAAAAGATTTAAGCGAGTTGCTAAATAGCCGCCATATTGTCTAAATTGCAGTACAGAATTTCCTGTATTTACAGGGGTATATAGACCAGTAGGCTGTGCTGTATAACCATTCCATGTTTTGATATTGATCGAACCTGGTTCACCCATTACACGATTGTAATAAGGATCATTTTGATCTACATCTTGAAAATTAGCGCCAAGAATCAGTTCATGTTCGCGACCAAATAACTGATATGGACCCGTTAGACCTAAATCAATAGCATGCTCAACAGGTTTTGTATGTTGATAACCCGCTGTTATTGTTGATGTATTCTTTTCATAATCCGTGTAATAAACGGGTTTTCCATCTGCACCAATGACGGGTACGCGCTTTCCGTCTTGCATTTTATAAACGCCAGACGTGTTGGAACCAATCACACCATAAATGCTTTCTGTATCGGTTGTGGCAAAATTATAGTTTGCATTCAATTTCCAACGATTCTCAAATTCATGTTGCAACTGGGCAAATGCATTCAGACTATCAGTATGGGTATAAGCCCAACGTGGTGCAGAATTATCTTTGCGTCCCATTGGCGAAAGAATATTCTTCGCATCAAAATTTGCATAAGCATGGATACTTTGACCATTACTTTGATTCCGACTTAAGGATGTTCCGACACTTAAAACCGTTTTATCACTCAAGTCCGCATCTACCACACCATATAAAATGGTCGATTCAGTATCACCCCATTTTTGCCAACTATCTCCTTGTTGGTGTGCTGCAACCACGCGCCCACGCACAGTTCCAGATTCATTCAATGCCTGAGATGCATCAATTTCACTTCGCCATGTATTCCACGCGCCATAACTTACTTTAGCCATGGATTGTGCATTGGGTGTGGCATGTTTGCGATTGAAGTTCACACTGGCACTGGGTAAGCCACTGCCATTTAATAAGCCTGTTGCACCTTTTACAACAGTCACATTTTCAAAAATAGCCGTATCAATATTGCTTAGTGCAGTATTGTTACGGCCTTCAATTGCAGGACTCGATAATAAACCATCGATTTGAAAGTTTAGGATTTTAGAACCACGTGAATAATAAGAGGTATATTCACCACCTGTTCCCCAAGCTGACGTCGCCCCATAACTTTGACGATAAACCCCAGGAATCTGATCAAGCACTGCGGATACACTTGTTAAATTCTGATCTTTGATTTGTTGTTCTGTAATCACACTGACAGACTGTGGCGTTTCTTTTAAAGATAAATCCAGTTTGGTCGCCGATTTTGATTTTTTAACAGTATATGCAGAAGTTTCATGATCAGCTTTAAGATGAATAACAGGTAACACATCTGATTTATTTGAATTTTCTGATGTATCTTCGGCCCAAACCATGCTTGTAGAACTGCCTAGCAGGCTTAACATAATCGCTGTATATAAATTGTGGTGCTTCATGACTCCCCCGAGTATGTAATATTTTTTTACATAATACATAAATGATAACAATTATCAATAGCGTTTATCTTCCCGTAATTCAGCTGGATAGATTAAGTTTTTGAATTTGTACTTTAATTTTTAATAAATTTAAATAATAATTATTATCATTATACTTTTTGGGCCGTACACATGACTTTAAAAATATTAGGGATCATGGTTTCACTGCTGTCTTGTCTGAGTCTTTATCTCAGCCACCCTAATCAGATTTTCTTAGAAAAATCACTTTCTGCCCCATTCAAATATTTAGGGCTTTTAGGATTATTCATTGGTCTAAGTTTACTCATTTACGCATTACCCATCTTGGTTGCTATCTTAATTTGGCTTGCAATTGCTACTCTTGTTTGGTCATTTGCACCCTTCATTATGCTCATGAAAAGGTCATCTTAAATGAACATGCTTAAACAAAAACTACATCCCGATTGGTGGAGCAAAACATTCGCTGGAGGCGTCCTTGGCCTAAGCTTTGCAATGGCTATGGGGGCAATCATTCTTTTACTCAGTAAATCCAATGCTGATGCTTCGATTGCACCGCAATTAGGAATGTGGTCCATTCCATGGATTTGGCTATGCGTATTCTTTATTGCTTATTTCATTCCTAAAGGTTGGCAAAGTATTGTGATTTTTAGCCTTGCAAACATTTTTGCCTATGCCCTGTTATTTTGGTTGAGAGCTTAAAATGAAAATTCGCGCAGATATCATTAAAACTGGCAAAAACCTACATACATGGGTTGGCATAAGTGCAGGTATTTTATTATTTATCTGTTTTTTTGCTGGTGGTTTAACCATGTTCCAGCATCACCTCAGCCAATGGGCTACGCCTCCCCAACAAAAATTAGCTGCAATTCAGCCTAATCAATATAATCAACTGGTTGAGCAAGTACAGGCCAAATTCCCTGAAACACAAAAGGCATTTACTTTAAGCTTTAGCTCGCCAGAAGGACATAATGCACCGATCCAATGGGAAGCTGCCCATGCAGAGGCTGAAGATCATCATGGCATTGATATTGCCCAAACAAGCATGATGGCAACGCTTGATGCTAATGGTCAACTACTCGCTAAAGAAGAAAATGTGTCTAAATTGGGTTGGTTGATTGAACAACTGCATGAAACAGCTGGTATCCCAGGCATGATGGGACATCACACAGCTGGTGTAATGGTGATGGGCGTTGTTGCTGTTTTATACTTTCTTGCCATCATGTCAGGTTTAATCGTATTACTACCGACCTTAATCAGTGACTATTTTGCTGTACGCAAAGGTAAAAATAAAAAACGTTTTTGGCTGGATACCCATAACGTCATCGGAATTACCAGTTTACCTTTTCATATCATCATCAGTGTGACTGTGGTTGTATTCGCCTTTCATGATATTTTCTATGGCGCATTGACCCAACTGGTATCGAAGGACAAACCCTTATTCGAGCGACCTGCTGCGGTAAAGATTATTGATCCAACACCTCGATTAAATGTAGAAAACATTTTCTTGAATATTCAAAAGGCTGCGCCAGATTATCGGATTGATGGCATCCGTTTTAATCAACTGGATAATCCAGAACGCGCCTCCGCTTTTGTTGCATTGTATCATCCAGACCGTATGCTTCGTGGCGATACCTTTGACTATATGTCATTTAATCCCTATCAAACTACGCCTTATCCAACCAAAACACTATCAACTGAAGAAAGCTCTACCGGCTCGCTGATTCGCTCGATGTTTGCTTTGCATTTTGGCAATTATGGCGGCGAACCGATTCGCTGGATTTATTTAATTTTTGGCTTGGGTGGTGCTTATTTATTCTACTCTGGCAATATTTTGTGGATAGAAACTCGCTTGCGTAAGCAAAAGAATCCGAACTTACCAGCACCGCAACAACGCAAGGATGTTATGTTTATTGCCAATCTTACCATCGGTGCTTGTTTGGGCTGTATGTTGGCTATATTTACCAGTATGTTGATTGGTCGATGGGCCTATGTCATACCATTGCAATTACAAAGTCATAACCATGTGTTCATGTATAGCTACTATTTGGTGTTTATCGCAGCAATTACCTATGCATTTATTATCAGTGCTGCAAAAGCTTTACCTCAGTTATTCCTAGCAATTGCAATCATTCTATTTCTGATTCCTGTCACTTCAATCTTGGCCTATCTATTGCCAATTCAAGGACTTTGGTATTCAACTGGCACTCTAATTTGGATCGATATCGTTGCTTTTGTTCTTGCTTTACTATTTATACGTTTTTATCAACAAGCTAAGGATCGTGCACAAGCTGCACCGATAGGTTCAATTTGGTCTATACAAAAAGCTGAACAAGTGTCATCTCTTTCTGAGAACCAAGCTTAAATTATCGTGAGTAGAGCCATGCTTGTTCCACCCCATCATGGCTCTATCTATGTTCTAGATATACTTTTTCAATTCTATGAGTTGAATCGGCACAAGCGGTTGTCCTACATTTGCTTCAATTGGATATTCACTTTTTCGTCCAGTTATTTGGTAACCACGACGCTGATAATAAGCGACTAATTCTTTACGCACATCTAAAACATGCATCACAAGATCACGAATCTCTGGATAAATTTGAGCAATATATGCCTCAGCATGATTGAGCATTTCACGGCCATAACCTTGATTCTGTATACTTTGATCAACCGCAAAAGTACCGATTTCCATACAACCTTTATTCAAGCTTAATCCTATACAAGCAATAATCTGACCTTTGTCTCGCTCTTCTCCTACTAATAATTCAAAGTTAGGTTGTCTCAACTCATTATCTAATTGTTCTTTTGTAATACGATCACCTTGTACAACGTTTTTTTCAGTTGTCCAACTTCGCTCAGCGTCATGCCGATAAGCAGAATTTATCAATTCAACAAGTTGTTCTATATCAGAGTTTTTTGCTTTTCTAATCTTTAAAGACATTTTTATTTTCCCCACAATAAAAAAAGCCGATGTAATCATCGGCTTTTTTTCGTGCTGAATTAGTTGGTTTGACCTGCTAGCCAAGCCATGAATTTTTGGCGTTCAGCTTTAGATGCTTTCTGCCACAATTCAGCCAATTGTTGATCTGTAGTTTTTGCTGTACCCACTGTCGCTGCTGTTGTTACCACAATAGGTGCAGCAGCAACCGCTTGTGTGGTGGCACCTGCATAAACAGGTGCGGGTTGATTCGCAGCATTGTTTTTATTCTTTTGTGTTAAATCTAAAGTACGGCTTAATAAATTACTACCAGTAAACCAAGGTTGTGCCTCATTGTTTGCACCCGTTTGCTGTACAACCAATTTTTTGTTTTGATCGTATAATGCAACTGTTGGTTGGTCAGCATATTTCTTTGCTGCATCAAAGTCTTTAGGCCCATTTACCAAACCCAAAGTATAGGATTGATTGTCTTGTAGGTCTGGCGCTTGAATAGTTACAACACCCGATTTAACAATGTCATGTTCACCGTTTAAATGCTCAAAATATTCACGATAACGAACATTAACTGTTAAATTGCCTGGATCCACTTGATAGTTATTCTTCTTTGATGGAATTAATCCATTATTTACTTCTTGACCATTTACAGCAAGAATCACGATTTCTTCAGGTGCAGTGATTGTGACTGCCGAAAAAACTGAACTACTTAATAATAACCCGAAAGCAGCAACACCAACTCTTAAAGACATTAGACTCTTCTCGATATAAACAATTTATGAAATCGTATGCACTATGCAATGCGATTGTGACTATTTTATGACAGAAAACAAAACTGTCTATTCCATCAATTCGGCTTATTTAAGATATATACATCATTTTTGATTATAAGTGCCATACTTCTTTTGGCGAATATCCAATATAAATAAAAAAAGAGCACTGTTTAGTGCTCTTTTTCGCTAGTCGTTTTAACTTAGTTAAAAGTTTTGAAACGTGCAGAATCATCCATATAGGTTTTATCGCCTGCCGCTGCTTCGATTGAACCGAATACAAGCTGAGCACGTAATTTCCAGTTCGCTGGAATATCAAAAGTTTCAGCAACTTCTGCATCAATAATTGGGTTGTAGTGTTGTAATGAAGCACCTACACCAATTTCTGATAATGCAGTCCACGTTGCAAACTGAGCGATTGCACTCGAATGTTCAGACCATACTGGGAAGTTGTCTGCATACAATGCAAATTGTTCTTGTAGACCTTTTACAACATCTTGGTCTTCATAAAATAACGCTGTACCAAAACCAGCAGCAAAGCTATCAATTTTTGCACTTGTATTTGCAAAGGCTTCTGCAGGAATCATTTTACGCAAAGTTTCACGTACGATTTCCCAGAATTTAACATGAGAGTCACCATACAACGTCACAACACGTGATGTTTGTGAATTGAATGATGATGGGCTTTGTTTTACTGCTTCACGAATTGTTTCTTCAACAGTTGTTTGATCAACTGTAAGGTTTTTACCAATCGCATAGATGGTACGACGAGATTTAATGCTATTTAAGAAGTTGCTCATGTTGTTATTCCTACCTTGTGCCATTTCGGCGTTATCTTGGATTGAATGTAGTGTATAACGACGCATTTTTTAGGAATAGCCCAAAAAATATGACAGATCGTTCTTTTTTTGAAACAGTCTAATTTTTTATTTGAAATAAAAAAACTCCACATTCCGTGGAGTCTTTTTTAACATAATTTAATTACTTATCGGTTTCAAATAATGCGGCCACAAATGATTTGGCAGAGAAAGGACGTAAATCGTCAATCTTCTCACCCACACCGATATAGCGAATAGGTACGTGAGTTCGGCTTGCAATATTGAATAACACGCCACCTTTTGCCGTACCATCAAGTTTGGTAATGGTAATCCCTGTTAAACCAACCGCTTCATCAAACAACTGCACTTGGTTAATCGCATTTTGACCTGTGCCTGCATCAACAATCAGCATAATCTCATGAGGCGCAGTAGCATCAATTTTTTGCATGACACGTTTAACTTTTTTCAACTCTTCCATCAAGTTGGCTTTGTTTTGCAAACGTCCAGCGGTATCGGCGATCAATACATCGATGCCTTTAGCACGTGCGCTTTCAAATGCATCAAAAATCACAGAAGCACTGTCTGCACCATGCCCTTGAGCGACCACTGGGATATCATTACGTTCCCCCCAAATTTGAAGTTGCTCCGTTGCAGCTGCACGGAAAGTATCGCCCGCTGCCAACATCACTTTTTTGCCTTCGCCTTGTAAACGTTTCGCCAATTTACCAATGGTTGTGGTTTTACCTACACCATTTACCCCGACCATCAAAATCACATAGGGTGATTTATTCGGATCGATATGCAATGGCTTAACACGTGGTGCCAGTAAAGCGACTAACTCTTCTTGCAATGCTTTGTACAAAGCATGCGAATAAATCAAATCACCACGAGCTGTTCTTTCGGTCAAATTGGCAATAATGGTTTTAGTTGCATCTACACCAATATCAGCAACCAACATTTGCTCTTCGACTTCTTCTAATAACTCGTCATCAATTTCTTTACCGCCGATCAAGATATTGACCATACCATCGGTGAAACTACGACGTGTTTTAGTCAAACCATCTTTCATGCGTCCAAAGAATCCCGTAGGCTGGGTTTCTTCTTCAACAGCAGGTGTCGTTGCTGCAATCGTTACAGGTGCTGGGGTTTCAACTGTAATTTTTACAACTGGCTCATCAATAATGGGAACATCGACAGCAGGTAAATTCGGTAATGTGACATCATCATCACCAATGTCAGCATCTATCAAGAATTTATTTTGCATATTCGATTGCTGTTGCATGTCGATTCCTTGAGAATAAAGCAGCTTTTAAAAAAGACCGCTAGTCTAGCATAAATTGATTTCTTTTTTCCGACAGAGGCAAACCATTCATTTATAAATAAAAATGAATCGTTTAAAACTCACTCATCTTCTTTTGCCATTGCCGGATATTGTTTAATACGATTCGATTCAAATTGGTACGCATTTAAAAGCTTTAGATAATCTACACGTCGAATTTTAGCTTGTTCTAAAATATCTTCAGCCAAATGCTGTGTTCTAGGATGGCTCGCTTGGTGTGCGTACTGAACAACTTTTTGATACTGCACTGTATTAATTGGGCGTTGTAAAGCGTTATACGCAAGTATAAAAATAGACAAAATAATAATACCGACCAAAACATTATAAGTTTGGTCCAACTTAAATCCTAATTTGGATTGCATAACCTTATGTTTAAAAATTATAGACAACATAACCTACCTCGAATTAGAGGTAGTGTAAGTCTCTGATTCGCTAAGGACAAGCACAACGTTCAATAAGTCACAATTCCACAACTTATTGAACGCACACCACTTTAGCAATAATTAACTGACTAATGTACGAACAAAGGAAAAGTACAAAATAAATGCAATGATGACCAAGGTAATAAAAATCGCAAACATGCCTACGCCACTTTCTGCGTCTGCTGGATGTAAATCATCATCATCGGCAATATTTTTCAACTCTCCATCATAGATCCGATAAAACTGATCTTTTTGTTCAGGGCTTAAATGACTGGCAAAGTCATACACTCGTTTACGTTGTGCTAAGCAGTAATCACCCAAGTGAATTTCCTGATGGAAAATGGCTTCATCAAGTAATTGACGATGATGATGAGCTAAAGCAATAATTTGACTTTCTAATGGTGGGACATCCACAGTTACGCCATCAATGACATTGGACATGTTATTCTCCTTTTCTATTATTCTCACTTTGATTTTACTTAAAATTATTTGCGACAAATGTTTAATCGTGTAAGATTTTATTTACGTAATGACACCGAATATATTTGACAATTCAATCAATTTTGTCATAATAATTTAACAAATCTAAGTTAAAGTAGCTTAAATTCAAAGTAGAGTAACTTTGAATAGAATTTGCGGTAATCATAATTAAAATAAGGAGTTATATATGATTCAACAATTTACACACCATGAACTAGAGCATGTATATGCAAATGCGGTAAATACAATTCAATCGCAAAAAAACTTCCAAGATGCAGTGAAAGAGCTTGAAGAAGTAGCTAAAGCAGGTCACGGTAAAGCGGCATTATTTTTAGCAGAGTTGTATTATCAAGGCTTCCGAGTAGAACGTGATTCCTTGAAAGCACAGTATTGGCAGAAGATGGCAACCCTACAAGCATAACGAAACGTCACTTAGGTGGCGTTTTTTAATACCTACATAAAACGTATTAACATCATTCTTTCACATTTCTGACTTGCGCTACACCAAAGCTTTAGTCGCTTTGTCTTGCTCAGGTGGCGTTTTTTAATCCCTCTATAAAACTTATGAAGATAATTACTTCCACTTTTTTAACTTAGCTGCGTCAAAGCTTTAGTTGCTTTGATTTGATACTTACAATATTTGCTTACGATTTAGATCAATTGTTTAAACATAACTGCCATCTATCTTTCTTATAATAAAACATAAGTTTAAGAATATTAGTTTAATAACATGTATCGTTTTAGCCATTTCCAACCGGTCTCACGTGAGTTGATGTTCAAAATTTCAATTCTAAAAACAATGATGTATTGTGGCGTTCTTTGGGGTTTATACCATCAAGGTTGGGCAATCAAATCTGATCAAGACGGTCATGTATTCCCCTTTTGGCTAAACGGCGTACAAGCACATCGCTATGCCAAAGCACATTGGAAAAACTACACACCACGTAAGATTACGCCGAAAGATTTTCATGAATCATTACTGCCAACCTTAACGCGCTTACAAGTTGAACCTGCCTTATTTAATTCTTCACATCGTAAATTTAAACTTTCAACTCAGCAAATGCAGCATTTCTTCTTTATGCCACATCAAGCAGCAGTGACGGTTTAATCATTCTCTCTATGACAGTGATGACTTTTTAGACATTCATGAAGAAAAGTTATCATTGGATTGAAATTAGGGCTTTGCATTTAAAAAAAATACCGTTAAGTTAAATGAAAATGACAATACAACACAGGTGGATAAACAATGACAATCGTTGCTCAAGTCATCAAGAATAAAGCAGTACAATCAATTTTTACCATTTCACCGAATGCGACGGTACTTGAAGCAATTAAAATTATGGCTGAAAAAGGTGTAGGTGCTTTAGTTGTCGCTGAAAACGAAACCGTCGTAGGTATTTTTTCTGAGCGTGACTATACCCGTAAAATTGCCTTGATGGAGCGTTCATCAAACAACACCCCTGTATCAGACATTATGACGTCAAAAGTTATTTCTGTAGGTCTAAACCACACTGTAGAAGAATGCTTAAACCTCATGACTGATCGTCATTTGCGTCATTTACCTGTTTTAGACCAAGAAAAGTTAGTTGGATTTATCTCTATCGGAGACCTAGTCAAGGCTGCGATGGATGATCAACGTATTCTGATTGAACAGCTTCAACAATACATTTCTGGTTGATTTAAGAAACAAATTAAAAAAGGGCAAATCAATTGCCCTTTTCTATGATCTCATCTCTATCAATTATGCTTTTAGAAAGTTCTCAATAACTGGAACAAGGCGTTGTAGTAACTCATCCGCTTGCGCTTGTGTCATGTTTAATGGTGGTAATAAACGTACCACTGAACCTGCCGTTACATTGATAATCAACTTATATTCATCACGTGCGATCGCAACCAGTTCAGCACAGTCTTTTGGTAGTTGAACACCAATCATCATGCCAAAGCCACGCACTTGAACATTGTAATCTGCCAATTGTGCTCTGAGCTGATCGACAATATAAGCACCGACTGTAGCAGCATTCTCAACTGCATTTTCGTTTTTCAAGGTATCAAGCACGGTATATACCACACGTGAACCTAACACTGTTCCACCATAAGTTGAACCATGACTACCTGCACCCAGCAAACCGACTGCTTTACCTTGTGTCATGACTGCACCAATTGGAAAGCCATTCCCTAAGCCTTTGGCTGTAGTCATGACATCAGGAATAATGTTGGTGTGTTGATAGGCAAAGTATTTACCTGTACGGCCATTACCTGTTTGGATCTCATCAAGCATCATCAACCAATTATGTTGATTACACAGCGCACGTACATCTTCTAAGTAACTAAATCCTTGTGGTGCAGTATTCACGCCACCTTCACCTTGAATTGGTTCAATCAGGATGGCAACGATATCTGGATGGTTGATTGCTGCTTCTTGAATCGCTTCGATATCTCCAAACGGTACACGAATAAAACCTTCCACCAATGGTGCAAAACCTTCTTGAACTTTTTTATTGCCTGTTGCAGATAATGTTGCCAAGGTACGACCGTGGAAAGATTGTTCTGCGACTAGAATTTTAGGGTATGCAATGCCTTGTTGTGCACCAAACTTACGTGCAATTTTGATCGCACCTTCGTTTGATTCTGCACCACTGTTGGAAAAGAAGATTTCTTCCATGCCTGAAACTTCAGCGAGTTTCTGTGCCGCAGCGGTTTGCCAAGGAATTTCATAGAGGTTGCTGGTATGGACCAAAGTCGCAGCTTGTTCAGCAATCGCTTCTGCAATCACAGGGTGTGCATGTCCTAGACCGCACACAGCAATCCCCGTTAAAGCATCTAAATATTCTGTACCATCTTCCGTATATAGATAAGCCCCTCGTCCTCGTACAAAGCTGATCGCTTGGCGACCGTAGGTTGCCATAAGGTGTGATGGTTGATCAGGTTGCACAGGAGCAAGAGTGATATTAGTCATAACAAACTCAATCTATCAGTAGTTGTGGTCAAAAAAGTTATATAAGCAAAAACTTGCGTAGATTGAAAGCGTAAAGTCACATTTATATAAGAAAAATCTTTATCAATCCTCCGCCAAGCTATTTTTTAGGTATATAATGCGTATATATCTATAAAGATTAGATTTTTAATCATCTTTTTGAATTAGTTAGCATTTTTTTGGTATTTCTACATTAGCTACCTAATATTAACAAAACTGAAATTTAATTTTTTATTGGCTGTTCTAAAACTTTTGGAAATTAGTACTAAATAGTAAATGAAATTTTCGTAACGATAAAATAAGTGCTTTGACATTAACTTTAGAATATTGTCAAAGCACCATTGTTAATTTGAAACCCTTTTTAATTGGCTACTTTGTTTTACATTCGGTTTCTAAGTTGGCATTGATTGGCTTATCTAAGAGAATAAGACCACATCTTTCATTTCCCGTCCAATAAGCATGTTTCCAAAATCGATATTCATCAAACTCACCATGTTTTTGAGGGCCCGCACCAAAGCCAAATTTAGTTAAGTGAACTTGTTTTTTCACTGAGTCAGGAAAAATTGTATCTGCAGCCCGTACCATATTGAACCAACCTCCAGAAGTCCGATCTGTAAAAGATTTAATCGTAGTTAAATAGGTATCTATCCAGATGAGTAAACTACCTCGAGGTACTGAATCAAAAGCTTTTGATTCAGAGAGTTCTCTATATGGATCTAAAGATAAATTATAGAATTCTACTTCTGAATTTTTCCGTAAAATAGGCACTACATTACTTTCAACGTCTTTAAGTGGTGCTGCTGCTCCCATATAAACAATATTTTTGTAATTTAAATTTGGTTTTCTCATAAGAATATTGTTTGCCACCATGCTGCCCATACTATGCCCAATTAGGGTTATTTCAGGTTTGGTAGGTCCTGGTTCCTGGTCTACTTTATCCAAAAATTTTTCTAATGCTGTTTTGGCATCTTCCATTTTAGTAAATGCGCTATCTTTAGTGATTAGTAATTCTGTTCTACGAGAAAGTGAATTCCATGTACCATGGCCAAAACCATCAACAAAAGGAGCTGCTACAAACTTAATTGGATTGACAAGGGATGACAGATTTTTAAAATTTAATCCTCTAGTTTCGCCAGTAATATGAATATGTATTTTTTCATTTTCAGGCATCTTCTTAAGATTCTCTATATTTGTGTGATATGCCGTTTCCTCCTTACTTTCAATACTAATCGGAACTGAAGATTGAGCTAGAACAGCTTCCGTTGTAGCTCTTGGTGCATGTGCAACACTCCGAGCTGTATCTTCTACAAGAATAAATGGAGATGTTAACGGTCCCAATACTGATCTTCTTTCCCCCCCTCTGATAAAGAATAGATGGTCAAGATAATTAGTAAATGGACCTGCTTGCCATCCAACTAAAATAATATAGTTTTTTTCAGTGTCATCATAATTACTTAGAATTTGATTTGCTTTTGCTGTGGCATTTTGGAAAGTATTCAAACCTCCATGAATGAAAATGGTAATTTTACTTTTATCTGATCTTTGATAAGCACCAAATATATTGTTAACGTATTCGTCAACATCTTTGATTACTTTTTTTGAATATGGATCAATCAAGTCTCCATTTTTATTAATGTATATCAAATGGCGTTTTAACTTGTCTTCGTTGACTTTAGCGTATTGCTGATTTTCATTCTTATGGATTGGGATTGAAGAACACGCACCCAATAGTAAAAACGATGTAAATAGTAAAAACGATGTAAATAGTAAAAAAAATTTCATATTATTCTCCAAATTCTAGCTATTATTAGTTGTTAACACTAGCCCCTAAAAATTCTTAAGCTATTTATTCCTAAGAAATTATCTAAGGAATAAGCTCTAAGTTATGCCTTAATATATTTATGTTGTCTATAATCACTGATCTGATTAATTAGTTTTTTATTACACCTCTTGATTTTGTAACTTTTTCAAAAAAAAGGTAGAGGATTAAAACTATGAGAGTTGAGAACTATTTTGAAGATTTGTGCATACACTTTAGACATATATTCACGCATAAATATTGTCCGTTATGGTATGTGCTACCAGCAAGTGTAAAGAAAAAATTTAGGTGTGAAGTACTGAATTCCTTCAGTGATAAATTACTGTCTAAGAATAGCTCTAGTTGAATTGGAATTTCATTGCCATTTGCTTAATTGACAGGAATACTTACTGCAAAACCCTGTGGTAAGTATTTGTTTTCATTAATTTCAATATGTTCGATTTAACCTTTTAAATTAGCTGTTTTTTGACCCTTAAAGCAGTTACAAATCAACTAGATAGATAGACTTAAAAAGTATATAATGCGTGGAGATTAGTTGAGGATCTATCTATGACGGAACAAGCGCGTGATACAGTAGCGTTAATTCGTGATCAAATTGCGAAACACCCTGTTTTACTTTACATGAAAGGCACTCCACAATTCCCGCAATGTGGTTTTTCTGCTCGTGCAGTAGAAGCACTTAGCCAAATTGGTCGTCCATTTGCCTATGTAAATATCTTGGAAAATCAAGATATTCGTGCAACTTTACCTCAAATTGCGAACTGGCCTACTTTTCCACAATTATGGATCAATGGCGAGCTCATTGGTGGTAGCGATATTATGCTTGAAATGTTCCAAAATGGTGAGTTAAAACCATTAGTTGAACAGTACAGCCCTGCTCCTGAAGCATAAGCTGTCAAAGTAAAAGCCAATCAAATGATTGGCTTTTTTATTGGCGTAGATTTAGTTCTTGCTAAAGCCAACGTAACGAAACAACCCTTCCACGCCTAAATCTGCTTTATAAATGTGCATATCGGCATAGTGTGCTTGAGAGACGCTGGCAAAAATATTCATATTTGGATCTTCATGAATTTCATCAACCGACTGTGGTAGAACTTCTTCAAAACGATCAGCAATAAATTCAAAACCTAAATCCATTGCCATAAATAGCGTATGCTCACACGGTTGAATATATTGCTCTTGCTGCCAGTCTAAAACTGCATGCTGGCAAAATGGACAATGAATGTTTTGAGTCGCATCGACAATATTGATGAGTTGGTATGACATAATACTTAAGTGCAAAAAATTTCAGCCAGTTTAAAAGAATATGACGCGCTAATCTATCTTGAAGCGGAGGATTTAGCTGATGGCGACACTAGAACAAGCAATTGCATTTGCCGCGCAACAACATTCAGGTCAAGTCGATAAGGCCAATGTACCCTATATTTTGCATCCACTCAGGGTTATGCTGAATGTACCCAGCATTGAACATAAAATTGTGGCTGTATTACATGATGTCTTGGAGGATACTGAAACAAGCATCGATGACCTATATCGTTTAGGCTTTGAGCCACAGATTATCGAGGCGATTGTTGCACTGACCAAACAAAAAGGTGAATCTCGAATCGAAGCAGCCCAACGAACTGTACAAAATCCATTAGCGCGTGTTGTGAAATTGGCAGATATCACTGACAATATGGACTTATCTCGAATTCAATCGCCAACAATCAAAGATTTTGAGCGAATGAAACAATATCAACAGGTTCGAGATATATTATTAGCCCATAATGTTTAATAATCACGTTTATACTCATTTAACTTGATCACAATAAGCTGGAGTTTATAGCGTAATGCTAACGGATTTAGATGATTTTTATTGCTTTGCACTGGTTGTGGAACATGGTGGCTTTAGTGCTGCGGAACGCGCAACCGACATTCCTAAATCCAAACTCAGCCGTAGAGTTTACAATCTTGAAGAACAACTTGGTGTACGTCTGATTCAACGTAGTTCACGTCATTTTGCAGTGACTGATATTGGGATGGATGTGTATCGCCATGCCCAAGTAATGATGAATGCAGCCCAAGCCGCGCATGATGTCGTCAATCATTTAAGCAGCCAGCCACGTGGTGTCATCAAAGTGAGTGTGCCTGTCGATATTGCTCAAAACCAGATGGCAAAAATCCTACCTGCCTTTTTGAAGAAATATCCTGAAGTTCGGGTGCAGATGATGATCAGCAATCGTCGTATTGATGTGATTAATGAAGGAATTGATCTTGCATTGCGTGTTCGCTCTAAATTAGATGATGATCCGAACCTTGTACTGCGTCAATTTGAAGCAATCGAACAACGTCTGTTTGCCAGCCAAGCCTATTTAAATGAGTTTGGTCATCTCACCACTCCAGAACAATTGGCTGAACATCGTATTATCAGCATGGCAGAAGATCATCTTGACCAACAGTTCTTGTTGACTGGCCCAGATCATCAACAGAAGAAGATTAAAGTAAACCCTGTGATTATGGGTTCAAACTTACTGATGCTGGCTGAGTTAGCCACTCAAAACTGCGGAATTGCATTGCTACCCGACAGTATTGCTCAAGACTTTGTGAAAACAGGACAACTGGTGACTGTATTACCCGAATGGACTGCACCACATGGTATTTTCCATGCAGTTTATCCATCTAGACGCGGTCTATTGCCTGCTGTTCGAGTTTTTATTGATTATTTGGTCGAACAACTCACCCAATGTTCAACGAAAAAAAAGCGCGATTAGAAATCGCGCTTTTACGGATCAGGCCAGCTTAAACGGCTGGATAGTGTCCTGTACCATTCGGCCAAGGCGTTAATAATTCAAAACCATCATCAGTAACAGCAACCATATGCTCCCACTGAGCAGACAATGATTTATCTTGTGTCACCACGGTCCAACCATCATTCAGCTCTTTTACATGTCGTTTGCCTGCATTGACCATCGGTTCTATGGTAAATACCATCCCTTTCTTCAACACCATCCCTTGGCCTTTCTGACCATAGTGCAAGATGTTCGGTTGTTCATGGTAAATACGGCCAATACCATGCCCGCAATATTCACGCACAATGCTATAGCCTTCACGCTGCGCAACGGACTGGATTGCATAACCAATATCACCCAATGTCGCCCCAGGTTTCACTGTATGAATACCTGCCAACATCGCTTCATAGGTCGTTTCAACCAGTTTTTTCGTTGCTGCACTTGGCTCACCAACAAAGTACATTCGACTGGTATCGCCAAAATAACCATCTTTAATCACAGCTACATCGATATTTAAAATATCTCCTTCTTGCAAAATCTTTTTCGCAGAAGGAATCGCGTGACAAACTTCTTCATTAACAGAAATACAGGTCGTCTTGGTAAAACCGTGATAGCCCACATTGGCTGGAATTACCTGCAACGTATTCACAATATAATCATTGCAGATATCATCTAAATATTCAGTTGAAACACCAGGCTTGATATAAGGCCCGATCATTTCTAACACTTGTGCCGCTAAACGACCAGAGATACGTAATTTCTCTAGATCTTGTTCAGTTTTAATGGTCACAGTAGAAGCTCTCATTCGAGATTTTCCTTATTCATCAATCAGATTAAAATCACATGCAGAAAAATAATATGGGGGCTGCATAAAGTATTTCAATATTTGTACGCCTTCCCATTGAAATCTTCAATCTATTTAAGACTAAAAGACCATTTTTATTTTACATTTAATTTTGAGGGGCCGAATAAGGAAAAAAATATATCCTTCTGCATTTTTCGAGTTTTGGAAAGCTTTTCAACACATTAGCTTTACCATGACTAATTATATGATTTTAATCATTTCTTTTTAGTCAAAAATCAACCAAATTTCACATAAATTAGTTTCAAAAGAACGTATTTTTGTTCTAAAAAAGCAGTTAAATATTATTACTAATATATATCAACAACATACAATACTTCACAACTGTTGAGGCGTAAAACAGGAGTAATATTAAACCAATTGAAGGAAAGAACAATGGAGTAAAAATGTGCGCAAACTATGAACCCATATCAAAAGACAGAGTTCAGCTTTTAGATTTGCTTGAACCTACTTTTGACTATAAGACTGATATCTATCCAAATTATGCAGGGCCTATCCTCTTTTCTAAGAAAGGTGATATTGAATGGAGACTTGCTCGCTTTGGATTGGTTGCGCCTTGGGTCGAAGATTTAAAGAAAGTTAGAAACACATATAATGCAAGAACAGAGACGATAGCAACAAAGCCATCATTCAGAAATGCATGGAAGAAGAATCAGTTTTGTCTCATACCGGTTGAAACAATATTTGAGCCGAAGTACATAGATGGCAAGCCACATTGGTATGGGATTTATAGAGAAGATCAAATGCCCTTCACTGTCGCTGGCATCTATGAATATGCAGTGGTGAATGGTGAAGAAATCAGATCAATGAGCATGCTCACAATCAATTCTGATGATCACCCTTTTATGAAGCAGTTTCATGCACCTGAAGATGAAAAGCGATCTATTATTGTGATACCAAGGGATAGACGTAACGATTGGCTTAATTGCTCACATGAAGAAGCTAGAGACTTTTTCTTCGAGATGCCAGTTGATGAGTTCACAGCAGCACCTAAGAAAGATTTGGATAAATTCCGACCAAACGCACACTAAACAGCGACACCAAATGTCGCCCTTTTGTTTATCCACAGTTTTTTAAATTTGAATTCACAAAGACTCAGTTCTAACATTTATCTTGAATTTGTAACTTTTTCAAGATTGCTATGCGTGACCGAATCTTTGCCCTTGTCGATGTGAATAACTGTTATGTCAGTTGCGAGCGTGTTTTCAATCCGAAACTGAACAATAAGCCAGTTATTGTACTCAGCAATAACGATGGCTGTGCCGTTGCACGTTCTCAGGAATCCAAAGACTTAGGTATTAAAATGGGTGCGCCATTATTCCAGATCAAAGACATTGTTGAGCAAAATAATGTTGTAGTGATGTCGAGTAACTATGCCCTATATGCTGAAATGAGTCGCAGATTTCACAATATATTGGCTGGATTTGTGGCGAACAATGAGGTTGAGCAGTATTCAATTGATGAGTGTTTTCTAGACCTCACATCTTTTGAATACTACAGGGACCTTGTTCAATACGGGCATGAAATGAAGAATGTTCTCTGGCAATGGTTGGGCTTGCCGGTATGCGTTGGAATTGGAAGAAGTAAAACAGAGGCGAAGATTGCAAACCACATCGCAAAGAAGAATAAGCAGTTCAATGGGGTTTGTGATTTAGTGCGCATGGATCCATGCAACAAGGAGGACTATCTATCTAAAATAGATGTGAGTGAGGTTTGGGGAGTTGGCAGGAAGCATACTAAGAAGTTGCAATCCATAGGGATTAATACAGTAATGGACCTAGCTTGTAGTAACCCAATTCAGATGCAGAAGCTATTTAGCATTGTGATTGCAAGGACTGTAAATGAGCTTCAAGGTGTATCATGCATTGAGATTGAAGATACACCACCAAGTAAAAAACAAATTATATCTAGCCGGTCCTTTGGTCAGAAAGTGACAGAACTTCAAGATTTAAAAGAAGCCATTGCAATGCATGCTCAAGATGCATGTAAGCGATTGAGAGCGGATAAATCATTGTGTGGATGTATTCTTGTTTTCGCTCAATCAAATCCATTTGATAAGAATGTACCCTTTTATAATAAGTCCGTTTCTTTTGCCTTTCCACAACCCACAGATTGCGTTACAGACCTCGTTCGTGCTGTATCTATTATGATTACCCATGTTTATAAGCAAGGCATATTATTCAAGAAATGTGGCGTTGTTCTGACCTGTTTAGAGCCGAAGTCATCACACATTTATGATCTGCTAACTGATATGAATGAAGTAGAAGAAAAAGAAAAACTAATGAAAGCGTACGAAGGGATTCAAGAAAAGTTTGGGAAGAAAAAAATTAGTGTTGGCCCTTGTTTCATTCCCAATCGTGGCTGGTCAATGTCACGCGATAAACTGAGCAATAATCCTTTCACTTGGTCAGGATTATTGAGAGTGAATTAATTTTTAAATTAATTTATGATGCTGTATTAGAAATAATTTGAAATGCTCACTTGGTTAGAGCGAAATTAACATTAGTGATTGGTATAGTGTGGGAATAATGAAGAAAAGTGTATTAGGCAGAGCAATATGTATTACAGGATTTTTAGTATCACTTCTTTTAATATTCATTTTTATAACATTCTGCTTACATTGGCACGATAGCAACACTAAAGCCTTAATTGATTCTTTATCAACAGTCTCTGGCATTTTTGGCGGTGTAGCTACTTTAGCTGCAGCAATTATTGCTACTTCTCTATACAATAATTGGGTGGACGAACACAATACAACAATAAATTCGAGTAAAGCCCTAAGTATATTTATTTTAGTTGAGAATTTTAATTTGAAAATTTCAGATTATTCAAACTCTGCCTGCAATGTGAATAAATTAAATAAAAGTTTTAATGAAACCCATAAATCAATATATGATGAAGAAATATCACTATTAAGAGACATTCTTGGGTTGAAGAAAATACGTAATGACATAATTGTCGAAGTAAGAGCCTTTACAAACTTGGTTGAAAAATCTCCAAAAGATTTGGGGGTTGAAGAATTCAGAGAATGTTTCGATAATTACTTTAATTTCGTAACCGAAGATTACATTGAAAATGGGAAGAAAATGGATGAAAATTTCATAAGTAAAACCAAAGAATTTAAAGAACAAATTGCAAAAGAATTATCAAATATTCAGTCAAAACTTAAAGATTTTATCATTATCAAAAACTCAAAAAGTTAGTCTAGGAATGCTTCATCAAATAACTTTTACACAAATACCAATATAAACATTGTTATTGATCGTATGTGCTGTGCATCCTGAAAACAGAAGACACAGCACTGTGACAAGCGAAGCAAGTTTTGATCGTTGGCACATATAAGTTACTTCTTTAGAAATAAATCTCTTTCAGCTTCACGTCTTCGCGTTAAGCCTCTTAGCTCTTTGCCTCCTGCTTTATTCCAGCGTGTGAACTGTGCCCTAGCTTCACGGTATTGCTTTTGGTTTAAAAGCTTTAACAATGTTGAGCCTGCAAAAGCACCTGTGCCAATGTTATAAGTTAGAGACACCAAGGCATCGAATTGGTTTTGAGATAAAGGGACTTTCACCAGGTTATTAACGGATGCTTCAAATCGTTTTAGATCGTGGGCAAAGTACGACTTGGCTTGATCCAAAGTACATGAATCGCCTTTCTTCACTTTAGTACCATTCGGATAAACTGTAGTGCCGGTGCCAATAGTCCAAACACCAACGCCATCATCATAGGCTTTAAGTCTCGTACCTTCAAAACTTGCAATCAGATCAAGACCAACATTACTGGTTGTTTTGCTCATTACCCACCCCACTTATTGGCACGATTTTTTAAATATTGTTCAATGAAGGAACTGCCCAAAATGCCCAATGCACTACCAGCACTTAACAACACAAGCGGGCTAATGTCAGGAATTTGAAGTAAAAGAAATCCAGCTATTAATGATGTTGCAGAACCAAGAATTGTCCTGCCTATCACTAAGCGGAATGTTAGTTTTTCAGTTGATACTAGTAGCTTACCCATACCAATAAGCCCTCCAACAATGATTAATGTTAGTGCCGTCTTTTCATGGTCTTGCATTCACTTTTCTCCAGATAATAAAAAAGCCCTAGCTAGTGCTAAGGCTTGTATTGCGTTTATTTACAGTGATTCTAAGAACACTTTCATATGATCTGCCATTACACGCTGACCTGCATCGTTTGGATGTAAGCCATCAGGGCTTGGCTGTCCTGGAGCGGTGAAATAGTAGTTGTTAGCCGCTGGCACCCACACTGGCAAGTTGCTAGTTTCATATTGGTTTAGAACAGGCAAAGAGTAATGCTTTGCATATTTTACCAACATGTCACAAATATCCTTGAGTGTGAAACCAAGAGAGTTCGGAGTTGCATTGCTTCCCCACTGACTTAACGCAGGAATCGGGGTAAGAATTGCAAGCTTAGCTAATGGGTACTTAACCAACAAAGAATTGATTACATAGTTCATTCGCCCAGACAAGGTCTCAGTATCATTACTCAAGAATGGTCCCATTGGGTATGTTTTACTGAAATCATTCACACCCCAGAACAGTGTAATAATGTCAGCTTCTTCTGTAAGAGTGTCTGCCACATTTAAACGATTCCAGAATCCAGATCCACTAATACCTTTATTGTAAACAGTCATTCCACCAACATCTTCTGAGATAAAGTCGTGGTAGTTTTTGTTTGCTCTAAAGTTTTTCTCAGTAATCGAATCACCAATTGCAATCCACTTCTTACCTGTTAGTTTATTGAGGGTAGAAGCTGCAAGCGAAATACCATTGAGCTTATTAACCTTTTTAAGAGTCGGTGTGTCAGGAGTTGGATTAAGAATCTGAATTGTAGTGGAAATATCGAAACTTAGAGAAGGCAGTTTAACTGTTAGTAAAGCATACTCAGCAAGACTATCTACTGGAATGGTAAATGTCTTATAAGTTGCTGATACTGTAGTTAGAGTTGCCAGTCCTAAAGTTGGACCTACTGCCATACTGGCATCAGCTCTTAACGCTACAGCAAAAATACCGCCTCGCAAGTCAGGAGCCTTAATATGATAAGTAACCCCTTTTTGCACTTTGATTTGAGTCAATAGCGCACCAGATGCAGTAGCAATAGATCCACTTACATGAACATAAACATCGGGCTTATTAGTTGAAGGATTGTATAAATTACCAATCGCTTCCATGTTGTCAGTAGTAAATGCAGTTAAACGCAACTGCTGATCAATTAAGTCAGCACCATTGATCTTAATGGCATGTTTATCTACTGCTAATAGGTTGCTTGTTACATGCAAAGTTGAAATGAAGTTCGTATTAGCCAGTTTCAAGTCAAATGCTAAATACCCTGCCTCAGCAACATCTACTCTTAAAACACCTGCACTCACTACAGTTCTAGTTAAAATTGTGTATGTTGTAGCATTGGCAGTAGTTGAGAACCCAACTGGAAAAGAACCAGCTACTAGATCAGCACCATAATTCTTAAAGTAATAAGAACCCACTGTTACAGGGATTGCCATGTATGCAGTTGCAACTTGAGCTGTAACAACTCCTGATGAATTTACATACTTGTCAGCAATAATTGCATTGCCAGCCATCAAATTAGATTGATCATAACCAACAGCATTACTGAATTTACTATCAGTGTAGTTAGATGCAGTATTGATCGCCTTGGTCATATCTTGGGTAATCCAAGGTGACCATACTCCTGAATTTAATCGACGTAAGAAAGAATATTCATGAGTATCGTAACGCTGATATTTCTGATTGTTGGATGAATCAATAACTGTCAACCAACCACCTGATACTATTGGGAAGTTGCGCTCAAGTGCTGCATAACTTGATGTTGGAGCAAACCAAACCCCACCTGTTGTGAAGTTATTTAAATCAGATGTAAGCTCAAAAATTACAGGTTTAAAGTACTTATTGGCATCAGCATAGTCTTTAGCCTGCTGAACTGGATCATAAATTGACTTGGTAAAGTTAGTGCCATCATATTGATAGTCACCATTATTAGCTGGCGTACTATCATTTGTGACAGTTACTTTTGACTTGGCAGGAATATTGACTTTGTCAGCAACCATGGCCGCATAAGTAAGATATGCGCGATTCCCCACACCATTAGTATTGATTTGAGTTTGTAACAATGCCTCTGCTGTGGTTGCCCGTGTTGCTTCATTAATGATGCTGGTATTCAAAGCAGATTCAGCAGCCATTGCTCGGGTTGTCTCAACTTGAATAAGACCTTGAGCACCCGCAACACTAGAAAATTGGATTGAATTAAGTTCTGTATGAATAATTGACTGATTTCTATTTTTAATCGCAATCGAGCAATTGCTTTGATCAATAAAAATCTTGGAAATTACACCTTCATTAACCACAAAACCATTGCGAGTTCTGATTGGCTGAACTGCAGGTAGAGTCTTGGCTTCATCCCAATAGACAGAAACTGGAAATACTTGAGGATCTTTATCTTTTTCACCGACAAAAATAAAGCCCTCATTAAGAGGGCTTCCGTCGATATCAATAAAGGGCACATGTGGGCTTATAACTAGGTTTGTCATCTATTTGTCCTATGCTGGTAATTTTCTTAGTTCGAGCCAAGTCAGGATTGATTTAATCCCTGTGACCTTATATTTGCTTGCAGGTGGAACAATGAAGCTCACTGTTTTGGTTTGGGCATCTTCATTAGCATTTGAGGTGCGAACAATTGTGACCCCATCAACTTCACAGGTTGTATTGCGTGCAGCTGTAGCAATATCGCCATTGATAATGATGTTCACTTGGATTGGGCTTTTGGTGTCATTGGTGTATTCGGTATCAACTTCACGCGAGGTAGTCAGGTCTTGCCACTTCTGATCAAATCCAATGGATTTTTCAATGAAGTATTCAGCGTGTTTTTTGGGTGTCACAACCAAGTTGTCTGCCGTCCCTGCTGTTACTTCATCCTTGGTGGCAATACGTGAAATACCCTTCAATTCTTCAGTGGCATCAACAATTTTTGCGTCTACTTGAGCTTTTGAATAAACTGAAAGGTTGTCTCTGGATTGTTCTTTGTTGGGTAGGTCATTAAGGTTTTGTGATTTCTGGACCACATCAGCATTGATCTGTGCTTGAGTTAAACCTGTTGCTGTGTCAATCACAGCGTCAGTAGTCACACCCGGATTAAGATTGACTGTTGCTAAGTTCCAAACAGATTCTTTACGCTTATTTTGAACAGCAATTGAAACCAATGGTTCAGCGCAGAATAACTGTCGTGGTGCACCATTCTTCACAACATAGCCATTTCGAGTCCTTGCTGGATTCTCTGCGGGCATCGTCAGTTCAGCATCATAGAAAATGGCAATTGGAGAGAGAATCGGATTCTTATTAGACTCCCCAATAAAGATAAAGCCCGCATCTAGCGGGCTTCCATCTGTGTCACTGTATATGGGAAAAGGAGTTGAGACTCTGTTGCTCATTATGGGTTCCTCGGAGTCGGGTTTAGAGCCTTTTGAACTCGCGCTCTAGTCTTGTTGTCCTTAATGTGTTTAGTGGCAATTCGTAGAGCAGAAGCAACTGGTGCAGGGAATCCAGATAATCCAGACATCGTGATATCAATTGCAGCAAGTAGCGTTGCAGCAGTGTTGCTATGGTTCACCCCTGCTGACGCAGGAACTGTAAACAGTGTCTTAGAGATGTCGTTCAATGCACGAAGCTTTTCAGCACCTTGTTGGCCAAAGATGAAGTCAAGCTTGCCAGAATCATCTAACCGCTTAATTGCTTTATTTAATGCGGCAGGACTAATCATTTGATTACCTCGCGCATCAGGCGCAACACCCGCTGTGGCGGCATTCTTAATTTCTTGAAGGGTTTGCCCTTGGATATCTTTCCAAGCTTGCTTTCCTTCATCACCAGAAGTTAACAATGTTCGACGAGCAGTCCGTAGATCATCAAGTGAACCATCATGAATAATGCGTTTTTGAACATCTTCTAAAGCAACAATACGGTCATTTGAATTTTGCTTTTTCTTGGTCAAATCCTGCATGATTGCAGTTTTCTCCCAGCGTTGACCCATTCGAACACGTTCATTACGTGCTGCTTTATATAGAGTGCCTTCTACTGGCCCCACATGTTCGTCAATCATTCCCTTTAAAATAGATGCTTGGCGAATGTTTGGAGCTTCATTGTTTGTATTTGCATTAATCTCCTGCCTCCATGTCTCCATCTGCTTAATAGTTGGATTTTTAGAAACGAGATTTCCATTGGCATCACGCTGTGCAATACCAATGCTTTCTGCTGTCCTTTTAGCCGTAGACAAAATTGGAGTTGTTGGCAGATCTGGCTGTGAGTTCAAATAGTCAAGAATAGTTGTTGGATTACCACCATTGTTAATGGATACTGCCAAGTCAACTGGTGTCTGTGCCTCTGGCGATTTATCAGCTTTGTTGTAGGCTACACGCACACGATTCTTATCAGCTTGCAATTGTTTTTGAAGTGCAGAATCTACTGCTAAACCAACTTCACGCATGTTTGTAGCTTGAGAGCCAGTCGAATCAATAAAAGCATCAATGTTGTGCTGCATAACTTGGTGTTGATCTTCATAGCGTTGGCGTAATGGATCTCCAAGACGCGGATCCTTCGAAGTCTCAACCTCAAATTTCAATTGACTTGGGTCACGGCTCATTTGCCCTTCGGTTAAGTCAACTGGATATGGCAAGTCTTGCGACATTGCTTGACGTATAGTTGCAGGATCAACTTGTGCTGCTCCAATGTTCGCAGGTGCAGTACCACTGTTATCTACACGATTTAAACCTGTTAAATCTCGCAAGCTATCAACACCAGAGCGGACAGCATTTGATGTGGCTTGGATTGGTCTCTGTGCAGCTCTAGCAGCTTGTTGAGCAGTATCAGATATAGCACGTCCAGCTTGGATTGCGGCACCTTGAGCAATTGGATTAGCAGCTCTTGCTGCTTGTGCAGCTAATCCAATCTCAGCGGTTGCAGGAGATAAAGCAACTAATGGAGCTAAAGCCTCACCTGTTGCTTGTGCATACTGTTGACCAACCTCCGTTCTTGGTGAATAGGTTAAACGATCTGCATAATCAGCAGCCCTTTGCTCAACTCGTCTTGCTGCTTCTGGAGTTCCAAACTGACCACTTAGCACTTCTTGACCCAAGCCTTGTACTGCTCCACCTATAAGACCTGCTGTACCAGTTGTTAAACCTGTACCTAAGGACAATGCAGTTTCTCCTGCACCTAAAAGCCTATCCCCTAAACTAGGTTCTGGTTTTGCTTGAGTAGGCTGATTTGTTGGCTCGACTAAGACACCTTGAGCATCAAAATCAGGTAATCCTTGAGGCTGATTTGCCTTATCTTGCACTTGCCCATTTTGTCTAGCTTGTTGATATGCAGCAATAATGCGCTGTGATCTTGCAGCATCAACTTTTGGTTGGTCTTGCTGTTCTGCTTTTACTTGTTTTGCTTTATATGCAGCTACAATTTGGTCGGATCTGTTTTGGTATTGATCTCGAGCAGGATTGTTCAGCCCAATTTCTTCCCATGTTTTTTTAGGCTGTTTATATTTGCTTGGAGCGGATGGTAAAGATGCCCATGTCCCACCTGACTTTTGTATTGCTGTATTAAAGTCACCCTTTAATACTGATGGTAATGCTCCATTTTGAGCAAGCAAAGCAACTGCAGCAATATCTTGGTTTTTTGGAGAAAAATCTTCTAAGCCAAGTTGTTTGGCAACACCATCCCATGTTTGTTTAAGGAATTGATATCGACCTGCAGCATTGGTTCTATTCTTCTTGCCATCAGTTTGAGTAAACTCTTTCGATACATTCGGATGCTTAGATAAATCACTAAACTTTTCATTGCCAAATAGTGTATTGTATCCATGTTGTACGCCTTCAGCATTAGCAATCAAGTTAAGCATCTTTTGGACATTTGGGGAATCTAATAGCTTTTCAAAATTTTGTCTTGTTGCCATAACTTTTCCTAAGGTAATAAAAAACCCGCAAAATGCGGGGTTTTATTAATGTGGAAGGTTTAAATTCGCTTTTCGACTTTTATAAATCATATATTTGATGGATATTATGCAAATAAACTCACGATATTGGTGATTTAGCATAAATTGATTTATTTAATTTTAAGCCAAAAAATATGGAGATTTAGGAAGAAGTGCCATTACTGGGATTTTTTCCACAATGCTGTTCTACTCTGGATTTTAATTCATTAATAGCACTTTCAAAAAAATCTTTCCCAGATATTCCATCTGAGTAAATTTTTTTTATATCTTGCTTTTCGTATACATTAGTTAATCTAACATCCATATATAAAATACTAATGTGTATTTCGCAAAGCTTCCCGCTTTTAAAAAAATCTAGAACAATAGCTATTTCACAACCATCAACTTCTTTATTAAATGAAGAATAATATCCACTACCACCAACCTCGTCCAGCTTAAAGGTTTTAAAGTTTTCTTTTAAATAGGTTTTAAAATTATTCATATATTCATTTAACCATAATATGAGCTTCTAAATAAAGAAATTGGCGGACCTTTCTTTTGCCACAAATAATACACAAATATTTAGAAACCACCAATAAAATTAAATACCATTTTTCAATTAATTCCAAAGATTATTTGGATTAGTATTACAATTTTTCATTATTCTCTCTTCATAAATGAAAAGAGAATATCACAAGCTAAATTTTACAATCCATTATCATTGACAAATTTTTGAGCTTCTTCTGGAGTTATGCCAAGTGCTCTAGCAGCATCAACAACATCTGGAGCATAACCCTGCCCTCTGGTGGCGTAAATCTTTGTTTTCCTGCTTGCAGATTTTGCAGCTTCAGACATGATTCTAGCAATTTGAGTTAAGTTTTCTTGAACGCGCTTTGGACCCTGATTGATGTCTAAAGAAGCAATCGAGGATTTAAGGGCATCACCTTCTCGCTCAGTTAAAGCACCAAGACCTCTCATCTTGTCAACTTGAGCCAAGAATACTTGAGACTTAAGAGTTTCAATGTCTTTTGCATAGGAATTTTCTGTCGAACCAGGAACAATACGCCATAACCTATCCCAATAAGCCCCCCCATTCTCAGCAGTTATATTCGCAAGTCTCGCTGCATTGACTGAAGCATCGGCTGCATTTTTAGAAGCAACAGCTAGACCCTCTGCCTTTTCAAGTCTCTCCATCCGCTGTGTTGCCGTTTCAGCTTTTCTGGCTCTAAGTCTATCTGCTTCAATTCTTTCAGACTTGTCTAACCCATCATAGAATTGACGATCTAATTGCGCCAATTGATCATATTTGTATTGATTATCAAGCTCCGTACCACGTGCCTGATTAATTACACCTTGGTTACGATCAGCCGCAGCAAGAGGAATATCATTAGTTTCTGCATTAATTTTTGCTGTCTCTGCTTCCTTCTTAGCAATTTCGTAAGGTTGCATTTCGTTAGCACGATTTTGTTCATTTAAAGGAACAAATGTTTTATCAAACCTCTCCCTATCCACGGTGGATAGGTAATCTTGCATAAGGCTCTTAGCATTTGCTGGATTCTTCTTAATAAGATCTGCATAAAACCGCATTGATCCTGCATCTTGTTTTCTTCCAGAATTGTCATAATGTACCGCTGCTTTCTGAAAGACTTGTTCTGCTATATCTGGACTGTCACTTTTCAATGCAGCCAAAGCTTCTGATCCAACTCTCCATGAAAAGTCTTTGTCACCTTGACTCTTCTGTTGCCATACCTTTTGAATCGTTTCTGCTTGATCAGGGTACATTAGTTGGAAAGAAGTGAAGTTTTCATTTGTTTGGTTTTGGATCAATGATCTTGTGTCTTCAGCTCTTTGTTGTTCTTGTTGCTGTTTGAGTGCAGCCTGTTCTCGCTGTTGTTTAACCTGATCCATGGTTGCACCAAGTTTATATCCATTCCAAAGGCTATTAGTGAATACTTCAGAAGGATTTTGCACATTTAATGTGTAGTCATAGGGCTGAACCATATATCACCTCAATTAAAGCCATTTTTGTACAAATACATGCCACCTAGATTACCAATAGCACTATTAACACCATTCCACATTTGGGCGTTTGCTTGACCTTGGGCTAAAGCATTACCAGCTTGTGCTGCCCCACCTTGCTGCAATAAATTGCCAATGTTATTTGCAGACTGCATACCAGCATTACCAACACCAGCTGCGGCATTCTGACCAAGAGCTGTTAATCCACCAAGGTTTGTGTATTGTTGGTTAATCATTTGATTTAACAATTGAGGTGAGAACTGTGCTAAAGCTGCCTGTGTATTTCCACCACGCAAACCACCTGTAGCAGATGCATTCTGACGAAGTGAATTTTCGCCTTGGTCTAGATAGGTTTTGAATGCAGCACTATTTTGAATTCCATTAATTGCATCTTGCTGTGCTTGCATTCCATTTAAGCCAAGCAAGTCTTGTTGCCCACCTAATGCAGAAGTTCCCGCATTCACAAATGGACTAAGCAGTTCCCGCATTTGGTCAAATTGACGACGTTGTTCTTCAATAGATGCATAAGTTGAGTCTTGTTGTGCTCCTGCTGCTCGCTTAGCAGCACTTTTCTGAGCTTGGCTAGATGCAACTCCAGTCACAACTGCACTTCCTACAATTGCTGCCGCTACCATATCAATCTCCTAGCCATACTGAGTAGTAAGTTTCTACAGGTGAATAACCCAAGCGCTCAAAGAGCCATGAAGCATCCTTGTGAAGCTTCGAGCCTACAAATAAGCGTTGAACGCCACGTTTCTTGCATTGATCTTCTACAAATTTGAAAAGCTGAAATCCTGCACCAGATCCACGGTGATCTGGATGGACATAGAAGATATCCATTTGACAGGTCAAGCAAGTTGAATAGTGCAATCCAGGTGCAACAAATCCTATGAAGTAACCAATTAGCTCACCTGCATTTCTTAGAACTATAAATAGCAATTCGCCACTATTTTCAGCGGCGATGTATTTATCAAATTGTGGTGAGAGTGGTACTTTATCTTGGTTTAAGGCCAACTCTTGGTAGTGGATTGGCAAGAGAGGCTTTAAGTAGTCCAAGTTTTCTTCAAAACTCTCTACATGTGCTGTAATCATTTTCTCACCTTGATATCCACGACCATTGAAAGTCGATCAATAGCCGAATTATTGATGACTTCATGCTCAAGTTTGTTGTTGAACCAAAAAACATCGCCTGTTTTCATGTTTAGCTGCTCATCACCAGCGCGAAGAATACAACCTGCAGCAGACTGCAATACAACATGAAACCGTGTGTAGTAATCAGTGTGTTCTGGTGTATCAGCATGAGGATAAATGCGCCCACCCGGCTTAATACGATTGATCATCACACGACCAAGACGTTCACCTTGAACCAATGCCATCAATCCAAATACAATTTGACGTGCTTCTGCAAGAACTGCGAATGCTGGATAATCAATACTTTCATGCTGATCAAACTGACCTTCACCACGCTTGTATTTTTCTAAATCTTCTTCTTGCTCAAATACTCGCTTTTCAGGAAATCGAAGCATAATAGAATCTATTTCACCAAATGGTCCCTGCGGGTAATCACGAAGATATGTGTCTTCTTTCCATAACTCAGGATGACGTTTGATATTGAGCATCAAAGGATTTGTATCTGCTGTAGTCAGGATATGGAAGTTATTCATTAAGTAATCTCCCGACCTGATGCACGAATCGTTAATGCTGATGCAGTATCAGAAAGCGTACTAATGAAGCTTCCAGATTCTAAAGAATGGCCTACAAGTTCAGGACAAACATAAGTTTCTCCTGCACTAATTGATTTCTCTTTAATAATAAGATTTGAGCTTGAAGCAGTGCCACCAACCAAAACCAAATTGCAACTAAACTTTGCTACAGCGGCAGATGTATTGGTTACTGTGAACTTATCAATTGTTGTATTTGCTTCAGCTGTAAATTGAGTGGTTTGGGAATTTTCAGCCACTTTTGAAGGGATGATGTTTAATACTTTTACGCCCATCTTAATAGACCTCTAAATTTAGATTCATCGGCTCTGTAAGCTGATAGGAAGGAATGATTACGTTTTGCTGAACGACTTCTGTTCTTGGGCTTAAGTCTTCGAATTGTTGAGTAGTGCAAACATGCTTAGGCTCAGTTGCTATGATTTCCGCAAGTTGTTTAACTGCATCAATAAGCGATAATGCTAAGAAGGCTTGAGCGGTTGCGGTATCGGCGGTAATCTGAGCTGCTTCAATTGCTTCGTCTGTAGGATCGTTGTTGATAGGAAGGATTCGGGATAGGTTTTCGAATGCCTTAACCAATCGTTGATTACCACCACACATACGCTCTAAATCGCTGCGTAAGACTTTGAATTGATCTGTGGTAGCCATTACACCCCCAAGGGCTCTATATAAGCCTCTATGCGCGCTACAGTGAGTCTGCTATCTGATGTGCCTGAGAACTTCTGAATGCGCCAGTTGTTCATATAGCCCTGTTGAAACCAGACAAGTCGCTTATTCTGCTCGCCAACTTTTCCAGACCTGATTTGTTTTGGATTAGACCAATTCATTCCATCAGATGACCATGATGTAGAAATGATTGGATTTTTATGCAAGGCAACTCGACCAGTAAGGCAAGCTAATTCGATCTGATGAAAGATGGCACCGCGAGATTCGTTATAGAGAATTGTTGTTCCAAATTCCCATGAAACTTCCTCACCCCAGTGCTCACCATGCTCATTTGTGAGAACACCTAGTTTTGCAAGAACAGGATGTCCTGCAATCCACTTTCCATAGCACCATACAAAGTTTTGAGCCAAGTATTGGCTTTTGACCAGACCAGAACTTAATGTGAACCAGACAGGCTGTTGGGTGGCTTCTGATGCGGCTGAGTCATAAACAAGGGCTTGATCAGGTAAATGTAAATAAAGCCAGTTATGGCCATCAACTAAGCGCGATTCCATCAAGCATTGAGAAAGAATATCTTCACTGTATTGATGAATGATTTGTTCAATTTCACGAGTAGAGATTTTGTTGGTTGAGCCATTGGCTGATAACCACAAAGCAACTGGTTCATTCTTGCCACCACCAAGGAATGCGACTGCATCCATATACTTGCAGCAAGTCTTTGTACCTAATGTGCCACGAGTTCCCATTGCTCCATCAATACGGGCAAATGGGAAATTATCTCCGCCAACGTTATCAAAGATCTCGATTGTGTACCGGTTAAGTGCATACACTTCGTTGCGTACTTTGATCAATGCATTGATTGGGTCTGGATCAACTTCCGAAGAGCCATATTTCAAAGGATTTACTTGGAAAGGATCATTCAACTCAGTAATGACAAGAAACTCACCATCTGTTGTCATGAAATACCCATCCACCCAAAGCACATCGACCACAACACCAAGATCGTTATCAGTGATCTGCTTTAATTCAGTGCCATTGTAGAGATACAAATGAGGATGTGAGTTGATAGCCAAGTAATCAAATGAATAGTCAAAGTTGCATTGTCCATAACCCATCAATTCAGCAATTTCTGTCACTACACCAGAGGCATCAACCTTAATAAACTTGTTTCCGCAAACTCGATAACAAGTTCCATTCCATTCAATACCACCACGATCAACAGCAGGAACATTAGCAAATTGATCAATGCCCTCAGCAGGTCGAAGATAACCTTGAGAAATCCCCTGTTCTTTAGGCACTGGAATCATGTTTCGTGGGTAAGAAGTGCGAAAATCTGAGTTCTGATCAGTGTAAATGCCATTTAAGATAGGGATTTGCATGTTTACCCCGCTCGATACCAAGTACCTGATAATTTGTCGTACTGAATCTTAAAGAAAGCTGTTGCTGAGATTGCATTGGGTGCGCCAACTACAGCGGCACCATTGCCATTTACAGTTAAATATGTGATTTGCTGTGAGCATGAGAATGAAACAATTTGCTTATCTAAAACCTCAGCCGCATCAGGCAAAACTACTGTGCCATTTGCAATCCCTGTTGTTGGATTGAGCAATAAAAAAGTTCCCTCTGGATGATTCTCCACATAGAGAGTGAAGTCACCATTTGGGTTGTAGTGCTGCACTACAGGGGTTTTAAATTCTGGAATTGGAATGTCTTTGAGAATCTCATCTTTTAAAACATCAATTGGAACTGCTCGGAAGTCTGTGCAATTACCACGATAAATTACAACTTGATCACCCAACATTAAGGAATCAACAGTATTAAGTCGTTTACTCATTAAAGAACTCCACATCTTGTGTTGGGGATAAAACGTTATTGTCTTGCTTATTGACAATGAACTTGTCACAACGATATTTATGCCCTGCGCCACTTGGCAATGAGCAGCTATATTTCATTTGTGGTGGCATCTTGACTGCCATTCGTACCAAGTTGTTATAAGCTTCAGCAGCTTGTGTTTTAGTTTCAGGTGAAATAGCTTTACCAAATGCGGGCGCAATCTTAATTGCCAACTTTAAGTAGATAGCTTCAACAGCATAGTCAGGAACATTGGTTTCTTGATCTAGATCACTGCTGTTGGCTTCACTTGGCAATGGATAGCCAATCTGGATATTTTTAGATGACCATACTGCAACCATCGTATCCATTTTGCGTCTGGCACTTTCATACTGGTCAGGTTGCAAATCAAAGGACGTTGCCGCAAGACCTATTTCTTCAAATGCTTGATCAATGATTTGCCGCTTTGTCCATGACATGGCTTATTCCTCTTCTGGATCAACAAAAATAGGATATTCAGCATCAAAAACAAGCTTTACAAGCTCATCTTTGCTATCACGAGCGCCATATTTCACTTGTTTTTCATCAAGGATTTTGCGAATTTCACCAGCATCTAATTTACTTAGTTCTAGTTGGCGAATTTGTTGGCGCAATTTATTGTTTTCAGCAATAAAGGTAGATTGCAGATCAAGTATTTTCTCGTCCTTTTGCTCAATTGTCTGTAGTGCTTCAAGCAACTCTTGCTTTACTTTATTTAGTTCACCACTTGAACCACTAGCTTTTCCAATCACAATAACTTCAGGTTCTTTTAGCTCTGCGTAATTGACATAGCCTTGCTCACGCAAATGCTGTTCATGCTCTTCTCCATCCGCAATGACATGTTCATAAGTTTTAGAATCACCGCGGTACAACGCTTTAGGGTATTCATCTGACATTTCAGCCTCCAAAAATGACAACGCCCGCAATAAGCGGGCATTTGTCGTCACTAGGTCTAGGTTAGGTTTGATTAAATAGCTCAATACCAGCCATTTCTGGATTTACCATCACCACACCAAACATAGTGTCTAAACGATACTTTGTTTTCATTGTGTTGATGTCATATTGCTTCTGGAATACCAGTTCAATACCTTGATCTGTGGTTGCTCGAAGTACAGCAGCACCCGCATTTGTTGGCACAGCATAGCGAGCTGGAATTAACTCAATTGCATCACGGTGCCAGAAAGGGTTTGCATAAGCAGTTACAGTGTTCAGCATAGTAATAACTGCACCATTGGCTGGTGTAGCACTCACATTCTGATATTGCTTTTCAGCTTCAGTAGTACCTTGACCAGAAACAATTGGAGGTGAAATTACAACGGATGTAGCACTATTCACCTTAACAATTCGGAAAGTTTTTAGCTGACCAGTTGCTTGCTTAGTGATTTGATGAACAGATTCAACACCTGTGATAGTGAATGCATCACCTTCTTTAAGTGCACCACCTGTTACTGCAACCGTAATGGTTTGATAGCGGTTATCCACATTACTTACTTCACCAGTGCCAGCTGTTGAAGTGGCTTTAGGTGTGTAATATTGGTTAGCAGCACCAATTGTTACACCTGTTGCTGTTGCAGCACCTAAGCGCTCTGAGTAGTCAAGTTTGAATGCATCAAAACCTGCAACATCACCAATGTATGCGCGATCGTATGCAGTTTGAACCTTCCCTACAACATTTTGACGCTTAGCCAAGTCACCTGCCATTGAATTGTAATCACGCGTTGCCAAAGCAATTCGACGATCATTCATCTGCACACCCTGCTCATTCATGATTGCATCAGCAAGAGCCACATCGTCAAATCCTGTTGCAGCACCTGTGCGCTTGACAACTAAAGTACCCTGTAATGAAGCAACTTTAGATACTGCCAAATTGATATCTGAGGCAAGTTTCTGTTTTGCAGCATCACCAAGTCGGTTTTCTTGCAACTGATCTCGCAACTCTTGTGCATCAAGAATCCAAGGGCTAGATTTTTTATAGCCAATTGTTGCAGGTACAGATAATTGAGTTTTATCTTTGAAGTTACTTGTTTGATCCATACCATCATAAGATGTTGCAATGTATGGCATTGGACGCCAAATGGTATTGTTAGAGCGTTCAGCTTCAACATCATTCATTCGATACTTATTTACAAGTTTTGAAAGAACAAGTTGATCTTGAAAACCTTCCAAAAGGTCTTCAAATGCTACACGTTCTTCTTTACTAAAAGCATTAGACATAAATTAATCCTTATTCTGTTTTTGTGTGCGCTTATACTGGTTTACTTTGGTGTAATCACCTGTCTTTTCAGCTTCAGCGCGTAACTTTTCTAGAGTCGAGTCAGTAGTTCCGCTTAACGAGCCTGAACCTGCGACTTTTCGCTCAGGTGATGTTTGTGGTTTTCGTGTCTGAACTTTTAATTGGTGATCAAGTGAACCCGCCTCAAATGCGAATTGAATTGGATCTGTAATGCTTGCAAGCTTCTTAGCCTTTTCAGGATTTGTACCCAAGTGATAGATTAGCAATTCAGGTTGTTTAGCCCCCATCACAATCATGTTTTGTTGAAGCTCATTTAAAGTGCCTCTCGCAACTTCTTCGGCTTCATCAAAATCACGAACTTTGTGTTTGGTTTTGAGCTCTGACTTCTTGGCTTCATAATTACTAACACGGTCTTGCCAGCTCTTATTAGCCTTTTCCTGTTCAGCTTTCTTAGCTTGCTCTTGCTGTTCGTATTGAGCTTTCTTTGCATACCAATCAGTTATTTGGCGATCAAACTCATCTGTGTCATAACCAACACTTTCTAAAGTAGGCTTCTCACCTAAATCGATTTCTGCTGGTTTTCGATGTACAGACAACTCGGATTCAAGCTCTTTGATTCGCTTCTGATTCTCACGTTCTTTTTTGCGTAAATCCTTCACCCACTCAGGTGCTGGCTCGCCTCGGAACGGATCTTCTTGCTGTTGTGGCTCTTCACCCTCAATTCCAATGAAGAACTCTTCTGTTTCAGCTTCCTCAGTGTCAGGTTGTTCATCATCTCGATGTTCTTCCTGCTCTTGAGTTTCTGTTTCCAGCTCTTCATTTTCGATTTGATCTTGCTCTTGTTCAGACATTTGTAACTCCCTCACTCATAGGCTGAGCGGACGCCATGCTTTCATTAATTTGCTGATATAAAGCTAAGGCAGAATCTCTCTGCCCTATTTCCATATCAGATAAGGTTTTTGCTGTATCAGCTTTGGTTTGCTCTGTCTTAGCAGCAGTAAGATAAGTGTCGGCCTGAGCTTTCATAGCCTTGGAATGTGCTTCTGCTGCAAGAGCTTGCGCTAATTCTGTTTGTGGATCAGGTGGCTGATTCTGTGCAGCCTCCATCATCTGTTGCTGCTCTTCCTCTGTAGGCTCAACGACACCAGCTTGAACTAAGTACTTTCGATAATAGTTGCGGAAGTCTTTAATACCTTCGCCTTCCATATTCATGTAAATCATGGCTAGAAGGATTTTTAAGTCTTGAGGATCAGTCGTGTAAGGGAGTAACGCTTGCATTGAACGAACAATTGCTGATTTCTTGCTTGAAGACGTTGGACCAACATCAACACCAACATCAAAAGATGCCTTCGTTAAATCGTTCTCATATTCAAGGCCTGATTCACCAACAACTGGGCGCGACAACTCTGCACTATCAACTTCATCTTGCTTGCCGATCGTCTTCATGCGACGACCTTCTTCAACATAAAGTTCTTTGGCCATTGATAGCCAAATAGTTCCGCAGCGCTTAATTGCCTTAGCAAAGTTATCTACATAAATGTAGGACTGCATGCCAAGCTGACCCTGAACCAGATCAATTGCTTCTGCACTCACATTTGCACTGATCTTTTCACCCTGTTCTTGGTTACCAAGAAGTTCTTTGATGTCTGTATCGGTGATTTGAAGCAATGCGCCTAATGCCTGTGGTATAGCAGGCGGTTTTGTGTAGGATGTAGGCCCTGTTGCTACAATATTTCCTTGAGCATCTTCTAGTTCATTGATGAGCAGATATGGATTATTAACCAAATTGTCATTAGCCCACATGTTCTCAAACCCTGCTACTTGAGCAGGAGTTAAAATCGGCTTTTCAATAGGCGACAATGCTGCAATCTCACCAAGTCGGCTTAATTGCATGTTCTTGAGTCGTTGAGCATCCTTACATAAGCGAACATGCCCCATGCAACGCTCTACATTGTCAATGAACCAGCGTTTGCCATAGACAGGAACAATTGGAATGAATCGACCAGCAATGTAGCCACAATCTTCTAGAATTGATGATCCACTCATGATGTACTTGTGTACTTTGCATCGCTCATTTGTCTTGATTCGAAGCTCTTGAGCGCCTGTTGCATCAAGCTTTTCACGAATAGAAGTATCTTTTTCAAGCTCTTCTTCTGTGTGTCGTTCTTCAGTGCCATCGATCAATTGGAAGATGTGAACCTTCTCTTTGACCTTCTCCACAACGTAGTATTCGGCAACATAGACGATGTCAGGTGTGCACCAGTCAAATTCATCATTGCGAATATCTTTGTTCCAAGATGCAGGGCTTTCTTTGTATTCTTCCTCATAGCGATCAGGTGTCATTGATGATAGAACAAAGCAAAACTTAGCATCAGCTTTGTCTTGACGTTTTGCATCTAAGTCAAAGAAGACACATGAATCAGCATCAAAGATAGGTTCGATTCGGATGCGCTGACGCTCGTTTTCTTCGTCTTCCTCATCTTCTTCACAAGCACGTAATCTAAAAGCACCAAAGCCACCACCAACAGCTTCCTCGAAAGCATTGTCGTAGGCTTCTTCTGCCCCTGAATCCTGCTCATCAGCGCGATACAACCCGTCACAGGTGTCAGCTAAATCATCATTCTTAGACCCATCTTTTGAGACAAAATCTACTGTGATTCGATTGTTCCGGTACTCGTTAATAATACGAATGACAGCCAAGTGGATTTTGTTGACTTCAAATTTTGGTTTGTTTGCGAACTGCTCACCCAATTGGCCTTCCCATTGGGCGCCAGCAATCGAATAGAAACGACGATCCTCTAAACACTGTTGACGTTCATCTCTAACAGCGCTTTGAATAATGTCGAATTGCTTTTTTGCACGGGCGTGAATGTCCACAAGTTGATCTTTTTTAGTCACAACTTGACCTCACTTAATTGAATTTTTACCAGCGATGCGCTGTAGGGATTACTTGAACTTTTGGTGGTTTTTTTATTACGCCGATTTGCTCACGGATTTGGGCAAACTGACGGAATGCATCTGCAGATTCTGAATTGCCATCCGACTTCACTGGCTCACTTGTGTAAGTTTGTGCATGTGAATTGAATTTCCTTGTGTAGTTCTCAAGATGTCTTAACCCTTCTTTGCAGCGGTCAACATCAAACCAGACATCATTCATCAAGGCATCACGTGTTTTATTGATACCATGGAGTAATTCAGAAACACGGGGAACAATATCAACATCGGTTAACCCGAGATTCTTGAGCATTTGTTGTGGAGATAGATTTTGACTTTCGCCTTGACGAGCATGAGCGCCATCATGTGGTAGATAGTGTTTGCCCCACAAATATCCCTTGCTTTGCATTAGCTTCACAAAGTATTCGTATGGCTCGCCCCATCCTTCTTCAAAATCAATAAATAGATCTTGCATACCAACGCGCTGATGAAACCAAATGGCAGTACCATCTGAGTTGCCAATGTCCCAAAATGTATTTACAGGAACATCTGTGCGAATTGGTAGAGAGCAAATACGCTGCTCTTTACGAACCTTAATGAATTGTTCTGTGTACCAGCATCCCTCTTTTGACTTCTTAAACGCCTCTTCTGGAGTGGATGGATATTCCTGCCACATCAGCTCAGATGAACCTTGAAAGTCGTTGTCACGCGTTGCTATGTACCAATTACGCTGAGATACACCAATAGTGTCACCGCTTTCTTGCTCGATTCGGTCAAAATACCCATGCTCTTTAGATGTGATGTGAACATTCGCATCAAGAGAATATTCTGTTGCTCCCTGCCATGGATAGAAGTGGAATCTAAAATCCTTCTTACTTAATTCAGTTCCTGAAGCCTTCTTATTTCGTGCTGTTTCGCACATATTGAAGAACGCACCTTCATCACCTTCTGCTGTAGATTCAATTACAACAATTCCATTGGTTGAGACAGCAGGAATTGAACCTGTCAAAACCTCTTTAGCTTTATCCGGATACTTTGCACAGATTTTACCGAACTCAGAAACATGCAAATATTGCAATGTTCCTGAACGCATTGATGTTCCAACTGTGATAGAGCTATTGTTGTGAGCAAATAACAACTCACTTGCACTATCACGCGCTAAAGGGAATTTAAACTTGATTTCTGGTGGTAAATTGTCATAAGCGAACTTAACTTTATCTCGGAAAAGCTTGTCTGCTGCATACTTGTCTTGTGCAATCATCCCAGCACGAGTATCACCCTTACCAAATAAACAACAATCCAAATAATAGATTGCAATCATGGTGGTAAAACCTAACTGACGAGCTTTTAGGATAATATTTCGGTACCACAAATTCTCAATGAAATTGATTTGATGCTCATTTGGAATGAAAGGAGCTTTTAACCCTTCTGTCTCGTCATCACCCTTAATTAGGATTTGATATAAAAAACCACTTGTAAGACGCCACCATGGATCAGACAAGTTTTTTTCTAGCTCATCCGATGTCATAGTTCTATCCTTTTGGTTTTAAGGTATTTCCGCTTGCACGCTCTAACAGTTCTTTAAGAGGGTCTGCCAAGTCATGCTCAATCTTCTCTCTAAATGCACCCACGGCAATATGTTTACCAAGAAGTTCAAGATTTTTTACCTTATCAGGCCATTTGATCTTTTTGAGCCAGCCTGTCTGTGACTTATCATCACCACGCCCTTCAAACTCTTCTGTGTTTTCAATGTTTGAAACATACTGGCGCCAGATAGGAGGCCAATCGCCGATTGGCTTAAGGCAATAGTTATCATCCATGATGTCTAGGACATCCATCTTGTCGATTTCAACAAGACGCTTGAGCACATAATCCGCATCAACATCAACACGATTTAAGCGCTGTGTATTGAGATATGCGATTCGCTCTTGAACTTCTTCACGTTGCAGCACTTCCCATGCATATTGGCGGGTTTTGAAATCTACTGCTTCACCTGCTGCTTGCGGGCTTAGTGTTTTTAAATATTCGTGGCAGAACTCTTCATGACGTAGATTTTTTAAAGGTTCTGCGCCTTTGATTTGTTCCATATTTACCTCATTAAAAAACCGCCACTTTGGCGGTTTGATCTACTATCCAAAAGCTTTTCTTGCTTCTTCTTCATTGTCATAAAATCTACAACCCCAATAAACAGGGTTATCTCGCACAATGTTTAAGTATTTCATATCCCATTCTTTATTCTGGAGTGCACTTTTCACAGCATCGACAAAACTTACTGCATCAACCCCATCAACAAATTGAGCTGGCTGATGCTCTCCTGTGGCTGCGTAACCTTCCAGCCATACTTGGTATGATTTCACTTTAATTCTCCAACGCATAAATCAAATCATCAGGCGTTTCTAAGTAACACCCTTGTTTCAAACAAAATGCATGTATGTCGTTTAAGTATTCAGTGAACTGGGCAATTGATGCGTCAGTCGTTGAAGTCAGCATTGCAACGCTATCAGCCAACTGCTGATAAAGCGGATGTTGTTCAGCCCTTAACTGCCTCACCGCATCATAAGTCTTGCGATACTCACCAACGTCATCACGGTAATAAATACGTGAAAGCAGAGTTCGTTTAAAAAAATTATGTTCATAATCTTTTTCTGTGCCTTGTCTTTTCGCCCACTGTGATAACCATTTCCAATAGAGTCGGTTTTGAGCTTTTGACCTATCACCGTCAAATGACTTAATCGTCACAACCAAAGGCTTATTCTCAAAATTAGCCTGTGTGTAATTGGTATGAAGGTACGACATTGTTTTAGTGATGTCTGAATGATCTTTGATTGTGAATGTCGCTGGATTCATACTGACCTCAAACTATTTTTTCACGACTATGTACCCATGTTTTAAAAACGTTTGAACAATGTCATTAACAGCAATTTCTTTGATGAAGCCTTGAACGTCTTTGCATACAAATTGAATATCAGCTTTCAGTTCTTCATATTCTTCTGTTTTACCCATGTGGAGCCAACTGACTTCATGTAAGGCTTTAGCTTTCTTCTTGCCCATCAAAACACCTCATCATTATTAATATTCAACATCCTTTTAGTCTTTTTTAACCACCCATTAAACAAAGCTTCTGATTCTTGTCTTGTGCCTAGTTTGAACGCATCGAATGCAGAATGGCAGGGATAACACAAGGGCACTGTAAACTCGTCACTGGCTTTAATACCTCTGCCTTTGCCATGCTTGCTTAAATTACTGTGAGCTGCTTGCGAAGGACTAGAGCCACATCTAACGCATGGTAGCCTTCTAATCTCAGCTAATCGCTTTGCATCACGCATCTAGGTGCTGATCAATAAGTTCATTAATCTTCTGAACTCGATAACTTAGTGCTTCTTTTACATCTTGTGGGATACGTGGATCGAACTGCATACCACGCATGAAATTAGCAACTGATTCAAGCTGCCCTAGTAATTCTTCATTATCCATTGTTTACACCTTTCAAATTCTGTTTGATGTTTGAGATCTGATTATCAATAGCTCTGATTCGCTTCGATTGTGTCCATACTCATTCAACTTTTTCATATGTCAGTTCAAAGATGTCTGGTTTGCAAGGATAGATTTCATCTTTGATTCCCTTAATGATGTAATCTCCAATTTCACCACGCATCAATCCTTCCAGAGTTTTAATTTCGATATATGTTTCTTGAGTTGGATTGCGAAACTTACCCATATTGTGAGTGATAACAATTCCGTTGGTGACTGCATCATGAAACCAATCATTGCAATTGCCTTGAGGCCAGTTCACGCCCAATCGGAAAGCTTCAATAACCACAGGCTTTTTCATATAGTGAGGCATTGGATGCTCCAATAAAAAAGCCCCACCGAAGCAGGGCATAAAGAGGAAACTTTAGACAACAAAAAAGCCCACCTTTCGATGAGCTTTTAAATACTTAGTGAATTACTATAACTTCATCCACTATAACAGAAATATGCCACATTCTGGTCGACCAGTCAATTACTGTATTTTTAATCTTTTATCATAGCCATTGAGGTGGAATCGAGCACAGTTAATCATCATGTGCGTCATTTGTTTTGATTGATTTGTGATGTCTGCAACCGCTGATAATGATCTGTTTTCAACCTTATGTTTGATCAAACACATTAGTGCAAACTTCACAGTGTAATCACCCTTGCTCAAGATGCTGCGTAACAAAGCTTGAACTTGATCAGCTTCATAGTCATCAATCTGACAACGAATATAAGATTTGCTCTTTGGCATCTCTTTGCCTGCTTCACGCATCAACCAGTAGATTTGATTGATATGCAAACCATCAGGTAAATCACCGCCTTTCATGCGCACAGTTTCACACCAAGCGCCGAACTGCTCCAACCATCCGTCAATTGTATATTTTGTCCAGTCCATTACTGGTGTAGCTACTGCCGCATTCATGCCGTCACCTCAAATACATAAATATTTTTTAATTTCTTGTATTGCTTCGTCCGCCCCAAAGCAGACTTTGCATAAATAACCTTGCTCTTCTAATCGTTGCATCATTAATCTTTGGCTTGGCTGCAACTTACCTGCTTTCGATTTGAGTTCGATCCATAAGCCGTGGACCAATCCATTTGGAACAATCAGTTGTAAATCTGGTACACCTGCTTTCACACCCATCTTCTTGAGTTTTGACGCTTCAATCACATTACGTGAGCCACCATTGGGGATATGAAATAAATAATCACTCAATCGACCATCTTTGAACTTCACATGATGCGCCCATGACATAAGAGTGATTTGCTCTTGATCTTCTGTCGGCACCTTGTGAACGCGTTTAGAACGCGCCACAGGTTTTGATCTACTTCTTTGAGCCTCTTTGAAAGTTGTGTTCATATCAGCTCCAAATTCCAATTAACGCCAAGAATGCTGCAAATAATAAGAACGCTTGAAAGTCAGTCATTAGGTCCACCCTTGAGCGCCTGCTCTTTCACCGAGGTAAGTGAATTGATTGCAGTTTCTCTATCGCACCATTCATCACCCTGTAGATAAATAGACTTTCCTCCATTCGTCCAATATCCACCAACCTCGTAATATTCAGGTTTTTTCTCGAATCCATGCCACTGCCCTTGAGTATCACGAGCTTTAAAGAATATTTTGAATCCTGCGTCTTTATCCCATCTTTCTGACTGCAATGTTGCCTCTAATAAATCCACCCGCTTTTGCAGATCATCCTTTTGAAGTTGTAACTCTGCCATCTTCTCTGACGCTTTCTTAGCTACAACCTTCTTATTGAACAGTTCCTTAGCATAAAGTTGAGTAAGCTCATCCACCTCGGTCTGGCGGTGATTCCAAGCAACATCAAACATATGTTGTGATAGTGGGATTTGATGGTCGATCTTCTCTAAGAAAGCGGCTACACGCTTACCTTCACCACCTTCATGCAAGCATTTAGACCATTCATCTTTGTAGCTTTGGAGTGCTGTTTTAAATAATTCACTTCTCATCACTTCACCTGCTTATAAACTGGGATTTGCTGAAAATCACATCTAGCCCAAAATCTTGTCTTGGCACCTTTATTTTCAAAAACATGGTTTTTCTTTTGCTTTTCACAGACAGATTGAGTGGCATACTGCAATTGATAAGTAGCTGGACCGCCTTTCTGATAGTCATATTCGAAATAGCCAACTGTTAAAATCCAAACTGTTACGAACTCAATCATTGATTGCCACCTGCTCAAAATGAAAGACAATCTGGCTAGTAGTTTCCTGAACTTGACCAAACATTAAAGCTAGACGGTAATTAGCCACGTAATCACGTAACTTTCGATTTGAATCTTCTAGCTGTTTGCGCCAGAACTCCAATGTGAATGAGTGCTTGTTCTTGTTGCAGATAGCACAGGCAGGCATAAGGTTCTCAATCACATCATGTTCAGGATTCATACAAGTACCATCGCCATTTCTACGGATCGGAATTAAATGATCAGCTTGCCAATTCTCCCCAAGTAACTCACCGCAGTAAGAACACATGCCACCAAACTTCATTTTTATATCTGCTCTTTGAGCTTTGGTTAATTTCATCGCCCTTCTCCGTCACGCTTGGTCATGTTCTTATTACTCATTCTTATTGCCGCCTTTGAACGATTACATTCCACACAACTATTCGTTGATACAAACTTTTTCGTGCTACCACAGCTCTTACATTTGCATCCTGTGTAATGAATCAACCCTTTTGATCTTGCCTCTGCTCTAGCTTTCACAAATGGATTAGCCTTTTGAGCTTTTGCGATAGCAACTGAGTTCGACATAACTTGTCGCATTGCATCTTGAGGTGACTTGCTTTTGTCTCGGTTGTTGAAATTCTTGCTTAGTGCGCCTTCACCATGAACTAGCGCTTTAATCTGATTACCCTCAGCTAACCACTGTTCAACCTGTGCGCTGTAATCTGGCTTGATGTACATGTTTGGTGATATTGGTTTGTTCATACCACTTCTCCAAATAGGTCTTGTTGTGTTTCAGCCTGCGGATTAATCCAAAGAACTTCTTCTCTTTGCGCTGACCCTGCCTGCCCAGATCCTGTTGTAGACTTCACTATTTTCTTCCAATTCAGAGATTCATAAATTGGATGCTCATAACCACACAAAATCACTTTGCCCTTGCAATCTTTTAAAACTGAAATCAATTGTTCATGATCAGCATTGGTCATCTCATGTCGGTATGCTTTACCACCCATTGTTCTTGTTTCATGTACATAAGGGGGATCTACAAAGAAAAGAGTGTTTTCTCTGTCATGGTCTTGGATTACTTTGATTGCATCTCTGTTCTCAATTAAAACTTTCTTTAATCGTGCAGCAGCTTGAAGAATTACTTCTGGTTGACGTTGCCAGATGGTCACAATGTCACTTCCGCCTCGAGCTGTATCTAAACGAAAACCTGTATTCCCCCTTGTTGCTCCTGCACTGCCAAATCCCATTTGTGCGCGCACTACTAAACGACGTGCCAATTCAACTTTGTCATTTGTTTCAGCTCGAGCATTTAAGAACTCTTCACGAGCATAGGGTGTTAGCTCGATCTGTTTTGCCAATTCTTCTGCAAGCTGCTGATCTCTTAGCACTTCAAAGAAATTAACTACTTCACTATCAAGATCGTTATAGACTTCCATTCGGCTTGGCAATTTGCTCAACAGCACAGACGCACCACCACCAAACGGCTCAACATATGTTTCATGCTTTGGAAAGTGAGAGATAATCCAATCTGACAATCTAAACTTTCCACCGTGATATCTGATTAGAGGATGTTTCACGCTGCACCTCCAACGCCTAACGCCTCGTAATACTCAGGACTTAGGTCTGCAAATGTTGATCTTGCCAAATCAGTTGCTAATCGAACTGTTCCGATTGAGCCATTACGCGCTTTACCAATAATGATTTCTGCGGTACCAGCCTCTTTAGAATCCTTGTTGTAAACTTCATCGCGGTAAATAAACATGATGATGTCTGCATCCTGTTCGAGATCGCCTGACTCTTTTAAATCAGCGTTCACAGGGCGCTTGTTTGGACGGTTTTCAAGGTTTCTATTCAACTGTGCTAGTGCGAATACAGGACAATCAAAATCACGCGCTATGCGCTTTAAATCACCTGATATTTCTCCGATGTCTTTATCGCCACGACCAAAGTTGTTTTTGGTAAGTGGTGTGACCTTCTGGACGTAATCAACAAAGATTGCCCCGACTTTTCCGTATTGAGCTTGAAGCTTGCGGGCAGATCGGCGAATTGAAGCCGTCGTTGAACGGGCACTGTCGTCAATCATCAAAGGCGCTTTCTCGATTAAGCGTGAAGCACGATCAATTTTCCCTACATCATGGCTTTGTGCTTTACCTGATAGAACTTTGCTTAATTCAATTTGACCAAGGCCACTAATCAAACGCTGTGCAATCTGCATCCCTGACATTTCGATTGAAACGAACAACACTGGTAGTGATTGATTGATCATCATGTCAGTTGCTAGGTTTTGAGCGAATGTTGTTTTACCCATTGATGGACGAGCACCTATAAGAACTAAATCACCTTTCGACACTTCGCCTAGCTTATTATCCAGTTCAATAAATCCAGTCTTCACACCACCGTAATACGGCTTGTTCTCATGGATTGCTTGATGACGGGTAAGGAACTCAGTCACTGCTGCTTTAGAGAATTCATGGGCGTGTTTAAGTGTGTTTTGAACTGCACCCGACTCTAGACCATTTGTAAGCTGCTGAACCTTCTGAATTGCTGTTTCAGCGTCATAGCTCACAATATCCACTGCAATTGTGTTGATGTGTTTTGACAGGTCTTGAATCTTCCGACGCACTGAGAACTCTTTGAGTTTCTTCAGGTGTGTATTGAGCAAAGTTGTATTGCTCACTCGGTTCATCAAATTGACAATGAACTGCTCGTCTATCTCTTTGGCTTCAAGTGAGTTCGCTTTGATTAATTCAAAGATCGTAACCTCATCAAATGCCTCACCCTTCGCTTGTTGAGCTTTGACATGAGCAAAAATGATTTGGTGCTTGCCAGCATAGAAATCAGACACATCCAACTCAGATATAATCTCATCAGCAGCCTGATCGATTGTCATAAGCGTTGACAGGATGCTTTGCTCAACGGGAATAGAAAATAATTCAATCATGCTTCCATCCCCTTAAATTGCTTAGCAACACCTTTGAACTGGCTTTGCTGTGGTTGTTCAGGGATGGCTTGTTGAGTTTGTTCCTGGTATTCAGAAAGATTCACATTGGCCAACCAAGCCGCATTGAACCCTTTCCAGTCACGATCAATACAGATCTTCAAAACTGTGTTGATATGGACATCAGTTTTATTGAATTGGTTTTCAAAAGTTGAAAATGCAGTTTGTGTGTTTGATGCTTTTTTGGTTTTACGTACGATCAACCAATCTTTGATGAGTTGTTCATCAGCACCAAGGTTTTTTAGTGCTACTGCAAAACTGAATTTTTCCTGCTTTTCAGTATTAGTATTTTCTTTTTTCTTTCTTTCTTTATATAAGTACGGTTTTTCCGTACAAACAGTGTCCGCTTTATCCGTACTAACTGTGTACGGTTTTTTAGTACATAACAACTCTGTACGGTTATTTAGTACATGTACGGATTTTTCGTACAAAGATAGAGTGAGAAAAAAAGTGTTTACATGGGTGCTTCGATCAACAGAAATGATCTTTAATTGTTCAAGTTCTCGGATTGCATCAATGACAGTTTCACGACGTTTGATACCAGTGATTTCCTGAAATACAGATGATGCAATTGGATAGCTTTCACGCTGATAGCCATGTGTGCAGCGAATGATTACATCAAGGCATTTGTAAGCATTTGCGCTTACATTGCGCATGATATCATCAAACACAACATTGGGCTTCTTGGTGTAATTATCTTCCACAGGTGCTACCCGCTTTATAAATTGGTCGAAATCAATACCTACGTTCATCACCCACCCCACGCATGCAAAGCCAACTCAGCTTTAGCCTTAGCCAAAGCAGTTGCATTTTTGAGTGTTCGATGAAGCGTGTAAGCCTCAACCGCTTTCTGGAATAAACTAATCTTCCGATTTAGTTCAATGTCTGCTAATATTTGATAGTTCACTTGGTTTACTCCTGATTGAACAATGAAGCCTGATCTAGTACATCAGGCTTTTTCTTTGTCTAAATCCCTTTGATTTCCTTCCAATCCCTCAGCAAAAATTACTTCTGTTGAGAGATCCCGCAACAAAGCGCCTAATCCCAAGCGCTCAAATGATTTTGCTTGTAAATTAAGTACATGCCACTCACCTGCTATTTCCTTCTCTAGGAGATAAGCAAGATATTGAGCAAGGTCTTTACCTTTAATTTCAGCCAGAACTTTTGCTCGTTCATGGTTTTCAGGAGATAAACGCACATGCGTCGATTTTTTTTCGAGACTCATTTGAGTTTCCTTAAGCTGTTGCTGTAGTTCGTTTTAGTGGTTCTTTGCCACCAGCTAGGTCTCTGATCTGATACTCGCGTGCTAATGGGATTTTTTTTTCTGGCCACTGATAAATGGCTGAAGGTGCAATCCCTAACAATCCAGCGAGTTCAACACCATTTACACCAAGCAATTTGAATGCTTCTTGTTTGGTCATTTCTCTCATCTCAAAAATAAGATTTCTTAGTATTAAAACAAAGATAACTTATTTTTGCAACATGTAAGATAACTTATATGAAAAAACTTGAAACAATGGGTCAGCGTATTCGCGCCCTAAGACGTGAAAAGAACTTAACTCAAGGCGATTTAGCGAAAATCGTTGGAGTTAGTGCGCCTAATGTGACGGGATGGGAAAAGGATGCTTATGCGCCTAAAGCCGATCCATTAAGTAAAATGGCATCTTATTTTGGGGTATCTACTTCTTACATTACACATGGTGATGAGAGCGGTCCTCAACTTGACAATAACGTTGTTCCAGTTAGCACCAAACTCATTCCTGTGCTTTCTTGGGTGCAAGCTGGTGCTATGACTTCTGTAGAAGCAATTGATCCAAACAAGATTAATGAATGGCTACCACCCTTAAGTGCAGATGATCCAGATGGGTGTTTTTACCTAAGAGTAGTTGGAGTGAGTAACTTCCCAACTTATATGGAAGGTGATTACATTTTAGTAAACCCAAACTTTCAAGTTAGCGACCTACTGTCAGAAGATCTGATTGTTGTTCGAAATAATTCTGATGCAACTTTCAAGAAACTTGTTATTGAAAGTGATGAACGCAAATATTTACAAGCACTTAACCCTAACTTCAATCCAAATATAATTGAATTTGAAGATGGTATGGAGCTTGTGGGGCTTGTTATTGATGCATTTAGGCCGCTCGGTGGATCTCGACCAAAGCGTATTAGAAAAAGTTAATAAAAACTGTGAACCCGACACAGGACTTAAGAAAAGATCAGCTAGGGAGACTTAATATGGGGGAAAATAGAAATTATGGAGATATTTCAAGCTGTAGCCATCTTTTAGCTATGCCAAAATATTTTGAAGAATCTATTGTAATGACAACGGATTTTAAGGGTGGTGATAAGAGCTCTTTTTCAGGCTCACCTCTGATTGATTGTGACTCAAATGAAAGCATTGTTGGGATGAGTTTGTTTTTCAGAACCCATAGAACCCCCATTTCTCAAAAACATAGTCTTGGTCTGGTTGTGAGAGAAGGCCGTAATTTGATATTCCTCTATGATTTATGTATCTACCCAAATCAACAGAAATCTCACATGGATAGAAAGGCCCGGAAGACTTTTTATGGGTCACATATTCACATTTTAGGTGAAGTAAAATCTGCAAATTTAGATTATGATTCTATAACATGGCAAGATTGCTTGGAGATATTTGCAAGAGACACCAATATCACACTTGAGTCCAACAAAATCTTAGGGCCTTTTGATGGAGAATTGATATGAGCAGTAAATTATCAGAGATTGTTTTGAATTCTTTTATTCAAAGAATATCAGATGAGGGAAATTCATGTGGATTCTCATTGCCATTTATTTTTGAAAATGGTTCTCCAGCAGTTGTTTATGCTCACAAAACCACTAAAAATAAAATAATTCTTAATGATCATGGACTTAACATAAGATTTTTCCATGAAAGTATTGGCATTAATGATTTTAATACAGAAGATAAAGTTAAGGATTTTGTCTCACTATATGACAATATTTTTATTCAGAATGGCAGTCTTATTGCAGAATCGACCATAGATGATCTCGACTTCACAATGCTTGATTACACTGACGTCATTAAAAAAATGATAAGTTTTAAGTATAAGTCCAAAGAACATAAAGCTATTGATGAAATACTTGAAAAGATTAAAAAAACATTAGAACTTAAGTTTTCAAATATTATTGTGCACCCTGAACTTATAGGTAGATCAGGAGGTAAATATAAATTTAATTTTTCACATGGAAACACTTATGTTGACTTCGTTGAACCTGAAAAGAACAAAACAAATAGTTTGCTCAGAAAAATGATTGATACACAAACACCAGACGCTGAAATTAAATTTAATGTAATTATTGATGATATGGAAAATGATAAATACAAAACTGAACAATCAATAATTTCCGAATATGCTCATGTACAAAGATTGAGTAAATTTTTAAAAATATAGTGAAAGTAAGTTCTACCTAACCCACCCCAGCGGTGGGTTTTCTTTTGCCTATTAAAACAAAAAAATAAGTTTTCTTAAGAATAAATAAGATTTCTTATTGACAATAAAACTAAGTTTTCTTATATTTATCTCATACAGACATTAAAAAGCTCCGAATGATCTTGGCAGACACGGAGCTTTCTCTCAAAGAGGATTTAAGTATGAACATAAAAACGAACGTAGTCAACGAAGAGCATCAAGCCTTCATAGCCAAGTGCATTAAGCGCCAGAACACTAAGAAGTTCACCACAATTAAAACTGTGGCTATCCAATCTTTTGCATTGCTTGCTGTACTGGTGATGTGCATTTCATTCATTGGTTTGGTGCTTCACATTGCAGCTTATTACCAAACCAAACAAGAACTAGAAACCCAAGCCCTAATCCAACAATTAGAAAAAGGCGAAGTCATTGAAATGACTGCTCGTGTTGGTGGTCAGCATGAGTGATGCAGTAGCAGCTATTGAACGCTTTGAGAAGTGGTTCAAAGAAAGCGGCAAAGGCACTTGCAAGAATCCGAATTATGGACCAGTGCCAACAAAATCAAATGCACGAATTAAACAAACTTTACCTTCTTGGTACGTCGCTAATCCGATCTACCCTGCTGGTCGTTATCAAGGTGATTGAGATGAATAACTACAAACTCATTAATACTCATACCAATGAGATTATCAAGGCTCTTAATGACCTTGGATATGTTTGGACTCCAAAGAAGTTTGATGAACAGGACTGCTTGCTAAAAGCGCATTGGATTCTAGCTGAACAGTCAGGTGCAATTACATATTCAAGTGGCACGATGATTGATTATCCGATTGATTTCCAAGAACTCACCCTCCCTCAGCTTCGCGACCTTGTTGTTTTGCATCGTAATGATGTGAAGGATGCGAATTACACATACTCAGGAAAACCAGTATTAAAGCTAGCGACTCAAGACTACAAGATTTGGAACAACTTGGATAAGTGCTGGGCAGAACATTTAGGTTCTCAAACTGATTTGCGTCGAGGTATTAAACCAATCCAACCAGAACCAGAACAAGGCCTGATTAGCAGGGCTGAGGCAAAGCTGGCTTGGGCTAAGGGTGAGGATGTTCAGTTGGAATGTCACGATGGGACTTTTCACACAATCACTCACAACTTAAGTTTGAGTATTTTTGATGATGAAAAAGTTAAATTTCGCCTCAAGCCCCGCACCATAAAGCTTGAGCTAGAGATTCCTGCGCCTTTTGAGCCGAATCATGGAGAAGAAGCTTGGTGTTTAGATGGTCATATGATTAAAGGCTACAAAAAGGTAATTTTTGATGACTTCGATTTGGGTCTAGGTTTTTGGCACACCGAAGAAGAAATCAAGCAAGTTGTTGCAGCTTGGCGTGGAGGGATTAAGGGATGAGTTTACCAACTTTAGAAAGCTTCTTAAAAGATGTAGCTACGCATGAATTAACCGTGAATTTAGATCAAGGAATGTTTAGAGATTTAACTGTAAGCAAGCCAAATTCTAGCTGTTATCACTACAACATCACAACTCGTGCAGGCTACTTGATCATTACTGGCGATATGGGAACTTATGTTTTCAAGCGCTCAATAGATATGTTTGGTTTTTTCCGAGATGAAAACTCTGATTATGAAATTAATCCATATTACTGGGCAGAAAAACTAGAGGCAGGTGAATTTGAAAAATATTCTCCTGATGCTGCAAGAAAAGCTTTGAACTTCCATTTTGAAAACTGGAAAGAATGCTCTTATGCCTCAGAAGAGAAGATCAAAGAGGAAAAGGAATCTCTGGACTGGATTGATACTGATGACTACTTCGAGTTTATGGAAGCAGTTAGAAATTGGTCACCTAGTAAAAATGGTGTTCAGTTAGATGACTTTTGGGAGAGCAATCTTAATGAATATACCTACCACTACATTTGGTGTCTCTATGCAATTGTTCACGCCATCAAGCTTTATGACGCATATAAGGCTGAGCAAGGAGAGAATCAATGAACGCTCAAGCATACATCAAAGAGTTGTCACAGAAAGACTTCAACTCACTTGAACAAGTAGTCGAGTTCGCTTTTCAGTTCAATGTGATCAGCTCTCAAGAATACCGTGAATGGCAAGAGACTATCAGAAATGTCGAAGCCAAAAAAACAGAACAACTTTTAAAAGTTTTAGCAGCTTAGGAGAAGGTTATGAATGCGCCAGTGAAAACAGAGAATCAGGTTGCAAACAATGAGCCTGTTTCTATCAAACAATATGTAAGTGATCAAAAGATCCGTCAAAAGTTTGAAGAAATCTTAGGTAAAAAAACTCAAGGTTTTTTAGCTTCGGTGATGCAAGTTGCCAATCAAGCACACCTTAAAAATGCGGTACCTGCAACAGTGGTGAATGCTGCAATGATGGCAGCAACGCTTGATTTACCAATCAATAGCAACTTGGGTTTTGCATACATCGTACCCTACAAACGCAAGTTTAAAGATGGTCAAGGACGTTGGCAGGAAAGCAATGAAGCGCAATTCCAAATGGGATACAAAGGCTTTATTCAATTAGCTCAACGGTCAGGACAATTTGCTCGTATTGCTGCAACACCAGTTTATCAAGGGCAATTGGTTTCAGCTAATCCCCTACTTGGGTATGAGTTTGACTGGACCATTCCGAATGCAGGTGATGCGATTGGTTATGTTGCTTTCTTTAAATTACTAAATGGCTTCACTGCTGAGCTTTACATGAGTAAAGAAGATGTGTTGAAGCATGCAGGAAAATACAGCCAATCATTCAAATATGGTGGTGTTTGGAAAGATAACTTTGAAGCCATGGCACTTAAAACTGTGACAAAGCTTTTGTTATCAAAGCAAGCACCTTTGTCAATTGAAATGCAAACAGCTCAACTTGCAGATCAAGCGATTGTCCACGATGTGGCTACAAATGACTTTGAATACATTGATCATCAGGAGAGTGTTGCTGAGCTTGCAGCTCCTACCCAATCACTTGATCAAGAGCAGTTCACGAAATTGATTGCTTCGATTCAAAGTGGTGATTTAGACAAGGCTTTTGTTTTGAGTGGTGAGGCTGGATATACGCTCACCCCTGAACAACAACAAGAATTAGCAGGTGCATGAAATGTTAAAAGTACATCCTCATGCATTGCATGAAATTATGGGTGAACCAAAGCAGATTGACCCTGCTTTGATCACTCCTGATGTTGAAATCATCTTGAAGCGCACTAAACGCACAGAAGAAGAAAAGACGCTAATTCAGCATCTTAAAGATCACACTTTATCTGAAGGTGCAAAGTCAGCTGTAGAGCGTTGGGTTGTAGAGAAGAACTTTGGATTTAAAGACTTTCAAGGTAACAAATACACTGAGAAAGGCTTAACTCTTGAAGATCACGCAATCAAAGCAGTTCAAATGAATAGCCTATTTACCATGGGCCAATTCATAGGAATGCAGAAGAATGAAGAAACTCTTGAAAATGAATTTTTAATTGGAACACCTGACATCATAAATGTTGACCATGGCCGTGACACAAAGTGTTCATGGTCAGGTGTACAGCATCCATTCACACTAAGACGGGCTGAAAAGAAAGCACGTGAAAATGGCTATGAATGGCAGATGCGTGCATATATGCAACTGACTGATAAACCAATGTGGGCAATTGATTATGTCCTATTGCCTACCCCTGAAAACCTTATCAATGGTGAAGATCAAAGAGAGCAACAAGTCACTTTGGTCAATCTCGTTCCACTTGAACAACGCATTACAACAGTTTGGATCCATAGAGATTTCAAACTTGAAGAACTAATCAAAATTAAATGCTCACTTGCTCAGACTTATGCCAAAGAAGTTGAGCGTGAAATCTTGGGCAAGAAAGGAGTAAAGGCAGCATGAATATTGAAAAAGAACGCGAGGCTTTTGAGCAGAGGTTTCAGCACTTAGATTTAGATTTTGTTGAAGATTTGGGTTATTGCGAATCAGAAACACAATACGCATGGGCTGCATGGTGTGCAGCAACAAAGCGTGCTGACGAAAAGCTTGAAGGCTGCGTGGTGGTGCCTGTTGAGCCGACATATGCGATGTATCAGGCATATGAAAAGCATTCAGTTGCTCCAATGTCAACGCTTAGCAAAACTGGATACAAGGCAATGGTAGAAGCAGCAAGGGGCGGAAAATGAATATTTTAGATAAATTCTATGTTGTAGAAATGCCTGATCATAGTAAATGGGCTATTCCTATTCGTATCATTGCTGAAGATCGTGCTAAGTACTTTGCAGAAGCTGATGAGATATCTTTTGAAGAAAGCTTGAACAACGACACAGCTTCTCTATTTGCAAGTGATGATTATGAGATTCACGACTGGGCTGCAAATAACATGAACTGGGTAGACATCAAAAATCATGCAATTAAAGTGCAGCAATCAGATATTGATTATGACGATGGCTGGGCTAATGGAGACTATGAGGTAGTTGAAGAAGCAAAAGCGGATGCGGAGGGGTGAAAAATGGGTGTACCTGCATTTTCTACAGAAGACTATTTGTTTATGAAATACAGATCAATTGTGGTTAAACTAGATGTTCTTTGCTCAGACTACTACCCTCATCTTCAAAAAAAAGTGATAAATGAAAAGGCAAGTAAACAAGACTTCCCTTTCCCTTGCTTCAAATTAGATGGCAGTCAGAAATCACCTTGGTTTGTTCATCTTAATGAGTTCGCCATAGCTTTAGATAAGCGGCATGAATTAGCACTAAAAGATTTTTCTACGCTTCACCGATGAGGCGTAGAACATCATTTATATTTAAAACATCTTTTCGCTTTTTTACAGAAACATATATCTGTAAGCATTTCCATGATTCATGCAAACTAACTTGTTGTAGCTGAGGAATTGTGAATCCTTGCTCAGCTAGCCTTGTGCATGCCTCATGTCTTAGATCATGAAATTTAAGATCTTCTATTCCTAAAATTTTACATGCATCCCTAAACTCTGATGCAATTGTCCTGAGGCTAACTGGGAAAAGGTATTCTTCACTATATCCTAACCTCAACATACGATTTCTATATTCTGGTCTCAGAGCTAAATCTATAATTTTTTTACATGGTTCAAGCACATTAAACTCTTTGTTATTACCCTTTGAGCCTTTAGGGCTTTTTAGATCTCTAACTAACCAAGACTCATTGTGAGTATCATAGTCCGAAAGTTTAATTCGACATATTTCAGATTCTCGTCTACATGAAAATATCGCAAACCACATAATCAAATGCATGGGATAAGAGTTTCCCCGTTCACGTTTATTCCATTTTTCTACAAAAAACTTTGTCAATTTCAGCAATTCTTTTTGTGTTGGAAGCCTATCCCTTGAATCACCTATAACCAACTGTCGTGTTTTTCTCATTTGAGCCGACACTCTATCAAACGTATTTAGATCTACTGGCACATTCCACATTACAGATGCATGTACAAGAACACTTCTAATATTTAGAAGCTCAGTTTGAATTGAGCTTGGCTTGTTTGGAAAATAACCCAAAGCATCACACCCATTCCTTCTTAACTTCACATGACCCGCAATATGATCAGAAGTTATATTCATCAACTTACACTTAGCAATAGGGAATTTTTTAATTCTTTTTAAGCCTGCCATTTTAACTTTGCTATAAGCCCCACCAACATCATCCATGTACTTATCTATGGCTTGGACTAATGTGAATTCATTTACATGAGCATTTTTATTCAATAATATTGCAGGATTCTGTTCTATTTCTGCTTCTCTTTTTGTGAGCCAGTTTTTTGCAACTTTCTTGGATGAGAATGTTTTACTTTCCTTGTAAGAAGGTAAGCCTTGACGATTTATCCTAATCTCAGCACGAAACTTTAAAGTTCCATTTGAAAGCTGTCTCTGAGTAACTGTGCCCATATATTTACACCTCAATTCAATAAAATAAGTGTGGCGTAAATTAAGGTGTAAAAAAACTTATAAACAAGGCAGAAAGGCGCAAAACGAAGCACAATAAAGCATCAAACAAATCTTATTAAACTATTGTTTTATTTTGTATTTTTTGAAAGTTACTGATTTATATAATTTTTGGGTATTCTATATGTGAATTTTGTTCTAAAATTCGCACTTTTATTTTATGCCTCCCTCTTTATGAATCAACTTCGTACAGGAGATATCATTGCTTTAGGTTTTATGACCTTCGCGTTATTTATTGGCGCGGGCAATATTATCTTTCCTCCAATCGTTGCTCAGCAGGCTGGTGAACATGTTTGGCTCGCTGCGTTCGGTTTCTTAATCACCGCAGTTGGTTTACCTGTTATTACGATTATGGCCTTATCTCGCATGAAAGGCTCAATCGAAATCATCAGTTCTCCACTTGGACGGTTCTTTAGCTTACTCCTCACCATTGTCTGCTATTTATCCGTAGGTCCATTATTTGCAACACCACGTACCGCAACCGTTTCTTATGAAATTGGTTTTGCACCTTATTTTGGTACATCCGGTAGCAGCCTTCTTATTTATAGTATCGTGTATTTTGCATTTGTGACTGCAGTTTCACTGTATCCAAATAAGTTACTCGATACTGTGGGCCATGTACTTGCACCTTTGAAAATCATTGCCTTGGCAATCTTAGGTATTGCGGCATTTGCGATCCCTACAGGTATGATTTCAGCACCAGTCAACAACTATATAACCAGTCCTGTTTCTGAAGGATTCGTGAGTGGTTATTTGACCATGGATACCTTGGGAGCACTAGTATTTGGTATCGTGATTATTCAAGCGATCCAATCTCGTGGTGTAACTGACACAAAGCTGATTACCAAATATGCCATTATCGCAAGTTTGATTGCAGGTGTTGGGCTGACACTTGTCTATATCAGCTTATTTAAACTCGGCTTAGGTAGCCATGAAGTTGCGCCTAATGCAGCCAATGGTGCAATCATTCTGCATGCTTATGTACAACATGCATTTGGTGATTACGGATCATATTTCCTAACGATCTTAATCTTCCTGGCATGTATGGTTACTGCAATTGGCCTTACCTGTGCTTGCGCTGAATATTTTACCGAATTAACTGGCTTTTCTTATAAGTTGCTCGTGTTTATCCTGACTGGCTTTTCTTTGTTAATTTCTAATTTAGGTCTAACAAAGCTGATTGCGATTTCTGTTCCAGTACTCAGTGCAATTTATCCACCAGCGATTGTCGTGATCATGCTGAGCTTCTTCTGGAAACGTTGGAATAATCCATCTATCGTGGTTGGATCTGTAACCGCTGTTGCTTTCCTGTTTGGTATTTTTGAAGCGATTAAAGCTGCTGGATTTACAACGCAATTACCGACTTTTATTCAACATTTGCCATTGAATGAACAAAATCTTGCATGGTTACTTCCATCGCTGATCGTTCTTGTCTTTGCAATTGTGGTCGATCGCGTATTGTCATCTAAAGATTAAAATGATTTGTCGTTAAAATGATGTTTTACCCAAACATGATTTTAGCTATACAGAAAATGTTCTTTTATCCAACGCTCATTTTTTGTTTACGACAAATCTTTCTTTTCTTGATTCAAAGACAATGCGTTAAATGTGGCTCAAATATGCGATTTCTGATTTAAAACGACTATTTCATTCAGATAAGTTCATTAGCAAATTTTTCAAAATGTAAAAATAATGGTCAATATTTAACTAAAAAATAGTATAAATTAATATAAAAAATACTTAAAAGTTATATAAATCAATACATTCATAAATTTATTTTCAAAATAGTCATTATCCCTATTGAAATGCTCAGAAAATAGCAGTACAACTTAAAAAACAATTCAGACAAAAACACATGGTTTTGTCGTCACAACAAGGAGGGATGGAGATGTTATCAATACATTTCAGCAAGCAAGTCTTCATTAACACTCTGAAGGCAAATGATTCAATCGTATATGCAACAACAACGCTTGCCTTAATGGTCACGTTGTTATTTCAAGGCACAATTAAAGGCAATTTAAAACCCGAATATTTTGCATATGCATTGATTGTATCTCTGGCCTTTTGTATGTGGGCGATCGTCGATCGAAAGTTTCGACAGTTAAGCGCAGTGCGCCAAAAAAATTCTTTAGGAAAAATGGATGAGTGATCATCCATTTTTTAATGAAAAAAGTGAACAATCGTTCCAAATACTAAAATCCCAGTTGCACCCAGCTCTACGATAATTAAACTCAACATCATCAATGTCATACACCATGCTGGTAATGTCCATTTCCCCATTTGATGCGGCTGTTTGAATTGATTAGTGGTATCTTTTAATAGTCCATGCAAAATATAAATTAAAATCGACATCGCAAAAAAGAATAAGTTTGCAACAACACAAAATAATGCGATTGAATCAGATAGAACCGTAAAAAAACTCAATGCTGCTAAAATTAGACTGGCTGCCGCATAAAGCAGACTGCTCCTATGAGCAATATCCACATAATAATGTGCTCTTGCCTGCGCTGTTTGTCTGATTTGATAGTATTTCCAAACCCCAGTCAGCATCCCCACCCACAGAAAAATCCCACTAAATACAATTGCAAGCTGTGTTGCAGTGTTTAAAGCGTACATATCATCCCCGAAATTAAAATATTCCTTTTGTGTGCGTATATTACATAAAATTTGACTTTTAAGTCATTTTTTAAACGAGTTTCTTTTTGGAACTTGTGTAAAGTAGAAATATGCATCTATAAGAGTATCTTTCAAATGAAGAGTTATGAATCTTTTTGGATTAGTTGCAAAGATGACTATCAACTTGCAGCTCAATTTTATCCTGCACAAGATCATACTAAACCTTATCCAGTCTTGATTTGTCCAGCGACAGGAATTACCAAAAATTTCTATCATGCTTTCGCAAATTGGTTGAATCAGCAAGGGTATCCTGTTTTAAGCTTTGATTTCCGAGGCATTGGGGAGTCTTTACATGGTCCACTGAAAGACTCGACTGCAAGCATCAATGACTGGGGAATCTATGACATCCCAGCAGCAATCGAAACCCTATTAAACAAAACACAAGCTGAAAAAGTGATTATTGTTGGTCACAGTGCAGGCGGACAACTACTTGGTATCACCTCAAATTACGATAAAGTTGCAAAGGTATTAGCAATTGCAGGTTCAACTGGACATGTTAAAGGCCTGAAAGGTAAAACTAAAATCCTTGCACCCGTTATGTTTAATGTTATTTTCCCGGTTTCAAGCTTTTTAAAAGGCTATGGTGCAACTCAATTTATTGGGATGGGTGAAAATCTCCCTAAAAATGTTGCGAAACAATGGGCGGAGTTTTGTAGTAAACCGGGCTATGTCATGAATGCGATTGGTAAAAGTATCTTCGAAGATTATCATCAAGAGATTCAGTGCCCGATTACTTCTTTTTGGGCAACTGATGATGAGATTGCCACGCAAGCCAATGTCAAAGATCTACTGCGCCTATATCCCAACGCACCAACCAAATTAATTGAACTCAATCCGCAGCAACATGGCTATAAACAAATTGGACATATGTCGATGTTCAAGAAATCACATCAAAAACTATGGCCCTTGATGGAACGTGAACTTAACATTTAAAACTATTTCGACACGACAATTTTTCACTTTACGCATCTAAACCTGTAATCCTGTTTAGATGCGTCTTTTTATATATTTAGTCTTCGAATCTTCTATCCTATAAAAAATCTTATCTCGATTTCCTCTTCCCCTTTCTTCGCACTCAATTCATCTCTAAATTAAACTCGCTCCAAAGTTGTTAAAAGCTGCAAATTTTAAAATTTCATCGAAAAAATGTGATAAAGAATGTATTTATTCAACTTTTTTAAATTTTTTTATGTGCTATATTTTAACCAATTGATTAATTCAAATATTTGTATTAGCTATTTTTTTAAGCGTTATTTATTTTATAAATATATTGATTTCGTATATTTATGACATTTTAGACAGAAAATATTATAAAAATGTCACGTCAAAAATCGTATTTTTTTTCTACAATACGATTATTCTACAAATAAGCAGTAATGCAAGGCTGTAGGACAACCTTGAGGGAAAGACGACTGGATAGTACATCATTAATAGCTGATTTATGTGAATTTTATGATGACTTATTCATTGAGAATAAAGATAATTTCACCGTTATCTTTGAACAGATTTGTTAAAAAATGGAATGCTAAAAAAATCAGGAAATCGATTTTTTTAACAGGCAAGTTATAGACATTTCATGGAATCTAGCAGCAACCAAGAGTTACTGCTTGTGCAAGTATAGGAAATAAGTGATGCCAAAAAAATATGCGCGTTTTTTACCTACAGCCGATTCATTTAACCTGGAAGACTTTCCTTTTTACTGGATTTCTCAAGTAAATGCTCAGTACGTTCAAAACATCGATAACGTGCTCAAAAAATATGGCTTAGACAATTCTCGCCGCCGTATTCTCATTGCATTGCATGTCAAACCTCATGCAAGTGTGTCTGAGCTTTCCGACATGGTCATCTCCAAAATGTCGACCACAACCAAGATCGTTTATCGCCTCAAAGATGAAGGCTATATCGATACTTACTCTTGTAAGGAAGATGGGCGTATTACTCGCGTCTATCTAACAGACAAAGGTCAGGAAATGATTACTAAAATCAATGATCTCACCTCAGTTATCCTTGAGCAATCATTTGATGGCTTAACACCATTGCAAATTGAAAAAACCATGGAAATTCTACGCCATATGTTTAAAAATCTTGCACGCTAAGCAACGAATTCAAAAATAAAAAGGCTTCCCATGGGAAGCCTTTTTTGATCTCATTGATGCAAATATCCAATTCAATCAAACATATTCAGTTGCGGAGTTATTTTCGCAATTTTTGCTTTCGGAACATGTGAACACTCAAATTCCTCAACAGGAAAACCCTGCATAAACTCATAAAGCTGATGTGGCTGCTTTAAACTTAGCCATTCATCTAAACGCTCATGCGGAATAACCACCACTGACCGCTTTACATCTCCTGGCTCATGAAAATCTTTCATCATCGGATGGTCTATGGCATCCATGGTCAACATGGTAGCCGAACGAATGATTTGATCATTTAATTTTCTGATCTCATATAAAGCCGCGATAAAGAAAGCCTTTCCATCTTTACGGCGTACGCCCCATCTTTGCGGCTTATGATCAATGTATTTACTTTCATAGAACTCATAAACAGGAATGACACCAAATTTGCACTTTGAAGCCGCCTCCAAGAAACTAGGTTTCTGAAAAATGGTTTCGTGTCGAGCATTGTAAGTATGCTTGGAAATATTGGTATCTTCCGACCACTTGGGTACCAAACCAAACAATACTTCCCGCCACTCCAGCCCTTGCTCCGATTTAAATAGGAACGGCGTTGTATAACTTGGGTAAACTTCTTCCCCATATTCAAATGGAATCGGAGGCAAACCAAGCTGTTGAGCTTGCTCGACTGTCAATGGTTTATAGTTGGCACACATAGTTCGTTGAGTATTTATCCTTAAAAACAAAGTTAAAAAAAGGAGGTATCAACCCTCCTCTTTTTAATTGCAAAAATTAGCCAAATAATTTTTTCATTTTTGCACTTAAACCATGGATAAAACGGTGCTTGGCATTGGCTTTATCACTGGTTAAAAAGTTAATTTGAATCGACTGGCGTTGCCCTTCATAGGGTACATAACCATGCCAACCATTATCAGTCACTTTAAACGCAACCAAAGTACCTGGGCCCGCATCAATCTCTTCAACATAGTCATCCATGTTCTTTTCATCATTCAAAATGCGTAGACGACCCGTAGGCGCATTCCAAGACTCATTTAAATAAATCAGGATGGTTAAGAGTTTGGTTTTTGAGTCAGAATGAATACGACCATCTTTTTGACGTGAATAACCACGCAAGGTGATCATCATCGGATGCTCCATGACATCCACATCAAATTTTTCAGTTAAAATCTGACGAAATTCTTTGGTATCTAATGACTTTAGAAAACGATCAAAATTAGGCTTAATTTCAACATCTTCAATGTTGTAGCTACCACCCTGTTCAATCTTTGGGAAATCCTGAATAACAGCTTTGACTTCACTGTCTACAATTGAATTTTCCACAACAAAGTAAGGATATGGCGAAGTCGAAACTTGCGCTTGTTTTAAAGCATCTAATTTTAAAATTTGTGACATCGTTATGATTCGGCTAAATGATCAAACTACGAGAATTATAGCAAAAATTTCATCAATAGGATGTTTTATCCTGTTTTGAAGACCTAATTGTCTATACGGCTAATTGCTTTAAGTGCGACACAAAAACGCCAATACATCATCACCTGCATTAAAATTGAAATGAAAAACATAACCCAATGTTTATACGGCGCAATCAACGCTGGAATTTGTGTGGGCTCAATAAATTTTGCAGTAACAACAAAAGCGATGATGATAAAAACCATAATGAGTATATAGGCTAAAAGAAATCGCACGCCTATAGGCAAACATATGCAAATTAAACGATTAAGAAATTGTTTCCCTTGATTCCCACCATTCGCATTGAAACAAAAATTGACACCTATAATGAGTATTATGATACTTATCAGTGCATCGATCAGGTTTGGAACAATATCAACAATAGGGCTCAAACGCATAGCAAACATAATGATGAACATAAATACGCTACTGATTAAGTAATAGTTTTTATAATTCTGTTCACTTAAACGGCCATTTCTTAAATCTTCAATTAATTTTTTTGTGTTCCAAAAATACATTTTTCCCTCTACTTATAAAAAAAGAGGTACCTATCGAATAGGTACCTCTTATCAGTCTAGCAAGTAAACTTAATCACCTGTATAACCTTTTAATTTTAGACGAGCAGCATGCAACAATGGCTCTGTATAACCAGATGGCTGTTCTGCACCCTTGAAGATCAAGTCAGAAGCAGCTTGGAACGCAATACCATCAAAGTTTGGCGCCATTGGTGTATAAAGTGCATCATTCGCATTTTGCTGATCAACAATCACAGCCATACGTTTAAGCACTTCTTCAACTTGTGCATGCGTTACGATACCGTGACGTAACCAGTTTGCAACGTGTTGAGATGAAATACGTAAAGTAGCACGGTCTTCCATCAAACCAACGTTGTTGATGTCTGGTACTTTAGAACAACCAACACCAAGGTCAACCCAACGAACCACATAACCCAAGATCCCTTGACAGTTATTTTCAAGTTCGTTGTTTAACTCTTCCGCAGTCCAATTGGTTTCTGGTGCAAACGGTGGTGTTAACAAGTCATCTAATGACAACATGTTTTCAGCAGCCAATTCATCTTGACGTGCTTTTACATTGATCTGATGATAATGCAATGCATGAAGTACCGCACCTGTAGGAGATGGAACCCAAGCACAAGATGCACCCGCATTTGGATGTGCAGTCTTAGTCGCCAACATATCTTTCATGCTGTCTGGTTTTGGCCACATGCCTTTACCAATTTGCGCCTTACCTTGTAAACCACATGCTAAACCAATTGCAACGTTACGGTTTTCGTATGCTGCAATCCACTTTTGCGTTTTTACTGCTTCTTTACGTACAACTGGTGCTGCTTCCATAGAAGTATGGATTTCATCACCTGTACGGTCCATGAAGCCAGTGTTAATGAAGATGGTACGGTCTTTCGCCGCAGCAATACAGTTCTTCAAGTTTACAGAAGTACGGCGTTCTTCATCCATGATACCGATTTTGAGTGATTTTGCAGGCAAGCCAATCGCTTGTTCAGCACGCTCAAATAATTCAACCGCAAATGCAACTTCTTCTGGACCATGCATTTTTGGTTTAACGATATACATTGAACCTTTACGAGAGTTTTGATTTTCGTTTTGACCACGAATATCAGCAACTGTCAGTAATGGTGTTACTAAAGCATCCATGATGCCTTCAAACACTTCTTGACCATCCACAAGGATCGCAGGGTTTGTCATCAAGTGACCGACGTTACGAAGTAACATCAATGAACGACCATGTAATTTTGTCGTGCCACCAATGAGGTTCTGAACTGTACGGTCTTTATTCAGGGTACGAGTAATGGTCTTACCATTTTTCTCGATTGACTCTTGTAAGTCACCCTTCATTAAGCCTAACCAGTTACGGTAGCCTTCAACTTTCTCTTCTGCATCAACCGCAGCAACTGAATCTTCCAAATCCTGAATGGTTGTTACCGCAGCTTCAAGTGTTAAATCTTTCACACCAGCAGCATCGGTCTTACCAACTGGGCTATTTGCATCAATTTCAATAATGACATGCAAGCCATTATTTAGTAAAACAATTTCAGTTGGGCTTGCAGCTTCACCATTGAAACCAACAAACTGCGATTCATGTGCCAAAGCTGTGGTAGAGCCATCTTTTAAGGTCACAACTAAACCATTGTTTGCAATTGCATATTGGGTTGCATCTGCATGCGAACCTTGAGCCAATGGGAAAGTTTGGTTTAAGAAATCTTTTGCGAAAGCAATAACTTTATCACCACGGACTGGGTTATACCCCTTGCCTTTTTCCGCACCGCCTTCTTCAGAAATAACATCTGTACCATAAAGCGCATCGTATAAAGAGCCCCAACGTGCATTTGCAGCATTTAGGCTATAACGTGCATTACGTACAGGTACAACCAATTGTGGACCAGCCAATAAAGCGATTTCTTCATCCACATTTTCAGTGGTTACTTGGAAGTCAGCAACTTCTGGAACCAAGTAGCCAATTTCAGTTAAGAATGCTTTATAAGCATTTAATTCAAATTTATTATTGCGATGCCATTCATCAATCTTTGCTTGAAGATCATCACGCTTAGCCAATAATGCTTTGTTCTTTGGGCTAAGGTCTACAACGACTTGCTCGAAGTTTTTCCAGTAAGTTTCACTATCTAAACCAGTGCCTGGTAAAGCTTCATTTTCGATGAAATCGTAAAGTTCTTTAGCAATCGCTAGCTTGCCTTTTTGAATACGTGCAGTCATTGTCTTTCCTGATGGTGCTAACTTTTTATAACAAGAATTCTAGTATACTGATTTATACTAGCCTGAATAGTAATATCACATTCCTAAATAGTAAGCATTTTCCCCATTGGAAGTATTGACAAACATAGTTTTTTATACTTATCAAATTATCAGATAATGAGTGCTGTACTTTTAGTTATGCGACATACTCCCTTTTTCAAACTCATCTAGTTATAGCAAAAAACCACCAAGAATAAAGCTTTATCCATGTAAGTTTATAAAAAAAGGCATTCCGAAGAATGCCTTTTTTGATTTATGAGGTCTGTGCGACCTGAATTTGTCGATGCTCCGAATGTAAATAATCATCCGATTGCATTTCTAATAAACGTGAACGCGTCCGTTCAATCTCAAATGCCAATTTCTCACCCTCATAAAGATCAATGATCGAATCTTCTGAGGTTAAAATCAGTTTTACGCCACGGTCATAGAACTCATCGACCAAGTAAATGAAACGACGGGTGCCTTCAGACAAGAAGTCGGTCAAATGCGGAACATTGCTGACCAATACAGTATTGTAAATATTGGCAATTTCAATAAAGTCAGCCGGGCTACGTGGCTTGAAGCACAACTCGGAAAACTCACACCACAATACATCTTCAGTATGCCCCAACGTTTCAACCACACGATTATTAATCATGATTGGTGAATTTGACTGTGGCTGAGTTTGTGTCAAAGCTTTAAAACGGCCAGCTAACCACGCTTGAGCATCATCTGTTAATGGATATTTGAACAATTGTGCTTGCTTCAATACACGCAAACGATAATCCACACCAGCGTCTACATTTAAAACACTACAGTTCTTCTTGACCAGCTCAATCGTCGGAATAAAACGATCACGATGAATTCCATTTTTGTATAGACCATCTGGCGCAATGTTTGACGTTGCAATCAATGTTATTCCACGCTCAAACAGCTTTTGGAACAGATCACTTAGGATCATGGCATCAGTTACATTCGATACGAAAAATTCGTCAAAACAAATGACAACGGCATTCTTATAAATTTGATCAGCGACCAAATCTAGAGGATTGCGTTGACCAGAAAGTTTATTCAACTCTTTATGTACATGTTGCATAAAATGATGGAAATGCATACGTGTTTTACGGCGGAATGGTACAGATTCATAGAACTGATCCATTAACCACGTTTTTCCACGACCTACACCACCCCACATATAAACGCCTTTCGGATAGGTCTGACGACGGAAACGTCGAAACGCTTTCTTAGACGCTTTATAGCGAGTGAGTAACTCTTTCCATACTCGATCCAACTCTTGCACTGCTTGTGCTTGAGCCTCATCTGGCATGAATTGTCCTGACTCAAGTGCTTGAGCATAACGCTCAGCAGGTGATGTTGGGATATATGCAGTGCTATGTGAGTCTGGTTTAGAATTTGACATAAGGTGTTATTGCAATTTTAATTGGTGAAAATTATATCGAACATTCCGTTCAATGACATTAGATTTTAGGCTTAATTATCATAGAGTTTAAACATCATAATGTACCATTTTTAATCATTTAATGATTTCGATGATATTGCCGAGGACTCAATCCAAACCATCTTTTAAAGGCATGATTAAATGCAGCAGGCTCAGAATAACCCAACATTTCTGCCACCTGTTCGATGGAATATGAGCTATTTTCAATAAACTTTATTGCCTTCTGTTTGATTAATCTTTCGCGAATTTCTTTATAGCTGGTCTGCATTTGCTGCAATTGATGCCGCAAAGTGCGCTCAGGAATATCCAGAGCACAGGCCGTTTCTGCCATACTTGGAATGACCCCATTTTGCATTTCAAGATAATCCTCGACATATTCAACAACAGTCAATTTGAGACTGGCAGTTTTTTCTAAATGTTGAATATCCTGTAGGCATTTTTCTTCATAAATACGATACGTCAAAATGTCGGCAGACGGAATTTTAGTGTTTAAAATTTGTGTATTTTCTAAAATAAAAGCGGCTTGCGCACACCCGAATTTGACATCATCCCCATAATAATCTTGATAAGCAGCAAGTAATGTTAAGTCTTTTGGTCGATGAAATGGCAGTTCAATCTGAATATGAGGGACGTCAAGCCCCATCATTTTAAAGATATCTTGTAAAAACTTATACGTACCTGAGATTTCACATTGCGCTCTCAATTGCCCCAAATGCATACTTAAATCAATCGGTCGATATAGCAAATGGATCAAGTCATCTTCAATCCTTAACTGTAAAGAACCAAAGAGATGAGTGAGTTGCTGAAACTGAACCCCATTTAATAGAGCTTTATGCAAAGTATCACTGGTGACCAGTAACATCAGGAAGGGTCCATACCCCGCTAATGCATAATGCTGTCCGATAAATAGACCTTGTTCAGGCGAAATATCCTGACTAATATGCTGCAAAATATCCCATTCAATCTCATCTGGAATAATTGAGCTTGGATCTAAAGCATCGGCTTGTATTCCCATATTTGCTAAACGTGCATCCACATCGATCCCGACATGACGCATGCCTTGAATCAAATACATCAATCCGAGGATAGATCTCTTCATAGTTCCGAATGCTGTTCTCAAAACTTTAATGTTTTACTATAAAACGTTGTGCAAATGAATTGCCGAAATGATCAAGTTTTGCGTCTATACAATCATATTTAATCTCGTCAAAATCGTTAAACTTGCACAAAATTTAGCTGTGTAGGAAGTAGACTATGCGTGATGTAACCAAAAATGCGATTCAAAAAACAAAAGTTGCAATTATTGGTGCGGGCTTTGGTGGCTTAGCAATGGCTATTCGACTATTACAAAGTCAAATCAATGATTTTGTAATTTTAGAAAAAACCAGCGATGTTGGCGGTACATGGCGTGAAAACCAATATCCTGGCGCAGCGTGTGACGTTCAATCACATATGTATTCCCTTTCATTTGCACCCAAAACCGACTGGTCGAAACGCTATGCAGAAGCAGATGAAATCTTTAATTATATTCAAGACATTACTGAACAATACAAACTTAAAGAGTATTGCAAATTCAACCATGAAGTCACCAATGCCGAATTTGACGAAAGCCGAAATGTTTGGACTGTAGAATTTAAAGATCAGGCAACACTTGAAGCTCAATTTGTGATCTTTGCATCAGGTCCATTGCATGTGCCACAGATTCCACATATCAAAGGCATTGAGAAATTTAAGGGTAAAGTCTTCCACTCTTCTCAATGGGACCACGATTACGATCTCAGTGATAAAGCTGTCGTTTCAATCGGTACAGGCGGTAGCGCGATTCAGTATATTCCTGAAATTGCAGCAGAAGTAAAACAGCTTTACGTGTTTCAGCGTACTGCGGCTTGGGTTATTCCACGAGATGAACGTAAATATTCACAGTTGAGTAAACGTTTATTTAAAGCATCGAATATTTATCGCCAGATTCACCGTACCCGTCTGTATTGGACCAATGAATCGCGTGTTGTGCCCATCGTGCAGCCACAGATTATGAAATATGGTCAGAAACTTGCTGAAGCCTTTATCCGTTATCAAGTGAAAGACAAAGAACTGGCGAAAAAATTGACGCCAGACTTTGTCATGGGTTGTAAACGTATTCTTATTTCAAATAAATATTTCCCAACCTTCAACCGAAAAAATGTTGAGCTGGTGACAGAAGGCATTCAAGAAATTACAGCCAATGGCATTATCACTAAAGATGGTCAAGAACGCCAAATTGATTGCTTAATTTATGGTACAGGCTTTATTACAGACCCACGCATTTACTTAAAGCATTTCAATTGCGTTGGTCGTAACGGCATTGAACTTAAACAAGCATGGAAAGATGGTGCGGAAAGCTATTATGGTGTGAGTACCAAGAACTTCCCAAATTTGTTCCAGCTACTTGGTCCAAATACCATTCTTGGTCATAACTCAGTAATTTTCATGATCGAGTCGCAGGTGAACTATATTCTTCAGTTGATCCAAACTGTAGATAAAACAGGGTGTCAAGCGGTTGAAATCAAACATGAAGTACAAGACCAGTTCAATGAACGTGTCCAAGATCAGCTGAAAGGTACTGTATGGCAAGCTGGCGGTTGTAGCAGTTGGTATCAAGCCGCAGATGGTAAGAACTTCTCGTTATGGCCAACATATACTTGGCGATATTGGCTAGAAACACGCAAAGTGAGTGTAGCTGATTATAATTTTATCCATACAGCGACGAATGTAAAAAACAATGCCGCTTAAGATGAAATAACTTCATCCTTTCAAACATAAAAAGCACCTTTGAACACTCAAAGGTGTTTTTTTATTTCTCCACTTTATTGGTGAGTCTTTAATCCCCTATTTTGATCTATGCAAACCACAAATATTCATGCTAACATTTTAACTACCTACCGTTAGGTAGTTAAAATAAATATTGTTTCCCTCGCAAGAGTACATAAAACATGAACGCTGTTACTCCCATCTCAACGATCAGTTGGTCTTTATTATTACTGCTCTCCCTGTTTACAGCCCTAGATGCATTGGCAATTGATATCTATCTGCCTGCTTTTCCACTGCTTGCAGAAAGTTTTGCAACAACGCCAGGTCATATACAGCTCACTTTGTCTGTATTTCTCATTGGACTGGCCATAGGTCAAGGTATCTACGGCCCTTTGCTTGACCGCTTTGGTCGTCGCAATCCATTATTGATCGGAATTGCTGTTTTTATCTTGGGGTCAATCTTGGCTGCTGTTGCACCCACAATTGAATGGCTGCTGGCCGCACGCTTCTTACAGGCGATTGGTGCTTCAGCAGGTCTAGTGGTTCCAAGAGCTATTATTTCTGATGTGTGTGATGCTAAAACCAGTGCCAAGAATTTTTCTATCTTGATGCAAGTCATGATGATTGTTCCGATTCTGGCACCCTTGTTGGGTAGCTTGATTCTACGCATCGGCTCATGGCATTTAATTTTCTACACATTGGCAGTGCTTGGTTCGATCCTATGGCTATGGGGAAATCAAGTCATTCCAGAAACCTTGAAACCACAATATCGACAAGCATTGCAATTCACCGCGATCAAAAAGAGCTATCGAACACTTTGCCTGAATAAAAGCTTTATCAGTTATACACTTGCTGGTGGATTTATCTTAGGTGCTTTCTTTGTATACCTCAGCCAATCACCGTTTATTTTTATTCAGCATTATCATATCCATAACGAAAGTTTTAGTACCTTGTTTGCAGCCAATGCCATTGGTTTAATTATTCTGGGACAAATCTCGATTCTGTTACTTAAACGATGGTCGGCCCAACAATTACTGGTCATCGGTATGTGCTTATTCAGTGGTTCAAGCTTTGTTTTAATGCTCTGTCTATATTTTTATGACTTAAATTTATGGCAATACATTGCGCTGTTAGGATTAAGCATCTGGTCAACTGGATTCATTTTCGGTAATTTAACTGCACTGACCATGCAGCAAAGTCCACAACATTTGACTGGTGCTGCGTCATCTTTAATGGGTTTACTGCAGTATGCTTTCGCTGCACTGATCGGATTTGTTGTAAGCTTTGTAGAAATCAATATTCGCTTACTTCCAACCAGCTTATTTATTTGTGGCGGTATCGCGCTCGGCTTGTGTATTTATGCCGCACTAGAACAGCGTGAATCATTTACTATTGTAGAAACAGAATAAAAAATGCTGGATCTGATCAGTGTCTAGACTTAGGCGCTGATCAGAATATTTAATGCTTTTAAGATTGCATCCAATCTGAGTTGAAACTTTTCTCGCCCACCATAGATCAATTCACTTTGTAATGCATCAACAAAACTCATGCAGACACGAGCCAAAGCCAAACTATCCAGTTGATGCTTGTGCAATACCAAACTAGAGTGTTGAATCGCTTGAGAAAATACCTGTTCTAGCTCTGCCATAAAAACATGCATCGGCTCAATCACCTGATCATATAAATGTACAGGCGGACTAATTAATGCATTCATCCAAAACTGGACACCATAAGATGCATCAAACCGCTGTTCAATACTTTCAAAGTAATGACGTAATTGCTGCTGGATTTTTTCTCCGCCTTGCAGCACAGTCTTGGCATGTCCCAACTCTTCATCAATCATGATTGGAATGAGACTGAGATAGAGTTCATCCTTATTCTTAAAATGCGCATAAATCGAAGGCTTTTTAATCCCAACATCCGTCGCAATTTCATTTAAAGAAGTTGCTGCAAAGCCCTGTTTTGCAAAACGTTCTAATGCCACTTTTTGAATCTTAGCTGCTGTCACAAATCATCTACCTCTATTATTGTTAAAATTATATTTCAGCTCACATGATATTCATAGCAGAATAAGCCCTTGTATTTATAACCATCTATTCAAGTAACAATAGATCAATCAATCCTCTATCCAGTAAAATGACCTTGGTTTATGGATATAGGTTCTGCTTCAAAACTTTCTATATCAAATGATATATAAATCTATTCAAGTATCAGATTTCCCTGCATAATAAATCAGCACTTTAAACCTTCAGATTGTATGACCTCTCTTGTTTTAATCTTACAAATTTTTATCTGCCTAAGCTTAGGCTATTTTTTAGCCCCACATCTTTCACAAACACTTAAACAATTCGTATTTAAAATTCTTCCTTATTTTTCTTATATCTTGCTGATTAGTGTGGCTTTTGAACTGACGCAAGCACTCAACCATATCGACCATCCTGCTGCCATTCTCCCGCCAGCCCTACTGATTGCCTTTACCACTTCAATTGGTTCTTTTTTCATTTGTTTAATGACTTATAAGCTGATTGATCGTCAAAGTGTACAAGGGAAAATTTCATTACACCTTTTTCTAAATGCATTGAAGAATATCGGCAAAGCATTTTTAGCTTTAGCAGTCGGGATTGTTTTAGGTCTACTTGTAAATGCCTTAGAACTTCAAATAACCTTTAATAGTTGGTACTTGTTACTGGTTTTTATCTTTTTAATTGGCGTTGAATTGGCTTTCACCCAATTTGATCGTAGTTGGTTAAGCTGGAAAATTCTATTGGTTCCCGTAGCAGCATTTGTTGGTTCATGCTTGGCAGCGCTGTTAAATTATTTCATTTTATCCAATGACTATGGTCTCAATGAAGTAATGGCCTTAGCTCAAGGCTATGGCTGGTATTCAATGTCTGGGATTTTATTTACGGAATTGCATTCAGCCAAATTGGGTGGAATAGCCTTATTAACCGACTTGTTTAGAGAAATCTTTGCAATTTTATTGATGTATTGTCTTGGCTGGCGTTTTCCACGTTCTGCAATCTCAAGTGCTGGTGCAACCTCAATGGATGTTACCCTTGCAATGGTGAAGCAATCATGTGGCACACATTATGTGCCACATGCCATGATGAGTGGATTGATCCTATCGCTCCTCGCACCACTCTTAATCAGCTTATTTCTCAGTATGAAATTTTAAAATTCAACTTCATCAGATTGAAGCCAAGATTGATTTCAACATCTCCGTTGGATTTTCAGCTTTGGTAATTGGACGACCGATGACCAAATGCGTTGATCCGTCTTGCATTGCTTGCTTTGGGGTTACGATACGTTTTTGGTCATCTGCATTTGAACCCTCTGGGCGAATACCCGGTGTTACCAATGCAAACGCTTGACCTAACATTTCACGAAGGATTTTGGCTTCTTGCGCTGAACACACCACACCATCCAATCCACTGTCTTGAGTCAGTTTTGCTAAACGCTTTACATGTTCAACAGGTTCGATATCCAAACCTAGGTCACGAAGGTCTTCACGACCCATTGAAGTCAAGACAGTAACTGCGATCAGCTGTGTTTGATAGTTGCCTGCTTTAAGTCGCTCAACACAGGTTTCCATCATCTTGCGACCACCTGAGGCATGTACATTGACCATCCATACGCCTAAATCCGCAGCAGCACAGACCGCTTGAGCTGTGGTGTTTGGAATATCATGGAATTTCAAATCAAGAAAAACTTCAAAACCTTTGTCTTGCAAGCTCTTAACGATTGATGGACCTTCATGAGTAAAAAGCTCTTTGCCCACTTTGACACGACAAAGTGACGGATCAAGCTGCTCTACAATTGTTAAGGCGTCATATTGGCTTTTTGCGTCTAGGGCAACAATAATACTCACGAATCTAGTTCCATCACATAAAAATCGGCTAATTATAAAGTGATTAATAAAATGAACAAAGCAAGAAAGTCATCATAATGAAAAAAAGCTTTTCCAAAATGATGAAATGATCTCTATCTTTGCTCAGAGATTAAAATCGCTCGGGTATCTACTTCCAAGGCTTCAAAGATATGCGCTTGATCTGCGGGATAACAAATATAATCCCCTTCATTCAACACAATAGGTTCTGCAATCAAACCCACTTTTGCTCGTCCTTTCATAATAATAATATGTTCAACACTACCAATTGGATGCGGCTGACTACAACGCGGCTCGCCTGGTTGTGTTGTTAACATATATACATCACGTCTGGCCCCCGTTGGGCAATTTGCCAATAAGATTGCTTGATAATGAGCAATTTCAGAACTCACCGATGGGCCATCACCAAAACGAATCACTTGCGTTTGCGTGATATTCGATTCCATTAATTTTGCAAATGGAATATCTAAAGCAACACATAAGGCCCATAAAGTTTCCAGACTTGGATTACCTTGAGCTGCTTCCAATTGAGACAGCGTCGATTTCGCGATACCTGCTCGGCGAGCAACTTCGGCTAAAGATAATCCAGACTTCTGTCTTTCTCTTTGCAAGCCTTTCGCGACAATTTCAATGGGCAAAGTCATATAACACCATAAAAAACGAATGTTCGTTTTGACGAACGATATAAAATTAATCTATTATATCGTACGTTCGTTTGATATAGAAAACAAAGATGCAAGATAAAGAACGATTTAATCTGATCAAAGCCATCGTCCTGATCTCGATTGCAACTGGAATTGTCGGTATTTCCTTAGGCTCTGTTGCTGCGAGCTTTGATGTCCCCCTGTGGATTCCTTTGCTGCTATCACTTACGGTACTTGCAGGTGCTGCAGAATTTACGTTTATTGGTATGATTGCAACGGGCGCAAATCCGATTTTCGCAGCTTTAACTGGCATATTAATCAATTTACGCCACCTACCATTTGGATTATCCGTAGCAACATTTATTGAAAAAAATGCGTATCGATTTATTGCCTGCCATATCATGAATGATGAAAGTGTCATGTTTGGATTGAGCCAGCAAGATGATCAAGCCAAGCAAAAAGCATATTGGATGTGTGGAATAGGGATTGCTATTCTGTGGCCGATTGGCGTGCTTATCGGCTATCTCTTGAGTAAAAACATCCCTGATATTGATGCATTTGGTATAGATGCCGCATTTCCAGCCATTCTGTTCGCCTTAATTCTGCCAATGCTCAGAAATAAAACCACGCGTCACCGTGTTCTTTTAGGCAGTACCCTGTCCTTGGCGTCAATTCCCTTACTACCAACAGGCCTACCTGTACTCGTTTCCATGTTCGGTTTACTGTTAAAAGGCAAGTCAAAATGAAATATAGTGAAAGTTATATCTTTATTGGAGTTATTGTACTTGCCCTTGGTACGTATTTGATTCGCTACTCAGGTTTTTATCTCGCCAATCGCATAACCTTCAAAGAACAGCATAAACAACTTCTTGCTGACTCTGCTTGTGTACTGCTATTTACCTTAGCGATCTTTAATACGCTTTTTACTGAAACCCATTTTAGTGGCATCAGTAAAATCATTGGTGTTTGTGTTGCAATCATTTTTGCATGGAAAAAATATTCACTGATTGTTGTTATTCTGGTCGCCATGTTGATTACAGCGACTTTGAGATATCTCGGCTTCCCATAAAAAAATAGCCCTTTAAATCAAATAAAGGGCTATTTCATTGGATTATAAAATCTTCAGACTTTACAACCCTCAAAATATTCTCAATTACAGTGGTGTACGAGTTTGACTCTCAGGATTGATATCCAACACTGTTTTTTCATGTCTTACACTTGCAGCAGCTTCTGCGGCAGCTTGTTGTGCAAGCTGAATTTGCTCTTTGCGAAGATGATCAATATCTTTACGAAGTCGTTTAATTTCCCAACTTGTTTGGAAAACTCGGAAAACTTGAACGCCAAGTAATAAACCAACCACAATACCTAATGCTAAAGTCAATAAAAGGAGAAGACCTAAACGCATTGCTGGGACTTGGGTAAATAATAAATCTACTTGTAGTTCAGCTGGATTTTGAAGAACCAAAGCGAGTGAATAGCCAAAAATGGCAACAAGTAATGCAATTAATACATAACGCATAAACACCTCAATTATTATTCACCAGATTCGTTTACTGCGTCACGAAGTGCTTTACCAGGTTTAAAGTGTGGAACTGCTTTCGCCGCAACATCAACAGATCGACCAGTTTTAGGGTTACGCCCTAAACGTGGCTCACGGTGATGCAAAGCAAAACTACCAAAACCACGGATCTCAATACGATCGCCACTTGAAAGTGCTTCGATCATTTGATCAATCATAATCTTAACTGCATCTTCAACCAAAGGCTCAGCTAAGTGTGGGTTTTTAAGTGCAATCCGTTCAATTAAATCAGATTTATTAAGTGCTTCAGTAGTCATCGATGACCTCTTTAATTATTGCTACTTTTCAATGTTTTTAATAATAACCTGTTTAAATACAAAACGGTAGCGCAGTATATAATTACTACGCTACCGTTTGCAGTATTTTTGTATAAAAAGTACGTCTCTGTTACAAGAAACGTACCTTTTAACAAATTACTTCATTTGAGCTTTAATTAAGTCACCAATAGTCTTAGGACCATTGCTGTCTGCTGGTTGAGTTGCAGCAGCTTGACGAACAGTGTTCACAGCTTCTTTCTCTTCAGCTTCGTCTTTCGCTTTGATAGACAAGTTGATAGAGCGAGATTTACGATCAACATTGATGATCTTCGCTTCAACTTCTTGACCAACTTCTAAGAATTTAGTTGCATCTTCAACGCGATCACGGTTGATTTCAGAAGCTTTAAGAGTCGCTTCGATGTCATCAGCTAATTTAACTGTAGCACCTTTAGCATCAACAGCAGTCACAGTACCTTTAACTAAAGCACCACGTTCATTCGCAGCTAAGAAGTCATTGAATGGATCGCTGTTTAATTGCTTGATACCAAGGCTGATACGGTTACCTTCAGCGTCTACAGATAAGATAACTGCTTCAACTGTGTCACCTTTCTTGTAACGACGGATAGCTTCTTCGCCTTGTTCGTTCCAAGAAATGTCAGATAAATGTACTAAACCGTCGATTCCACCAGATAAACCGATGAAGATACCGAAATCAGTGATTGATTTGATCGTACCAGAAACTTTTTCGCCTTTTTCATTTGCTTTAGCAAACTCTTCCCATGGGTTAGCACGAGTTTGTTTGATACCCAATGAAATACGACGACGTTCTTCATCAACTTCAAGAACCATAACATCAACTTCATCACCAATCTGAACAACTTTAGATGGGTGGATGTTTTTGTTCGTGTGGTCCATTTCTGAAACGTGTACTAAGCCTTCAACGCCTTCAGCGATTTCAGCAAAACAACCGTAATCAGTTAAGTTAGTAACACGTGCTTTAACGATAGAACCTTTAGGATAACGGTTCATAATCGCTAACCATGGATCTTCGCCTAATTGCTTAAGACCTAAAGATACTCGGTTACGCTCACGGTCAAACTTAAGTACTTTAACTGTAACTTCTTGACCAACTTCAACAACTTCTGAAGGGTGTTTGATACGCTTCCAAGCCATATCTGTGATATGTAGAAGACCATCAATACCGCCAAGATCAACGAACGCGCCGTAATCAGTAAGGTTCTTGATAGTACCTGTAACTGTTTGACCTTCTTCAAGTTGAGCAAGTAATGCTTCACGATCAGCTGAAGATTCAGCTTCCATAACTGCACGACGAGATACAACAACGTTGTTACGTTTAGCATCAAGTTTGATTACTTTGAACTCTAACTCTTTACCTTCAAGGTGAGTTGTGTCACGGATAGGACGAGTGTCAACTAAAGAACCTGGTAAGAATGCACGTACAGGACCGATGTCAACAGTGAAACCGCCTTTAACCTTACCAGAGATAACACCAGTAACGATTTCGCCGTCTTCAAAGATTTTCTCAAGTTTAGTCCAAGTTTCAGCACGTTTCGCTTTTTCACGTGATAAAACTGTTTGACCCATACCGTTGTCAAGTGCTTCAACAACTACGTCAACAGTATCGCCAACTTGAACTTCAAGTTCACGTTGTTCATTTAAAAATTCAGCACGGTCAACTACGCCTTCAGATTTAAGGCCAGTGTCAACAGTAACCCAGTCAGAATCGATACTAACAACAGTACCTTGGATGACTGCACCCTTTTCAACGTTGAGGTTTAATTCACTTTCTTCAAAGAGGGCTGCAAAAGATTCGGTCATGATATACCTGATAAAGTCCGCGGTCTTGGATCAGACAAGGCCGGTTTAGTTAAGTTGTTACATTGTCCAAAAAATCTGATCAAGCAATGCTTCAACTGATAAAAAAATTGTGTATCTATTTTATACGGCTATTGATATAGTCAACCATCAACTGAAACACTTCATTGATGCCTATTGTAGAACTATCAATGACATACGCATCATCAGCGGGCTTGAGTGGAGCAACTGTACGCTCCATATCTCTTTTATCTCTAGCCTGTATGTTAGATAAAATGTCGCTTATTTTAGCATCAAGACCCATACCCTGCAACTGTTTTACGCGTCGCTCTGCACGAGACTCTGCCGATGCTGTTAAATAAATCTTGGCTTGAGCTTCTGGAAAGATCGATGTTGCCATGTCACGACCGTCCGCAACCAATCCTGGTGCTTGAATAAATGCACGCTGACGTGCAAATAATGCTTTTCTTAATTCAGGAATGGTTGCAACTTTAGACGCATACTCTCCCACTTGTTCAGTACGAATGGTCTGGGTGACATCGACACCTTCTAAGAGAATCTTTGTCGCAGCGTCTGAGGATTGAAACTCAATATCCAAATGTGTAGCGCATTCAACACATTCATCTAAATGCGCATCAATCTGATCCAGTAGACCACGTTGGAACAATGACAATCCAAGTAAACGATATAACGCACCAGAATCTAATAAATTAAAACCATAATGTGCGGCAATTTTTGCAGCCAATGTTCCTTTACCTGAACCACTTGGACCATCAATCGTAATTATATGAACTGTCATTCCCATCTCTTATGAAGCAACTGATTTGGCTAATTTTGAAAAACCTAGTGTAATCGCTGCTTTGAGTTGTGCAAGAACTAATTTGCTTACTAAGGGCGCTTTTGCCGTAAATTCAATCTTATAAGTGACTAAAGTAATAAAAGGAGTGATTTCCTTAAAGTCAATTTGCCCCAAATGATGCTTCACCAAAGGGTTATTGATTAATTTATACTCAATTCGCTTATTTTCTTCCAATAAAGTGATTTCTTCTTGAAGCGGCTTGATTGGACCAAAGCCCATACGACGAACCGAGCCAATACCATCAGGGCGTTTTGGATCAGCGGAGTCTTTGACACGTACAACCTGTAATGGTGCAAATGCCTTATTATAAGTGGCATGCTTTGACAGCAAGTCAAACACTTCAGAAATCGGTGCATTAAATTCTTTTTGTATGGTGATTGCATTACGCATAAGTTCGCCTTTTGATGTGACCCAAAATCATCGGAGGCTTAGTTTGCCACAACTCATGAGACATTTTTAATCATTTAAGGACGTTTTTGACGAACGGATTTTCTTCTTTTCATGTCTTCTTTGCTTAAAAAAATCACTCAATTGCAATGAGCATTGTTCTTGTAAACAACCCTGTTCGAAAACAAATTTATGATTGTAATAACCACTGTCAAGCAATTGTCTAGCACTCACCAATGAACCTGCTTTAGGTTCAGTCGTCGCAAAAACCACACGCTGAATTCGCGCATGAATTAATGCACCCACACACATGGTACAAGGTTCGAGTGTCACATAGAGCGCTGTATCTTCAGGCAACCGGTAGTTATTCAAAGACTGGCAAGCAGCACGTAAAGCCTGTATTTCAGCATGAGCCGTTGGATCTGACAATTTAATGGGTGCATTGTAGCCTGCACCGAGTACCTGTCCATTACTCACCAGAATAGCCCCGACGGGGATTTCACCCTGCGCTGCGGCTAATGCAGCCTGCTCATAGGCAAGCTGCATCCAATATTCATCATTACAATTTTCTGAACTCATAACAATCAGGCAATGACACCATATTGCTTTAATAACGCATTCCAGCTTTCAATATTAGTCACTGGAGCACAGTCACCCAAAATACCTTTTAAGCTCAATTGCTCGGTTGCTTTCCACTCTGGTGACAAATCTTTATCAACCAAACGGGCACGCACACCTTCGACAAAGTCTGGATGACGGATCTTCCAATCAGAAATTTGCGCTTCTAATGCAAACACTTCATCCCATGCATGACCTTGTTTGCCCCATTGCCATAACAGCCATGTGATCGCAGCTGTACTTGGAGAGCCCTTCTGCAAGTTCTCGCTGGCTTGGCGCAACCAATCACTACTTGCATCACTTAAACCAATAATAGATTGATAGTCATATTCAAAACTTTGTCCACGACAGACACTATGAATCACATCAATCGAGTTCTGTAATGGTCCAGATGCAACTGGGCGATGCAAACTATTTAAAGTGTCATCAATGGCTCTGAATGCACCCGCTGGATAATGATTCCAATCGACATTCAAAACTTTCTGAAGCACATTGTCACGTTGCGCTTCACAGATGTGTGTTGCCCAACCAATACTAAATGCGCCAGCGGCAGTCATGATTGAACCTGTTAAGCCAGTGAACAAGCCGATCTGCCCACGATCAGCCAAGAAGCGACTCGCACCAACATCAGGGTATAAACCGATATTGATTTCTGGCATCGCCAAACGTGAGTACGGCGTAACCAAACGGAATGGTGCAGCCATGAACAAGCCCAATCCACCACCCATCACATAACCTTCACCCCAGACAACAATCGGTTTGGCGTAATTATGCAACAGTAAATCAAGTGCATATTCTTGCTGGAAGAATAGGTTCGCAGCATCAACTTCCTGATTAATCACCAACTGGCGTAATTTGCGAACATCACCGCCCGCACAAAATGCTTTTGGTGTTGTTGAATCAAACCAAATCGCTTTTACAGTATCATCTACATGAAAATCTTCGAAAACTTGCAGTAGAGCACTTACGATTGGCTCATCTAAAGCATGCAAAGATTTAGGTCGATTAAGACGAATGATTCGCCAACCGTTTTTTGCATGTTCAATAACTAAATCTGGATGATAGCTATTTAAATCAGGAGAAGTCATTATGCGTCCAATTGCCAGTCTATAGGCTCAATGCCATGTTGTTTCAAATATTGATTGGTTTTAGAAAATACTTTACAGCCAAAGAAACCACCACGGTTCGCAGCAAGTGGTGATGGATGCGCTGCTGTTAGAACAAGGTGCTTATTACGGTCAATACGTTGCCCTTTACGTTGAGCATAAGCGCCCCATAAAATAAACACGATATGTTCACGTTGTTCATTTAATACATCAATTACAGCATCAGTGAAGTCTTCCCATCCCTGTTTCTGATGTGAGGTTGGTTGTCCTGCTTCTACCGTTAGTACACTGTTCAGTAACAGTACACCTTGTTCAGCCCATTTGCTCAAGTCACCATGACGTGAAACAGGCACAGCTAAATCTGTATGCAACTCATGGAAAATATTACGTAAAGATGGCGGTAATGCAACCCCTCTGTGTACCGAAAAGCTCAAACCATTGGCTTGATTCGGACCATGATAAGGGTCTTGTCCTAAAATCACGACTTTAACACCCGTTTGTGGCGTGGTATTCATCGCGTTAAAAATCTGTTTACTTGGTGGATAAATCGTTTTCTGTGCAAGTTTTTCTTGCTGTAAAAAATCACGCAAATTATCCATTTTTTGACTGAGCAAGAACTCTGACAATGAAATTTTCCAAGACTCGTCCAACTGAACTTTACTTAATTTGTCCTGTTGCTGTTCAGTAAATTGCATCCATATTCCTTGAAAATAAGTTCACTCACCTGAGTGAAAAGCACTCAAATATTAACTTGTAATTCTACGTTTGGATTTTGGAACTTGATTCCTTTTTTCAGATTTTCATACATCTGAACATCACTCCATTCAGCCTGTACTTGTTCTGAAAATACGATTTGATCCAGACTCAATGCACCCATTTGTGCATTATCAATATCTTCTTGAAAACTTTGAGCGTAGCCCGTATCGGTCTCATGTACGATCACTGAATAAACTTCAACATCACCCTCACCATTTTGAGTCGTTGTTGAGTTTAATACTTGCTGAGCAAGATAAAAGAAAATACGCGAAAACTGTTCGGCCGAAGGCGAAACGGGTAAAGCGATCCAACGTGCACTAAATGTTTTACATGCATCTATATAAGCAGGATCATCTTTCTGCCAAAAACAAATTGCATGATCAAAACTATCATACAATTCTTTGATCACGCCTTTGAGTAAGCCGAAATCATAAACCATTTGTCCGTGATCGAGCTTTGACGCTTTTAATAATAATTCAACTTTATAACTATGCCCATGAATCGAACGCTTACAGCGATCCGATGTACAGTTACGCACAATATGAGCATTTTCAAACTTAAACAATTTTCGAATTAACATGCACCAAGCTAATCTTTATCTGCAAACGGATTTTATTATAAAGCAAAAAAACGTGCATTGGGATTGATTTTAAATCTTGTCACCATTTGATAAACCAATATTAAAAGCTACTGAAATGGTGAAAGACTTCTTGAATATACAAAGACTTGCTTATCTTTCCGGATCAAAGAACTGGTAAATTGCCGTTTCCGTTCGCTTAAAACAACCTCAATTTGTGCAGTAAAATAATTGGACTTGCTATCCAATAAAGCAGCGGCATCAGTTTTATTTTGCTCTTCTATCCCAGAAAAAGCATTTAATTTCCACAAATCATCAACATTATTGAAATAGGTCAAATTCGCTTGCTTGGTTTTAAGCTCTTGCTCCACTGCTTTGATATCAACTTTTGGATCAATACTGGCAAGCAATAATGCTGGTGCGGTATTCATATTCACTTTCGTTTGTTCAGGCAATGCCGTGACATAGGGCTTAATTAAGTCGTAATTTTTACCCTCAAATCCCCTCACCAGCTTCAACTCTTCAACACTGTGAAACTTGGTGTTTGGGGCCAAATATGCAGGATCTAAACCTTGATAATAATTACTCTCAGCTCCCATTGCACCTGTAGTTTCATCATCGACATCTTGCCAATCAATGACCGCTTGACTCAACTCTGCTGGCAAGCCAACACGTTGCAGCAAATTTTCAAACCAACGTCGAGCAGAATCATCCACTTGACTTCCATCTGCTTTCACCAAATTATTAAGATTGAATTTGCCTGACTCATCCATCAAACGTCCAGAAACAGAGCCATCCTCAACTGGAAATGGGGGCATAGGCTTGGCCCAATTCTCTTGCAGGTGATCAATACTGCTTCCATTATCACTATCTTGAATCAAGAGTTCAGAAAAAAAGGCTTCAGCACTTTTTGCATACAATAAAGATTGATCTTGACGCATCAGATACCCTGTATTTTCAGAGGTATTGGTTTGTCGTTTAGCAATGGTCGCGGCAAGAATGGTTGCCAAAGCCACCATAACAAGAATGGTCAATAATGCAATGCCACGCTGAGATGTTCCATAACTTTGAGCTGTTTTAATCACGGGATATTGCCTCTTGCTCATTGTGTAGGAAGCTCAGTGGGACTTGGGGAATTTGATCCATCTTTATTTGGTGGATTTGTACCTCCACCCGTGCCATTTAAATTTCCTATCGCCTGCAAATACGCCTGTGTATTCAATAAGCTATAAATCCATTCATAATCTGTACCTGCAACAGTTAACTGTATCTTTATACCCAGCGGTAATTTTTTCAGTTCAGCAATATTGCTTGGATCATTATTTTCGGGCCACTGCATCAATTCTTGTGGATTCAAAACCATCACTTTAAATTGATCTACATTTTCCAATAATGTACTTGAAACAGGCTGTACACGATTGGGAATATTTAGATTTGAATATTTCAATCGATATACTTTCTTCTGTGCAGAATCATAGCGATATTCAATACGTTCATAGGGTGACAGCCCTTGCTTTAATGGATCTGAAACACCAGCCTTACTAAATATAAAACTTCCATTATTCAAGACCAAAGCTGCTTGCAGTTGCCTGCCATCATTGGCGGTCAATGGAATGATTTGCAGGCTGTCTCTTAAAACCTGCTGATAGGCATCTTGCAATGCAAATAGGTGTAACTCATGCTCAGCATTACGATCTTTTACTTTTAATAAATAATCAAAAACCTTCCAGCCCAACATAGAAAGTACTGCAAAGATTGCAATTGCAACCAGTAACTCAACCAGAGTAAATCCTGAGCGTGTATATTTCATTGTGTTCTAGCCTGTGCCGGATAGTTAAAGAACACAAGATTGGTAACACCTGCTTCAACCTTACCTTGCTCATTATTAAACAAGCTGACTTGCAATTCGATGCGCTGTATCTTGGGACTAATCGTGGATTGGGCTTTTTTGTCAATTTGCCATGTTTCACCTTGAGAGGTCACTTGTTTTGACTGTGTTCCGTCCAGCCATTCCTGATTGATTTCCATCATAGCGACTTCATTCATGGCCACAAATTGCGCCTTAGTACGTAAAATCGCATTGGACGTTGATTGTGTGTATTGCATAGCGACTTTAGTTAGTGCAATCGCTGCAACAGCAAAGATCGCCAGTGCAACCATCACTTCAAGCAATGTAAATCCTGAGCGAGGGTTAGTGAAACAACGTTTCACCCGAGCGCAAGACGAAGAGCTATGCTCGAAGTGAGCAGGTCTCCGCCGAGCACCGCTCTGCCCCGCTGCAAGACCGAAAGCTATGCTTGAGGTGCGAGATTTCTGTTCCTCTGCAAGAGAAAAAGCTACGCTTTGAGTGCAAAGGTTAACTTTATAAGACGGCAAAGCACGATCTTCTGAGTATTTAATTTTCATCTATTTTACCCAAGTGATCTAATGCAAACTCATGGCCAATAGGTTGTTGCTCATAATAGAACTGGATCCGAACAGGTTTCACTTCACCATTCCCAAACCAAATCAACTGAGGAGCTCTGCCGCCCAATAAGTCTTCATTTTTTGCTTTGTTATAGTTTTCAGCATCTAAGCTTTGAATACTAAAAGAGACACGATCTGGTAATTGACGTGTTTTAAATTCTTTATACAGTTGCCAAGTACGATCAGCCTGCTGAATTTGTTCACGGCTTTGGTCATGATATTCAAATAAATTATAACTAAATGGTGCAACATCGGTGGCATTTTGAGTATTTAAAGCAAAGACCTTGGCTTGATCAGTCGCTTCTTTATTAATTTTTTTGAGATCTAGAATAAACATCTCTCTGGCTTGCATTGCTCGGCGTTGATCGACCCCACCAATATTTAAGACCACCAAAGATGCCATGATGGTCATAATGACAATCACCACCATGACCTCAATAAGCGTAAAACCTGTTTGTAATCTCTGTGGTGATTTCATTCTATTTTCGACTATGGAACAGATTGTTCTAGTAGCTTTGGCAATGCTAAAGCTTGCTCTATATAAGCGACACGCAATGTATCTCTCGATCCCAAATAACGCTGATAGAAACTTGAATTCAGGATAACCGCCGCACCATAGGTCAACGACCAAACTGAAGCGAGATAATCGCGTGTGGTCATCGTACTATTAATGTCCAGCAAATAACTTTCAGTCATACGGATGATAATACGCAACCGCTGTCTTCTCACTTTATACAACTCACTGAATAGTAATTGAATACCCTGTCCAGTAGTTGATAGACGCTCCTCAATTTGGTGAAATAACGCAGTACGCTCAGGATGATGTAAATGATGCAACATGAAGAAAGCTAAATGTTCTGGAAAAGCCTTTTCAGTGTCTTGAATCATTTCAAGCAACATTCGCTCATTACGAATAATGAGTAACATATACAGTTCATCTTTACTCTGAAAGTGCTTATATAACGTACCCTTGGCAAGATCTAGCTCTGCTGCAAGAGCATCGAGCGTCATGCCAGCTTCACCATTTTCTAATAGGAGTTGCTCCGCGATTTGAAAAATTAATACTTCTCGTGCTCTAAACTGAGCTTGACGATCCATTTTCACGTAATAACTCTCTTTCCTAGTACAACAAAACCGTTTATTTCAAATTTAAGAGATTCTCAAAATTTTGCGTTGTAATCATGCCAATCTCTTCAACCGATTTATCATATACATCACTTAGCGCTTTTGCTACAAAAGGAACGTATTTAGGTTCATTGGTTTTACCACGATACGGGACTGGTGCTAAATAAGGGCTATCCGTTTCAATCAGTAAACGATCCAGTGGCACCTGCTTGGCAACATCACGCAAGTCCTGCGCATTTTTGAAAGAGACAATACCAGAGAAAGAAATATAATATCCGCAATCCAAAACAGCTTTTGCAGTTTCCCAATCTTCGGTAAAACAATGCAAAATACCATGCGTGGATTGTTCCGCGCGAATGATATCAACAGTATCGTGTTTTGCCGCTCGCGTATGAACCACGACAGGCTTTTTAACAATTTTAGAGGCTTCAATGTGACGTGCGAAACAACGCTTTTGCTCAGCCACAAAGTCAGTACTGTGATAATAATCCAGACCTGTTTCACCCAAAGCCCACACCTTGTCTGACTGAGCAAGATTGACCAGATACTCTGTTGTTGCACGTGCCATGATCTGCTCATCTTCACAAGGATGCACACCTACAGAATAGCCAACATCATCATGTCGGGCTGCAATTTCTGCCAATTTAATATGATCTTCCAGATCAACTGAAATCCCCATGAATTTCGAAACACCTACAAGTCGAGCTTGTTCAAGTGCTTGATCCAAATCTCCTTGATAAGGATTTAGATCTAACATGGTTAAATGGCAATGCGTATCAACAAACACTCTGTCTTCCTATTCTCTTTACAACTACATCGTATAACTTGGACGATCCAAGCCTTTCATACCCGCTAATAACTTTTCAGCTTCATTTTTATAATACACACCTTTTTCACCAACCAACTGGATTGCAAATCCTTGTGGCTTAAAATGTGTTTGTTTATGTGAAATCCAGATCACTTTACCCGTTAAAGGAATCTTCTGTGATTGCTCTGGTAAGGTCGCCAACACAAAAACTTCCTGCCCCATTTTAACGGCTTGCTTGGTCGGTACGAACAAACCACCACCGACAACAAAAGGCATAAAACTGGATTGCAATGTCGCTTTATCTGGAATATTAACCTGTATAATTCCACCCATCATTTGTGGTTGCATAACATTCCCCTGTTAAATACTTAATCGATTAAAACATTAATAATTTTATACCGTTGATAAATCTAAAAAAATATCATTCCTTTTGATAAGTTTTATAGAATTTCCATTGGTGACCGTTGAATAAAGATCTATATGTGATTTATGACCTGATTATAGAAAACAATCAAGCAAACAACAAATACTGTTTCAGCAAAAGCCTTGTAAAACAACTAAAATTACCATGATTAGAGCAAATAACGTATTGTATAAAGCGTTATTTAAAATCTTATGACAGTTACTTATGGATGGATAAGACCATTGGAAGGTATTGGTTAGCGACTCAGTACAATTGAGATAAAACAACAAGGAGATACATCAACCTAAATGCAATATGATCTAAATGAAGATGAATACTCTGAAACATAATTATTTAGTACATTTAGATAGCGATGCTGATGCCGATAAATGAAAACTAACTTAAACTACGCCGCTCACAAAAACTGCTCAACTTGTTAATAAACATCAGCTTTCATTTTCAAATCAAAGTGATATAGCAAGACCTGCTTGCTATATCTCCGTTATGAATTATTTTGCCGCCTTGACAATTTCTGCCTTGTCAAAGGAGAACCAACATTCGCCTTGAGTCGCCCACTTTGATTCTGTTGTGCCTAATACGCCAGTGACTACAATTCGATCACCAACTTTTAAATTGCTGATTTTGTCTGTATTTACTTTTAAATCATCACGAGTAAGTCCTTGCCCTTTACACTTCCCATTGCTTGGATCTTTAAAAATAATCGCAATCTGATTTTGAGAAACGATTTCACCCGTTTTAGTAATACGAGTAATAATTCCAGGTACCTCAAGGCGTTGTGAATCCCACTTGCGTTTCGCGGTGATTTCATTTTGCTGCCAGTCTTTCCATATTTCAGACAAAGTTGCTTTCTTTGCAGGCCCTAAACCGCGAAAGTCACCACTCAAAATATCTCCAGTTTTATTGAGTATCCCATCCGTTGCAGACATGGCCGAATCCAGAGTCTGGCAACCACTCAATGAAAGAAGGCTTAAAGTAACTAAAAGTGTTTTTATATGCATCTCAAAATTCCCTAACTTACATAGCAAATCGCTATGTGAAAAAATAACATATTTAATAAAAGATGTGAATTTTTAACATTCTGAAGAATGAAAATTTTTTTCCCATAAAAAAACCGCTCTTAAGAGCGGTTTTTTTCCTGTCTAGCTTATGTTTATGCTTTTCTATTTTTCGGTACATTTATAATCAAAGTTTAGCTTACTGATCATTTGATCGGTATTCCGCGTAAGTACCGAAATATTGTTTACCCCAGCTTCAATATAAAACTTACCACTAAACTGATTTCCAGCAGAACTTTGAGCATGATTAAAAGAATAGCTATAAACACACTCGTATGCCTGTGTACCCAAATTCGAAGCATTAATCTCAAAAGATGAGCCATTAATATTCGATACAAACTTTGGTTCAGCTTTCGTAATGCTTGGCATCATGGTAAGTGATAAAGCAATCGCTATAAATGTTGTTTTCATCTCTATATTCCTTATTTTTTAATATTATTGTGAAGTAACTCACATTTTATATACTTTCAATCAGGATTAAAGAGCGACGAACAATTTATATACAAAACTCACTTAAATGCTATAAAAACAAAGATCTATCAAAATCACAATAAAGCTTATTTGATAAAATCTAACTTCATTCTGTATTAAATCTTACTTAACTCACATTCATTAACTGAATAAATAATTCATCGAGAACCAATTGGGTTTGTACATTTTGCTCAACCATTAATTTCTTTTGCTGCAAATCCGAATAGATCGTAAACAAAGCGTCCAAACTATAAAATTCTGCCAATGGGTTAAAATCTAAATCATCATTTTTTAACGATTGGTTCAGTTTTAAACTCACGATATCAGCTAAAAGATATTCAAACATCGTGATAAATTCAGAAAAATTTAATTCTTTAGACCATTTATTTGAATAGTTTAAAGGCATATTTTTTTCAGCTACCAATTTAAACCAATCATTCAAGAATAAAGCTCGCTTTTGTAGCCAAACACTCTTTTCAATCTCAATGGCCGTCAGTGGCATATCATTGGCAAGATTCAATAACAGTTTGACCTGTTCTGCTGTGGTCTCTGGAATTTGTTGTTGTACAAATGCTTGTGCATCTTGAATCGACATTCGGTCTAGCGCAAAATGTTGTAAACGACTACGAATCGTGGCAGGAAGTTTTAAGTAATGATCTGCAAGTAAAATCAGAACAACTTTTTCACCAGGCTCTTCTAAGGTTTTTAACAATGCATTTGCTGATGCGGTATTTAATGCTTCAGCAGGTTCAATCATTACAACACGCCAACCTTCACCAGTTTGCTGAACAAAGGGCAAAAGTTCTCGGATTTTCTCAATTTTTATTTTGGCATTTTGTTTTTTATTATCTTCATCCGTCGTGATATGCACATAATTTGGATGCGTATCTGAGCGCAACCACTGACAACTTGAACATTCACCACAAGCATGTTGCTGCTGTTTATTCAAACACAGTACCCAAGCAATAAAACGCTCTGCAAACTCTTTTTTGGCACAGCCCTTCTTTCCATAAAACAATAGACCATGTCCAAGTTCTGGGAATCGTGTACTAAGCAATTCCCAAGTCTGCTCATGCCATGGGTAAATCACTGTTAATTGAGTATCGACCATAATATTATTCAAACAAGCTCACAGACATTGCATTTAATCGATCTAGATCCGCTTGGGTGTCTACACCAGGGGGTAAATTTGCTTCTGCCACAGCAATGGCAATACGATGACCATTTTCCAGTACCCGCAATTGCTCCAAGCTTTCCAATTTCTCAAGTTGGCCCTGTTCCCAAGTCACATACTCTTGTAGCAATTTGACACGATAGGCATATAAACCTAGATGACGATACGCTTGATTATGTAACTGCTGTTCTGCCTGCTTTGCTCCATCACGATCATAAGGAATAGTTGCACGGCTAAAATACAATGCCTCATTACGATTACTCATCACCACTTTGACAATACTATCGCGTTGAAATTCGTCTAACTGATGAATCGGCTCACATAAAGTAGACATGGCACAGTGTGGATGATCAATCAGAAGCTGACTCACCTGTTGCACTAGTTGCGCAGGAAGTAAGGGCTCATCCCCCTGAACATTCACAATAATATCGTCTGCTGACCATCCTTTAATACGAGCAACCTCACTAAGACGATCAGTACCCGAAGGATGATCTGGGTTTGTCAAAACCACATCAACCCCTTCAGCACGACATACTTCAGCAATGCGCTCATCATCGGTAGCAACGCACAAGTCATCAAAACCAGCAACTTTTTTCGCTTGATCGACCACACGAAGAATCATTGGACGGCCATGAATCAGGAGTAACGGTTTTGCAGGAAGACGAGAACTCGCAAAACGAGCTGGGATGACGATATGTTTCATGGTCGCTCTCTAAGAAAATTGGATACCGAGGTGCTGTAATTGTTGTTTCAATACATCATAACAATCTGCTGATAAAACAGCTTCTACGGGTACTACCCAAATCGGGGTCGTGAATTCAGGATGTTGCTTTAATAAAATCTTAAACTTTACGGCATCTTTTTCAGTGGTAATAATGGCATCATGATTTTCAAATATTAAATCATCAATTTCATAATCATGGTGATCTGGGAATTCATGTGCCTGGTATTGTTGCACACCCAAAGATGCTAAGGTTTGATAAAAACGTTGAGGGAAACCAATTCCAACAACCGCATTGAAATATTGATTGGGATCAAACCAATGTGTATCTGTATTTGCATTTAAAAGATAAGGCTTACCCACGGCTAGATGCATATTCTTTTGTGTTTGTGCAATTTTAGTATGCTCAATAACCGTACTTTCATTTAAGCGTGACTTAGGTTCACGTAAATAGCCTTCGGGCAATAACTTCTCATTGCCTAAACCACGATTTTGATCTAACACAATCCATTCAATCTGGCGTGCCAAAGCCCAATGCTGCAAACCATCATCACTAATAATCAGATCAAGCTGCCCATTTTCCAATAGCAACTCAATAGAAGCTTGACGATTAGGACCGACTGCCATGGGCACATGGGTAGATTGAACAATCAGACAAGGTTCATCACCTACAATATCAGGCTCGGAACGCGAAGTAACTAAAACAGGAAAAGGACCTGCGCCACCGTAACCACGGCTGATTACACCGACGCGCACATTGTGTTGCTGCAAATATTTGACCAATTGAATCAGCAGCGGTGTCTTACCACTGCCACCCACGGTAATATTCCCAATCACCATAACAGGTACAGGCGCTTTATATACGGGTTTAATCCCATGTTGATAAAGCGCTTTATTCGCACAAAAACCAAATCGGTATAACCATGACAAGGGGCGCAACACCACCAACCATGACGCTTGTTGATTCCAAGCGTCCTGAATACGTTGCGCCATCGACATGTTTAGTTTTCCTCGAAATTACGTTGATGTAATTGATAATACATACCATGTTTTGCTAAAAGCTCAGCATGTGTGCCTTGCTCAATAATCTGACCTTTATCCATTACCACGATCAGATCTGCATTTTCTACCGTAGATAAACGATGTGCAATCACAATCGTGGTACGGTCTTGCATCGCTTTATCAAATGCCTGTTGAATGAAATATTCTGATTCATTATCAAGCGCACTGGTTGCTTCATCTAAAATCAGAATTGGAGAATCTTTTAAGATTGCTCTAGCAATGGCAATACGTTGACGCTGACCGCCTGAGAGGTTCAAACCTTGCGCACCCAAAATGGTGTCATAACCTTGCGGCAGGTTCATAATAAAGTCATGTGCATACGCAGCTTTCGCTGCAGCAATGACTTGCTCATCGCTTGAGTCTTGTAACTGACCATAGGCAATGTTATCGCGAACTGAGCGATTGAATAACACAACTTGCTGATTCACTGTCGCAATTTGAGAACGTAAATAAGCCAGCTCAATATCCTGAACTGGAATATCATCAAAATAGATTTGCCCTTCACTCAACTCTTGGAAACGTGGCAGCATATTTACCAATGAAGTCTTACCAGCACCTGAACGTCCAACTAAAGCAACGGTTTGCCCTGCTTTGATATCTAAAGAAAAATCCTTGATCGCATGCGTACCGTCTTCATAACGCAAGTTGGCATGATCAAATTGAATATTGCCCTTTAAAACAGGTTTCAATTGACCATTATTAATTTCTTCAGGCGTATCCAATAGCTCAAACACAGAATGTGCTGCAGCTAAACCACGTTGTAACTTTTCATTGATATCGGTTAAATTCTTAACAGGCTTAGAAATGAGGCCCGCAGCGGTAATGAATGAAATAAATTCACCCGCAGAAGTATCACCAAAAACCTGCGGACGTAAAGCCAACCAAAGAATGATTGCCATCGCCATTGATAATAAAAGCTGAATGATTGGGCTGTTAATATTTTGCACCACAACCATTTTCAAACCACGACGCAAGTTCTCTTCAGACGATTTATAAAAGCGCTTCTGCTCAAACTCTTCTCCAGTAAAACTCTTCACAACTGAATTCGCGGTAATGGTTTCTTGTACCACGTGGTTTACATCACCCATGGTATTTTGTACTTGGATCGAAAGCTTACGCATCTTCTTGGATGCAACTCTGACCAATATACCAATAAAAGGCATGAAAACCACAATACATAAGGTTAATCGCCAGTTGGTGTAGAGCAAATACCCGAGCAAACCAAGAACAATCAAACCATCTTTGATCAGAGTCTGTAAAGATTCAGATGAAGCAGCGGTTAACTGCTCCACGTTATACATCAATTTTGCACTAATATGACCAGCACTATTATCTAAATAATATTGCGCTGGTAATCTCAATAATTTTGCATACACTTCTTGGCGGATGCTAAACACTAAACTACGCGAGATGACCGCTGAAAAGTAACCACCAAGGAACAGACCAACGCCACGAAAGAACATCAATAAAACAATAAGCGCTGGAAACCAATCCAGATTGCTACGACTACCCTCTTGAATAGCGTCAATGATGTATTTCAATAGCTTTGCGACAGAGACTTCCGTCGCCGCGTTGATACCAAAACCAAGCAAGACGAGTAAGGCAACGCCCCAATAAGATTTTAAATACGATATTAAACGGACATAAACCTTAAAATCTTGATTCACTCAGTAAAACCTCTCGTTGGGACTTTAGTGCTGATATTGACGTTAACAAAACCAAGTTGACCGGCGACATCCATTACACGAATTACATCTTGATGCGCTGCTTTGGCATCAGCTGCAATAATAAACATAAAATCACGACGATCTTGTGCAACTTGCTTAATCGCGGTGCTTAAATCAGCGATATCTTTACTAGATAACGCTTGACCATTTACAGAATAATGCCCTGTGGAGTCTACCATGATTTCAATTTTGTGATCGAATTGTTTAGGTGGAACACCTTGTGCATCGGGCAATGTCAGATTTATACGACTTTGCTGACTAAATGTCGTTGATAATAATAAAAACACCAAAATAAATAACATACAGTCAATCATTGGCGTCAAATTGATATGAATATCTTCAACTTGAGAGCGTTTAAACTTCATGATGCCACCTCGGCTTAGCTTGCACGACGGTGTTCTTGGACATGAGCAGCTTTTTTATAGAAAAGTGCTGCATGGAACAAGGTTGATTGCTGTTCTAATTCAGCAATATATTCATGTACTACACGCTGAAAATAACGATATGCAATCATTGCAGGAATCGCAATCAGCATTCCGACAGCTGTGGTAATCAAGGCCTTAGAAATACCTGGCATCATCATACTGGCATTGCCCGCAGAACCGATATCAATCACCAAAAAAGACTCAATGATGCCCAGAACTGTGCCGAGTAAGCCCAACAAAGGCGCAATTGCACTTAAGGTTCCAAGAAAGTTAATATTTTTTTCGAGATAACTGATTTCTTGAGAAGCTGTTGCTTCCATTTGCGCACGGGCAAATTGCTCACCTTGATCGCGCTGATCGTAGCCAGATTTAAGAATACGACCTAATGGACTTTTTTGAGCATCTTCTTGTTCTAATTGCACAATAACTGCATCAACATCAGAACCATTTACAAGCAATGCTTGCGGTAAAACTTGTGACCGTTTTAAACGAATGTATCGTTCAATTGTAATGGCAACCGTAAAAATTGATGAAAGAATAAGGGGCAGCATTAACCAGCCACCCGCTTTCACAAGTTCCCACATATTATTCCCCAATAATATCTAAAATATAAAAGGATGCGCCCTCAAGATTAGTTAGGTAAGCAAATATTGAGGATTCCATCCAATTCATCCAATGAGTGGTAATGAATGACCATTTTCCCTTTACCTTTCTGGTTATGGTCAATTTTCACATTCGCTCCGAAACGCTCGGAAAGCTTCTGAGTCAATTGTTCAATATCTGGAGAAATCTGAGCCTTTTCCTTTTCAGGTTTTGGTTCACTCCACTCACGAACTAACTGTTCAGTTTGACGTACCGACAAAGCTTTTTCAATCACGATTTGTGCAACCGCAATTTGATCTTTTGCCTTCAGCGTCAGGATCGCACGGGCATGCCCCATGTCAATCTGACCTTGTTGCATCAAGTCTTTAATCGGATCAGCCAAGCTCAATAAGCGTAACAGGTTACTCACCGTGGTACGTGCCTTACCTACCGTATCTGCAATTTCTTGGTGACTTAAACCAAATTCATCATGGAAGCGCTGTAAAGCAACTGCTTGATCAATCGGATTAAGATCTTGACGCTGAATATTTTCAATCAACGCCAAAGCAATTGCGACTTGATCATTTAAGTCACGCACAATTGCCGGAATTTCTGCCAAACCTGCTAATTGGGCAGCACGCCAACGACGTTCACCCGCAATAATTTCGTAAGGATGTTGTTCATCATCCACAGGACGAATCACAATTGGCTGCATCACGCCATGTTTTTCAATCGATGCTGCAAGCTCTTGTAAATCTTGTTCTTGGATAAAGCTACGTGGTTGATATTCACCACGTTTCAATAAACTGACATCAATTTGCTTGAGTTGACCATGATCCAAGGCTTGTGCTTCAAGTTGCAATTTCTCTTTTTGAATTGAACCTAATAGCGCATCTAAACCACGACCTTTAGCCAATCCGCGTTTTTTGATGCTCATACAGCACTTCCTTTTTTCACTTTACTTTTCTTCAACATTTCTGCGGCTAAATTCAAATATGCAATTGCACCTTTTGAACTCTTTTCAAAATAGATTACAGGTAAACCATGAGCAGGTGCTTCTGCCAAGCGAATATTTCGAGGAATCACCGTTTCATAGAGTTTTTTACCAAAATATTGCTCCAACTCTGCCGACACATCACGTGTCAACGCATTACGAGCGTCATACATGGTACGTAATACCCCAACAATTTCCAAGTTTGGATTAAGGGCTTTTTGTATACGATCAATGGTCTGGGTAAGATCAGCCAACCCTTCCAAAGCATAATATTCACATTGCATTGGAATAATTACACCATTCACGGCAGCCAAGGCATTGACGGTAATTAAGCTGAGGCTTGGCGCACAATCGACAATAATATAGTCAAATGCAGCATCTACTTCCTGCAAAGCATTCTTCAGAATAAACTCTCGGCCTTCTTGCTCGGCAATGGCAAGTTCTACACCTGCTAGCTCACGGTTTGCACCTAAAACTTTATAACCTACTTCTGCTTTTTGAATCGCAGTTTCAATTGGCACTTCACCCAACAACACATCTGTGACTGAGTAAAGTAAATCATTCTTTTGAATACCTGACCCCATGGTGGCATTCCCTTGTGAGTCCATATCGACTAACAAGACACGTTTTTTCAAGATCGCCAAAGAGGCAGCAAGATTGACTGCTGTCGTGGTTTTTCCCACACCACCTTTTTGGTTTGCAATCGCAATAATTTGAGCCATGACTACCCTTAATATTTTTTATTGAATACGTTGAAGTAAAAGTAAGTGACGCTGTTCATCCAATCTCGGCACACGCAGTTCAATGATCTTACATGAATACTGATCTTTCATCTGCTCAACTTCATCCTCTGGGATCAAGCCTTTCATTGCCGCAATGATACTTTGCTCATGCATATAAGGTTGTGCTGCATCAACAAAATCAGTCAAAGAAGCAAATGCTCGACTTGTAATGACATCGAACTGACCAAGTTCGCCAATGCTGTCTTCATTTTCAACACGTGTTTGAACTGCAATTACATTTTTCAGTTTTAAGTCAGCAATAAATTGCTTTAAGAAACGAATCTTTTTCCCATTCGAATCTAATAGTACACAAGAACGTTCTGGTTGACATAATGCAATGATCATGCCCGGCATACCACCGCCCGTACCTACATCTAATAAACGGCCTTGTGGCAAATCATTTAAAATACTTAAACTATCTAATAAATGTTTAACCAACATTTCTTTCGGCTCACGAATGGCCGTTAAATTATATGCCTTATTCCACAGCACCAGCGCATCTTGATATTTCAATAAGAGTGTTAGGGCTTCTTCACTCAGGTTGAGACCTAGAGCTTGACTACCTTGCTTTAATTCTTGAAAAAAAGGATGCATAACAGTGCGACATCTCGATAAACTTGCTGTGCAGTATACCGATTTCTGATACAAGGCACAGCAGGACTTGTTGAACGATTATGCAGTTAAACATTTACAAGCATGATAAACTGCACAATCCTTTAAGTTTTTGTCTTTTCTTATGCAAATCACAGATAGACAAAGCATTTTTTTATTATGCGAATGCGCCCTGCTTGATTTGTTGATCAAGCTGCTCCAAACGCTCAGGTGTACCAACATCCACCCAAATTCCTTGCAACTTTTCAGCTGAAACTTGCTGCTGCTGCATGGCTTGTTTCAATAATGGCGCTAAAGGTCGTTTACCATTTTCCAAACCTACAAACATGTGTGGTGCCAATACCGCAACACCACTATAAGTTAAAGCCTCACCCAACTGTTCCTGCTCAAAAGTGTAAGCCAAATCATTCGCAAGGATAAAGTCACCTTTTAAATGCTGGGGTGGATTTTCAACCAGCACTAAATGCGCTTGTTTATCCTCCAACTGAACATTTAACAAAGAAGCAAAATCCATTGTGGTCCAGACATCACCATTGACGAGAATAAAAGGCTCATCACCCAGCAATGGCAGCGCATTGATGATACCTCCTGCGGTTTCTAGACCTTCACCTTCGTGTGACCACAAAATAGTGACACCGAACTGAGAACCATCACCTAAAACAGCAGCAAGTTTTTCACCTAACCAAGCTGTATTAATCACAATCTCGGTAATGCCTATTTTTTGCAGCTTTTCGATATGCCAAACAATCAGTGGCTTGCCACCAACTTTGAGTAAAGGCTTTGGTGTGTGCAAGGTCAAGGGACGCATACGATTGCCCAAACCGGCAGCAAGAATCATCGCTTTCATTAGGCTGCAACCTCGTAATTACCGTATTTTTCAATAAACTTCGGCATCACGATGTCACGAATGAATTGCATAAAGTCATTCAGTTCATCATACCCTTGGCTTTCTTCCAGTAAATACCACATCACACGCGGTAAATCTTTTAAATAGCCCGACTTGCCATCACGTTCAAATAAACGGACAAAAATACCAAGAATTTTCAGGTGACGTTGAATCGCCATCAGATCTGCATCACGCTTGAACTGCTCAAAACTACGGTTTTCTTTCGCAGTTGCAGGTAAGAGTTTATAAAATACCTCAAACCATTCGTAGACACGTTCAGCATTCCACTGTACGTAGGCATCACGTGTAATCGAAATTAGATCATATGTATCCGCACCAATCACCGCATCCTGAAAATCAATCACCCCCAGCTCTTGCTCATTTTCGATTTTCATCAAATTACGACTGTGAAAATCACGATGAACGATCACTTGTGGCTGTTGAGTTGCTTCAATCGCAAGAAAGTCGAAAGCTTGTTCGATTGTTTCAAGTTGCTGCTCTGTTGGCTGAATTTGCAATGATGGCAACATCCAGTCGGTCAACAGACGCATTTCTGTCATCAACTTTTCATAAGAATAAGCTGGCAATTGCGTATCAGCATCGATCTGCTGTAACTCAATCAATTGCTTGAAACTTTGTGCATAGTATTGATCGACTGTCTCATCATTGAGTAAAGTTGATAAAACAACATCACCAAAATCTTCTAACAGCAACAATCCTAACGTTAAGTCTTTAGCAACGATATGCGGTACACGCACACCATTTTTGTCAAAGAACTCATCGATGCTAACAAATGGAATACAATCTTCTTTTTCAGGCGGTGCATCCATGAGCATATATGTTTTGTTTTGTAACTTAATTCGCGCGTAGCGGCGAAAGCTTGCATCTCCTGCCAAAAAGTTGATCTCAAATTGATCAGATTGGAGGGTGGCTTGAAGCCAAGTTTGTATCAATTGTTCACGTTGTGTATTCATTTGCAATAAAATCTAAAACTAGCTGAGATTTTGAAAGCTTAAGTGTAGCCACTTATCAACTTTTTCTCTATGATGCGACAATAATTAATTGTGAATTAGCGTATTGGTTAATGAGACAATGAAACATCAGTTTAAATTTAATCCTTTAGCAACAGCTATTTTGACACTCTTGTGTGGCGGCTCGATCCAATCAGGTTTCGCGGCCCCAGCTGATGCTGTCTCTACGCTTGACAACAAACAGCTTAAAGCAGCGATTCCAAATCAGGAACAGCAAGATCAGGAAAGTTATCCTGGGGAAAGTTTTTTCCAGCAATATTATGTAGACAAATCAGCACCAGAAGCACAGTTACGTGATAATCGTTATTTAAGCTCTTCGTTTTGCCAAGGAACTTGGGTCACTCCGATTAATCCTGAAGCAAAAGTTGGCGATGCGAGTACAACCACCTCTGTGCTCACCGCTGATTATGGGCATTACAACCCGACTGGTGACTCTGTTCTACAAGGCAATGTGGTAATTGACCAAGAAGGTCGCACCATTCGTGCGGATCAAGTCACGATTGACTCAACGCAAACATATGCCAATGCTGAAGGTCGTGTCCAAATTGCTCAATCTGGGTTACTGACTCAGAGTGATGCGATTAACTATAATTTAAAGACCCAAACAGGTGATTTAAACAATAGTTTCTACATCTCAGAGCAACAACACGCACATGGTCATGCGAACCAAATTAAACGCGCCAATGAAAATTTAGTTATTTTTAAAGATGCAAGCTACACAGCCTGCCCACCTGAACAAAAACCCGCATGGAAAATTCAGGCCAAAGAAATTGAATTAAACCAAGATACAGGTCGCGGTGTTACCCGTAATACAAAACTCTATATTAAAGATGTTCCTGTACTGGCTGTACCTTATTTTAATTTCCCGATTGATGACCGTCGTACCACGGGGCTTCTTAGTCCGAATTTTGGTTATAGCAATGACGGTGGTGCACAACTCATCACTCCAGTCTACCTCAACCTTGCACCTAATTACGATCTCACGCTTACACCAAGCTATATGAGTAAACGTGGTCCAAAATTAGATGCAGACTTCCGCTATATGACTGAAAACTTTGGTGCAGGTCGTATTTGGGGTGGTTATATTGCAAGTGACAATCAATATGACAATGAAGCGCGTGATGATCTTCATATCCTCCATAAGTGGCAAATCAACAATCAGTGGTCAACCAATTTAGAATATAACTACGCCTCTGATAAAGATTATTTTGCTGACTTTAACAATAATCCCAACACTAGAACGGATCTGAATTTACGCCGTGCTTGGGAACTCAATTATCAAAATGGAATTCCAGGTCTTAAAGCTCAGTTAAAAGTTGAAGATTTCCAAACTTTGGACAAAACGATTGAAGACAAAGACAAACCGTATGCACGACTTCCACAATTCCTATTAAATTATATTACTGGTGATCCACAAGGTCTGCAGTATGAGTTTAATAATGATACGGCTTATTTTAAGAAATCCATCGATGATGGTTCAGCTTTAGAATCGAGTGGTACCCGTATTTACAACCAATTTGCGGTTCGCTACAACTATTTAACCCCGTCTTGGTTCTATGCAATTCCAGAGGTTTCTGTTCGCAGTATCAATACCTTTTTTGATCAAGACTCAAAAGAAGGACGAGGACTTTCAGCGTCTGATGATTTAGAGAAATCAGTCGTCGTTCCTCAGTTCACCTTTGCAACAGGCGTCACTTTCGAAAAAGATGGTAAATACTTACAAAGTATTTCACCTCGTGCTTTTTATGCTTACTCACCTTATAAAAAGCAAGATGATCATCCTAACTTTGATTCGACCACGGCATCGATCAACTATGATCAACTTTTTAACCCTTATCGCTTCTATGGTCATGACCGCCTAGATGACAACAACTTCCTGTCACTTGGTGTCACTTATAGCTTACTGGATACGGAAGGCCTGGAGCGAATTAAAGCAAGTGTAGGTCAAAGTTATTATTTTAGTGACCGTCGCGTAAGCTTAAATGAAAAGCTTGACGATTTTGACACTCAAAACCGTACAGGTCCTATTGTTAGCTTATCAAGTCAGCTCAATCAAAACGTCACCATTTCGTCAAACTCAGCTTGGATGTCTAATGGCGACAATGCGCAACGAGATTTTCAAGCCTACTATACTGGCGATAAAGGCAATCTTTACAACTTAGGCTATTTTTATCGTAAGCACATTCCTGATCGTCAAGATGCCTATGATCAAGTTGTTGCATCCTTTATACAACCTGTAAAAGACAATTGGCGTATTATGGGCCATGCTCAATACGACATCGACAACAACGTGATGCGTGAATATTTACTTGGTGTAAATTATGAGTCGTGTTGTTGGGCTGTTTCAGTCTACGGTCGTTCTTACTATAACGATCTGGATGATCCAAATTCTCCAGACGTTCGTAAAAAGAATGCAGTGATGGCTGAGTTCACCCTAAAAGGCCTTGGTGCTTTAAACAATAAGCTTGCTTCTCTTCTCGAAAACAGAGTTTTAGGTTTCAACAAAATTAATCAATCTTGGACACAACGTTAATGAAGATAAAACCTTTTCAACATATCTTTAAAGCGACTGTTCTCGCTGCCCTAATTTCTTCATCAATGCAAAGCTTTGCACAACCTACGGATGAGGTTGTTGCAGTTGTGGATAGTAGTGTTATTCTAAAAAGTGATTTAGATCAAGGGATTGCAGAGACAGAACACCAGTTAAAAGCGCAAAATAAAACTGTACCGCCACAGCAGTACTTACAAATGCAGGTGCTTGATCAATTGATCATTCGTCAAGCGCAATTGGAACAGGTCAAACGTTACGGCATTAAACCAGATGAAAAAAGTTTAAATGCGGCTGTACTAAAAGTGGCAAACCAATCAGGTGCCAACAGCCTAGAAGCATTTCAACAAAAATTAGATGCGATTGCGCCCGGTACATACGAAAATTTGCGTAACCGTGTTGCAGAAGATTTAGCCATTGGCCGCTTACGCCAACAACAAGTGATGTCACGCATCAAAATCAGTGATCACGATGTTGAAAATTTCTTAAAGTCACCAGAAGGCCAAGCTGCACTCGGTACACAAGTTCATGTCATTCACATGCGTATCGCAGGTGAAAATACAAATGATGTACAGCAAGTTGCACAGCAAGTGAAACAAGCGCTTACTACCAGCGATGATGCCAAGGCAATCAGTTCAAAATTATCAACTGCGGCTGTCAAAGTTGATGGTGCTGATATGGGTTTCCGCTCTTTATCAGACATCCCAACTGAACTTTCTGCACGTATTGCGCCACTGCAAGTTGGACAAACCACTGAACTGATCAATGTTCGTGATGGCGTGCATGTATTAAAGTTGCTTGAACGCAAACAAAATGAGCAAAAAGCTTTAGTTCCACAATATCAAACTCGCCACATTCTAATTCAATCATCAGAAGTGGTTAGCTTGGATCGTGCAAAGCAAATGATTGATAGCCTCTACAATCGCGCTAAAGCAGGCGATGATTTTGCAACTTTAGCTGCAACTTATTCAAATGACACTGGTTCAGCACGTGATGGCGGTAGCTTAGGTTGGGTTAGCCCAGGTGTTATGGTTCCTGAATTTGAAAAAGTAATGAAAGAGACACCTGTTGGACAAATCAGCAAACCGTTCCAAAGCCAATTTGGTTGGCATATCTTACAAGTCATGGATACGCGTGAACAGGATATGACCAAAGAAGTTCAAGAACGTATGGCACGTCAAATCTTAGGTGAACGCCAGTTTGATACTGAAGTAGATAGCTGGATGCGTGAGCTTCGCGCCAATGCTTATGTTGAAATTAAAGATGCAAGCCTAGACTCAAAAGCACAACAGAAATAAATCAGTTAAAAGAATGCCAGCAATTGCTGGCATTTTTATTCTCTTGATAGAAATAAAAAAATAGCGGCAAATGCCGCTATTTTTCTGCATTACAAATTCATTATTTGTAACGATCAACCATTTTCTCTAAAGAAATTGGACGAATTTTGTCTGCATTACCCGCTGTACCGAATGCTTCGTAACGTGCAACACAAATCTCTTTCATTGCTACAACTGTTTCACCAAAGAATTTACGTGGGTCAAATTCACTTGGTTTCTCAGCCATCATACGACGCATTGCACCAGTAGAAGCCAAACGCAAATCGGTATCAATGTTAATCTTACGTACACCATGCTTAATCGCTTCTACAAGCTGATCAACAGGCACACCATAAGTTTCTTTAATATCACCGCCATACTGGTTAATCACTGCCAACCACTCTTGTGGTACAGAGCTAGAACCATGCATAACAAGATGCGTATTTGGTAATGCAGCATGAATTTCTTTAATACGGTCAATTGCTAAGATATCGCCTGTAGGTGGACGCGTAAACTTGTATGCACCGTGTGAAGTACCGACAGCAATCGCCAAAGCATCTACATTGGTATCAGCAACAAACTGAGTTGCTTCTTCAACAGATGTTAACAACTGAGAGTGGTCAAGTACACCTTCTGCACCCACACCATCTTCTTCACCAGCCATACCAGTTTCAAGGCTACCTAAGCAACCGATTTCACCTTCAACTGAAACACCACATGCATGCGCAATAGATACAACTCGACGCGTTACATCCACATTGTAATCATACGATGTTGGTGTTTTGCCATCTTCGCCCAATGAACCATCCATCATAACTGAGCTAAAGCCCAACTGGATTGAACGCTGACAAATATCAGGGCTAGTACCATGATCTTGATGCATTACCACTGGGATATGCGGCCATTCTTCAATCGCAGCTAAAATAAGATGACGTAAGAAAGGTGCACCTGCATATTTACGCGCACCAGCCGAAGCTTGCACGATCACAGGTGAATTGGTTGCATCCGCAGCGAGCATGATTGCACGCATTTGTTCTAAATTGTTTACGTTAAACGCTGGTACGCCGTAGTTATGTTCTGCAGCGTGATCCAAGAGCTGGCGCATTGAGATTAGAGCCATAATATCCTCCCAGGTAATGCGGCATATTCTACATGTTGATCTATTTCAATTCAGCAACTAATCACAGTAATTCTAAAAAAATCTTTAATCTTTTGTGTAATTTGAGTAGTAATTCTTACTAAATAATCAAAAAAGCCAAATCACAGAATGATTTGGCTTTTTTTAGAGAAAGTTTCTTGTTCTAAAAAACCTAAATAAGACTGATCAAGACTTAGCAATAACCTTCTAAACGAGTCAACGGCAATTTTTTTCCAATCGCTTTTTCGATTTCTGGCAAATAGAATGCATCATCTTCCGACAAGAAACTAATACTCACACCTTGCGCACCCGCACGACCTGTACGACCAATACGATGCACATAATCATCAGACTGTTCAGGTAAGGTATAGTTAATCACATGCGAAACGCCGTCCACATGAATACCACGACCTGCAACATCTGTTGCAATCATAATATTGTTCTTACCTTGCTTAAATTGATCAAGCATCTTTAAACGCTTATCTTGGGCAATTTCACCAGATAACATACCAACTTTATAGCCATCGCGTTTCAAATGATCGTACAAGCGACGAACCTGATCTCGGCGATTCGCAAAGATCATCACCTTATCAATTGGCTCTTCTCTTAAAATTTCTTGTAAAAGCTTATACTTGTCTTCTTTCGCAACCACATAGACACGTTGCTCTACATCACTATTGGTTTTTTGCTCAGGTTCAATTTCTACTGTAACTGGTTCAAATAACCACTGACGTGCAAGATTTAAAACATCATAGCTAAATGTTGCAGAGAACATTAAAGTCTGGCGTTGCTCTTTAAACGGTGAATAGCGAACGATTCGTTTAACCGATGGAATAAAGCCCATATCAAGTAAACGATCGGCCTCATCAATCACTAAAAATTCGATTTTATCCAACCAAACTTCTTTCTGCTCAACAAAATCAATCAAACGCCCAGGCGTTGCAACAATAATATCAACGAAGTTGCGATCCAGCATTTTCTTTTGTTTGTCAAAATCCACACCACCCAATAAGGTCACAAGGTGCAAATTTGAAAATTTCGTGAGTGCTTGTGCATCACTTTCAATCTGTAGCGCCAACTCACGTGTTGGTGCTAAAATTAACGCGCGTGGCTCACCACGGAAACGTTGCTCTTGAACTGGATTATTTAATAGATCATTGATCACACTAATCAAAAAGGCAGCTGTTTTCCCAGTACCCGTTTGCGCTCGACCAATGGCATCATGCCCTGCTAATGTATATTTTAAAACCTTTTGCTGAATTGGGGTCATTTGTGTAAAACCCAAAGCATCAATCGCTTTTTTCAGCTGCGGATGTAAATTTAAGGTTTCAAAACCAGATGTCATATATGCACTCGAACCATCAATGAGCAAAATAAAGTCGCTATTATAAACTATAAAAAACAAAAACGCCCCAATCTTATTGGGGCGTTTTTTATTGCGTTAAGGCAACAAATTAGTCTAAAGGCTGAACGTTTTCAGCCTGGAAACCTTTTTGTCCTTGAACAACACTGAATTCTACGCGTTGGCCGTCACGTAAAGAACGGTGGCCATCACCCATAATTGCGCGGAAATGAACAAATACGTCATCACCACCATTACGCTGAATAAAACCAAAGCCTTTAGTGTCGTTAAACCACTTTACTACGCCTTGTTCACGAGCTGTCATAAGTCAATCCTCAGATATTGAAAGATAAGGACCTTCCGGTGTTGCAAACAGCAGAGCCAACAAGGTTTTAAAATATTTATAATTTTAAAGCTTGTAATCATTCTGTAAAACTATCAACAATTTCCGGTTACATCCATTTGTTATAGAGTTTAATATAATAAAATTTAATTAAACACTTTCTAAAACGCATCGAGCTTACCATGGGTTTATTACAATTAATAGAAGTTTTTTTAGTTATTTCCGATATTTCTATCTGTTTTTTTCAATAATTTAGCTGTTTTTTTAATGGAATTTTTCTCTCAAAAATTACGCGAAAATTTGTTAATATGATGATGAAAAAATCGATTTAGATGAATATGAGCAACCCACACAACTCGCCCGTCATTATTGATGCTTTAGGACAACCCTGTCCAATGCCACTCTTGATGTTGAAGCGTGCGTTAAAGAAAGCCAATGGCATACAGCAATATCTATTGAAATCTTCAGATCCACACAGTGAAATTGATGTAACACGATATTGCCAAATTCAGCAACTTCAATGTTTAACTCAAAAAATTTCAGACAATGAATTTCACTATTTAATTGAAACTACGTGATTCTTTGCTAAACTCTAGCTAAAGATAAACTAGATAACTTTACATTTTTATACTCAAATTTCCTTAGTGATGAAGAACATTCGCATTAAGATGAAATTGTTGACTTAAATACCATCCTATAAGGAGACTCCATGACTACTGACAGCAGCAATCAATTGATGCCCCTGTCACTGTCTGCGCCAGGTGTAAATCTTGGTGCATATATCAGCACTGTCAATCAAATTCCAATTTTAACGGCCGAGCAGGAAAAAGAACTTGCTGAGCGTTATTATTATGATCAAGACCTCGATGCTGCCAAACTATTGGTAATGTCGCATCTACGCTTTGTTGTCCATATTGCACGTAGTTATGCAGGTTACGGATTACCACAAGGTGATCTCATTCAAGAAGGTAACCTTGGATTAATGAAAGCTGTTAAACGCTTCGACCCCAATATGGGTGTTCGTTTAGTTTCTTTTGCCGTGCACTGGATCAAAGCTGAAATTCATGAATACGTGATTCGTAACTGGCGTATTGTCAAAATTGCGACCACCAAGGCACAACGTAAATTATTCTTCAATTTGCGTAGCCTTAAAAAATCAAGCAAACGATTAACGCTAGAAGAAGCAAAATCAATTGCCAATGATTTGAATGTGACACCTGAACAAGTGTTAGAGATGGAAGGTCGTTTAACCGCCTATGATGCTGCTTTTGAAGCACAGGGCGATGACGATGATGACACGCCCCATACGGCACCTGCACTTTTTCTAGAAGATAATCGTTACGATCCAGCACGTCTTGTAGAAGAAGAAGATTACGAACAGCAAAGTACTTCTGCCCTGCATGAAGCAATGGATCAGCTTGATGACCGTTCACGTAATATTTTGCAACGCCGCTGGTTAGATGATGACAAATCAACTTTACATGAGTTGGCTGCTGAATATAACGTTTCTGCTGAGCGTATCCGCCAGCTAGAAAAAAATGCAATGGAAAAAATCAAAACTGCCATGTCTGCGAGTTAAGATTAAATCAAACACAAGGGCTTTCATGCCCTTTTGTTTTATCTGGCTTTGTTTAAACACCCGAATATGTTAAGTTTGTTCATCAAATTTCTAGTTCCATTCTCATTATGTGGATAGCAATCTCTGCGCTTAATCTTGCGCTTGCGGTCATGTTAGGTGCTTTCGGTGCACATGGTCTCAAATCTTTTGCAACACCTGAGCAACTGGCTTGGTGGAGTACAGCAACTCAATATTTCTTCTACCATGCACTTGGCATGCTGATATTGGGTGTTCTATATAAAACCACACCAACTTTTCCAATAAAAATTCCTTTTATTTTGATGCAAATTGGTATCATCTTTTTCTGCGGTTCGTTGTACATTATGGCGCTTGGTTTACCTCGAATCTTAGGTGCAATCACTCCGATTGGTGGTGCATTTATGATTGCAGGCTGGGTGCTACTCGCATGGCAAGCGATTAAGCATGCGAAATAAGGATTGATCATGCACATCTATTTAAACGGCGAGTCAACAGACACGTCTTGTGAAAATCTACAGCAATTGATTCAAAGCTTAGCACTTGAAGGCAAGCGCTTCGCTGTAGAGAAAAACCAACAGATTATTCCGAAAAGTAGACTTGAGCAAACTGTCATTGCTCCTGAAGATCGTATTGAAATTATTCAAGCTGTTGGTGGCGGCTGATTGGCTAAAAATGGAGTAAGCCCATGCAAGATTCCCCTTTAATTATTGGTTCACGGACGTTTCAATCACGTTTATTGGTCGGAACTGGTAAATACAAAGATTTAAATGAAACCGATTTAGCTATTCAAGCCAGTGGTGCAGAGATTGTTACCGTTGCGATTCGTCGTGTAAACATCGGTCAACATGCAGATCAACCGAACTTACTTTCAGTGATTCCACCTGAGAAATACACGATTCTGCCAAATACCGCAGGCTGCTTCGATGCAGATAGCGCGATTCGTACCTGTATGCTGGCACGTGAACTGCTTGATGGTCACAATCTGGTTAAGTTAGAAGTTCTCGGTGACGAAAAAACCTTATATCCCAATGTGACCGCAACGCTAAAAGCAGCGCAAACATTGATTGATGATGGTTTTGAAATCATGGTCTACACCTCGGATGACCCGATTGTTGCGCAAGAACTTGAAAGCATGGGCTGTGTAGCAATTATGCCTTTGGGTAGTTTGATTGGTTCAGGCTTGGGCATTCTCAATCCACACACCATTTCCATCATTAAGGAAAATGCCAAAGTACCTGTCTTGGTCGATGCTGGTGTCGGTACAGCCAGTGATGCTGCCATTGCAATGGAATTGGGCTGCGATGGTGTATTGATGAATACCGCGATTGCTGCTGCTCAAAATCCAATTTTGATGGCTTCTGCAATGAAAAAAGCGGTTGAAGCAGGTCGTGAAGCATTTTTAGCAGGTCGTATGCCACGTAAGCGTATGGCGAATGCGAGTTCACCCGAGACAGGGTATTTCTTTAAGTAAAGCAATTTCATCATGCCCTAGGGCGAACGGTGTTCGCCCACTACATTCGCATAATTTTTTCAAACAATTGTTATCATAAAAAGTATAAATAAACATCGCTACAATAAAATGAGGAAAAGAGGTGGTTTGTGACAGATTTTATTTTAGAACCAACATATGAAATCATACCCGTTCAACTCGAATATGGCGCTGAAGAGTTTTTTTGGGAAACCCCTTTTGAGACGCTTACAGAAATTATAACGTGGTGGGAAAACAAAGAGGATCTAGATATTTATAAGAATGATATTATGGATATTCTTGGTAGAGGTGTAATACGACCTATTGAAACTGATCTTGAGCATACACTGTTTTATAAATTATGTGACTATTCAATCAAACTAATGATAGATGATAATTACTCATCTTATTTATTCTATCAAGGGAAAAAGTATATTCATAAAGGGATAAAATATTATCCATAATTGAATTTTATTTTTTCAAATTATACTGATCTCTCAGTTTTCTAATAAAAGGCGCTATATTCCAACTATCCTCAAATGGCTCTGCTCCATTTGCCCAATAAAGAACTGTTTGTGTATGCAAATAAAGATTATTTTCAACAATAGATAATGTCCGATACCAACGAGTGTCTTTCTCTAAATCATCCATTTCCTCAAAAGCTTGAAAAAGCATTTCAATCAGCAAAATTCGTTCATCTTCTGTAATATCGTTTAGATCATAAGCATTCAAAAAGTCATCTATGAGGACTGCATCAGCAACTTCATACTCCCAATCTTGCATATTCTCGTGGTAAGGCAAATTCAATCGCTTTGCCAATGCCATCCTAGCATTTGCGTTAGGGAACTTAGGAATATTTAAACTATTTTCCATCCAATATTTCCCTCAAATTCCCTTTCGCTCTTTGCTCAAAATTCTTTTGAAAATACTCCGTTTGATACAGCGGTTCTGCTTGATAAAAATGCGCTAAAACTTCTTTTCTTTTAATAGAATAAACATCAGGATCAACCCAAGCATACTCTTTTTGAATCTGTTGTTCATATTCTGCAAAACGCACTGGAGATGCAGCCAAGATCGCTAAATCAATATCCAACAAAAATTGCAAATCTAGCTCATCAGTCGATGCATGCTTTTGCGTCGCGACAATCCATCGTTTTATTTTCCCAACGATATCTACAGGTAAATCTTGAACCAAATACTGCTCAAATAATTCAGCACTTTTTAATTCATTATCTTTCGCTTGCGGATCATAAACCGCATCATGGAACCAGAGTGCCAATGCTACAGCATCTGCATCATTCAAATCAGCCCGAATGGATTCAAGTAAAACCAAACACTCATATAAATGCTGAACGGTATGATACGCCCGCTGCTTTTCACTATAGGCAACAATCAACTTGTTAAAAACTTTCTGCGGTTCAGAAAAATGATAATGCTGATGCAGCTCAAACCATGATTTTTCTAATACGGTTAAATATTGCTGCATTGCCAATCCTCACTGGATCTCTTTATTAAGCCACTTTGCCAAAGATTCTGCGTCTTTACGCTCTAAAAAAAGTTGATATAAGGTACAGGAACCAAACTCATGTTTCAGTTCCTGTTGACGCATAGGATGATTACCAAATCTGAACCGCCGAGAGCCATCCCGATCTAAAGGCAGTGCATAGACCCCATAACTGCGAGGCTCAGTCAAATGCCCTTTAATACTGACTTGGTCAGACGAAATTGCATGTTTTAATAAATATTCTTTGGTTAACATCCCACCCTGCCTAAGGCATATTTAAGATGCGTGCTGTTCATCTCGCTTAAAGACCAATTCTTTATTCGATGAACTTTCAGCATCAAAATAATACCCTTCACTATTAAATGCTTTTAATTGTTCTACTTGGCTTAATTTATTTTCAATCAAGTATCTTGCCATGAGACCACGCGCTTTTTTCGCATAGAAACTAATGACTTTATATTTTCCATTCTTCTGATCCAAGAATACAGGCTTAATAATTTCCGCCTGAATGTTCTTCTCATTCACAGATTTATAATATTCGTCAGAGGCTAAATTTACCAATACTTTCGAATCAATTTCAGCTAAATCTTGGTTAATTTGATTGGTAATGATACTGCCCCAGAACTCATATAGATTATGACCACGCTTGTTTTTTAATTTTGTACCCATCTCCAAGCGATATGGCATCATCAAATCCAACGGACGCAATAAACCATAAAGTCCAGACAACATCCGCAAATGCTGTTGGGCGAAATCAATATCTTGATCTTTTAAGTGATAGGCATCCAGACCTGTATACACATCCCCTTTAAAAGCAAACATCGCTTGGCGTGCATTGGAAAAATCAAAATCAGCATTCCAGTCTCGAAAACGCTCTGCATTTAAGTTGGCAATTTTTTCACTTACCGTCATCAATGAAGCGATTTCTGTCGCTGAAAGCTTACGACAAACATCGATCAGCTGTTGAGATTGCGCCAATAAACGAGGTTGAGTATAAGTGTCCGTTGGTAAAGCAGTCGTGTAATCAAGTGTTTTGGCAGGAGAAATTAAAGCAAGCATAATCAATCAAAATAAATTTATCTTGGTGAAACTATAACAGCTGATAATTTTTAATGCCAATTCGTGTTCTCGTTCAGTTTTATCGGTAAAATAGTGGATTCTTCCATTATCCATTGCGTATCTTATGTCTGAGCAATTATTCATCCAAGGTCCTGTTGGTCAAATCGAAATGTTTGTCGATCAACCCCAAGGTGAAATCACAGGTTTTGCTGTTGTTTGCCATCCACATCCTTTACAAGGCGGTACACCACACCACAAAGTCCCTGTTTTATTGGCTCAGATTTTCAATGAAATGGGCTGTATTGTCTATCGTCCAAGTTTTCGCGGTTTAGCTGGCAGCGAAGGTACACATGACCAAGGGCACGGCGAAACTGATGATATTATGACTGTGATTGAATATGCACGTGAGAAGCATGCAGGTTTAACCTTCTACGCAGGTGGTTTTAGCTTTGGTTCACATGTACTCGCAAAATGCCAAGCACAACTCAGCAATGATTTACGTCCGAAGCAATTGGTGTTATGTGGCTTGCCAACAGGTTCAGTGGTTGACTTGCGCCATTATAAAACCCCTGCAATTGACGGCGATATCTTATTTGTTCATGGCGAGCAAGATGATATTACTTTGCTTTCAGATATGGTTGCATGGGCAAAACCACAAAAACATCCAATCACGATTTTGCCAGGTGCCAATCATTTCTTCACAGGTTATTTAAAACAGCTCAGACAAGTCATTGCTCGCTTTTTAAAACTGTAGACTTAACAACAAATTACTAAGAAAACTATACGTCTTTTCAATCCAATGTCTGTTATATCAGTATAGATGTACAGACATTCGGGTTCTTAAATGAAATTAAATAAAAAACAAGGACTTTTTTTAAAGCAAACCATTGAACAATGGCAACAACAAGGCACGATTACGCCCGATGTAGCCGACGATTTAAATCAGAGTTTTTCGATTCGACCTTTTGACTGGGAACGTTTGGCAAAATACTCATTCTGGATTTCGATGATTTGTGCCGTGATTGCCATCGCAGCAATTACTGCAGATCAGTTTTTAATGGAACTGATTGAAAAAATCTTTGTTGATTCCAAAATCATTCCTTGTCTGATTTTTGCAGTAGTTGCTGCGGCCTTTTATGGCTTTGCTTACAGACGACGCAAAACTAAACCGCTGCATCAATTTAGCAATGAAGCCATTATTTTTGCTGGTGTGCTCTCCACCGCAGCCTCTGTAGCTTATTTCGGACAAGCCATTGATACAGGCAGCGGACATTTCTCTTTATTATTCCTGCTCTCAACCATCATTTATGCAGCACTTGCCTTCTGGTTCCCATCCAAATTAATTTGGGTGTTTTCCTTACTTTCACTGGGTTCATGGTTCGGGACTGAAACAGGTTATATGTCTGGCTGGGGTGCGTATTATCTAGGGATGAACTTTCCTTTACGCTTTGTCTTTTTTGGTGGTGCATTGATTGGGTTGAGCCTGTTATTTAAACGCCATGCGTATTTTAGGGATTTTGCACATTCAACTTATGTCATGGGTCTGCTGTATCTGTTTATTGCCTTGTGGATTCTCTCAATCTTTGGCAATTATGGGGACTTGAGTAGTTGGTATAACGTTAAACAATATGAGCTGTTGCACTGGGGTGTCTTGTTTGCCTTTATTGCCATCATCGCAATTGTTTATGGTTTAAAGCACGATGATGCTACCTCACGTGGTTTTGGTATCACCTTTTTATTCATTAACCTCTACACCAAGTATTTTGAGTTCTTTTGGAATGGTATGCATAAAGCCATTTTCTTTATTCTGCTGGCAGCATCTTTCTGGTGGCTTGGTCGACATGCCGAAAAGCTCTGGAATTTAGAGTTTCTAACCAACCAATCGCAAAGCAAGAAAGATCATCTAGGTAAATGATTACTGGAAGTCACTCCAACTCAAACCAAACCGAGCCAAATACTTTTTGACTCGGTCACTGTCATTGGTGCTATTACGTTGCTGGCGTGAAGCTGCAAACAGTTGACGTCCAGCATCAGCCATGGACTTGGCATTTTCACAAACATGAAGTACGCCACGTAGTTGAATCTGATCAAACTCATCGATCTCGCTCAACTGCGTTTGATCTAAATATTTGAGTAAAATATCCGCTTCAGCAGATTGTTCTTGTGCTGTTTGAATCGACCACAATTGCTTTAAACGCTGAATCTCTTTTTCCACCGTCTCTGAGCGGATCAGCTCACCACTAGATAAAGTCGCTAATCGTGTCACGCTGGCGGTCAAATCACGGAAATTGCCCTGCCATGATGCTTCTCTAGACTTGGCAAATTTCAAATACACATCGAGTGCATCTCGTTGAAACCGTAACTGTCGTTGATGATTTACTGCAAAGCGTTGCAATTCAAACTCAATATTCGGTGCAATATCTTCGATTCGATCTTTAAGATTGGGCAAAAAGAAAGTCCATGTATTGAGTCGCGCCCATAAATCTTCACGAAAGCGCCCTGCTTGCACTTCGGCTCTTAGGTCTTTATTCGTCCCTGCAATCAATTGAAAATCTGCCTGAACTTCTTTATCACTTCCCACAGGAAAAAAGGATTTGTCCTCAAGTGCCTTGAGTAGCATCGCTTGTTCATCCAATCCAAGTTCACCAATCTCATCCAAAAACAGAATACCCTGATCGGCACTTTTCAATAATCCTGTTCGCGAAGCTGCTGCGCCAGTAAATGCACCTTTGATATGACCAAACAAACTGGACATGGCACTATCACCACGTAACGTTGCACAATTCACGTCAATAAAGCGTCCACTTAAATGAAACTTATCCTTTTTTAATAGAAAGATTTGTTTAGCTAAGTGTGATTTTCCAACCCCTGTTGCTCCCATAATCAAAATCGGAGCACTCGAGCGTGTTGCCACCAACTCAACCTCGGTAATGAGTTGATTGAATTCATGGTTATAAGTTGAAATATTGGCTTTCAGTTGTTGCCAGTTTTGTTGCTGCTCGTCTTCAAAACGCTGCTTTAGAACATCATAGCGAGACAAATCCAGATCAATGATGCGATATTCACCTTCTGATGTTTTCTGTTGATTTGGCGCACTTTGAATCAGCTTGGCAGGTAAATAATTGGCATCAACTAGAAGATACCAGCAGATTTGACCCACGTGTGTACCTGTAGTGATATGCAAAAGATAGTTATTTTTTTCAGTATCAAATGGATACGTTTTTACAAAGTCATACAGCGCACCATAAACCTCGGCAAAATCCCAAGGATCACGAATACTCACTCGATGACCTGACACTGTGGTTGATGGAGATACATTCTGTGCATCTTCAGCAATAAACTTGACTAAATTATGGTGTTGCCGATCGTGTAGTAGCACCAGTTCATCGACAATCAAATCCTCATGCATTAGAAGGCTCAAAGTCGGACGCCAGCGTTGCCATCGATCTGGACGCTTTCCCTGATCTAAAGTAGAACCAACAAAGCCAATTACGACAGTTTTCTTTGCATTCACCATAATTTCTATAATATTTTATACATCTCTATCATATACAATACGCATTTCAGTGAAAAATTCCAACAATATGCTTCATTTTACTTTCTTAGGTACATCTTCTGGTGTACCCACACTGACACGCAACGTTTCTGGTTTAGCCATCCGAAACAGCAAGAATAAAGATTGGATATTGGTTGATGCAGGTGAAGGCACTCAGCATCGAATTCAGCAGGCCAAGCTTTCATTACAAAGCTTAATTGCGATCTGCATTAGCCATGTTCACGGCGATCACTGCTATGGTCTAATCGGCTTACTTGCAAGTGCAGGTATGAATGCCCGTACTACACCTTTAACCATTATCGCGCCTAAAGAAATTCAACAATGGATTGAAGTTACAGCACAGCTTACTGATCTGCATTTACCTTACCCACTCCACTTTATCGATGTAAATGAAGCGACTCAGATACAGCAACTGACCGATAATCTTTCAATTCAAGCCCACCCACTCAGTCATCGTGTAGCCAGCTTTGCATTTAGTATTATTTCGCAATACACTCAAAAGCGATTAGATACACAGGCTTTGATTCAACTCGGTGTGCCAAAAGGCAGAGCTTGGGGTGATTTACAACAAGGTCTGGACATCCAATTCAATGGGCAAACTTTAAAAGCCGTCGATTTTACCCAGTTACAGATCCAACGCGCACATGCTATTGTCGGCGGCGATAATGACCGTCCTGAATTATTGGCGCAGGCTTGTGAAGATGCTCAACTGTTGATTCATGAAAGCACCTACACCCAAGCTATTTTAGATAAAGTGGGTCCAAACCCAATGCATAGCTCAGCAAAAATAGTTGCTGAATTTGCTCAACAACAGGGTCTAAGCAATCTGATCCTGACGCACTTTAGTCCAAGACATCAAGATAGTGCTGGACAGCAAGCCATCACAGAAGAAGTGCAAGCTTTCTATCAAGGCAACTTCTATTTAGCCCATGATTTCGATCAATTTAGCTTAGATGAGACAGGTCAACTCAGTAAAGTAAATCCTAAATAACATGGGATGACAGCATTCTCATTAGGGGATATCCGGCGAAAAGAAATCAAATATTCTTCGTAATAGGCGAAATGGTAAGGTAATGATTCGATAAACAAGTTCAACAGATATATCGATCAAATCGAACCAGTACCACGTATCATTGCTACGACCGTGATTTTCACGATCTGGTTTCACCCAATAAGCAAATAAAAAACAAGTAAAGCTTAGCGCAAGAAATATAAGATTAAAATCTTGCAACAGGAACTGCAAAACACAAAATACCCCTGCAACAAATAAAATAATCGAGAGTAAATAACGAAAAATATCCATTCGACTGAGCAATTTATTTATATTTTGTTATGGTTATAACATGCCTTTATATAAAGACCTATTGGCATTTCTTATAAAGCGCTGACATCCATCTGAAAAATATCAAATACCTATCACTGCCTACCTCAAAACCTCAAGATTAAATGCCAATCATAAAAATGAAACGGATATTGAGTAGAGATATCTCAGCTTCCCTCCCAATTCATACTCTCAGTAATCCTTTATGTTGAGAAGCTTGAAAGAGAACTGTAATTTGCTCAATTGAGCAAAAGATTAAAATATATTTAAAGATATAAAAGTATATATACATATATTTAAATTCTTAATTTGTTTTATACAAACAGTCTAAAGCATCTAAATTAAATAAAATAAAATATTTAATTTCAATATGATATAAGTTTTTTATACGCGCTTTGAAAAAGTTGGCACACTCACTGCAATAGTATAAGCACACAACATCATTGGGATATTGTGAATATCACCTGCCTGCAAACGCTTGGCAGGCAGGCTTTGAAAGGAAAATGAAAATGTCTGTCGTTGAACAAATCAACCAACAAGCTCAATTTGAACAAGAACAACAACAACGTGCTTACCAGGTTCTACAAAATGAAAAAAGTATGCCTGTGAAAATGTGGACCAATGGTGTACTTGTTGATGACAACTCAAAACAACAATTACTACAAACAGCACAGATGCCCTTTATTTATAAATGGATGGCAGTGATGCCAGACGTTCACTTTGGTTTAGGTGCAACGATTGGAAGTGTAATTCCAACCAAAGGTGCGATTATCCCTGCTGCGGTAGGTGTGGATATTGGGTGCGGGATGATGGCCAGCCGTACCAACTTAACCGCTTCTGATCTACCAGATAATTTACATGGCTTACGTACTGAGCTTGAACGTTTAATTCCACATGGAATGACAAAAGGTCGTGGACGAGATAAAGGTTCTTGGGAAACACCACCTGAAATGGTAGATCAAGCTTGGGCAGATTTAGTTGCAGATTTTGAGTTAATCTGTATGAAGCACCCTCGCCTAAAAAATACCAATAACCGCAAACAATTGGGAACTTTAGGGACAGGAAATCACTTTGTAGAAATCTGTTTGGATGAACACGATCACGTTTGGGTTATGTTGCACTCAGGTTCACGCGGTGTCGGAAATGCTATCGGTAATCATTTTATTGAGCTTGCGCGTAAAGATATGCAAAAACACTTTATTAATTTACCCAATAAAGATTTGGCGTATTTAGTTGAAGGAACAGAACATTTTGATGATTACTGGTTTGCTGTAGGCTGGGCACAACGCTTTGCGATGAAAAACCGCGAAATTATGATGCAGTCTGCGATTAAAGCTTTAGCAACGATTATTCCCAAGCCTTTTCAAGCACGATTGGAAGCCGTGAATTGCCACCATAATTACGTGGAAAAGGAAGAACATTACGGCGAAGAAGTGATGGTGACCCGTAAAGGCGCTGTTCGTGCACGTTTGGGAGAGTATGGAATTATCCCAGGTTCAATGGGTGCCAAGTCCTTTATTGTTCGCGGTCTTGGAAATCAGGAATCATTTTGCTCATGTTCGCATGGTGCAGGTCGTGTGATGAGCCGTGCTGAAGCAAAACGTCGATTCACGGTGGAAGATCAGATTGCACAGACTGAAGGTGTGGAATGCCGTAAAGATGCTGCTGTGATTGATGAAATTCCATCGGCCTATAAACCGATTGAAGATGTCATGAAAGCGCAACAGGATTTGGTTGAAGTGGTTTATACATTAAGACAAGTGGTGTGTGTAAAAGGATAAAAGTTATTTATATGACTTTATTGAAGCAAAAAACTATTGATGAAAAAATCGCATACTTTAATGGTTTTCTAAGTACTATTGCTATTTTAGATACGATCGCCTGTCGTGCGATGTGTGAATATTTCATAGAACCCATTGAAGATAAAGGCTCAATAGATGCAACGTTACAGCATCACTATACTGCATTTTTTATGTTAGTAAATGCTCATGTATTACCTAACACACCTTTATATTCTGTTGAAAATATCGAATATTTGAAGTTACAAGATTGGCAAGAAATACTGAAACACACAATTCAATCTTGGTGTATAGATACTGGATTTGGTTCTAATCAGTTTAAGACAGTACAGCAACAATCTGAGTTGATTGATTTATTCATGAAAAAACTTGCCAATGTATTTTCAGGTGCAGTTGAAGTATGGGAAGTATTTAATGGTGCAACTGATGTTTACTATAAAGAGTATATTTTTGGGGATACACATCAATATTTTTTATTGCATTTCGGTATAAATGATTAATTTATATTCATAAAAATATCTGGGTATAAGGATTTTTCTATGAATCAAATTGAAGTAATTATACATCTCTTTCAAAAAAATAGTTTGATTAAAGGGGTAGGCTGTTTATGGTGGTATGCTTGTAATAATGCTCTCATCCAAGATAAGCACCCCAATACCAAAATAGAATATGATTCAAACTCTGCATTTTTTAAGGCTTTGGAAATATTACTTAATTGTGGTGATTATTGCCTATTTTATACGCTCAATAGTGAAGATCCATTAAGAGATGGAGAGCATTTGAGCGAGTTACCACAAGAACAACTTGAATTACTTCAACGAGTTTGGATTGATAAAGAAGCTATGGATAAAATGGATGAGGAAAACGGTTATTTAGGATGGTACTTCTTGATATATTGCCCATATTCATTGGCACATAAAATATATGATGAAAATGGAAATTTCATAAGATGGCATCATGCAGTATAGTTTTTCATCTTATTCATGGTTATATGATTAAACGAAATAATTTATTTTAAAAGAGTTAGATAAAATGAAACTCGCAGAAGCACTTTTACTGCGAAGCGATCAACAAAAAAAGCTCGCTTCATTAAAACAACGGATCAATGCCAATGTCTTGGTACAAGATGGTGATGAACCGAGTGAAGATCCAAATGAACTCATCAAACAAGTATTTGCTTTAACCCAAGAAAGCAATCAACTGATTTGTCGTATTCATTTGACCAATGCACAAGCAAAGTTAGAAGACGGCAAAATACTGCTGTCTCTATTAAGCTTACGCGATAGTTATGCTGAGCAACATAAGATTCTCATTGATGCAATTGCCAATACTCATCGTGAACCAGATCGTTATAGCTCGCGTGAGATTAAATGGAAGAAGGTTATTCCTGTTTCTAGCTTGCAAAAACAAGCCGATGATATCAGCGCGAAACTACGCGATTTAAATATCAAGATTCAGGCTGCAAACTGGCAAATTGATTTGGTTGAATAGACAACAGATTTTGTGAATTTAGTTCACAATCACAGTTTGGGCATACTGGGCGAGTACAAGATCCTGCGTTACTCCGATCTGAGGGATTGAAAATAATTCAGGCGGCTATGGCAGCATGTGAGCCGTGCACCAATCTTCACTGATTAGGCTCAGCACCATGTACCTAGTAAACCTTTGCCAACAGCAAAGTCACGCGTTACTTCGCATTACCATGTACTGACAGTATGTTCATTTAATTAGAAAATAAGGAAAATAGACGTGAATAAGGCTTTGGCAAATATGCCAGCAACCATCCAGATTGATGGTTCACAAGGTGAAGGCGGTGGGCAAATTTTAAGAACAGCCCTTGCCCTTTCAATGATTACAGGTCAAGCATTTGAATTAATCAACATTCGTGCTGGCCGTAAAAAACCAGGCTTAATGCGTCAGCACTTAGTCTGTGTACAGGCATCGCAAAATATCAGCCAAGCTTATGTGGAAGGAGCTGAACTACATAGCCAACGTTTGTACTTCACGCCACAGCAGGTACAAAGCGGAAAATACCAATTTCAAATTGGTTCGGCAGGCAGCACAACACTGGTTTTGCAAACCCTATTGCCTGCTTTGTTATTGCAAAATCAAGCCAGTGAACTCACGATCTCTGGTGGCACACATAACCCGCTTGCACCAACAGCGGATTTTATTGAACAATGTTTTTTACCCGTATTAAAAGAACTGGGAATAGAAGCTGAATTTAAATTAAACAAAGCAGGTTTCTTCCCAATTGGTGCAGGTGAAATTCAAATCAAGATTCAGCCATGGCTACATCGAAACAAGTTAAATCTATTAGATCGTGGCGCTTTACAAAGTACTGAGGCTTTTGCAGCAGTATTAAATCTTTCAGAAGAAGCACAAATTGCACAGCGGGAATTAACAACTTTAAATAAAAGACTGAAACTAGATACGCAACAGCAGTTCCATTTAAATGGGATTAGCCAAGGCAATACGGTATATGTCAAAGTTAAGCACCAACACCACACTCAGCTATTTACTGCTTTAGGTGAAATGCGTAAAAGTGCAGAACAAATTGCCAATCATTTGGCTAAACAGGTGAAGCAATATATTAATTCCCAAGCCGTAGTAGATGAATATTTAGCAGATCAATTGTTATTGCCTATGGCATTGGGTCAAGGGGGTGAATTTACTGCACAATGTATTAGTGAACACACCTGTACTCAGGCCACAATGATTGAAAAATTTATTGATTGTGAAATTGAATTTGTCGAACTAGACAAAAACCTATTTCAGGCCAGAGTAAATCTTGATGGCAAAATTTAAAGTTTCATTATTTTGTGTTTTTCTACCACAATCAGTATTGACTATCGTGGAGGCGGCATGGAGGCCGCCCTGTTAGACTGCGGTAGCAAGGACGTACCGTCAGTCTAACAAAAGGGTTTTGTTACTTTTGCCCAGTCAAAAGTAAAGTACCACTTATTCCTAAGACTTTTGATTACTGAACCATAAACAGAAATTACTCGATAGATTCTAGCGCCGTCACCAACAACTTCCAGCATTTCTCTACGGTATCCACTTTAACTCGCTCACCTGGTGCATGCGCCCCCTGAATATCAGGACCGAAAGACACCATCTGCAAATCTGGATAATGTTCTGCAATAATGCCGCACTCCAAACCTGCATGAATCACTTTCAAGTTTGGCTCAATTTTAAATGCGGATTGATACGCTTGTTGCAAGCATTTCAATGCAGCCGATTCTGGATTCGGTGTCCAACCTGACACTAACGGCGTCAACTCAGATTGAATCTGGAAACTAACAAAGTGCTGTTGAATATTCTGCGCAAAGGCTACCGCCTGCTGATTCACCATCGAACGAACCATAATTAAGGTTTTTGCTTCATCTTTAGTCAGTTTGACCACACCGATATTATTCGAGGTTTCAACCACATCAGCTAAAGCACTACTCCATTGAGCAATACCATATGGACAAGTTGCCAATGCTTTTAACCAAGCTTGCTGCTGCTGCAAGGCAATAACGTCATTTATCTGATCGGTATTCTGTTGTGCGGTGATTTGTAACTGATCATCAATACCCTGTAGCTTTTGTTGCCATTCAGTTTGTGTAGCTGCAACGGCATTTTCCAACTCGGGTAATTGCTCTGCTTGAATTGCAATGGTTGCCACAGCTTCACGCGGGATAGCATTGCGTGCTGTTCCACCCACAAACTCTACCAGTCGACCATTGGATTGTGCCAAATAATCATTAAGAAAATTGGCTAGAATGACATTGGCATTGCCACGACCTAAATGAATATCAACCCCAGAGTGACCACCTTTCAAGCCTGATACCAGTAAATCTACAAAGATTAAATCACTTGGTGCTGTTTCATATTCAAGTGACTGTCCCACTTCCAGATCAATACTGCCTGCACAGCCAAGATACAGCTCACCCCATTCTTCGGTATCAATATTGAAAAGCCACTGTCCAGTTAACACGCCTGACTCAAGCAAACGAGCACCACTCATTCCTGCTTCTTCATCAATAGTTAATAGAACTTCAATCGGCCCATGGGCAATATCATTTGATTCCAATACAGCCAGTGCAAGTGCAACACCAATCCCATTATCAGCACCTAAGGTCGTATTTTCAGCAATTAGCCAGCCGTCTTTTAATACAGGTTGAATTGGATCTTTAAAAAAGTCATGTTGGGTTCCGCGATTTGCCTGAGTCACCATATCTAAGTGCCCTTGCAAAATCACACCAGCAGCTTGTTCTTTACCAATAGTTGCCGCTTTTCGAATAATTAGGTTACCAATGTCATCAACATAGGTTTCCAAATTGCGCTGTTCTGCCCAATCTTTTAAATGTTGTCTTAACTGTTGTTCATGTTTAGATGGTCGAGGAATCGTACATAAGGTCTCAAAATGTTGCCAAACCACTTGTGGTGATAATTTAGAAAAATCGACCTGTATCATGCACCTATACTCTCAAATAAAGCGTGTAAAAGAACATACACCATACACCCAAACGGCGATGATGGTAAATCACTTCATTTAAGATGGTATTCGCAAAATGAACTTAGCTTTTCCACACAAACTGAGAAAAACTATGTTCTGCTTTTAAGCTATTTTCTACTGCCTGAGCCAGTTGGCGAATAATGCTTTGCGTCTCTATCTTTTCAAACCAAGCTTGTTCTTGCTGCGAATTGGCAGAGATTTCACACAGGATATGACCTTCCGTATCCTGCTGAGAGCAGAGAATAGACAGTGGAAGTTGATGATTGTCGATACGCACTTCAATTTTTTCATGCTCATGGCGAATATGCTGGGCATCAAAGCCGTATTGTTCTAATTGTTTATACAATAATGCAGCCACATACTCTTGCGTGATATAGCATTCGTTGGGGGGATGCTCGACCATCCCATGCTTTGGGCAATCTGCTATAAATTGCAACGTTTTCATGCTATTCCCTCTATTTTTATGTTTTTAACTCTGGATCGCAGAGTAAATCCGACGCGAACGGTAAGAATTATTATATATACAATTTTCTTTAATAGATTAGCTGATTGTCTTAGTTCTATGGCTAAATTGATAAATTTAGACCCGATTAGATATGTACATCTGCAAACCCATCATTTTTATTATTTAAGCGTTTTTGCTTAACAAAGGTAATCATTTTCTAAACATGTTAATTACCATTATTTTGCTACATTTACAGGTATGAGGTGGTTAAAAGTCAGAGCTGTTGTTATAACTAAAAACGAAAGCCCTTTCAAAACACTAGTAGCTGCATGTCAATTTACACAAAATTTGTATGAACAACAAACAAGTAGATCAATAATATGAATCAAGTATCAATCAATGAACTAAAAGCTAATTTTGAAGTTTTAAAAAATCAAAAAATTGATATAAATATGATGCGAGGTTTACCATCAAAAGAACAACTTGATTTATCTAGTCGTTTCATGATGCTACCTGGAAATACCACTTTTCAATGTCAGGATGGTTCTGACTGGAAAAATTATGGTGGTTTACAAGGCATTAAAGAAGTCAGAGAGTTATTTGCGAAACCACTATTCAGTACACGTCCTGGGTTAGTTGCAATTGGAGAAAACTCCAGTTTAGCTTTAATGCATGAGTGTATGTCTTATGCATTTATTCATGGTGTTCCTGATGGAGAAAAACCATGGGGAAAACAAGAACGTATCAAGTTTCTTTGCCCTTCCCCAGGTTATGACCGACACTTTTCTATTTGTGAATCTTTTGGTATTGAAATGATCACCGTTCCAATGACTGACAACGGTCCAGATATGGATATCGTTGAAAAATTAGTCTCTGAGGATTCTTCGATTAAAGGAATATGGTGTGTACCTAAATATAGTAATCCTACAGGTGCTATCTATAGTATAGAGACTGTTTCAAGATTGGCTTCTTTGTCTGCTTGTACAGATTTTCGCATATTTTGGGACAATGCTTATGCTGTACATCATTTAACAGAGGATAAGGTTGCTAATCTAGATATTTTAGAGTTATGTCGCGCTGCTGGGCATGAAAATCGAGTAGTCATGTTTGCTTCAACATCCAAAATTGTCTATCCAGGATCTGGCTTAGCATTTTTTGCGGCATCTTCCGAAAATATCGAATGGTGGCTACAACATCGCAGTCATAAGACCATTGGACCTGATAAATTAAATCAGGTACGCCATTTGAGTTTTTTTGAGAACGAGGATGGAATTGTCCGACATATGGAGGCTCATGCCAGATTATTAGCAGAAAAGTTTGATATTGTTGATCAATGCTTAACTGAGCTATTTAGTTATCATCCGGAAATTAAATGGACTCGCCCGAAAGGAGGCTATTTTATTAGTTTAGATGTTCCGTCAGGATGTGCAAAACGCACAGTTGAACTTGCCAAGCAAGCCGGAGTCTCAGTTACGCCAGCTGGTGCTACCTTCCCAAAAGGCATAGACCCTCAGGACAGTAATATTCGTATTGCACCAACCTATCTTGATGTTCATTCTTTAAAACGTGCTACACACATCTTAGGATTGGCTGTGCAACTGGCTGCCGCTGAGAGATTTTCAGCTTTACCAGGTTAAGATATATTGACATTTTCTGCATAAAAAATAGTGAGATAAGAAAATTTAATTGTTAAACCAAATTTTACTCTTACGATAAGCAGCACTGGTCAAAGTTAGAATATCCTCTCCGCAACAATGACAATAAACTCATCAAAAAAGCAGCATTTAACTTTCTCAAGCTCAATGCTGCTTTTTCAGATCAACTTATGGATTCACGACCTGTAAATCCAATCCAGCTGAATTTGCAAGCTCTGTAAAGGTCGGGAAACTGGTCGCTACGGTTTCTGTACCATGAATGGTAATCTCACCTGAAGTACGTAAACCTGCCATACTAAAACTCATGGCAATACGATGGTCGTGGTGTGATTCAATTTCACCACCCGCAAAGATTGCAGACCAGTCGCCAGCTTTACCTTTACCTTCGATAATGATGCCATCTTCGGTTGGCGTACAGTCGATGCCCATGATCTTCAAACCATCAGCCATCACTTGGATACGGTCAGATTCTTTGACACGAAGCTCAGCAGCACCCGTCAACACCGTTTGACCTTCTGCACATGCAGCTGCAATAAATAATGCCGGGAATTCATCAATTGCTAAAGGCACCTGATCTTCGGGCATATGAATACCTTTCAATGTTCTTGAACCTTTGATATGAATATCTGCAATCGGCTCACCGCCTGCAATACGTTCATTCTCAACCGTCAGGTCAGCGCCCATTTGCTTAAGAATTTCGATCACGCCTGTACGAGTTGGGTTGATCCCCACCGCTTCAAGAACCACATCGGCACCTTCAGTGATTGCAGCACCTACCATAAAGAATGCAGCAGATGAAATATCAGAAGGCACTTGAATATCTGTACCAACTAATTTACCACCACCCACAAGCGAGATTTTATTCCCTTCAGTTTTTACATCATAACCAAAGGCTCGCAACATACGTTCAGTATGATCACGAGTCGGTTCTGGCTCGGTTACTGAAGTTTCACCAGCTGCCCATAAGCCTGCCAATAAAATACCTGATTTAACCTGAGCAGATGCCATCGGCAAATCGTATTGAATCCCTTTGAGTGCTTGACTACCTGTGATACTCACTGGTGGCGTACCTTTTTCACCTGTGGTTTGGATGAATGCACCCATTTCACGAAGTGGTTTGGCAATACGCTCCATTGGGCGTTTAGACAATGATGCATCGCCAGTCATTACAGAATCAAACTTCTGTGCAGAAAGCATGCCTGATAGCAAACGCATACTGGTACCTGAGTTACCCATATACAATGCACTTGCTGGCGCTTTCAAACCTTGCATGCCGACACCATGAATCGTCACTTCGCCATTCTTCGGTCCTTCGATGCTCACACCCATATCACGGAATGCCTGCAAAGTTGCGAGTGCATCTTCACCTTCCAAAAAGCCTGTCACATGGGTGGTGCCTTCAGCAATCGCACCGAACATAATGGAGCGATGTGACACAGATTTGTCACCGGGTACGGTGAATTTACCTGTAAATGTTTTCTTTCCCGGTAAAATAGTAAATTGCTGTGTCACCTTGTTTTTCTCCATCAAAGGTTTCTTGGCTAACATATGATTAAAATGTTGGCGTGCTGCTTGCGCGTGTCCAAGTAGGCCCATCAACGCTTGCGAATCTTCCTGTTCAATCAATTTTTTCAAAACTGACAATTGCTGCTCAAAGCCATCAACAGCATTCAGAATTGCAGTTTTATTGGCAAAGAAAATATCATGCCACATCTGCGGATCACTGGCTGCAATCCGAGAGAAGTCTCGAAAACCACCTGCAGCATAGCGGAAAATATCTAAATTATCTTCACGATTAGCCAGTTGCTCAACCAGATTGAATGCCATCAAATGTGGTAAATGACTGGTATGTGCCAACACTTCATCATGTTTAGCAACATCCATACAAATCACTTCGGCTTTTGCCGCAGACCAAAGCTGAATCAACTTTTCAACCGCCCACTCCGCACTGGTCGGAAGAGGAGTCAAAATCACTTTGTGATTGACGAATAAATCAACTTTACCTGCATGTACACCTGTATGCTCAGCACCTGCAATCGGATGCCCTGGCACAAAGCCTACTGGTAGATTTTCACCAAATACTGCTTTAGCCGCATCAACAACATTGCCTTTGGTACTGCCCACATCAGTAATAATGACATTGTCTGCGAGATAAGGTTTGATCTGCTCAAGTACTTTTTGCGTTGCACGAACGGGTAAGGCTAAAACAATTAAATCTGCATCCTGAACCGCTTCTTCAGGCGTTGCGTAACCGTGTTGGATAAGACCGAGTGCCTTGGCATCTTCTAATGTTTTTTTTGAGCGTGTTGAAGCCACAATTTGAGATGCAAGTTGTTCTGCCACAATCACACGAGCGAGACTCGATCCAATCAGTCCAAGCCCAATAAATGCAACTTTCTTAAATAATGGTTGAGACATAAAACATATTTGCCTAATGAGACGACTTTGATATGGATAGATACCGAAGTCATCTATCCATACGATAAAACGGGATTATAAAACAGCGATTGGATAAGATCCGAGTACACGTAACTCTTTTACCATTGGACGAATTTCTTCCAATGCCGCCGCAACATTTTCCTGACCGATATGTCCTTCTAAATCGATAAAGAACACATAAGCCCATTTTTCAGGCAATGCTGGGCGCGTTTCAATACTGGTCAAACTGATCTGATGCTTGGCAAACGGTGCTAGGATTTCCAGTAAAGCACCTGCACGATCATGTGCAGAGATCAATAACGAAGTTTTATCATTCCCGCTTTGAGGAATCTTCTCACGACCAATTACAAGGAAACGTGTGGTATTTTCAGGGTTATCTTCGATATTGCTATGTAAAATTTCAAGGTTATACATGCTTGCAGCAATATCAGATGCAATCGCAGCAGAATGCCATTCGTTACGAATACGACGTGCCGCTTCTGCATTTGAGTTCAGTGCAACACGCTCAACTCCTGGATAGTGTGCATCTAACCATTTACGGCATTGTGCCAAGGTTTGCTGATGTGCATAAATCTGCTTAATACTGTCTTTACGGGTATTTTCAGATACAAGGAACTGATGGTGGATACGAAGTTCAACTTCACCAATCACATTCACTGTCGATGATTTAAAGCAGTCCAGTGTATGGTTGACAATCCCTTCAGATGAATTTTCCACTGGAACAACACCATAATGTGCACTGCCCGCTTCAACTTCACGAAACACTTCATCAATGGTTGGTAATGGACGTACCACAGCATCTTTACCAAAATGCTTTAACACAGCCGAATGCGTATAAGTGCCTTCTGGCCCTAAGAATGCAATGCTTTGTGGAGCTTCAAGTGCCAAACATGCTGACATGATTTCACGGAATAAACGCGCCATAGTTGCATCAGACAAAGGCCCCTGATTACGCTCCATGACTTTACGTAGAACTTGCGCTTCACGTTCTGGGCGATAAAACAGTGGATTCTCTTCAGATGCAAATTTCGCTTTGGCTACAGCCTCTGCCAGCGTCGCGCGGCGGTTGAGTAACTCTTGGATTTGTTGATCAACACTATCAATATCGTTACGAATTTGGTCTAAATTAAGTGAATTCGATGTGTTTTGTCCATCGTTTACCATTGAATGCAGCCTCAGCAAAATCATCTATAAGAATCGATTACAATTCGTCTGTGAATTGATTATCCGAGCTAGTATAACAACACTTTAAGCTATTAAACACGCTGAGTTTTAACTCTTTTTATTACCAAACTTTATTGATAATGATTTTCATTATATATTGCTAGCAAAATTTCACTGCTTGCGAATAAATTATGTTTAAACAAATCGGTATTTTGACTTTTTCTCTACTCGTAGCTACATCATTGGTCTTTGCCCAACCAAACACTTCCAGTACAAACAAGCCGCCGCTGAAAGCACAAACCAATATTCAGCAAAGCTTTGAAATAAAGTCAAAATATACAAAACATGATTATTTGATTCAGATTTCCATTCCTGCGGGTGAGGCACCGAGTGAAGGTTTTCCAGTACTGTATGTACTTGATGGCAATGCTGCTTTTGATAGTGCGGCCAATATCGCCAAATCAGTGGGTGGCGGTGCCAATCGCTTGGGTTTGAGCCCAGTCGCCATTGTTGCGATTGGCTATCCCAAACAAAGTACCTTTGATGTAGAAAAGCGTGCTTTAGACTACACGCCTAAAGCTTCGGCTGAATTTCAAAAACAAGCCAAGTACACTTATGGTGACGCAGACCAATTCATTCAATTTATTGAAAAAGAACTCAAGCCTGCGATTCAGACCAAAATTAAAGTTAATCCACAGCAACAGAGTTTATTTGGACATTCCTTCGGTGGACTGTTTGTTTTACATACCTTTTTTAGCCAACCGCAAATGTTCCAACGTTATATCGCTGCCAGCCCTTCACTGTGGTTTGACAACTATGCCCTATTAAACCGACAGGCAGATTGGTTAAAGAACAAAAATAAAACTCAAGATCTTATGCTCATGACCACAGTGGGTACGCATGAGCATGGTCGAAGTCCAACACCTGATGCCGAGTCGTTGCAAAAGCAGCATGACTTCTATCAAAATTTTAATCAGCAACGTTCAAAACAGTTCTTATTTTGGAATTATCGACATCCTGCTGAGCAGCATCTCACCAATATGTATGCTAGCTTACCGAAAGCGATTATGTTGGCAGGTTGTCAACCGCAAAGCTGTTCAAATCTTTTTGATGAACCAACACCATAAAATCCTGAATAAACACCGCTACATTTAAGCGGACGATTCTCTCCGCTTAAATTTGGACCTTTCAGTAGGATAGATTGGTTATACTGTCTGAAGATGTCATAACAACAGTAAATAAAATGAATAAGATTTTCAGCTTAGCTTTATTGAGCTTATTTAGTATCGGTTTAAGCGCATGTGGTGGTTGCCCATTGATTGCGGGTTGCAATGGTACCGATCGCTCACCTTATTTTATCAGCCCTGTGAGTAGTCATGCTCGGGGAATTCCTGTGCCACCTCAAACCAGACTGACCTATCAATCACAACACTTTAGGCAGACCCATCAGCAAAGCCATGCTTTAAAAGAACAAAACTTAACAGGCATCGCCTTTCCTGAAAATACAGCAATCCTTTGGGGTGGCATGCCCGTTGAGAGGTTCATTCAATTTTCCAATCCTGAAATGAAAGGATTTTCTGTCTACCCTGCTATAGGGTTTAAATCAGAACAATCGAATACGTTTCTAAATTTATGGAAAAGTTGTGAAAGCGATTTAAGTATTTACTTAAAGAACCCAAATGATTGGTCATTTAATCCCTCCAATATGGAAATACGAGGCTGTGGTCGCTATCAACAACGCAGTGAATATATGGAAGATAATTTTCGGCAAAATGAAGCCGATGAGTTTCTAAGCAAGATCAATCAAGCCTTACAGCAATTGCCTAAACAACACAGCTATCCTGTCATTCAGAAACCGAGTAAGTAGTAAAAACAAAACAGCCTGCTCAAAAGCAGGCTGTTTGACTCGATAAATGCAGATTAAGCTTTACCGATAATGCCACGCGCCACAATTTCTTTCATAATTTCGTTGGTACCGCCGTAAATACGCTGAATACGTGCATCAACAAAGAAACGTGAAATTGGATATTCAGTCATATAACCGTAGCCACCAAATAATTGAAGCAAGTTATCTGCAACTTTCATTTGCATATCGCTACTAAAGCTCTTCAATGCAGCGGCAGTTTCAACATCCAATTTGCCTTCATTGTATAAAGCTACGTTTTGATTATAGAAAGCGGCTGTTGCTAATTCATCAATCTTCGCTTGTGCCAATACAAAGCGTGTATTTTGGAATTGAGAAATTGCCTGACCAAAGGCTTGACGCTCTTTTACATATTGCGTCGTAATATCAATCGCACCACGAATCGCACCTAAAGCAGTAGATGCAATCGCCGTACGTTCACGTGGAAGTTCTTGCATCAAATAAGCAAAACCTTGCCCTGCTTGACCCAACAATTGATCCTTAGGCACTTTGACATTATCAAAGAACAATTCTGAGGTATCTTGTGAATGTAAGCCAATTTTGTCGAGGTTGGTGCCCTTTTTAAAGCCTTCTAAGTGCGTATCCACCAACATGAGTGAAACACCTTTAGCACGTGCTTGCGGATCTGTTTTAACTGCAAGAACTACGAGATCAGCATGCTGACCATTTGAAATAAAGGTCTTTGAACCATTTAACAGATAATGATCATCTTGCAAGATGGCACTGGTACGCATTGCTTGTAAATCTGAGCCTGCACCTGGTTCAGTCATACCAATCGCACCAACCACTTCACCAGACACCATTTTTGGCAACCAGTACTGTTTTTGTTCTTCTGTGGCAATATGCTGGATATAAGGAGCCGCGATTTCAGAGTGACATGAAATTGCTGTTGATAATGCACAGTAGCCTGCACGTGCAGACTCTTCAACCAACATCAATGAATAATGGGTTGGCACGCCATAACCACCGTATTCTTCTGGTACATCAACACACAAGAATCCATTTTCGCCCAATGCGCTCCAAACTGAACGTGGCATGATGCCTTCACGTTCCCATTGATCGTAATGCGGTGCGATCTGCTCGCTCATAAAGCGTTTAAAGTTATCACGGAAGAGTTCTAAATCTGAATCATAAGCTAACATCATTATTTCCTTTCGCTTTCATTGTTCTTAAAAATTTGTTCGCAGTCATGCTAATAACTTTTAGATCGGATGTCATGTCCCGTTTACATCAAATCACTAGACTGATTCGGTCAATAATTTTGTTTGCATCGTCCATCTTTAAACCACAAGCGCTTACTCATTAATCAGCCTCTCTTATTTTTTACGCTAAATACGTCAATTTTATGTCATATTAATTTTATTCTTTGCGACTACCTCAAATACGACCATGAACACAAAACGTAATATTTATAAGACCGTAGAACATCCGTTTGCTCAGTATGTTCGTATTTTAGGTAAGGGCAAAACAGGTTCTCGTTCGCTTAGTTATGAAGAAGCCTATCAAGCATTTAGCATGATTTTAAAAGGTGAAGTACTGGATGTGCAGTTGGGTGCATTCTTAATGCTACTTCGTGTGAAAGAAGAATCAGTTGATGAGCTTGCAGGTTTTGTACAAGCCACCCGTGACCAACTCAATTTTCAGCCACTTGAAGTTGATCTTGACTGGTCTTCTTACGCGGGCAAACGTAAACACTACCCTTGGTTTTTATTGGCTGCACTGACTTTAGCGCATCATGGTTACAAGATTGTGATGCATGGTGCATCTGGCCATACCGTTAACCGTGTTTATACGGAACAAGTTCTCCAATATTTAGGTTATTCGATTTGCCAAAATGAACAAGAGGTTCGTGAACAGCTTGAACAGCATAATTTTGCCTATCTTCCTCTTGAAGCCATCTCACCAATTTTAAGCGAATTAATCTCACTGAGAAATGTGATGGGGTTACGCTCTCCAATTCACACCTTGGCACGCTTGATTAATCCTTTTAATGCCAAAGCAACCTTACAAGCGATTTTCCACCCTGCTTATCGAAGCTCACATCAACAAACGGCATCCCGTTTGGGTTATCAAAATAGTGCAGTGATTAAAGGTGAAGGTGGCGAGTTTGAACGTAATCCTGATGCAAAAACCTTAATTTGTGGGATTCAAAATGGTGGATTGTACGAACATGAACTACCCAAATTGACACCTGATCGCAGCCCGATTGAAGAAGAGCTTGATCTAGCAGTCTTTAAAGCGGTTTGGTTGGGTGAGCAAACGCATGAATATGGTGAAATGGCGATTACTGAGACGATGGGTATCGCGCTGTATACCATGGGTGTGGTTAGTAATTACGATGATGCAATGAAGAAAGCCAAAGCGTTGTGGGATAGTCGTTTCTGATCAAAAATAACCCAAGATTATTTATATAACCTTGGGTTATTTGCTGAATATAAAAATTTATAAAATTAGAGTTTATTCACTTATTATAAAATCATAAGTTTTACTTAACTCATCATCACCTTTACCATAAAAACCTGTAGAAATTTCAATAGAAAACTTTCCATAATCTTTCGGAGTACCTTTTATATTGATATTATTATACCCATCTAGCTCATTATCAGGTTCAATCACAACACCAACATCATGTGGAAGGTTTGTTTTAGATGAAAAATTTATCCACAACTTTACCTCCTGTAATTATTAAAATCTGCTGATATGGTTGCCCTACTCTAGTATTAAGCAGCTCGTTAGGTTCTATTTTACACCCGTTACTACAACCCATCATAAGTGTAATACTAATATTTTTATTCATCATTTATTTAATAATAATTCCAACCATTTCACCATTCTTATACATAATTTTTCTATTCCTCAATTTTCAAAACAAACTCCTTATTAAAATCTTTCAATCCATCCCTAACAGTCCCAGAAATATTTATTTTGTAAATACCAGACCTTTTTGGTGTACCTTCAATAACAGTCAAAGCATGGCCAGCATATTCCTTTTCCCCTTGATCTGGTGAAACAACTAAACCACTATTTTGATCTACATTAGACTTTACAAGAAAAGTATCTTCAATCACACGGTACTCTTTCATTTTTATTTCTGCAAAATAAGGCGTTCCAACTTTTCCTACTGGAATTTCTTTTGTCAAAAAGACATCATTGTTTACATTAGAACAACCTAATAAACATAATGATATCAGCAATACAATTTTCAGATTCATTTCATACTTTTACCATAATAGTGACCAAATAAAATGACTCGAAATTTTAAATAAAAATTTCAACTTCATGACCCGAGTTATAGAGGAATTTAATATTTTCTGGAGTTTCCACTGAATTTATTATGGTAAATCTACTTCAATCTCTGTCCAGTTTGTAACTAGCTCTCTTTTGCTATTTTTCAATAATAGATAATGATCCAAACACTCTTTCTGATTAATCACTGTTTTTTTCTGACGACTTCCAATAACCAACATGGCCTGACTTAACCATTTATAGTATTGACTTTGATACTCTTTACTATACGTCTCATTCACTTCATCATAATATTTTTTTATTGCACAAGCCTCATTCTCGTCTTCGTCATTCCAACTCACTTTATAGGCTAGAAGCTCAGCATACCTTGTAAAAGCATATAAATAAGGCAAGCCTTTAATATAGCCTTCTGTTTTTAAAACGAGCTCCTTAGCAATTGGGGTGGCGATAATATATTTATTCTCATTTTTATCATTCCACAATACTTTATAGGAAACCTCTTTAAATTCTGGATTTATTCCTAAAGCATATAAATAGCTTAATTTTGCACTATTTATATTACTCTTTAAAGCAAGTTCAAGATACTTAAACTCTTTTGTTTTTAGCTTTACAGTGTCTAAACCTGTTATTTTTTTCCAATCATTAAACGACTGTTGTGAACTATATAACTCATCAGCAATATTGAGTGCAGCATATGGATGTCCACTTTCAGCTAATTTATATAATTTTCTTTTCCCCATTATTTGCTTTTCTTCATCCTCACTCCATATAAATAGTTGTGCTTGTGCATATTGCGCATGAACTTGCCGCTCATCTTGCTGTAACTTGTCCAAAAACTCTAGATTTTTAACTGTCTCAGGCGTCAATTCAGGTGATAGCGCGCCTTGCAACAGATTCATAGCAGATAAATAGCTTATTCTTTCCATATTGATTTTATGCTCGACATTTAGTTGTGTTTTTTCATCATTTTCTTGATCACTTGAAGAAGAATTACAAGCTACTAAAGACGTTATGAATACACATAACAATAAGTTTTTATATAACATCTTTATCCTCAAGTTTTTATTGTTTCTGCACCGTTAAATATTCTCATATGACCAGACAACCTAGGTTCTGCCTTGCGTTCAGTAGCGGATTTCTTAAATCTCGCATATACCCTCACATCAGGTAATGTAGAATAATACCAACCTAAAGATGTTGGTGCATAAACAGTACCAATGCCTTCCTGTTTAGATAATATTTCAGCTATTGGTGCTAAACCATTTCCGGTATTACACGAAACTAATACTAAGGTCTGTTCTTCACTATAACCTTCAGATTTGAGTCTTTCAATAAACTGCATTATGGTTACATTTTTGTTCTTATCAACAAAACTTCTTCCGTTTGTTCCCAGCATTAAACTCGTATTACCATGCGCAAAAACATAGAAATATTGACTAGGTAAATATTTTCCATCGATCATCATCTTAATCGTTGTATGGAATGTAGTTTCAGAAGGTGCAAACAAGTTTAAATATTTATAACTCGATCTTCCTGTATTTGGGGCCATGACCAATAATCGCTTCGGTTCAATCAATCGACTGCCTGTTGGTACAATGGGCAGTGAATCAAGTTGGTATCCATCTGCTTTCATTTTGTTAATATAATCTTTTAACTCAGGGTGTTTTTTTATAGCAGCAGCAATTACCTGCTCAGAACTCGCTAAATCCTTTGCTTTTAATACCTTACCCTTCTCTTCTTTGCCTGCAGCTTGTGGCTCAATAATCGTCTTGGGTAAACTTTTTAAACTATCTTGATATTTTTTGCCTGAAATAGGTAGAACCTCAAGTAACATTTCAGGTTTTAGGGAGTCAATTAGCCCCTCTGAATCAGACTGACCTTGAATTTCAGTACCTAAAAAGGGATCAATTAATCTATATTTCCGATTAGCCAAGATTCTTCCTGTTGAACTATCAATTAAGTAGCTTTTATTTTCTGTTGACTTCACATCAGACTTAGGAAGATATGGAAGTTTAGCAGATACAGATTGCCCCCCCATAAACAAATGCTGCCCTGCCTTCACCTCAAACTTACCACCTGTTACAGGAAAAATACCTGAGCCATTCAGTTTGATCTGAGAACCACCCGCAGTAATCACAATCTCTTTTGGACTGGTAATCTCAATTCGATCTTCGGTCGAAATGATCTGAATGCCTTGCTTGGCAAGTAAATCCATTCCATCGCCTTGAGCTTGAACCTCAAACTTACCTTTGGCAGCCACTTGCTTAATGCCATTCTGTGCAGCAAAAAGACTGATTCTGTTTTGGACATGCGTAATCAGATTCTTCTGCGTACTCAGATTAATACCGTCGCCAGCAAACTGATTGATCTGTCCATCCGCGGATAGGTGAATATCTTCATTGGTGCTCAGGCCAATGCCAGCGGGTGAATTAAGTAATAATAGTGATTTTTTAAATTGAGCTATTTTCTCTTGAATCTGCCCAGCAAACTCTTTTAGTTGATCCAATGATTGGATCTCATCGGTCTGCTGATTCTTGGCAACTTCGCTAAGTGCTTTGGCGTTGCTTTGGTTGCCTTCAAGTTGTTGCTTGGCAGGCTGCGCATCAAGATGCTCGCCTTGGGCTTGATCTTGTTTGTGCGTAGAAAG